>JBJEXV010000028.1:34644-37394 GCA_051886175.1 Candidatus Coprovivens sp. | reverse complement strand
ATAGGGGCTATAATGTAATACCATGTACATAAACATAAAATAAAAATATCCACAAATTAACATTTACTTATCCACAGACTTATCCACATATCCACAAGTAATAATTACAACATATTATCACATAACATATATTAATAAATAATAATAATTATCATATAATAAAACACACAAATAATAACCAGCTTCAAGTGATAACTATTCTCAATAAGGGGCGATAATCATTCTCAATAAGGGGGCTCCTTCTATTTGATAACCATTCTCACTTCGAGTGTAAAATATAACTCGCACACTATTTTGGAAAGGGGTACTCCTGATTATATATGCTCTTAAAATAAGATGGGGTTACCTGTCTTATGGTTGGGGGCTATTTTAAACAGGGTACTCTTATATTGGGGGCTAATAATGTGGGGCTTTCTATTTATATGGTATCTCTTTTATTACACTATCTCTTTATGTTATATATCTCTTATAGTATTATATCTCTTTATTTGTTAGTATAAGAGATTCTATATTGTTAGGTATACTATAGGTATATTAGCTAATTAGAGGGGGCTTAAAATCGCTTTAAATCGGTCAGTATTTTCTATACAAAAAAAAAGATAGTCATTTAGACTACCTCTTATTGTGTATCATTCTATATCTAGTCCTACCTTGTATATATTTTATGGTTGCATCTAATATATCATTATAGTATTCCTTTTCATAATCTCTTAAGTTTTCTGTATCTACGCTTACATCTAGTATGTAATCTTTTATATCCTCACAAGTTAATTTACCCAACGTACTGCACCTCTCTATATATTATAGTTGCATAATGTCTATTAGATTCCACATTGCACCATATGTTTACACTTATTATTGATATATGGTCTCTTGATTCTATCCACTCCTTAACCATCCTTTGGATTAATTCTCCATTTTGTATTGCTATGTTCTTTACTTTATACATATTATATACCTCCTATAAATTGTTACTCAACTCATATACTTTTATTCTATCTATAATCTCTTTATAGTTATCATTGATATACTCTGATATTAATATCTCTTTATCAGGATTATCTTTATTTAGGTAATTTAATACTATATAAACTCTTTGGATAAATTGTTTATCCTTAATGTATTTAATTAGTTGTACGTTTGGTGTGTAATTATAAGAATCAAAATGTCTCTCATCAGCCCAACTATCATTATCGGTAGCTACCACAAGTTCATCATACCCATCTATGTAGTAATATTCCTCTTCCCTTCTAGGTAATATTAGTGGCTCTATATACTCAACCCAATCTGTACTGTTAAATAACTCTAGTGTAGGCTGGAAACCTCCTCCACACCCTTCTCTGTGATATACTATAGTACCTTCACTATTAGTGGTAAAGTAAGACATTCCTCCATCATTAGTAACCTTGTTCCATTTTTGTAATGCTTCTATTAAGTTCATATCTCTTCTCTCCTTTAGTATCTAGCATTAATTGTTAGGGAGGTTAGCACCAAACTAACTCTCCACCTCTTCTATCTATATCTATTAGCATAAGGTCTTCATTCTCATACTCAAATATTACTTTATGATTATATGTATCTATTAGGTATTTTCTACCTCTATAGCCTTCATGTACTACTAAATCTGTTTCATGTACTCTAATTACTGCTCCATTAGGTATCTCCGTTGTTACTAGTTCCCAATCATCTGATAACATATCTTCCATAGAAGGTGTATACAGCTCTTCTGCTTTTACTTTGAAATCTCTGTAATATGTTCTCATTAGGTTACCATTACTGTTCATTTTAATAACCTTACCATATAAACTAATCTCTTTACCTTGATTTACATACTCCATAGCTTCTACTATATTCATTTTATCTTCCTCCTATTAATAGTACTTATATTAACGACTCTACTGTTTGAAGTCTAGTATCTTTTATAGTTTCAACAACCTTATCTATAGTAATATATACTACTTTGTCGTCTTTTGCTAGAGATTCAGCTTTATGTCTTAACATAGATAAACTTCCATAAGTATAGTGTGTTCTAGTGTCTCCTGCAAACACTCCATATTGCCAACGTAAAACGTAGTTACTCATATTACCTACCCCCAATTATCTGTTTTAGTTGTTCTACTAATACTTCATTAGCACTCTCTGTATTAGCTAACTTCTCTTCTAGAGTTATTATATTCGATTTAAACTCTACTACCTTTATAGAAGCTGTAATAGCTATAGTTGTAGATATCACCGTTATAAATGTCATTACACCTATTAATAATTTATTTCCCATTTTACCATTCTCCTTTATTTTTAGCATATCTTACCATTATTAGTACAAATAATCCACTTAATACCCAAGTAGATATTGTAAAGTACATCAAAAACTTAATCATTTAACAACTCCTCCAATAAAAAGTTTTGTGTGTTAATTCCACCTTCTATATGTAATAATCTTTTCTCTACATCTCTAGCAGTAATCTCTTGCATAACTAACGTCATCACACAAGTTAATACTACTAATCCTAATACATACCACTTATCTTCTCTTGTCATAACTCTTATCCACCTTCCTCAATGATTCCCTTAAAGCAAGTCTAGCATCAAATATCTCTTGTGCTTCTTTTACACGACCTTCTCTAACAGCTTTTAAATAATCTTTTTGTATTTTATTAAACTCTTTTAATAACATTGCTTTAGTCTTTTTCATATTGACCCTTCCTTTCTACAGTTATATATTACCATAGAAGGGAATTGTCTGTCAATAT
>JBJEXV010000028.1:0-34544 GCA_051886175.1 Candidatus Coprovivens sp. | reverse complement strand
TATAACATCCCCCTAATTTTTAGTAACTGTTGAGCCTTTCTCATTATATCAGGATGCCTATACGGTAGGTTAAACCCTGATGGCATATCAACATACTTTATAAAATCAATCCCAAACTCCAATTCCTTCAAGTATTGTGGATATTTCTTAATTAGTTCGACCAACTCTCTCCCCATCCTATCATACTCGTAATCAGGAATTATATTCATATCATATTCATAGTAGATGCAGGAATGCACTAGAACCTGTCTAATCCTTCTCTGCATCAACTCTTTTATTTCTTGTGGCTGTTTAATATCTCTTTTAGCTGGTCTTTAGTTGGGTACTTACCACAACACATTTTCCCCTCTGGACACCATAATTTAGCTTCACAAGCTGGAACTAATTTATCCTCTAATTCAGGTATTATATTTACTACTTCATCCCTCATTAGCTTTGCTAACTTACGGATATGTTCTTCTGCTCTAACACATAATCTTTTCTCCATAAAGTTCATTAATGCTTCTAATGTAAATGCCATTATTAACTTTGTATTAGTGTTCATAGGAAGAATACCTCTAGCTGATTGATTAGCTTTCTCACCTTTTATACCCTTTTCATTTAATATACCCACTATCTCATTGTAGTTATGTTTAATAACTTCCATTGTATCCTCGTATATAGTTTTAGCTTCAGGATACTTCTCTATTAAAGATGGTGTATAATATGTAAAGTCTTCCATCTTAACATATCTGAATGATTGCATATTAACTGCTGTACCTACTGAATGTCTAGCCATTTGGTCTGCTAAACTTCTTGGAACATCTTCTATTTTAAAATATATGTATTGTCCTCTAGACCCACTAAAGTGTCCTGTACTTAATACTGTTTTAGCTACTCCATTTTTAAACTTTGTAGGTGTATCATAACATATACAAGCTGTTTCTCCCCAAATAGGCATTAATTGTTCTACTTGTTCTTTGTTTATTATTTCTACTTTCATTCTACTACTCTCCCTTTAATTTAATATATTTATTAATACCTCTAATCTAGCCATTGCATCTTTTAAATTCAAATCAGCCGATAAATTACTTGATTCTATATATCCTTGTTTTACAGAATCATATACCATTAAAAGTTCTTTTACCAAATCTAATTCTACTTGCATATCTGTTCCTCCTAAAATAAATTATGTTCTTTGCAACTGTTACACTCTAAATAGTAACCATGTATGTACGGACACTCGTCATAGTCGTAGCCTATATCTTCTCTAATAGATACAACTTCACTACCACAACTTAAACATATTATCTTGAATTTATCTTCCACTTTCATATAAATCCTCCTTATATGTATACGCAAGTGTCAAATTCAAATATAGCTTCTATTGAATCTCCATACTCACCATCTCTAACTTCTTTTGTTTTGTCTTCTATTTGCTCTAATAAGTGTATTAGTTCTTGTACAGTCATATATAACCTCCTTAATATGTATATTACCTTATTTTGGTATGTATGTCAACAACATCATCAACATTTCCTACTAAAAATAATTTATATTGCTTTAGTTCATATGTAGGTGCTTCTAAAGTAAATGCTGTTTTACCTTTATATCTAACTGTACCTTTTTCAAATAAACTAGCCATACTAAAGAATTTTTCTTTATTTATCACTCCACAAACTTCTAACTCATTTGTAGTAGTATTTAAACTAGTAAATATGTAGTAGTCAACGTCATAGTTCTTTTGGTAAGCTATTAGATTATGGACATAATTACCTATCATATATCCTTTTCTAGCCATACACTTAACGTCAACTTTTTTATTGTTTATTATGTAGTCGTAACCTCCATCGAATCCTTCTGATGTATCAGGTCTTGGTTGTTTTAAATAATCTGCTAGTACCGTTTGTGCTAACATCCCAACTAACTGCTTGGACTTATCACCATCAAACTTACCTCTTCTGCCATAGTTACAATTATTCACTAAATAAGTAGCATACTCGATTTGTTCATCTGTTATTTTTAATCTTATCATTTGTTTCTCCCCCAAGAAATGTATTATATTTTTAGAAATGAATTTTAATAAAAATCAGAACTTGTTGAGTGAAGTTCTAGAGTTGCTTGTTCTCCATGTATCTGAATATAATCATCAAGATACATCCAACGTAACTTACCACCTAAATAGTTGTAACAACCTTTTAGTTTACCCATACAGCATTTAGTAATTGATTGACGACAACATCCTGTTAGTTTACTAGCTAGTGAAACACTTTCGTAAATCTTGTTGTAGTCTAAACATACAACTTTGTTAGTCTTAAAATTTAAGTTTCGCATCTTGTACCTCCTCTATGTAATCTAATCGGTCTATGTAGTTTAACTCCAATGTACGGTCTAATCCATGAAGTTTAACATAGTCTGAAAGGTACATCCAACGTAACCTAATTCCTAAATGGTTATAGCAAGTATCTCTTTCACCTGTACAACACTTCACGATAGAAGTTCTAACACATCCTGTTAGTTTACTTGCCAAAGTAGCACTTTCATACACAACGTTGTAATTAAGACATACTACTCCTTTACGATAGTGATTGAAATGAATATTACTCATATGTATTCCCCCTATTCAATTATCAAAGTTCAGAGATACATAATCAAGTTTGAGTGGAAATGATTATATAAACTCTTTATTTAGTTAGAGCTATACTTCGTATAGCTAGTAATACCTTCGGTATTACTTTATTTATTAATAATATTTATATATTATTTATTTAATATATTATTAATATATTTATATTATAACTCAATATTATTTCCATGTCAACACTTTTTATACAAAAAATAAAAAAAAATTATTTTATTAAAAAACGACACAATGTTTAGTAAAAGTGGTCAGTATAAGGGTGAGTGGAAGTGATTAATACGATATATGGGAGGTGGTTATATGGCTAAACTTGGTAATAATGCAGTAAGAGATGAATTTGGACTTAATCCACAAGAGCGAGAGTTCGCTGATACATACCTTATCACGCTAAATGGTACTGAATCAATATTAGCTGTTAAACCTAACCTACAAAGACATTCTGCTAGATGCATGGCATGGTCATGGTTAAGAGACGAGAGGATAATGAATTATCTTCAGTATCGTATGGCATCTAAAGACAATGGTCTTATAGCTAGTCAGGATGAAGTATTGCAATTCTTAACAGCAGTTATGAGAAATGATTATGAAGCTGTAGATGCTTCTAGACCATTCATACCTAGAGATAGAATTGCTTGTGCTGAACTTTTAGGTAAGAGGTATGCACTATTCACAGAAAAGATAGAAACTTCAAACGAAGTTGTTATAAATGTAGAAATAGAAGAAGACTAATCACTTCCTCTTCTACACATAGGAGGTTAGTTTAACGGTAAAACAACAGAATTTGACTCTGTAGTTAGTGGTTCGATTCCACTACCTCCCGCCATGGGGGTTTAGTTTAATGGTAAAACGATGGTCTCCAAAACCATTGATGGTTGTTCGATTCAATCAACCTCTGCCAATCGTGCTTTGTAGTTTTGAGCCGATAATCAAAATACCGTTTAGGGGGCTAACGATATAGCTCGTTTCCCTTTTTAGGGATGCATCTATGATATACATTGCTTTATCAGGGTAGTGTTGTATGGAGATGCTATTAACAGTTTGTATATTTAGCTGTTCCTGATTTACGAAAATATACTACTTGTATTGTAATAGCTTAAGGAGGTAACTTTATGAATATAAAATTAAATATTAAGAAGAGTTACTTTAATGAGGTCTATCTACCTTACCTAAATAATACTGAAAGATTTACAGTATTCTATGGCGGTGCAGGGTCAGGTAAATCAGTTTTTGTTTGTCAAAAGCTAATTCTTAAGTTATTAAAGTACCCTAAAAGGACTCTTCTAGTAATAAGAAAGGTCTCTGCTTCATTAAGAGATTCTATCTATCAGGAATTCATAACCCACTTAACAAAGTTTGGTCTTATAGACTACTGTAAGGTTATGGGAAGTTCCTTAACTATATATCTACCTAATGAATCAAAGATTATATTTAAAGGAATAGACGACCCTGAAAAACTGAAATCTATTTCAGGTATAGACGATATTATGATAGAGGAAGCAACAGAGATTACATTAGATGACTTTACACAACTTAACCTACGTTTAAGAAGTAAGGCTGAAAATCAACAGATAACATTATGCTTCAACCCTGTTAGTAAAACTAATTGGTGTTATAAACATTGGTTTGAGAATGGCACACCTGAAGATACAGTCATAGTTCATACTACATGGTATGATAACAAATTCCTACCAAAATCTTACATAGATTCACTAGAACAAATGAAAAGGACAAACCCTATATACTATAAGATATATGCATTAGGGGAATTCGCTACACTATCTAAACTTGTTTATAACAATTGGAGAAAAGAAGACTTTAATTGGAAGGAAGTTCATGCAAAAGGAAACACTACTGCTTTATTTGGTCTAGACTTTGGGTACATAAACGACCCTACTGCATTTGTAGCTTGTCTAGTGGATGAAGTAAATAGGAAGTTATACATATTTGATGAACATTATGAAAAAGGTCTACTGAATGATGAAATAGCTAGAGTAATAACTAGGAAAGGTTATGGTAAAGAGATTATAACAGCAGATAGTGCTGAACAAAAGTCAATAGAAGAGATTAGGAAATCAGGTATTAGAAGGATTAAACCAGCAAGAAAAGGTAAAGACTCTGTACTTAATGGTATACAGTATCTTAACCAATATCAAATTATTGTACATCCTTCATGTGTAAATACCTTACAAGAATTAGAAAACTACTGTTGGGATAAGGATAAAAATACCAACGAATACATAAATAAACCTGTAGATAATTACAATCACATTCTAGATGCATTAAGATATGCAGTAGAAGAGTTATCTAGAGGATGGAAACTTAAATCAATATCCAAGTCAGCATTTGGATTATAAGGAGGAATATATAATGTCTACAACATTATCGGCAGTAAAGCCTGTTCTTTTCAAAGAGAGAAAATTCTATATAGATAATCCAATGTCTATGGATGATATCTTTGCTGTAGTTAGAGCACATGCTAGTATAGCACAAGCATATAGAACATTACATAACTACTACAGAGGTAAACATGTTATATTGGAAAGAACATTTGATGATACAAATAAACCAAATAATAAATTAGTTCACAACTTCCCTAAACTAATAGTGGACAACTCTGTTGCTTACTTCATGGGTAAACCTATTAGTTATACAGGGGATGCGAACTTATTAGATAAAATACAGCCTATATTAGATGCTAACCATGTGCATTCAGTAGATAGCGAACTAGCTAAATATTGTGCAGAGTTTGGACATGGATTTGAAGTATATTGGTATGACAATGTAACTTCAGAGTTAAGATTTAAACAGATATCACCTGAAAACATGATAATGTGTTATTCACCTGATATAGATGAAGTAGAGCAATGTGCTATACATTATAAGCATATGATAGATGCAAAGACTTCTGAAAGTATCTATAAGGTTACTGTTTATACTAATAAATTTATCTACAGTTTCATAGGAAACCTAGAAGGTAGATTAGAGCGTGTAGGTGAGCCACAAGAGCATTACTTTGGTAGAGTACCTGTTATAGAGTACATATCAAACGAAGACCGTATGGGGGACTTTGAGCCTGTTATATCTTTAGTAGATGCATATAATGTTGCTTGTGCAGACTCGGTTAATGATATCAACTACTTAAATGATGCATACCTATTACTTAAAAACTTATCAGCAACTGAAACTTCAGAGATTAATGAGATGAAAAATAACAGAGTAATGTTAGTAGATGGTGATGGAGATGCTTCTTGGTTAGTTAAGAATATAAACGACCTACACATAGAAAACATAAAGAAGAGGTTAGTTGAGGATATACACAAGTTCTCTATGACACCTAATATATCAGACGAGAAGTTCGCTTCTAACTTATCAGGTGTAGCTATATCATATAAACTTAACTCTCTAGAAAGTAAAACTGCTGTAAAGGAGAGACACTTTACTCAAGCTATACAAAAGAGATTAGAGATTATATGTACAGCATTATCAAGAGATGGTAAGGAATACGACTCAACTACAGTATACCCAACATTCACTAGAAATATACCACAGAACTTATTAGATTTAGTTTCTTCTGTAGTTCAATTACAAGGTATAGTTCCTAATGAAGAGTTACTTGGATTACTTCCTTTTATAGATGATGTAGAATATGCATTAGATAAGTTAAGAGAAGAGAAGGAAGAAAACATGGAAGCAGGTTACGGTATGTTTGATTTAGGAGGTACAGAAGATGTACAACAAGGCGATAAACAAACTGATAACTTCGATAAATAAGATATACAAGAAATCTAACAAGGATGAAATCACACTAGGGATGGCTCGTAAAAACGGACTATCTCTAGCATTTAAACAATTCCAAAAAGATTTAAACGGTATATCACAAAAGGAAGCTAGTTCTCTATCTAAAGATATGCAAAAGCACTATCTAGATAAGTACATGGATACTACAGGAGCAACTAGAAGACCTTTAAAGAAAGCTAAAGATAAAGTCAAGTATCCTTGGAGTGGTATGAATTACCAACAGAGGATAAACAAGAACTCTGCTCAACTGTATCAACAAACTACAGTAGGGTTAGAGAAGTTATTAAGGAAAGGAGTAAACAAGTCTCACTTGATGGTAGCATTATTAGACCTTGCAGATAAATATAATAACCGACATAGTACACTAATAAGGACAGAGTTATGGCATATGGACTTATTAGGGGAATTAGATGGTATGAAAGTAAACAAGGTTAAATATGTGCAGTATGTTACAGCAGGAGATAGACGAGTTTGCCCTGAATGTCAATCATTAGAAGAATATAACGATGGTATTTATTTAATAGAGGAAGCACCTACTCTTCCTAGACATCCAAGATGTAGATGTCATTTAATACCATATGAACAATAAATTATTTTGTAGGTAGAATACTACAGGAGGTACATTATGGAAGATAATAAACAAGCACCTGTATATGGTGTAGAAGATTTTAAGAAGTTTATGGAAACAGAGGAAGGAAGAAAAGTTCTTAATCCTATGTTTGATAAGAAGGTTTCTACAGCAATAGAAACATGGAAGTCTAACAATATCGAGAAGGTTGTAAATGAAGAGTTAGTAAAAAGAGGATATGTTAAGACTGAAGAACAAAAGAAAATGATAGAGTTAGAACAGCAAATAGCTAACATACAAAAGGAAAAAGAGTTAGCAGAAAAGAAAGCTGTTGCACTTGCAGAGTTAAATGCTAATGGATTAAATACTGCATTAGCTGACTTTATATCATATGACTCTGAAGAAACTATAAGAACAGGAGTATCTACTTTCAAATCTATATTAGATGATTTAGTTGAAAAGGAAGTTAAAAAGAGAACTGCTGGTACAGGTGCTAAACCACAAGATGTTAAGAATACAGCACCTAAATTAACTGTTAAAGACGTTATGAAAATGTCTTACAAAGAAAGAAATCAATTAGCACAAGAAAACCCTGAATTGTTTAAGCAATTAATGGGTGTATAAATAATATTAATTTTAAAGGGGGATATTGCACATGGCAATAAATACAAACGCTACAAAATTAGCACAATTAATAAATCCTGAAGTTATGGGAGCATTCGCTGAAAGAAAATTAGAAGCTGAATTCAAATTCGCTCCATTAGCTGTTGTAGGACATGAGTTACAAGGTCAAGCAGGAGATACTTTAACAATACCTGTTTGGGGATACATAGGAAAGGCAGAAGACGTTGCAGAAGGAGCACCAATACCAATAAGCCAAATGGGTCAAACAAAGACTTCTGTAAAAGTTAAGAAAGCCGGTAAAGGTATAGAATTAACTGACGAAGCTGTATTATCAGGATTAGGAGATGCAGTAGGTGAAGGTGAAAAGCAATTAGCTGAAGCTATATTAGACAAAGTAAACAAAGATTGTTTCGATGTATTAATGGGAACTACTACTTTACAACACTCTACAGCTGGTAACGTATTAAACGCTGACGAACTTGCAGATGCATTAGTACACTTCAAGGAAGATGTTCACGAAGGACAAGTATTATTCGTATCTCCAAAGAGATATGCTCAATTAAGAAAAGACCCTGCTTGGGTAACAGTATTAGCTGGTGAAAAGTTCATATCAGGACAAGTTGGAGAAATAATGGGATGCTCTGTTGTTGTATCTAACACAGTAGAAGACGACAAGGCTTTAATAGTTAGAGCAGGTGCTTTAGGATTAGAGTTAAAGAGAGATACTATGATAGAATCTGACAGAGATATAATACACAAGTCTACTATAATAACTATAGACAAGCACTATGTTGCATACTTAAAGGATGCTTCTAAAGTTATAAAAGTAACTATAAGTGAGTAATTGAATAAGGGGTAGGATTTTCCTATCTCTTTTTCTTAATTATAAGGAGGTGTACTATGGGTATAGGTGCATTAAGAAGATATGAAAGACAAGGTGTAACTAAACTAGAAGATGTAACACCTAAAGAGGAAAAGCCAAAGAAGGCTAGTCCTAAAAAGAAAGCTACTAAAGAGAAGTAGGTGATATTATGCAAGATATAGCATTATACATACTACAGGAAGTTAAGAACTTATTAAACTTATCTGATGATGATTCAAGAGATGACTTACTACAATCTATCATCAATATTATATATAGTAGGTTACTAAATTATACAGGGTATGAAGAATTACCTGAACAATTACATTGGATAGTAATAGAACTTACTTGTTCTAGATATAACCTATTAGGGTCGGAAGGTGTACACTCTGAACTTAACGAAGGTATCCAATACATATATAGTAGTAGTATATTAGATGAATATAAAGAAGATATAGATAGGTTTTTAGCTAATAATCCCCCACCTAATCGTAAGAGATTTAGGATGATGTAATGGTTTGTAGAGATAAAGTTATAGTTCTAAATAGGGTTGAGGTTAAGGATGACTTTGGGGGAAGTAAGATAACCTTTGTACCTACAAAGACAATATATGCAAATGTTAGAATATTCTTTTCTCAAAACGAGGATGGTTTACAAAACAGACAAGGTCTTTCACATTTAGAAGGAACTCTATATAGTAGAGATGCAATTACTACAGATTATTTCAAATACGATGGAAACATATATCATATCATGGTAAGAAACCCACAATCAAAACAC
Organism: Candidatus Coprovivens sp.; assembly: GCA_051886175.1. Classification (GTDB taxonomy): domain Bacteria; phylum Bacillota_I; class Bacilli_A; order RF39; family UBA660; genus Coprovivens. Next base: position 25,292 of record JBJEXV010000028.1, on the reverse strand, counting down.
TACCTATATAAATTCAGAGGTGTTAAAGGTAATGGCAGGAGTTAAATTTACTGTTGATGACTCTGAATTAAGAAGTCTATTAGCTAATCTAAAGGGTGCAAAAAGGGAGTACAGACAACTTGCCAATGAGGTACTTCAAGACTTAAAGGAAGATATAGCATCTTACACTCATGTAGATACAGGACAAATGAAAGCATCTTGGGAAACATCTCCACTTAAAATGAGAGATAGTGGATACGCTATCTTTGGTGAGGTATATAATGAAGCACAAAAGCCTTGGCAAGATGAGCCTTATCCATCGTATGAAATAGCTAGAGGTGGAAGCCACGATGCAATAGCTTTAGGTATCAGTAGTGTAGAGAGTAAACTTAATGGTAGGATAATAGATGTATTGGAGGGATTATTACGATGATAGATGTTATAAGAGATAATATTCAAAAAGAGTTTGTTAGGCAATTTAATGAACAAGGTATAGATTACTATACTAACAGAGCAGAAGATGCTCCATTACCATATGTAAAACTATGGGAACTAAATACTTGGAGTGAGGAATTTAAAACTCACGAAGAGATGTATGTTAGATTTACCTTTTGGGTATGGGATGAAGCCTATAACACTAAAGGTAATCTAGACTTATTAAAGACGATAAATACTATAGCTTCTTCTATAGAAGTAGAAGGACTATGTAAAATAGAAAGAGAAAAGGAAACTTTTAAGGATGCACAAAAACCTGATACTAAATGTACGGTTGCTGTGTATACTTTTAAAATCATAAGGGGGTAATAATATGGCAGGAGCAAAAAGAGGTCTTAATGTTCTTATATCTATGAAGAAAGGTAGCGAGTACAAAGTTGTTGGTGGACAAAGAAATGCTACATTAAATAGAGGGTCTGAAACATTAGACGTATCAAACAAGGCTACAGGTGGAGCATGGAAGGAATTCATAACAGGTGCTAAAGAATGGTCTATAGATGGAGATGGTATCCTTATAGATGGTGATGAAGCATTCGGTCTATTAGAAGAGGCATTCTTATCAGGTGAACTTGTAGACGTTAAAATAGGAGACGATGCTGGTTGGGGATTTGAAGGTAAAGCAATAATAACTGACTTCCCTGTTGAAGCACCATATGATGATGCCTTATCATACTCAATGACACTTCAAGGTACAGGTGCATTAAGTAAGGTAAGTCCTGGAAGAGCATCATCTAAATAATTATGCTTACTAATAAAAAGGTGGAGTTCGATATAGGAACTCTACTTTTATTAGAAGAACACATAAATGTACCTATAGATAGTTTAATATTTGATATAGAAGTAACAGAAGAAATACAAGCTATTGTCAATATGTTTGGCATGAAACTTAATGAAGAAGAATTAAAAGAATATTTATTACTTGAAGAGCCTTTAAAGTTATCTGTAGACTTGAAGGTTAATAGTGCTTTATTAGATGCACTTGGAGTTGGAAAAAAGAAGAATGATGACACTACTGTAGATACAGATGCTAAAGTAGAGGTTAAGTTCTTTAGAGAATATATAAAAGAGTTTAGAGACTATTGTGTAGGAGTGCTACATATGAGTAAATCAGAGTTCTTATCTTATACACCTGTAGAGATATATGCAATTCTAGATGCACACCAAGGACATATAAAGTATGTGTATAACTTAAATAAGATAGCTAACATAAATGCAATAGGTCTAACTAAAAGTAAGAAATTCAGGGAAATTAATCCATTTGATGAAAATGATAATAAGAAGTTTAAGAAGGTTGGTCTAGAAAAGAAAAAGGCTGATTTAGATTTCTTATTAAACAAGGTAGGTGAGTAGTTTGTCAACAACACAAGAACGTAGAGTTAAGGTTGTATTTGGTGCAGATGGTACACCGTTAAAGACAACTGTAACCGACATAGAAAAGACAGTCGATAAGACAACCAAGGCTATTAATGAAGCAGGACAAAATGCTAGTAAAGCAGGAGGTCTATTTGGTAAGTTTGGAGACGATGTCAAAAAAGGTATAGCAATGGGATTCGGTATGTCTACAGTAGACATGGTTGTTAGTGCTTGTAGTATGGTTAAACAAGGTATCGTAGATACAATTCAAACAACTGCACAGTTTGAACAATCTATGGCTAAAGTAAAAGCTATAACAGGTGCTACAGGAAAAGAGTTTGATACATTAACAGCTTTTGCTAGAGAATTAGGTGCTACCACTATGATGTCAGCTACAGAATCAGCAGATGCAATGGCTTTCCTTGGAATGGCTGGTTGGCAAACTTCAGAGATATTAGCAGGTCTTCCAGCAATACTAGACTTAACTGTTGCATCAGGTAAAGACTTCGCTACTGTAGCAGATATCGTATCAGATAACTTAACAGCATTTGGTTTATCTGCTAATGATGCTACTATGTATGCAGACTCACTTGCATATGCTATGACTCATGCCAACGTAAATATGGATACATTAGGGGAGTCATTAAAATACATAGCACCTGTTGCTACTTCAGCAGGTGTTAGTATGCAAGAGGCTGTTGCAATGACAATGATGCTTGGAGATGCGGGTATCAAAGGGTCTCAAGCTGGTACTACATTAAGAACAGTAATGCTTAACCTTACAGGTGCAAACGCAAAGGCTACAGCTAAACTTAAGGAATTAGGAGTAGCAGTATTCGATAGTGAAGGTAAAACTAGAAGTTTTGCTGACATTATACGAGACTTAAATAAAGCTACTGAAGGAATGACAGATGCTCAAAAGACAGCTATAGCAAATACATTAGTTGGTAAGACTGCTGTATCAGGTTTCTCTGTATTACTAGCACAAGGTGCTGACAAGTTAGAAGCATATACAGAGGGTATACATAATAGTAATGGTGCTTCTGAAGAGATGGCTGAAATAATGGGAGATACTTTACAAGGTAAAACAAAGATTTTCCAATCAGCATTAGAAGATTTACAGATTACTATAGGGAATGCATTACTACCTACATTAACAGCAGGTGTAGAAAGTTTAACTAGCTTTGTAAATTGGTTAGGTCAAGGATGTCCATTAGTTCAAGAAGCTACTGTAGAACTTGGAGCATTTGGTGCTTCATTAGATTTAGTTAGTGAAAAGACAAGTAATGCTTTACAACCTTTAGAGGAATATGGTAATGGAATACTTGCTAACATAGGAGTTATGGAGCAATTCGGTGGAGTTGGCTCACAAACATATAACCAATTAATTGCAGATGTTTCTAATTGGAAAGACCAATCGTTATCTTTAATAGACCAAAAGGAATCAGAAGGTCTAGCGTTAATGCAGAACTATTCTCAACAATACTTACTTGCTAGTGCTGAAGAGAAAGCAGAACTTGAAGCCAAACATAAAGAGTTCTATGAGAGAAAACGACAAGTAACTAATGATAGGGAAGCAGAGATAACTCAAATACTTGCTACAGCTAAAGAGAATAATGTCGGTCTTACACAAGAACAGGCTAATAGGATAAAACAGTTAGTATCATTACAACAAAAGGATATGATACGAACAGTATCTGATAGTTATTCAGAGCAAACAGCTTTACTTAATGCATTTAGCTCTAAACAGAAAGCTGTAACAGCAGAAACAGCATCTATGATAATGCAAAAGGCAGAAGAAACTAGACAATCTACTGTTAAAGCAGCTAAAGAAAGATTTAATCAAGAGTTAGCTACTGCTAACGAAATGAGAAAAGTTGGTAATGTAACTGCCGAAGAATACGCTAGAATGGTTAATTCTGCACAAGATAATTACAACCAAATAGTAAGTGCATCTGATACAGGATTTGATAAAGTTAAGGATAAGATTATCAAGAGTATAACAGACGCTGGTGGTAAGTACAACGAGAAGACAGGTGAACTTAAAGATAAGCATGGTGATATGGTTGACTACATGAATGGTACACCTATGGAAACTGAAGTTAAGGTTGATACTAAATCAGCAGAGAAGTCTGTAGAAGCTATTCAAAAGAAGATTAATGGTATTAAAGGTAAGACAGTAGACGTTAAAGTAAATACTACTTATAACAACACTACAGTAAATAGAACTGTTAATGGTAGAAGTGTTCCTACAATGGATACACAAGCTATGGCAATGGCAAGAAGTGCTGTAATGCCTATAAATAATATGTCTTCAGGAAACAACACTATTAACTACAACGGTGATTTAGTATTTAATAATAAGTCTGATATAGACTACTTCTTAAAGAAGACAGCTAGAGCAATAGATAGAAGATATTAGGAGGTATATAATGAAAATAAATGGAAAACACATATCAACATTTGGTGCTACTTTATTAGATAGAAATATATCTTCTAATAGAGTTTCTTATAATGCTAGATGGGATTACATGATGGATATGCCATCATTCTATGGCAATTCTTTAGAATTCAAAGATGTATTACTTTACTTTTTAGTTAAGGCAAAGACAGAGGAAATATTCCTTAAAAATATGGGTCTTATGTGTGAAGAGTTTAGAAAAGGTGGTGTAGTTAGATTTGATGATATCAAACTTAATTACACTATGTACCTTAAACAAAAACCTGAATACACAAAGTTAAACAAAGATACTTACAGGCTAGACTTTGTATTAGATAGTGATTACGGTTTAAGTGATTTAAAGTCAGTATCAGGTAAAACTTCTGTAGAGGTAAACAACAGAGGGGCATACCCTACACCTGCCATAGTACATATAAACTTACCTGTAGCACAAGCAGAATTCACAATACAGGGATTTGAGAGAGCAGTTACATTAAAGGACTTACCTAATGATGCTGATATCTATATCAATACATATGAGGGTGTAATTCGTATCAACGGACAAAATGGTATACCTAAATTAGAGTCGTTCCATTTACCTAAATTACCTGTAGGATATACTCAAATAATCGCATCGGCGAACTGCGATATTCAAATAAATTATTATGAGAGGTATTAGATTATGTTTAAAGTATTTGATAGAAAACAGAAACAACTTGATTTACTAGAGAATCCAATATCTCCTGTAATAACTAATGAGTTAGGAGGTATAGGAGAATTAACTTTCTCTGTACCTTCTACTTATAAACACTTGGAGTTAGAAGGATATATACAAGTAGAAAACGACCATGAGTATGTAATAAAAGAAATTGTTACACATGGAACAAATAGAGATGTTGTTTGTATGCTAAACATAGAGGAAATTCTTGGTATGGCTTGGTCTAAATTTATATCGAGAGATAATACTCTTATGAAGTGTGCTGAACTAGTTTTAAGTGGTACAAAGTGGAGAGCAATAGACAAATCTTCTTGTAAGGTTAAAAGGAACTTATACGGTACTGTTACTAACTCGTACAACCTATTACAAATGATGTGTACTGTATATAACGTAGAGTTCATATTTGATACATATAATAAAACTGTTACTTTTGTTGATAAAGTAGGTAAGGATGCAGGAGTATATTTTATTAATGATATCAACCTTAAACAACTAAATGTAGACACACATACTCACAAATATATTACTAGGGTTATACCTATAGGTAAAGATGGATTAACTATAGAGAGTGTTAATAATGGTAAGAACTATCTAGAGAATAAGTCTTACTCTAATAAAAATATATACGGTATATGGCAATCAGATAAACATGATAATCCAAAGGCATTAATGGATGATGCTAGAAGGTTTTTAGACGAGATGGCTATTCCGTATGAAACATACGAAGTATTGGTTGATGACCTATATGCATTAAAGGGATACGATGAGTTTAAGTATGGTCTTGGGGATATAGTTACTATAATAGATGGTGATACTGAAACAAGGATACAACAAAGGGTTATACAACGTACATACAACTTATTAGAGCCTGATAAAGATACTATACATATTGCCAATAAGGGTGCAACTTTTGAAGATTATTACAAGAGATTACAAACTATAGCAGATATGACCCAATCCGTTATAGGTAGTGATGGTACTATTAGTGGGGGTAGTATATCGGATGGTACAGTATCAGGGGATAAGTTAGAAAATGGTAGTATAAATTCAGACCACATACAATCAGGAAGTATAACGTCAACTCACATAAAGGCTGAACAAATTTTAGCTGACCATATAATGTCAAACCAAATAACTACAAATCATTTAGTAGCAGATAGTATAACTTCAGACCACATACAAGCTAACTCAATAGATACTAAACACTTAAAAGCTAATACAATTCAAGCTGAACATATCCAATCTAATACGATACACTCTAACCACATAAGTTCAAATACAATAACAGCAGGTCATATCCAATCAGGAGCAATTACTGCTGGTAGTGGTATTATAGCAGAAGGTGCTATAGGTAATGCACAAATATCTAAAATAGATGCTGGTAAGATAGAAGCTGGAACTATCGACACTTCTAAAGTAACTATCCAAGGTGCTGATGGTCATTTAAGACTTAAAGGTAATAGGATGCAAGTATTCCAAGGAGTAGGTAATCAAGCCAAAGAAAGAGTATCAGTAGGGGATGTAAATGGTGATGGTACTGTATATGGATTACGAGTTAGAGGTGCAGATGGACAGACTGTTTTATTAGATGAAAATGGAGTTACTTCTGAAGGTATTACAAATGGGTCTATCACAAATGATAAGATAAATGAGGATGCTAATATAGATGGTGCTAAACTTAATATAAACTCTGTAATTAACAAGATAAATACAGATGGTACAGAAGTTATACAAGGAACTAAAGTTGAAGTAGATGGTACTAACCTTGGTGTTAAGTTATCAGAGATTACTAATAAGCAAACAGAAGATAGTGAGAGAATAACGCAAGCATATTCTCAAATAGAAGCAAATGAGAACGCTATAAAACTTAAGGTGGATGAACAAGTTTATACGTCTGATAAGAAGGATATGTCTAGTAAGTTGGAGAAGAATACTAGTGAGATATCAGCTATGAAAGGTCAGATAGCACTTAAGGTTGAACAAACTGATATAGATAGGACTATAGAGGAAATAGAAGTAGGTGCTGTAAACTATGCTTTAGGGACTATTAATGCAAAGACTTTTACATTAAATGGTGCAGATAATCAAAATATACCTTGCTACCCTGTATTGGATAATACTTCTAACCAAGATGTAGTGGTAAGTTTTGATTATGAGTTTAAGGATTTACTTATTCTTGATAGGGGGGAGATATACTTCCAAGCAATATCTACTAAAGAGGATGGTGCTATACAATATGTACCTAAAGTAGAATGTTTCAAGAATTTATTAGTAGATGGAAATTCAAGTGGAAGCATATCATTTAAAACTAAATTCCCTGCATTTAAAGCAGGAACTACATTAAACTTTAGGTTTAGAAGTAATAACTTACAAGGAACATTCATTATAAGCAATGTACAAGTAGAATTAGGAAATAAGAAGACTAATTGGAAAGCTAACCCTGCTGATATAGAAACTAAAGTTGAAGAAAAGATATCTTCAGCTAAAGCTGAAATCAAGGTAGAGACAGGTAAGATATCTCAAAGTGTAAGTAGGATGGAAACCACTACAACTGAATTAGCAGGTAAAGTAATTAACCAAGAAACTAGACTATCTTCAGCAGAACAAAAGATTACTGATAAGGCTATAACAAGTGTAGTTCAAGAATCACAATTCATAAAAGATATGAATAATAAGGTGAACAGTAATACTAGTTTAATAGAGCAAACTGCAAACCAAATTTCTAGTAAAGTTTCACGCGAAGATTTTGAGAGTTATAAAACTCAAACAGCTAATGAGATTTCATCAAAAATAACTAGTAAAGATGTTAGTTCTATTATTAGACAAAGTTCTAATGACATACAGATTGGATTTAATGGTATCAATGATAGGATAAACATAAATCCTACTTCAATGGATTTTAGGGCAATCAATAACAATAGAGATATGTCTTTGTACGGAGGACAGGTTTGTATATATAATAATGCAAATGATACGTTTATGAGTACAATGGGGTCTGTACTAAAGTCAAATTCAAGTTATAAAGGAGTAGGTTTTTTATTAGGAAAACATGCTAACATATTTACTATTGGTAGAGATGCTACTTGGACAGATGTAATGACGAATAGAAGTCCAAATCCACTACACTATATTACATTTAATTTTGACACTAGCCAAGCTGATATAGATATGGAACTTAATACTAATAGTATTAACATGAGAGGTAATACTTTAAGAAATTCAAGTGCTTTAGGTACCGATAAATTACAGACGAATAAATGGTATGATTTAGGTAATAACCCTTTGTTCGCACTTAATGAATATTGGCAACACGTTGATATGTATAGAGATTTAGAAGCTAACTACAACGCAATACTTAATGCACGATTAGTTAATCCTCAAACTTCATATGCTCTTGCAAGTGGATTAACCGTTGATATAAATAATGATGCCGACATATTAATTGCAAACGAAGATATATCTGAAGTAGATGCAAAAGGGAATGTAAGTTATGATTTGAATGAAATGATTAAACTTCTTTATAGTAAAATGCATGATTTAGAAAAAGAAGTTGGTTCTCTAAAACAAGAGAACAACGAACTAAAATTATTATTAAATAAGGGGGAATAGGTATGGAACTATTCAAAAGTAGAACTAGAGTTGCTTACACTAATGCTGTAGGGGATAAAGTATATCCTGTTGTAGTTGATATTAAAAAGGGTATTAAATCTACTGAAGACATACAGTTTGTATCTTCAGATATACGAACAGGGGTTATATCTGTTGCATTAATGCACAACAATGCTCCGTATAATGTATATGGACGCAAGGTGCTTTGTACAGTATTAAGACCTGATGCTAGTATGTTTGAAGTAGAATGCGAATGTATTCAAGACAACATAATTGAGATTGAATTAGGTGCAGTAGGTACAAGATTAGATGGTATATACTCATTCGACATAAAGATACATCTATCAGAAACAAAAACTGTGGGTACTCCACAAATGAGTTATAGTGTTGCGCAAAGTTTAGATATGGATGACTTTATAATGGAAGATGACAGAGTTCCTATATTAACATCTTTAATCACACAAACTGAAGAAGCTGTTGATGCTGTAGAGCAATCTTTAGATAGAGTTGTATCTTTAGAATCAGAGATGCAAGGTATTATTCAAGAAGGTAGAGAAACTGTAGATGAAGTTGTTGCAAATTTATCTAATGTAAATACAGCACTAGGTGAATTAGAGGGTGCAATAGTTCGTTTAGATGGTGCTGTATCTAAAGGAGAGCAAGATATCGCAGATGCTATAGCTAGTATCCCAAGTAAAGAGGAACTTAAAGGAGATAAGGGTGAGAAAGGTGAACGTGGTGAGAAAGGTGATAAGGGAGATAAGGGAGATAAGGGTGAAGATGGTACTCTCGTATTTGAAGAATTAACACCGGAACAAAAAGCTACGCTTAAAGGTGATAAAGGGGATAAAGGAGAACAAGGTATCCAAGGTGAGCGTGGAGAAAAAGGAGAGCAAGGACCAATAGGACCTCAAGGGTTACAAGGTGAAAAAGGTGAAAAAGGAGATAGAGGTGAAGTTGGTCCACAAGGTGAGAAAGGTGATGCCTTTACTTATGACGATTTTACTTCTGAACAACTTGAAACTTTAAAAGGACCAAAAGGAGAAGTTGGTCCACAAGGTTTGCAAGGTGAAAAAGGAGATAGAGGTCCACAAGGTGTAAAAGGGGATAAAGGAGATAAGGGAGAGCAAGGTGAGAGAGGTATACAAGGATTACCTGGTGTAAATGGTGCGACTCCTAACATAACAATAGGTAATGTAACTACTTTAGAAGCTGGTGCAAGGGCTACCGTTACTAGACGTGGTTCAGATGCTACTCCTATATTTGATTTTGGTATACCTAAAGGAGCGAAAGGTGATAAAGGTGATGGTAGTGATTTAACTGCAATTAATAATACAATAGGAACATTAACATCATTAAAAACTGAAAATAAATCTTCTTTAGTAGAAGCTATAAACGAGGTTTTTCAAAGTGGCAATAACACAAAACAAGGGCTAGTAGATGTGTTAGTTGCCAGAGGTCTTGACCATATTTCTACTAGCAACACTTGGCTTGAGATATTTGACGAATTAAGGCTTTGTAAAATTACTTTTGTTGGTAAAGAAAGTATTTTAGTTGAAGATGTGTCAAATGCCAAGTATGGGTTTACATATAACGCTGATTTGGGAATGTATGAAAGTACAAATAACGGTGTAAGTAGCTCATATGCTATCTGTAGAGTTAATATAAAAAACCCTGATAACAAGCCTGTCCGTATTAGATATATTCAAAATACAGAAGGTACTTATGATTACGGTATGATTTCAAAAGTAAATACTCCACTAACACTTTCTAATCAGGCAGATATAGACCTTGTTTTACAAAGTTTTATTACGGGTACCGCAGTAACAAGTCCTACAACATATAATCTTGGTAGAATAAATGGTTTTTGTGATGTTAAATACATAAAAGATAGTAGTCAAAATCTTGGAGACGATAAGTTTAAATTTATTGTTGAATTTTATTAAAAATAATTAATGGTAAAAAACAAAATAAATGTGGTTTGGAAGTGATGTAATTCTTCAACGATTAATTACTTTAGGATAAAATCCGAACAACCTTACAAGCTAATTTGCGAGGTTGTTCAAAAAGTTTAATATTTATAAACAAATTAATACTTGACAAATACACACTTGTTGGAATTACTGAATCCTGATATTTAGTAGGGTATTAGGAATTTAGTAATTCTAAACAGGTGTATAACATAATTTTATATTGACATTGAGGAATAGATGTGTTTTACGAACAATATAATAATATTAAGGGGGAATGTTTTTATGAAAATATGTGTTGTTGCAGGTCATACAACTTCAGGAAAAGGTACAGGAGCAGTAGGGTATATTAATGAATCTACTGAAAATAGGGTAGTAGCTAAAAAGGTTGTTGAGTATTTAAACCAAGCTGGACATACAGCAGTTTATGGTGAGATAAATAAATCTGACAATTACCTAGCTGAACAAGTAGCAATAGCTAACAAATCTAAATATGATTTAGTTGTACAAATACACTTTAATGCTGGTGGAGGTACAGGTACAGAAACATTATACAAAACTACTAGTGGTAAGAAGTATGCTGAACAAGTTACTAACTCATTAGGTAAGATGTATAAACAAAGAGGTGCAAAACAAAGAACTGACTTATATTGGTTAAACAAAACTAATGCACCTGCTATATTAGTTGAAACTTGTTTTGTAGACAGTAAGGTAGATACTGATAAATACCTTTCAAATAAGGCTTATACAGCTAAATTAATAGCAGAAGGTATAATAGGTCAAGAAATAGTTGAAAAGCCTGTCAGCCCTAATATATCGGCTTCTAGTGATACTCTGTATCGTGTAGTTATAGGTACTTGTACAAAAGCTAATGCAGAGAAGTTAAAACAAGAAGCAATATCTAAAGGGTTTAAAGACACATTCTTGGTGGTGAAATAGTATGGAGTGGATTGAGATAGTTGAAAGATTACCTATATCTACAGTAGCTATCATGGGGCTATCATACGCTTGTTGGAACATATATAAAGACACTCAAGTAGTTACGAGTAGAGTATTAGAGACTAATAATCAGTTAGCACAAAATAATGCAGAACTTGTTAAGACTAATTCAGAAATAGCTTCTGTAAATGCACAGTTTGCTTTACTAGTAAATGACATTCAAGACAAAGTAAATATAATATTTGAGAAGATTAAATAGAAAAAGCTACCCAAACAGGTAGCTATTTTTTTTTTATTCTTTAAACACATATTCAGTTATCGCATTATTGTAATCATCAACTAATCCATTGTATTCATCTATTAGTTTATTATACATATCACGCATCTCTTGACACATAGCTCTGTATAAATCTCTCTCATGTATCATCTTATGTAAATCTTGCTCTAAATTATGTACTATTTCTTCATATTCACAAACTGCTTTAGCTAGTCTAACAGACTCTTCCTCTAGTTTCTTATTCACCGTATGAGTGATTGTGTCTCCTAGTGTAACTCTAACAGGTTGACTTAACATTTCCTTAACAACTTCATCACTAAAAGTTTTATTCTTATAGTTTATCATACTCATTCTTCCCTTCTAAAAGCTATTTGGTTAGTGTGAGAGAACTAACTTGAGTTAATTATAACACTAGCAGGTATAGAATGCAATAGTTTTGGTTAAAATAAATAATTTAATTTTTTTTTCTAAAAGTGTTGACAAGGTATAGTGGTATGGTGTATTATATAATTAACCAATAACCTATGAATATAATAATAGAGTAAGCCGAAGGCTTACTAGCTAACCAAAGGTTAGCTTAATATTATATAATATATTTATTTTATTTATAATATATAATTACCATCATGCACTAGTATATTATATAAATCTATTAGTATAACCAAGGTTATTAGAAAAATATACAGGTTTTATAAATTTTTTATTGCAATGAGTTGTATTTTATGTTATACTTGTATTAGGGAATAAGGTGAGAGATATTTCCAAATACATAAAAATTTTTAACAAACAAAAAAAATTACATAGGAACTATTAGGAGGAACTAAAATGAGTTTACAAGAATTATTAAAAAGTTTTGAAGGAAACAAAGGTGGAAAGAGTTTTGACAATGTAAAATTCTTTAGTTTAAAAGACGATGGAGACAGAGCAACAGTAAAAATATTAATCCGTAATGAGGAAGATATATTAAAGTTTGCTAGACCAATACACCAAGTAGAAATCAATGGATTTAACAACAAAGTTTTATGTTTAGATAATAACTGTGAATGCTGTAAAGCTGGTATAAAGAGAAACTTAAAAATAATGTTACCACTTTACAATACAGCTACTAACCAAGTAGAACTTTGGGAAAGAGGAATAAACCAAATAAAAGACTTACAGGTAATGTTAGGTAAGTATGGAGATTTAACTCAACACACATTCGAGATAATAAGAAGTGGTAAAGCTAAATCAAAAGATACAAAATACACTATGATGTATGACCCAACAAAGGTTGACATAGATGTTGATTCTTTAGAAGTACCTGAAGTAACAGGAAGAAATTATAAGTTAATACTAGACTTATCTCCTGAACAACAAGTTGAAGCTATGTTAGAAGGTAAAGTAACTTGGGGAAATAAGAAGGCAGAAGTAGAGGAAGCTACTGAAGCAGATTTCTAGGATTAACGTTCCATATACATAACTCACTCCAAATTATATATTTTTAATTATTTTAGTAAAGAAGGCAAGTAGAAATACTTGTCTTTTTATTTTTGTAAAATAACTATTGACAGACAATTCTATTGGATGTATAATTGTAAGTGAAGAAGGACAAACTATAGAGTTTAGGAGATATGAAAAATGTTTATTACAGAAAATTATAGAATAATAGCAGAGGATGATAGAAATATAATCCTACAAAAGAAAACAACACCGAAAGACCCAACTAAAGAAGGAAGTTGGAAGAATGATGGGTACTTTACTGATTTCAAATCAGCACTTAAAGTATTAGTAAAAAGAGAAATCTTGTCAGATGGTCTAGCTGACTACGAGAGAATTTGTGCTAAAATAGAATTACTTTACAAGTACATAGATAGCCAATGCGACTAATAAGAGAATATTTAGACATGTGGCATCCTGAATGGTACAATGATACCTTTACGGATAAAGAAACAATAGAGTGCTTCCAAGAGGTTATGGGAGCATCTCTAGATGAACTAGACCCTTACTTATTAACTAGCACAAGATGGAACGAAGAGTTCGTAGAAGCGTTAGATGTATTTACAGATATAATGTATGAGAAATATGAGAGGATAATATAAATAAAATAAAACTTTTAAGGAAAATAGGAGGAAGTCATGATAAAAGCAATAGAAAGCGAATTATATAAAATTTCAAAAAATGAAAATTACGATGAAGATGTTTATTGTGTAGAGATAAAAGAAACTGAATGTTATATAAATATATTTAAAGAAGAATTAGATGAATTGATAGTATTATTAAAGAAAGCTAAAGATATACTGTAAAACTATGTAAATGATAAAATATCAAACCAGCTTAAAGAAGCATTAAAATAAAGTCTTTAAGATGGTTTGGTACCGACATTAATGTCGGGAGCATAGGAGGAGATATTATGATTGATTTAATGCAAATTTTAATTTCAGTAACAATAAGTGGAACAGTTAGCTGGATAATATGCTACTTTATGTATAAATAAAATCAAAATTTTAAGGAGATATGATATGAGAGTAGTTAGAACTAGTAAAGCATTTGAAGAACTTGAAAAAGGAAAAATGATAAGAAATGTGTGTTGGGATGAAGATGAATATATAAGATTTAATTCCAATGGAATAATGGTCGATGAAAATAATAGACCACTAGATATTACTGTTGATAGAGGAATGGGTTGGATTGTGTTAGATTAATTTAATTCTAAATAAAATAAAACTTTTAAGGAAAATAGGAGGAAGTTATGAAAGAATTTTATGGAAACGCAAGTGTAATCATCAATTTTAACTTTAGTGGGGTAAAGTCAAATTCTTTAGAGGAAGCAATAGACATAATTTTAGGTGCAGAAGAGATTAAATTTAGTCTTATTAACAAAAAAACCGATACAGATATAGATATAGATATTCAAGATTGGCAGATATCCGAAGAAGTTGGAAGAGGAAATGTTATAGAGTCATGCTTAAGTAGATTTAGCATAGATGAAGAATAGAATTATAATTAAAAAAAAAAATTTTAAGGAGAAACATGAAGAAACTGTGGTGGACTAGAAAAGTATTATGTTTTTTTGTAGACAACAAGTTATAGATAATGAATGTGGTTGTTGGTTTAGGAAATTATAGGAGGAAGTCATGAAAGATAACTTAAACGAGAATTGGATAACATGTGCTATTGATGATACAGATTATGTTGAAAGGGTATTTAAAATAGATACGGATAAGATAAATTCTTTAGAAGATGTAAAAGAAATATTGGGAGCATTGGATTTGGGAATAAAGGGAACATCAAAGATAATGAGTACAAATGGTCATGACATTGGTAAATTGAGCAAGTATTTAAAATAGGAGGGAATAAAGAAACATGAGAAATGTGCAATGTTTAAATTGCGAGAAAATAATAACTATAAAAGAACTCAAAAAAGGACTTGACGTAAATTGTGAATGTGGTTGTCAACAAAGATGTTTAGATACAGACGAATACATTTCAAGATGGAGAGTAATGAATCCATTCAGTTTTGAAGATAAGAGAAATAAATAACATATAAGGGAGATTAGGTTAATGGAAAGACAATTAGAATTTTGTATAGATAGAACGGTTGAGAGTATGAAAAATCAAATACAAATACTACAGGAGATGGGTAGAAAAGAGTTTCAAACTCACACTACTAGAATAAGAAACCTGTACACAAAGGTTATAGATAATGCAAGAGCAAGTATACATTCAGAACAAAGGGGAAAATTGATAACTAACTATGATAAGTTAGCTTTCTATGTACATAAATGTATACAAGATGGGGAATATGTACTAGATATAGAGACTACAGGTCTAGACCCTTTTAACGACCTTATAGTGGGCATCTGCTTATATAGTCCAAGTCAAAAACCAGCATATGTACCAATACTACATACAGATTTAGATAACAAGTTATTTGATAATCAACTATCAGAAAAGGAAGTTAAGTATCAGATAAGAAGGTTATTACATAGTAAAGCCAAGTGGATAAACCATAACTTGAAATTCGATGCAAAGTTCCTTATGTATAGATGGGATGCTAAACCTGCTAATATGTATTGGGATACAATGATAGGGGCATTCATATTAAATGAGAACGAGCCTACACATGGACTTAAACCATTGTATGCAAAGTATGTTGCCAAAAGTAAGGACAAGCAATCATACAAAGATTTATTTGAAAAGACACCATTTAACTATATACCTTTAGATATTGCAGAAGTATATGGAGCGAATGATGGTACAAAGACATATGCACTATACAAGTTCCAACAACAGTATTTAAGACCTGACCATGAAAGAGGAGACTTCCAAAAGCTGTATCATGTATTTAGGGATATAGAGATGGCTTTACTTCCTGTATTATGTGATATGGAGTTGACAGGAGTTGAGATAGATACAGAGTTTGCTACAGAACTAGAAGCCAAGTATACTCAATTAGCATTAGAGCAGGAACAATACCTATACGATGTAATATATACAAGATTTGGTAACAAGGTTAAGAATCATCCTGCACTACAGGAACTAATAGCTAAACAAGCAAAGAACAAGAAACTTAAAGGTACTGAATACCAAGACAAGATAAACTTCAATTCAGCACCACAACTTAAGTATTTATTCTTTGACATATTAGGTTTCCCAAAACTATACAGAAGAGACCCTATGTCATGTGGTAAGGAACAACAACAACTATGGTTAGATAGTGATAAGGTTAGTAAAGGACAGAAGGAATTCCTAAAGGCTTTTATGGAGTGGAGAAAAACTATGAAGTTAGTATCTTCATTTATAGTAAAGATTCCTGAAGCTAGAGAGCCTAAAACAAATGCTGTACACACAAACTTTAATCAATTAGGAGCAAAGACAGGTAGATTTAGTTCAAGTCATCCTATACACAAAATAAACTTACAGCAGATACCTTCTAGAAATAAGGATATAAGAAAGATATTTAGAGCAAGAGAAGGACATGTATTCATAGGGTCAGACTTCTCTGCAATAGAGCCAAGAATACTAGCAACAGTATCACAAGACCCTACAATGCTAAAGACGTTTAATGATGGTATAGACATCTATGCATCTATGGCTAGTTTAATATTCAATATGCCTTATGAAGAGTGTCTAGAGTTTCATCCCGTAACAGGGGAAAAACAACCTGAAGGTAAAGACAGAAGAACTCAAACAAAGTCTGTTCTGTTAGGTATAATGTATTCTAGAGGTGCTAGAGCAATAGCAGAACAGTTTGGTAAAGATGCTAAATGGGGACAAGACCTTATAGACAACTTCTACAAGTCATTCCCTTCTATAAAGGAGATAATAACTAGAAGTATGTATCAGGCTGAAAAGTTAGGATATGTATGTACTATAACAGGTCGTAAAAGAAGACTTCCTAACATGAAATTGGACAAGGAGAACTACTTATACCAAGAAGCTAGTAGACAATGTCTAAATGCTCGTATACAAGGCTCTAGTGCTGATGTAATGAAACTAGCTATGGTAAACCTATACAATCACCCTAGATTCCAAGAACTAGGTGGTAAGATATTAATGACTATCCACGATGAAATGGTTATAGAATGTAGAGACGAAGTTGCACTTGAGATGGCAGAACTACTTCCTGAAGTAATGAAGGATACAGCTAAAAACCTTTTAGGAACAAAACAAAAGTGTGATGTGGAAATGTCTAGAGTATGGTCAGGAGATGATTGTACTAATGAATTAAAACATAACGAATCTCCAATATGTACATATTGTGATGGGACAGGTAAGTTAGGTCTACAGCAAGAAGATTGTTGTTTTTGTTTAGGGACAGGAAGAAAAGACAGGAAATGTTCGGAATAATCCGAATAAATTTTAGATAAAATGTTGACATCCTCCTTTATTTATGTTAATATTTAACTATACTAAAATAAAGGGGGAATCAACATGAATTCAGACAAGTTATTTATTGAGGTAATGCAAAATATGCAAGGCTTGATAAGATTATTTGAAAAAGCAATAGCAGTAGAGGGTAAATTATATGTAGACTTTAAAACGTTGGCTAAAGAGGGAGTGTCAACAGAAATGAGAACAGCATTAGAGTTACAGATTGAAAAGGTACACAATACTTTTACAAGATTGGAGGAAACTATGTATGAGTAATTATATAGTGCTTTCCGACAAAGACCAAGAGTTTATAGTAACATCAATCAAGTTAGGGCTAGAAGCTCTAAAAGCATGTGGGGGACAAGAAGCAGTTCAAAAGTACATCCCTAAAATAGAATCTCTATTAACAATATCAGATGGAGTAAAGTTCCTTCATACGCTACAGGAAATATTAGAAGATATGGAGGAAGAATTAAATGAGTACATTAGATAATTTAATAAAAGAATTCTCAAGTCCGAGAGCATTTGAATGTAAGTTTTTAGAGTTATACAATAAGGCACTATTAACTTGTAAAGAGAATCAACCGTATCCATCAGCATACACAAGACCAAGTTCATTAGGTAAGTGTGCTAGAAATATATTCTTTGAGAGAACTCATGCCCCAAAGGATGAAGTAAACCTGAAAGACCCTTGGGTATATAACTCTGTAGGAATACTTGAATCAGGCACAGATAGGCATGAGAGAATACAGAATGTATTATTCAAGATGGAAGAACAAGGTTATATAAAGAACATAGACATACCTACAGCAGTAGCAGATGCACAAGCTAAAGGTATAAAGTCAGAGTTCTTACATTGGAATGAGGATAAAACTGAAGCGAGGTGTGTAAACCATGATTATAACTTATACTTCCAAGCAGATGGGCTTGTTGAAATGGATGGTATTAGAGCCATTTTTGAGATTAAAACAACCTCTTGCAAGAAACTTGCTAGTATAAGAAAAGATAAGAAACCTTTAAGACCACACATACTACAGGCTACAGCATATGCATTATGTTTAGGAGTAGACCATATACTATACTTCTATGAAGATAGAGACTTCACTAGCCACTACCCAATATTATACAAGATACCTGAAGAAGTAAAACAACAGGTAATAGATAAACTTGCATTAGTGGACAAGTGTGTTAAAGAGGAGATTGTACCGCCTTCTGATAAGTCAGAGTGTATGTTCTGTACCTACAAGGCTATATGTAAGGAAATAGACGAACTAGAGGAAGGTATCAAAAATGGCGAATGTGAGTAGCAAGGTTGGTAAAGCATTTGAGAAACAATGGGCTGATAGTTGCCCTGATGATATGCTATTAATTAGGTTAAAGGATGGTAAGGGGTATTCAAAGAATCCATGCGACTATATATTATTAACTAGGTTTGCTGGTTATATGTTAGAGTTAAAGACCACTAAAGAGAAACGACTACCAAAAGCTAATATAAGAGACCATCAGTTAGTTATACTATCGGAAGCATCCAAGTTAGGACTTCACGCATATTTTATAATTAACTTTAGGACATTTGATGAAACTTATATAATAGCAGGAGATGCATTAGAAAAGGCATTTGAAGGAGTTAAATCTATTCCAATACAATGGTTTAGAGATAATTGTAAAAGGATAAACCAAACTAAAAAGAGAACTAGATGGAGATACGAGTATCCATTTATATAGGAGGAAATTATGAAGAAATTAGATAAAGCAAAAGTAAATAAAGCAATAGATGTATTTGGTACTATAGTAGGGTTAGTGTGTTTTGTAACGGGTATCATAACACAACTAATAGAACATGATACTACACAAGCGTTATGCTGGGTAATAGCAGGTACATTAGCTAGTGCTACAAAAGTAGAGGTGAAATAGTATGATAGTAAACTGTTGTGCTACTTGCAACTATGGAGAATATAACACAAAGAAAAGTAAAACAGTTCATTGTAACCTGTCTGACTCTCAAAAGCATCAACTAGAACTTTGTGATGACTATACTAGGGATGAGGATAAGGTAGATAGAATACATACATATTTAAGGGGAGTTAGGTAAAAGCCTAACTCTTTTTACGTTAGTAAAACTTTTAAAAAATATTTTATAAAAAGTATTGACAGACAATTCTATATGATGTAATATTAATAATGTAATAAGGAACAAGAAATTTTTGGAGGTAATTAAATATGGCAACTTTAATAGATGCAACAAATGTAAAACACAAAATAGAGACTTATGTAAGTCAATACATAGAGGAACAAGTTAAACCTGAAGATAGAGAAATATCTCTATTAATCATAAAAGCAGGAGATGATATGGCTTCTGATAGATATGTAAGCATGAAACAAAAGGCTTGTGAGAGAGTAGGAATCAGATGTGATGTAATGCCTTTTAAGGAAAATATAACTCAAGAGTGGTTAGAGGAATACATATTAAATGTACAAGACAACTACACTTCAGTAATGGTACAATCACCTGTGTACAAGCATTTAGACTTCGATAGGTTATGTGCAACAATTAATCCTGAAAAGGATGCAGATGGATTAAATCCTATTAACCAAGGATTATTATATGATGGTAGCCATGTGGGAATAAGACCTTGCACAGCATTAGGAGTAGCTTTCTTACTAGAAGAACATGGGATAGATGTTAATGGAAAGTTAGTAACAATAATAGGTAGAGGTAAATTAGTAGCCGACCCACTAGCAAAGATGTTAGAGTATAAAGGTGCTACAGTAGTTAAGGTACATACACAAACTTCTGAATATGATAAAGAGATACTGATAAGACATTCGGATATAATAATTAGTTGTGTGGGTAGAGATATGTCTGATTTAGTTAATCCTGAAGGAGCAGTATGTGTAGATACGCTTATAGGAGTAGGGTTTAGATATGAAGATGGTAAACAAGTTCAAGACTTCAATATAGAAGACTTTGGTGAGGATATTGTATGCACACCTAATACAAAAGGTACAGGAATGGCTACAATATCAGCCTTATTAATGAACATAATATCTTGTGATAAAGCAACTAAATTTATATCAGAAGAATGTTAGGATAGTTAAAACTAATTAAAATAATCATTTTAAGGAGAAATGAAAGTTATGAAGGCAATATTAAATATGTATGATAGTAATTTAGAAAATGTAGAAGTTGGTGTAGGTGATTATGTAATTGCTAATACAGATGAATTCGGATTAAAAGAAAGACAAAGATATAAAATATTAGAGGTTAATTCGCACGATATGATTACGGTAGAAGTGTATGAAGGTCATACTGATATGTATAGCATAGAGTATTTTGATGAGTGTAAATTCTAAATAAAATAATTCTTTTAATTAAATGGAGGTTGGTTATGGTTAGGGTAGTTCTAACAGATGAAGAATCAAAGTTATTAAAGCAATTCTTATTGTATTTTTCAATGGAAGAATATAATGGATTTTTGGGAGAATTAAACAATAAAAGAGAAGAAATTGATGAAATATTAATTGATATATATAATCAAATATCAGAAATTGTTGAATAAAAATATCATTTTAAGGAGTACATAATGAAGAATAAAGCAACTAAATTTATATCAATGGAGGAAAAATAAGATGGCTTTTAAGATAAAACAATTAGATGTTAAACTAGGGATGACAGTTGAAATAAACGGAACTTGGACAAGATTAGACAATGGTATGGTTTTAGAGAATACTGATTTAGAGTCGGTGTTAAAGAAATCAGAAATAATGGAGCAGTTCCAAAAGTGTGAAGCATTATTAGAAGAAGAGTTAGTAAGAAGAGTTAAAAAGATAAGGGGGTAACATTTATGAAGGTATTTAGAAAAGAATTATATTTAAAAGACCCATATATGCAAGCACTTCTTGACACACCATTGGTACAAATTGCATTAAAAACATGGGTTACACAATGTGATGGTAAAGAAGTTAAAAATGGTCTTATAGGCGAATTTATAATTGATGATGATTGGTGCGAGGATGTAATATAGTAAAAGGAGCAATGCTCCTCCCCACTTGTGGGGGATACATATTTAATGGGGGAATACAAATGAACGTTGCAGATTTAATAAAACTATTAGAGCCTTACAAAGATTTAAAGGTATCTAAAAACTATACAGTAGAAACAAACGGTGATAAACTTACTTTAAAGCAAGTAAGAAGAACTACAAAAACAAAGGCTGATATAATGGCTGAAGTGGTTGAGAAGATAAATAATAAAGAACATTCGTATAATTTTAGGGAGTTTGCATATGCTTTTGAGCATTTTTGCCACGAGTTCGGTTATGCATATTCAACAAGACTTCAAATAGACCAACAGGCTATAAAGAAGGTATTTCCTAATAATAAATCATTTGGAAGGGATGAACTAGTATTAGTTTATACTTATATAAGAATTTTTGAGAAGCAAGTTAAGACAGCTACCTACTTATCTCCTACATGGGGGGGAATGGTATTCGCAATGCCAAAGATAAAACAAGCATTGAGAGCGTCTGAAGTAAGACAACAAAAAATAGTTGACAGCCAATTAGTAGATGAGGTATACTAATAAATATAAAGGAGATGTGAGTTATGAGTACAAAGAAATGTTATGCAAAAGATTACTGTAAAGGATATGGTACAGCTAAATGTACTGAAAGATGTGATTTTTGGTGGAAGTTAAATACATTATATAGTAAATCTAACCTACCAATGAGGTATAGATACAACATACCGTTAAGACCTGAACAAATAGACAGGGAAGCATTCCTGAAGTTAAAGGACTATTTAGATAACGTAGTTGATAGAGTTGAAAATGGAGACAGCTTATACATCTATAGTGAGAATACAGGTAATGGTAAAACTACTTGGTCTAGTAAGATAATGAATCAGTACATAAGAAAAGTAGTTGCAAAATCTGATTTAGAACATGAGGTATTATACCTGAATGTATCTCTATTCGTTGAAGCAATGAGAAATCAATATTCAGAGTATAGTGATGATATTGCTAGATTAAGAGAGGATGCAATGAACTGTAAGTTACTTATATTAGATGATATAGGAGCAGAACGACCAAGTGAGTACGTTTGTGAGAGGTTATACGACCTAATAAATCATAGATACACTAATATGTTATCTACTATATATACTTCTAACTTAACACCATTTGAGTTAGGAGATAGATTAGGGTCTAGAATAGAATCTAGAGTTAGAAGTGCCGAACAAATAAAATTAGTTGGTGCTGACAGGAGGACAATATAATGAGTAAATTATCTGAACTAATTAAAGAGTTCGAGAAAAAACCTACTGAAAAGCAACTAAAGTTTATAGCTGATATTGAATATGAACTAGAGATAAAGTTTAGTGGTACTTCTTTTCAAGAAGCAAAAGAGTTTATATCAGAATGGTCGCCATGCATGTCAAGACCTGTAAGTGGGGGCGGTTGGTGTAATTATGATGATAGTGATTTTATGTTAAGCACAAGTGGGTTTGACACAATAGATTTTTATTAATATTTTATACTTTAGGGAGAGAACGAGTTATGTATAATGTAGAAATTCAAGCAATAAATAAAATTCTAAAGGACAAGTCTTTAGACCTTTTAAATAAAGAAGGTATAGAACCTTCATACTTCCTATCTAACAAGGAACACATAGATTTTATCATAGACCATAAGGAGCAATACGGTGTAGTTCCTGATGTTGTTACATTCAGTAATAACTTTAAAGATTTTCCAATATTTGAAGTACATGAAAGTGCTACATATTTAGCAGACAAGATAAGGGAAGCAACGCTATTCCAAAAAGTAGTACCTATAGTAAACAAGTTTAGGGACAAGATGCAAAAGGACTCTGTAGACGCTACTGAATATATAATGGGAGCAATACAAGATGTTAGGGCATCAATACAGTTTAGAAAGTCTGTAGGTACTGATATAGTATCATGTGCTAAAGAAAGATACCAAGACTATCAAAATAGAGTTTCAGCAGGTGGTTTATTGGGTATAACTACAGGTGTGCCTGAATTAGACTCTGCAACATTTGGGTGGCTTCCTGAAGACCATGTAGTGTTATTTGCTAGAACTAATGAAGGTAAGTCATGGATAGCAGAATATTTAGCTGTACAAGCATGGAAGTCAGGTAAGAAGGTACTGTACTATGCTGGTGAGATGTCTGCTCTTATGATGGGATACAGATTCGATACACTCTATAAAAATATCTCAAATACAGCAATGTTAATGGGTAATGAAGACCTACAAGATGAATATTTAGAGTATATCTATAAGCTATCAGAAGGTAATGGGTTTACAGTAGTAACACCACAAGACTTTGGTGGTAGGAAACCTACTATAGCACAAATAGAAGCACTAGCTGAAGAACTAGACATAGACATAGTTTTCCTAGACCAATTATCTTTACTTGATGATGGAAAGCAAACTGATAATAAAACAACTAGATATGCAAACATATCACAGGATATAATGTTAGCTAGTAAAAGACTACAAATACCTTTTATAACTGTAGCACAAGCTAATAGAGAAGCAGAGAAGGATAAGAAAGCTAAAGAAGATGCTCCACAACTACATCATGTAGAGTTTTCAGATGCTATCGTTCAAGATGCTACTAGAGTTGTTAGTTTGAAATATGATTCAGGTATCCTGAAGTTATCACTTAAGAAGAATAGATTCGGTGGTAGAAATGTTGATGTACTACTTAAATGGGATATAGACAAAGGTATAATCGAGCCTATGCTTAACGAAGAGGAACTAGAACAAATGGGAGAAGAATTCGGATTCTAATATCCGATTCTTACTACTTTAAATTAGGGAGGAAAATAAAATGGAAGTAAAAAGATTAGATGAAGTTGTTGTAAAAGGTAACTGTGAAGATTTTAAGTCAGATGCATACGAAATAATTATAAGTAAGTCGGATATATTTATTAAACTTACTGAAGGAGATTTTGATGAGAGTGTAAGTGTAAATATAAATTCGGAAAATGCTATCAAGTTAGCAGAAACTATTATTGAATTTTATAAAGGGGGAAAATAAAATGGTAAACGAACAGATAAAAGTTATAAAGAAGGATTCGACTACAGAAGTATTCAATGGTAATAAGATAATAAAGGCTATAGAAAAGACAGCATTAAGAAGTAATGTAGAATTAGACGATATACAAAAGAATAAGATAGTTAAATTCGTAATGAAGAGAATATTAAAGAATGTTCCAGCAGGAGGAATAACTCATATATATGTATCAGAACTACACGAAGAAGTTGAACTAGCATTATATGAATTCAATCCTGCACTAGCTAAAGAATACAACTCTTTTAGAGGCTATAAAAAGCAAATGAAGGAACACTTTGAGGAGATGTTAAGGGATACAGAGCAATTACTTCATGCAGGAGATACAGAAAATGCTAATAGAGATAGTTACTTAATAGATGCTCAAAAAGTTATGTCAGGAGAAATATTCTCTGTTAGAAATATGTTAGACTATGAACTACCTAAAGATGCATCACAAGCACATAAAGATGGTGATATATACATACATGACTTAAGAGACAGACTATACAACTCTATAAACTGTTGCCTGTTCGATATGGGGAAAGTATTAAAGGGTGGCTTTACATATAAAGGAGTTAGCTAC
>JBJEXV010000027.1:0-9851 GCA_051886175.1 Candidatus Coprovivens sp. | reverse complement strand
GCATACCAACCAAAGAACCAGGATGGTTTGCTAAAACTAAAATGACAGATAGGTTTCTTGAACTTATCCCTTGCTCTATACCATTGGTATAGTGGAATATGAGACTCTCTCCAATATTTTGAGAATATAGTTCTATACTTAAAATAGTTCTTAATTCTCATATTTAGTTTCCATAAATTCATATAAAAAGTTTGCAAATACTTGAGCCTCTGCTTCACTATATTCATTACTATAATAGTATTGAAAACAGTGGATTAGCTCATGAAAAAAAGTATTTAATTGATGGGATTTGGTAAGCCATACTTTACCATCATATTCTGTGTTTACATTATTAGCAATATAAATGGTATTATTAGCACTTCCCCACATTCCATAACTATTGTCATCAAGATGGTCAACTATTTGTACTGTAATTTCTTGGCCAGCAATTGTAAAACTCTTAGGTATATTCATCGTGTATCAATTACAATATTATTATCAAGTATATTTAAAACAGGAACTGATATTCCCCCTTTTAAAGTTCTAGTAGTAACCAAAGGATATTTTTCAGTAAGTAATTTAGCCTCTTCTTCTGTAGCTTTTACCCAGAAAAAGTTACCCTTTGGTTTAGATGCATTCCAAGCTAGATGTTTAACTAGCCATTCAAACTTATTCAATGTTAACTACCTTATCAATTATAGATATACTAATATCTTGATTATTCTCTAAGAAATATGTAAAATTATCAAAATCAATTGGTAATTTACATATATACTTCATAAATTTCTCTTGTGCTGACACTTCGTTTTCTGCCTTTATTTCATAAATCTTATCTTGGTCAACATCATAACTATCCTTAACAACAAAATAAAATGTTTTCATATTATTCTAAATCAAAACAAATGTAAATTTCTTAGTAATACTCATAGACTTGTTTGTGTGGTGAAGAAGTTAATACTTCCTGTTCCATAGATGTGGGCTTCTGAGTTCTCATCAATATAGTACTCTACATTTCCGTCAAAGTCCTCTATAGTAGTAACACACCAAGGATGCTCCTTAATCCACTTATCTATGTCTGGGTTATATTTCCTAACTTCATCTAGGAGAAAAACTGCTACTAACCCAGCATCCGCGCAAAAGTTACCAATTTTTGATATTTTAAATGAGGGGTCTATCTCATAGTTTCCCTCATCCACATAAGTTTCAGCTATACTATCAATTATTTCAACTGGATCCATATCAATTTTATAAGTTGTACACCACCAATCTCCATATAGTGTACTCTCACATATGTAATGCTTTATACCTAGGACTTCCATATTTTGCCCACAGTCACAAGCTTCCCAGTCATCCTCAGTAATTGGGGTAGTTCCATGATACTCAGCTCTCATAATATAACATGGATCAGTGATTATAATTGTTCCTTTAAATTTCATATTATTCTAAATCAAAACGAAATACTCTTAGCTTAGGCTGACAAGGAATTCCATCATCAGAATAATTAAAATAAGTACACTCAGCCATATGATTCTTATACTTATCTTCAAAATTCTCTACATATTCTGCTTTGGTAGCTCTATCCCCACAAGGCATAGCCTCAAAAGTTCTACCATCTTCTAATTCACAAGTAAAGGTCATATCTTCAGAACCTCTAAGTCCTAACTTATATCCTATTACTTTAAAATCATCAGATTTATACTTTTTGAACTTAATCATATCATTAGTACGACCTCCAGGCTTGTAAGGTTTCTCTGGATCTCTTATAACACATCCTTCAAAACCATCTGATACAAAAGTATCATGCCATTTCCAGATATTCTTCTCCCCACTAACTTCAATTTGATGCAGAAGCCAAATAGAACTGTTAGAAACTGGTTCTATATCATCCTCTTCTCTGAGGTCAGACATTAGTATATAAACTGGGAACTTTAGATTATCATATAAGAAATCATACCTATCTTCAGCAGACATATCTGGTTTAGCTGTATCATACATATCATATACTATATATTCAAGCCAATCACAGTCATATGCATTCTTTTCCAGTCTGGCAGCACCACTTATTTGCTGTAAAGTCTTTCCATGCTTATATAATTCTCCATCTAAGATGATTGTAGGATTATCAGTAAAGAATTCAATAAGAGTAGGATTCTCTCTTAGATGTTTAGTAGAATAATCGTAGTGCTCTCCACCTCTGCTAGCTGTATGAACCTCTGATCCATCCCAATACATTAGGCACCTTACACCATCAAGCTTGCGACTACATAACCACTTCTTATCAAAGATTTTGGTATTAGTTACCTTGTCATATTGTTTAGCCAGCATTGGTTTAATCACTCCAGCTTGGTTAGTTTTTACTTCACCAAAGATAGAATTAAGTTCTTCTTCTGTATATTCATTTGGATGCTTTTCTACCTCTACATATCCTTTATCAAGTTGCTTTTTAACTTCAGAATTAAATTGTAAGGTATACTGCTCTTTCCAATTTCTCTTCTGTTTAGTTTTATCCACAATAATAGCAGGGGATTCTGTAGTCTTTCCGCCAACTTGACCATACTTTCTTTGGATAATATAACCATGCTCAGGTTCATGCCATTCTTCATCACATTCGCAGCTCCACCAACGGAATTTTCCAGTAGATGCCTTACCTAATAAAAATTTCTGAAGCATTAGTATTTATTTTTATAACTTAACACTACAACATCTTTTTTACTTAATTGATATTCATCACATAGGTCTGGTTTAGTAGCAAAAAACCAGTCTACTAAAGCTTCCATGAATTTCTCCATGTAATCTATATATGGATTGTCTCTTTCCACATAAATCTTTATAGGTTTAGATACATAATATCTAGTCCCAATAGATGGATGTCTGGAACTTCCTGCCTTTTTTAACCAAAAAACAACATCTGTATATTCTTCAATCATAAATAAACTTAATAGGATAATTAGAATTTAATCTATTAACTAATTCTACTATATCACCAGAGATATTTGTGTCTCCACTATAATTATTTACAAAATCCTTTAGTGAGTAAACTATGTTTTCATGACTTAAACAATAAGAATTACAGCTGGCATTGTGAGTAATAAACAGATTTCCACCATCTAGAAAATACTCCATTAATTCCATTTCAAGGCTATGATAGAATTCTTCACCAATGTACTCACTAATTACATCATACAATATATCCCATTGTACTTCTTTAAGAATTTCTTCTTCTAAGTCATTAATATCATCAGGATATTCTTCCAACAACCCTAATTCATATTCAGAATATTTGTCTAGTATTCTACTAAGAGTTTGATATTCTGGAAAATAATTGTCTAAAATTTCTTGTTTAACCATATACTTCTTTAGATAATGTAGTTTTAATAGAATCTTCTGTTAAATACCATGGTAGTTCTATAAGTTTTATTTTCTTATATTCACAATATTTTCTAACTACCATATCTCTAAATAATTGATTATTAAAATCTTCCCTAGTCTTATGGAATTTGGGAACAAACTCATAATGTTGCCTACCATTATATTCTATAAATATCTTCTTCTTAGGAAGATAAAAATCAATAAATACATAAGGTTTCTTTCTTATATTAAAGGGAAACAACAGTAGATGCTCTGTCTTATACTTTAATTTGTTTTCTTTAAGCCAGTTCTCTACTATCATTTCCCCTTTAGACTGCTTTCTTTTTCTTGTGTATTTAAATACTAAAGCTTCAATATAAGGAAATACCTTACATAGCTACTTACACAATTTAGTATTCTAGAGTTTTATCATTTTCTATAGTCTTTAACTAATTCCCATAAATCTTCTACTGTTTCAGTAGGAATAATAGAACCATCTTCATTGTAGGCCTTTAATGGTTCTGGACTAATTGGACTAATTCTTTCATATAGCCACCAATTAATCCAATCTACTCCATCTACAGTAAATAAATTTTCTAGAAATATATCAAATAGTTGACCGTGGATTTCACTGATTGGCATATCATAAATTGTAATGCCAAAATCGCACCATTTGTCTACTTCTTTTTCATAGTCCTGAGAAAGACTAATTACCTTAATAAATTGTTCCTTTGTTATCATTTTCCTGTATGTCCAAATCCACCTTCTCCTCTATCAGTTTCTGGTAGAGTTTCTACTTCATTCCATTCAATTTCCTCATGCTTAGCTAGTATTATCTGCATAAGTCTTTCACCATCATTAATTTTAACAGGGTAATTAGATGTGTTAGTAAGAATAATACCTATTTCTCCTCTGTAATCCAAAAATGTTATCTCTAAGGCTTTTTATCCCTAGATTCTGGAGGTTTCCCTCATTAATCGGTTGGTCATTTCCAACCCAGTTCCGCGTACCTTTTCAATTAATGTGTCGGACACTCTTGGAGGGATTATATTTATTCACCCTCTACGCTGTACGATGATTCAGAACCTTTCGTAATTTCTGAATTTATCTCGGGATTAGCAGTTAAGCCTTCCCCGATATTGCCCGATTTAAAGACGCCAATTATTTTTCCAAATCTATCTCGAACTATTTCTTTTTCTAAATTATGATGTGTAGTATGCATACTTCTTGTAATTATTTCTAAATTGTCTAAAGAATTATTTTGTTTGTTTTCATCCTTATGATGTACATCATAACATTGCTTTAAAACAATCATTCCGTTAATTTCTTCAAAAAACTTAGAGTCAAATTTAGAATAATTTCTTTCTACAACTAATCTATGTTGCAATACTCTTGTTCCCTTAACACTTCTATCATGTGGATATGGATGGTTAGGACAGTACTCTAGTATATACCCATAATTAGATATAGTCTCTGTCCCCTTAAAAGATGCATTTTTGTCTCCTGTTAAACCATATTGGTGATTTCCCTCACCACTCATATATTCAGACTTAAGGGCATTTGCGCATTCTTTAGAACAGGTTACTCCATTTTTAGCCCTTTTTATCCTAGATGGCTTCAGATACATCTCTTTTCCACAATATGCACATTTACAATTAGGAGTTTTATTAAATTTACTCCACTCATCATAACATTTGTTACTACAAAAACCCTTTGGGGCTTTTGCTTCAATAATTTCTTTTCCACAATTTTTACAGTTCTTTTCCATATTTTATATTCTTAAAATTTATACATACAAATATAGTCAACTGTATCAATAGTTCCAAATATTTATTGTTAAAAATTGTTAAAGTCTAGCGTCTATAGTGCCTATTCCATTAGTGAGAGTAAGTCCCATCTTTAATGCTAGACCGCTTCTCATTCTGCATTGAATTTCATAACCAATAGGAATAGCAACAAATAACCCAGTTGGAATAAGACATCTACCACCAGGTTTAATTTCAATTACATCTGCTTTGCCGTCTATAATTCCAATAACCTCAGCATCATAAAAGAATTTTTCCGGCTGCCCATTTACTAACTTAATTCTACTAAAATCACCTCTTACATCCATCCCAGCAGAAAATGGGGTTTCATACTTAGGAAGATCAAACTTTGACTTGTTTATTACTTGTACTTTCATCAGCTTTATGTTTTGTTTGTTCTTTAAACTCTAGTAATTTCCAATTCTGCCTTTTATACTTCTTATGGTCTACTGCAAAATCGGATAAATCTGATTTATTACAAAATAGTGCAAAAGCATAATCTACAATTATCTCAGAAATCTTTTCATAATTCTGTTCTTTGTTTGTAGTTAAATTCAGAATTACATCATCAATTTCCAAGTCTGGACAATTATATTTTGCTGGTATGTAGTTCTTATCATTATAATAAACACATACAATATTAGTAAACTTCCTAATCATTTTTTAATAATTCATAAATATTACGTGGAATAAACCTAAAACTATAAAATATATTATCAGAAATCAGATAATTATATTCCCAATTTATTTCAGTTACAGTTGGAAGGGTAATTATCTCCTCCCCATCATCAATAATTAAAGGCATTCCAACTTTAAATGCTGGAGTAATTCCTAGAAACTTATTAAGAGTATTAACTAGATATATATCTCCATGTTTAGAATGTATGAGAGGATCATTTTCCTCTCCCGCAAATTCTAAAAGTTTCGCCTTCTTTTCAATAAGTATTTCTCTTGTTTTATTAGTCATACGGTATAAACTCATATAAAGAATTAATTATATTTTCTACAGTACATTGATTTAGTTCACTATAAAAAGCTTTAACAGGTTTGCTATCAATAGTTAAAAGAGCAAAAGGACAAAGTCTAGTACCATAAGCTCCTTTTAATTTAAAAGATTTCTTTCTTTCCTTAAAAAGTTCTTCATGATAAGACTTAAACTCTATATTGACAAACTTTGTTAATTCTTTTTCCAACTGTCTAACTAATTCTTGACTATCGTCATTATAAGATATTTCAAGTAACATTATTCCCAAAACTTATATGTTATATCAATCATTTCATATCTAGGAGGATTATCTTTTTCTATTTGAGAAGTCACATTGCATATCCAATATAGTTTTTGATTAGTTATTTTACTTGTTAATGGGCCTAATTCTGGGATATAAGGTCCAAGTTTTATGTAATCATATTCCTCTATTGGTAGTCTTTTTGGAAGTTCAGACCTCCCACTATACCAAGCAGTTTTAATTTTAGGATAGTACATTTTAATATACCTAACTAGACTAAAGACTCCCCAAGGGTCTTGATCTCCTCCCATAAAGCACACACAACTTATTCCAGAATTTGACTCAATTAACGTATCTAAATCATCTTGTAATGGTTTCCCTATATCTTCTGCTAAATAAGAGCTATGACATTCTCTACAATGACATGGGCAATTACTTATATTTATACATAAAGATATTTCATCTGGAATTTCGGCAAAAGTTACTGCAATATCAACGTATTTTAACATGTTACTATAGTATAATTCTGTCCTATGTACCTTCCACTAATTGTTATAGTAACTCCAATTGGTAGCTTCCATCTTTTAATTAATCTCTTAATTTTTCTTAGACTCATATTCTTGAAATATGCACAAGAACTATCACAATAACATAAGTCGAGATTACTTTTCCAACAATGTTTTTCACTATTATATCTCCAATATGCATCCATGGAATTTATTTCTACTGTCCAATAGTTATCAGATTTAAAATTAAAAGATGGTTTTTCTCTAATTTTAAATTTTGTAGATATTATTGGTTTATAGGTGTCATACATAGACGTATAATTTAGTATACAGTTATATTCATCCCCATACTGTTCTTTTAGTCTATTCTGGATAAATTCTATGGGACAATTTCTAATTAGAAAAACATCTACATAAACTGGATTATTGCATAATGATATTTCTTTATTATATCTAAGTCCTAGAATATATTCTCTTTCTGTCCTAGAGTATATAAACTCAGAAGGATGCCATAAATTATCAATAGAATCATGTTGATATGGAATACTATCACACCATCTTTTATATTCTCTATATTGTTCTATAGAAGTTATATAAATTTTATCAATCGCTGCCATCACTTAATTCTTTATATCCATAAGTAAGAAGTTCCCAGAATATTTCTCTTTCTTCTTTATTTAAAGTAAGAGGTCTGTCTCCAACAAATTGAAAATTCCAGCAATCTCCACCATATTCAAATGTTCCTAATGTATAACAACATTCTTTATTAGTAAAACAAGATTTATGTCTTCTAAATGGAAAACCATTACATATCTGTATATAGAAATCACCATCTTTCTCATACAGATGTTCTTTACCATAATCAGGATTAGGATAGTAATAACATAATTCCCAACTTTTTATTTCTGGAGGAGTCCCTATATAGAAACACTCTTTAAATTCAATATTATCAATTCTCTTCTTCATCAGAAATAGTTATATCAATTCCTTTATACTTTTTCCAGTTATCAATAACAGCTTGTTTATTAGAGTTAGGACTTGGGCCTAAATAAACTGACATATTAAACGCATTAAGGTCTCTATTCCACTTATAAAAGTTAGAAGCCTCTTCTATATAAGAGATAACTTTATTATAGTTATCTTCTCCAATTATATCCTTTAAAGGAGAAAAATGTTCATATCCTCTAGAACTATAACCATTTTCATCAGTTACATAGGTATCCCTAACAGGATTCTCAAAATAGTTCTTTAATATTTCTAGATCATCTTTGAACTCAGGAGGAATCCTATATGCTCTGGTAAACATACCTACTATTTCATTCATTCTATCTTTATCTAGATAGTAAAATTCATAAGGCTTTGGTCCTTCTTTATATTCCTTATTAAGCTGTTCAAATTCTTCCCAAGTTACTTTTGGTTGGGCTTGCTCATATAGAGCTTTTAGACACTCTCTAATTGCCTTAACTAGTACATCATCTCTAGTCATAATATTTCTGAAGTTTCAGTATTTAAAGTAAAACATTTTCTACAATCAAGACACGCATAGGTATTGGTAATAATTGGTACAGATTTTAGCTGAGTATGCCCAAAGATTTGATAGTAAGTAGATTCTCTATCTTCCTCTCTAACATCACTCCAGACCATACTTCCAGTATTATCATAACCACCTCTCATTCTAGAGCATACCCATAATTTTGGAATTATTTCATACTCAGGTAAAGTAAGAAAATTACCAATATCCATATTAAAATGAGTAGAAAGCCAATCATTAGTAATACCAGCATGGGTAAATAAGTATTTGTCTATATGGTACCATAAGTTAAAACAATCTTCATTCTCTTTAAAAATAGATTTTATTTCATCCTCATTAAAATAATCATACCTTGAAGCACTCCCAAAATTATAAAAATAGGCACAATCCTTTTTGTTTAGATTAGTTCGTTAGGCTAATCCCAAAATTTGCTGCAACTTCATTTAATTGCAGAACTGACTATCTCACACCCTCGTCATTATTCCGTTAGGGGCTGTGCATTTCGAATCACTTGATTCTACTCCCATTTCAGGGATAGTCGATGAACTTTCTTCTTACTCATGTTATAATGATTTAGAAGCTTAGCTGACGATAACCATCTCAGGCGTCTCCTCAATTAACACAGTTTCGACATTAGATTTCTCTAATGAAGCACAAAATATTTCTTCAAATTTTAACTTCTTTCTATCCATATATATAGTAGCTTCAGAATATATGAAATCATAAAATCTTTTTAATTGTTTTCTTCCAGAATACTCCATAGTGCATACATTTTCACTAGTATTATTGTTTTTATTTTTAGCCTTAGAAAAGTTTAATTTGGTTTTCTTAGAGACTATCCCAATTGATACTAAATAATCCTGTAAGCTATTAATAAATTCATAATTCCCAGTAAATGTAAACTTTACATTATGTATTATTCTCTCCCTAAATCCAGATTCTCTAGTACTGTCTTTTACTGTCATTTTCTTTCTTTTTCCATTCCAAACGCATCCATCCCCATCAAAATACCCACGAATAAAATGACTCATTAGTTTAGAATCCAAAAAATCTGGAAATTTTAAAGTTAAAGACTTATTTCTAAAAGCCCCCAACTTAGTTAGGTCTTCACACATTTTTTTGCTACTATAAGTTAAAGTATCTATAAGTTTATTATTCAAAGGGTGTAATACTTTAACTATTTGATTTTCGTTTCCTATTTCAGATCTGATCTTTTTCAAAATATCTACATCCTCATCTCTCTGAGTAAAGGAGATTTGTCTATCTGAATTATACCCATCAGCATAGAAAAATCCTAAAATGTAGGCTTTCCTCTCTGAATCAATAGATTCAAAATAATTTTCATTGTAATTGTACTTTTTCATAGTTGTATAATTTAAAATTTACTACACAACTATAATTAATGAAGATTAGATTTCCAAGGAAACCAGTGTTAAAATTTGTTAATTTTATGATT
>JBJEXV010000026.1:0-2441 GCA_051886175.1 Candidatus Coprovivens sp. | reverse complement strand
CTAAAGCTCTTGCTATAGCCAACCTTTGTCTTTGACCACCAGATAATGTCATACCGCCTTCACCAACTAAAGTATCATAACCATCAGGCAGAGTCATAATAAAGTCATGTAAACAAGCCATCTTACATGCTTTAACTATATCTTTATCAGTCAAACCTTCCTTAACTAATGTTAAATTCTCTTTAATACTAGCATTAAATATATAAGGATTTTGTGTAATAATACTTATATTGCCTCTAATGCTGTCACGATCCAATTCATTTAAATTAACACCATCTATTAATATTTCTCCTTCATTAACATCATATAACTTAGCAAGTAGAGAGAATATAGTACTTTTACCACTACCACTTTTACCAACAAAACCAATAGTTTGATTACGTTTAACTTTAAAACTAATATTCTTTAATACCTTTTTCTTCTTATTATAAGAAAAAATAACATTCTTAAACTCAAAATCACCATTTACTTTATCTAAATGCTTAGTACCAAATTCTTCTTTATCAAATCCAATACCATCAATAATAGCAAATACTCTTGAAGCAGATAGTTCAAAATCTTTAAAACTCTCAATTAAACTACTTACAATATACAAAAAAGAGAAAACTCTATCACGATACATATAAATAATAACAAAATTAGCAATAGTTAACTTACCAGCCGAAATCATTACAACTGCTAATAATATAAGTAAGAATTCTAATATATCATCAACTGTATTAGCTAAGAAAGTATATCTTCTATTAACTGTCGACATCTTATATCTTTCATCATTAACTTTAGTAATCTCAGTATTAACTTTATTCATAAATGAATCTTGAGCATTCAATACTTTAATATCTCTAATACCTCTAACTAACTCACCAATTAAACCAGTTGCTTTCTCAGCCATTTCTCTACGTTTCTTATCAATAGCAATTCTTTTCTTAATTCTAATTCTTTCAATAATAAATACTAAAGCAATAGCAACTATAAAATATAAGAACATTACTTTATTAATTACAAATATCGCAAATAACAAACCTATATTAGTAATAATATCCATAATAGAGTAGTTAAGCTCTATAAATATATCTGCTATCTTACTTGTATCTTGCGTTAATCTATCAACAAAAACACCACTAGAATTTTTATCTAAGTCTTTAGTCTTTATTTTCAATACTTCATCTGCTAAATCAATTTGTATTTCTTTTAATACATTATGAAAAAACTTATGAGCATTAGTTCTCGCAAAATATCTTAAAGCATTCATAAAAATCTGCATACCAAGTATTAATATAGATAAACTTAATAATTGATTTAATAAACCATCAGTCAACTTTAATAATTGTTGTGCACTCATCATTGGTACTACAGCACCCAAAGCACATAAAATAGTACTTATAATAATATAAGGAATAAAATACTTCTTATATCTAAATGCATATGGTAATGCTTGTTTTAATACCTTTATTTTATCCAAATTGAACTTTTTCTTCATACAGTTCACCCCTTCATAACATACATTATAACAACAAAATAGTACCAAAATTTAAACAATAATGGTTTCTTATGATATAATACCTTCGAGGTGGAATCTATGATCTTAGCAATAGTAGGACCTACCGGAGTAGGTAAAACAAAGATGTCAGTTGAATTAGCAAAAGCTTATAACGCAATAATAATTAACTGTGATGCAATGCAAGTTTATAAAGACTTAAATATTGGAACTGCCAAAGTAACAGAAGAAGAAAAACAAGGTATTGAACATCATCTATTTGATATAAAAGATGTTACTGAAGAATATTCAGTATTTGATTATCAAAATGATGCAAGAAGATTAATAGAAGAAAACAAAGATAGAAATATAATCTTTGTAGGTGGTACAGGACTATACCTAAAAGCAGCATTATACGATTATAGATTTAATAAAGAAGAAACAAACAATACTTATGACGATTTAACAAATGAAGAACTATACGAACTAGCACTAAAAAAAGATCCAAATATTAATATACATCCAAATAATAGAGTTAGATTAGTAAGATTCTTAAATAAAACTAATATAGAAGACATAGAACCAATTCCATTATATAAACATAAAATAATTGGTCTAACTACAGATAGAGAAAATCTATATGATAGAATTAATAAAAGAGTAGATATAATGGTAGAAAACGGCTTACTTGATGAAGTAAAAGAATTCTATGATAAAAAGATTACATCTAAACCATTAATGGGTGGAATAGGGTATAAAGAACTATATGATTACTTCGATAATAAAGTAACATTAGAAGAAGCCTTAGATAAAATAAAACAAAACTCAAGACATTATGCTAAAAGACAATACACATTCTTTAATAATCAACTAGACGTTAAATGGTTCGACGTTGATTTCAATAACTTTAATAATACAATTGAAGAAGTAAAAGAATACATAGAAAAATAAAAAGACACATTAT
>JBJEXV010000025.1:0-2456 GCA_051886175.1 Candidatus Coprovivens sp. | reverse complement strand
AGAATACTTTTAATTGGTTATTATGGATATACTTATCCGGGACATCAAACGCTAGAATATAGAGCAGCAACACAAGGTTTAATTTGGGATACTATTGTTGGTAGTGGAGCACATACAACTTTTTGGACAGAGCGTTGGAAAGGTGGAAGTCAATTTAATGTGTCTGCTCAACAAGCAGAAATAGAAAATTTAATTGCTCATCATTATGATAGACCATCTTTTAATGGTGGTGTGTATAAACTACAAGTAGGTCAAACTTTAACACTAACAGATACTAATGGAGTATTAGGAAATTACAATGTAAGTGTAAATGGAGCAGATTATAGCATAAATGGAAATAATCTTACTATAAAGCCTACAAAAGATGGTGCAATAGATATAACACTTACTAAAAAAATGCCATATAATTCTGGTTATAAGTTATTTATTGGAGATGGAATACAAAATATGTATGTACCTGGAACAACAGATCCTGTTATAGCCAAAATAAGAGTTAATAGTTATTATGGTTCTGTTGAGATAACTAAAAAAGATAAAGAAACTAATACACCAAAGGCACAAGGACAAGGGACTCTTAAAAATGCAGAATATGGAGTATATGAACAAGCAACAGGTAAATTAGTGACAACTATTAAAACTGACGAGAATGGCTATGGTAAAAGTCCTGCTGTACTTGCATATAACTCTTACTATTTACAAGAAATAAATCCTAGTACAGGTTATTTGTTAGATAATACAAAATATAATTTTGATTTAAAGGGTAAAGAACTTGAATCAAAAGAAGTATTTGAAACAGTAGTTAAGAATTATGTTAGCATACTAAAACAATATGATTTTGTAGATGGAAACACTACTTTCTTAAATGCAGAAGAAGGAATAACTTTTGAAATATTTTATCCAAATGGAGATAAATTTGATGAAATAACGACTGATAAAAATGGTTATGCAACAATAAATCTTCCTTATGGAGTATGGAAGTTCCACCAAGTAAATTCAACAACAGGTTATGAAAAGATTTATGATTTCTTTATCACAGTAGATTATAATTCTGAAAAGGAACAATATTACAATATTTTAAATAATGCTTTATCTGCTTATTTACAAGTATTTAAAACAGATGTTGAAACAGGAAAGACGATTGCATTAGCAAATACTACTTTCAAAATCTATAATAAAGATACTAAACAATATGTATCTCAATATGTAGGTGGAAAAGTTTATAGTGAATTTAAAACTGATGAAAATGGAAGATTTATTTCTTATTTAAAATTAGTTGCAGGAAACTATAAACTAATTGAAACAGAAAGTCCAAAAGGCTATTTATTAGACACTGACGGACTAGATTTTACTATTGGAGATAATACTCACTATGCTTACACAACTTATGGTCCATTTATTACTGTGTATTATAAAAACACACCAATAAAAGGACAAATTGAAATTTCTAAAAGTGGAGAATTATTTGAAATAGAAAACGAAACATTCAATTATAATGGTAGAAAATCATTAGAAGGAATTGTTTATAATATCTATGCAGAAGAAGATATTAAATCATCAGATGGTAATTATATCTATTACAATAAAGGCGATTTAGTTGGAACAATGACAACTGATAAAGACGGCTATGCTATAAGTGAAAAATTACCACTTGGAAAATATATTGTAAAAGAAGTATCAACTGATGATGAATATGTATTAGATGAAACGGAATATCATATT
This sequence comes from Candidatus Coprovivens sp., assembly GCA_051886175.1. Lineage (GTDB taxonomy): Bacteria > Bacillota_I > Bacilli_A > RF39 > UBA660 > Coprovivens. The sequence continues at coordinate 737 of JBJEXV010000025.1, read as the reverse complement.
GAACTTACAGAAATTGATAATAAAACAGCAGTTGTTTATGATTCGCTAGAAATGACTAATATCTTAAAGAAAGGTAAAGTTGAAATAACTAAAAGAGATTTAGTTAATGGAGATGTAATACCTAATACTATTCTTGAAATTTATACAGAAAACAATGAACTAATATTTACAGGTACTACTGATGAAAATGGTAAAGTTGTTATTGATGAACTAAAAGTAGGAAAATACTATATTTTAGAAAAGGAAGCGGCAACGGGCTATGTAATTACTGATGAGAAAGTTTATTTTGAAATCAAAGATAATGGCGAAATAGTCAAAGCAGAAATGAAAAATAAACCTATCACAGGAACAGTAGAAATAACAAAACAAGATATATCTACTAGTGAGCCTCTACCAAATACTCTTATAGAAGTTTATAATGACAAAGATGAGTTAGTATTTAGTGGCAGAACAGACGAAAATGGTAAAATTACTGTTGAAGATTTAAGATACGGAAAATACTATTTCGTCGAAAAGGAAGCACCAGAGGGCTACACAATAAATCCAGAAAAAATGTATTTTGAAATACTAGAAGATGGAGAAGTTGTAAAATGCACAATGGTAGATGAAAAAGTTGTTATTGAAGTACCTAATACAGGAGTAAACGATTATCATATTATAGAAATCGTTGGAGCATTATTAGTATTAAGTGGAATAGGAGTTATTGTTTATGTTAAAAAGAAAAGAAAATAAGAATA
>JBJEXV010000024.1:0-40587 GCA_051886175.1 Candidatus Coprovivens sp. | reverse complement strand
GATAAGTGCCATAGATAGGAATCATTCCAGTAAGTACTTTCTTAACACTACCTCCATCCTAGTACTATTTAGCTTTTTCACTATTGCTCTATATTGTATGGTTAATTAACACTCCTCCTGCTGGAATAGTAAAATATTTTCCAGTCATTGCATCCCATACATGTCTCATGCCTGCTTTTGATGTATTTAACTATGGTATCATCCAGGATTTAAATCCTGTATAATTCTGTAATATATCATTAGCAGCTTCATATCCTGGATATTTCTATCCTAATTTTAAACCTAAATCTCTTCCTAAATCAATAAAATTAGGTCCAGCTTCTCCTCCTGATATATCAGTAAGATAACTATCATAATATTCTGGTTTTAATAGTTTCTTAGTTTTCCAATTATAAAAACTATACTAGGGTTTATAAGCATTATCATAATACTCTTTAGATATATTAGGATATTTTAATGGGGCACTATAAAAACCCCTATGCAGATTTTCATGTATTGTAGTTATTCCGAAAGATTTACGGTCAAATGGCATCCACTAATATGATATAACAGCATTTGGATCACCTAAATGAGTCTAGGACACAGCAGCATAACTATTACTAGGTGCTCCAGACCATCTAATCTTAACAGGCTGTCTTATGATACTTCCAATATTTTCTGGCCTGTTTGGTATAGTTATTCCTAACTTTTCAGCAAGCTCCTAGTTATGTTTATAAGACTACTATACAACTGGGTGTTCAAAAAATTTAGCAGCAGCTTCTTTACCTCTCTTAACCTCTTCTAGAAGCTAATCTGGCATGTAATACTCAGTTCCATTTTTTACCTAAACTGGATTTCCTATTGATGCTTGCTAGTTTCTTCCTGGAATAACAACCTATGGAACTCTAAGATTCTAATTCATAGTATTACTAATAAGTTTAGCTCTAGCCCAGTTATTTCCCAGTTTACCAAGCCCATATAATCCAGCAGTTCCTATAGCTTTAAATACTGGATTAAGTGCTACTCCTTCTACATACATTTGCATAATTGGGTCATTTCCAGAAACAAAGCCAGCTCCAACATTAGTACTTCTTCTAACCTTTCCTTCTGCATCAATCCAAGGTTTAGATATTTCACTTGTTTCAGACTGAGCACTAGATTCCATTAATCTATTGTATTCTTCTGGGTTAGAAGCTTTTAATTCTTCAAGAAATTCTCTATAACTTTTCATTTCTTTAGGAGGATCAATGGAAGACCAAATCGGAGTCTAGTTTATATATGTTCCAGGATATTGTTTTTTCATCTATTCTAAATACTAGTCATATCTCTCTTCCTCAGATTGTGGCTAAATGCCTCCTTTCTAAGTTCCTGCCTAGTATTTCTTAATTCCATATTCTTTTATTCCTAAAATTTGCATATTTCATATTTTTAATATACATTATAATCTACTAATTTGTATCTTACAAAGAATATTAATATACTTGAAAAGTACAAAATATGTTAGATAAATATGTTTAATGATTTAATGATTTATGTTATATGGATGAAAACAAAAACCTAAAGCAAAATGGGAACATAGTCTTTGAGGAGTCAAGTCACAAATATTGGGACATTACTCAGCCAGACAAAGCTTTCATTTCAGTCACTACACTAATAGATAAGTTCACCCAGGAATTTGACAAATCTTTCTGGAGCGCATATAAGGCACTTGAGAAACTTTTATCTAAAGAGGACTGGGCAATTGAGAAGAAGTCACTTTTGAATACTAAGGTATTTGATAAAAGTATTCTAGAATTACATAACATTTCTGAGAATGACTTCAATAGAGAACAGCAAGCAATTTTAGATGCATGGCAAGCTGAAAATAGGCTATCTTGTGAAAGAGGTTCTAAAATACATGCAGAGTTAGAAAATTCTTTTTATAAGAAAAAGAAGAATATAGACTTATCTAAATATCAGATTGGTGGAAAGTTTGAGTGTGTAAAAGATAAGACAGCTCTAGATTTAGATAATGGAGTATATCCCGAATATCTAATTTCTAGAGTATCGGAGGATGGAAAATTAAGAATTGCTGGTCAGATAGACCTTCTAGTTAAAAAAGGTAACTCTATAATTATCTGCGACTGGAAAACTAACAAGAAAATTGAAATGAAGAGCTTCTATAATGCTAAAACTAAGTCATCGGCTAAAATGAAATATCCAATTAATAATTTAGATGATACAAATTATTGGCATTATACTCTACAGCTCAGCACTTACGCATGGATGGTACAAAAACTTAATCCAGAATTCACAATAGAGGATTTAGTATTAGTTCATTTTGATCATAGCGACAATATGACAGTTTATCATCTTCCATATTTAAAAGATGAAGTAGAGAGAATGTTATGGTATTATAAGAAACAACAAGTACTTGATGATGGTAGGAACAAGAGAAAGAGAATTGAGTACTGAAGAGAGAACTCAAATATGTCAGAAATGTCCAATATGTGATATATCAAATTGGATTTGCAATCATAATCTGTATCTTAATCCAAATACTAATGATATTAGTACTTATCCTAAACCTGGATATATAAAAGGGTGTGGTTGTTTATTATCTAAAAAGATTCCAGTAAGTAGTAAACATTGTCCTGCTAAGAAATGGTAAAGAAATGGATTCTAGGATTTATTAAGCATCCTATTAAAATAATTAAGAGCTTTATTTACAAACCTATAAATAAAGACTTATATACTATAAGATTGAATATATGTAGTAAATGTCAAGATAGAGTAAATGTGCCTTATGTAGGAGATACTTGCGGAATATGCGGCTGTATCTTAGAAAATAAGGCAAAGTTATTAGATGAACATTGTGATTTATGTAAATGGTAAAATGAGTATGGAAAGAGCAGAATTGAATAGTAATGAGAAATTAGCATTAATGACTACTGGTATGGAAGGTACTGGTGAACACTTCCTTATTAACGGAGAATCCGCTGATAAGTTATTACAAAGAGAGAAACAAGCTAAATTTAATGATGCAGTTGACGCATTAAATGATAAGTTTGATAAACATAATAAAGCATTAGAGCAATATGCAGAGGATTTATCTAAAGACTTAAATGGACTTGAGATTGCACCTTTATTTGGTTATGTCCTTATTAAGCCTTTTGATAATAATCCATTTCAGAAGATCGAGATTTCAAAATCTGGAATTATTACTGATTTGGGAGGTTATGCTCCTACATATAAATCTAATGAAACAGGAGAAACAGAAGAGGAACAACAATTTATTAAAGTAGGAACAGTTATTGAAACAGGTCATAAGTGTGAATTTGTAAGACCTGGTGATGTAGTATTCTATACAGTAGCTTCTGAATGTATGGTTCCCTTCTATAAACTTGGATTTGTAGTAGTAAGTGAAACTAGACTATTAGCAGTAGTTAATGAAAAATTAACAGAAAGAAAAAATGGAAAATGAGAAAGTTTTTTTAAAACCAGGAGACTTAGTAACTATTAGATAGAATATGCAAGCTCCTGTAATGTTGGTAATTAGAAAAGAAAACTCTTTATTTAAAGATAGCCCAAAACTAAAGGGATTAAGATGTAGATGGTTTACAACTTCTGGATTATTACAAGAAGCTGTATTTAATACTATGGATTTAAAACTTGTAGAGTAATGCCTAGTCCTGGATAGACTACAGACCAATTGTGGGATTCTGAAGAAATCACATAGAATAGTCCTCCCTCTAGTACTAATTAGTGGACATAGAGTGCTGAGACAAACTGGGAAGAAGTAAAAAATAAAAGGTGGAATTCTTACTTACAGAATTTAGCATAGATCCAGAATAAAATTAATGTAAAGAAGGCAAGAAAATACTTTGATCAATAGTGGGATAATGAAGCCTCTCTAAGAGAAGTAACTAATGTTGGTGATAATGCTAAGAAAAAATTGGATGACTTAATTTTTAACTTTAGGGATGATTGGTCATTACTTAAAGAAAAAGTAGATACTCCCATAGAAGAAACTAAACCATCTGTTAATTTTAATACAGTAAGAGAAGCTTAGTAGTGGCTAACTGATAATGGCTATAACACTCGCGGAATTGATAACATGTATGGTGCCAATACTAATGCTGCAATTAATACTGCTTTACAAGATACGAAGCTTGATCCTAATATTAAAAAACAATTAACAGCTCTTTAGGAATAGTACAAAGGTAAATGGGTCCCGTAGAAAAAACAAACTATAGTTCATAATGCAGCCCCTACGAATACATAGACAACTTCTGTAGGTTAGAAAACTATTAATTATGGGTAGGGTAGAATTTTTGCATAGGATGAACCTCTTTATTCTTCAACATAGCAGAATCCCTCCCCAACTTAGGTAACTTAGGTAACTAACCCAAATATTCCATAGTATAATATAGTTGGAAATTCAGACGGTTATTATTCTACATCTAGTATGCAAAATGATTTTGATAAAAAATTATTTGAGAAAAGGTTTAACACAGATAATTAGAGTAAATTAAATTTGTATAATTTAGGGAAATTATGGGAGGAGTTTAAAAAATCTGAAGAATATGCTAATGAATGGAGAAATTTTTAGAATTAGTATGAGTTAAGTCCGGCACATTTTGGATTAGCGAAATTATTTGAGAATAAATGGGTATTGAAAAAACAGCAAGGAGGTAACTTAAATAATATGAATCAATAGGAAATATTAAAGAAAGCTTTTATTAATTATCTAGTACAAGTTACAGGAGCTAAAACAGAATAGGATTTAGCTAAACTTGGATAGGACTAGATTAAACAATTATATCAATAGTTTACTACTGGAATACAAGATGGTTCTATTGAAGTATCTCAAGATGGACAAGTAAATGTTAAAGGTAGAAAGGCTGCCTTAGGAGCTAAACTTAACTACTTTAATAAATTGCAAGGTAAATGTCCAGAAGGAGAACAATTAGTAACATTTAAGATTGGTGGTAGAATGTGTACTGCTTGTTAGAAAGGAAACAAGGTAGAAAAGAAGCAAACTACCAATTAGAATACTAATCAACAGCCTAAGAAATTAGATCCAGAAAAAACTCCGGTATTGCCAGGTGGTAAGTATCCATCATACTGGACTGCTGATGATAGAATTAAATGGGAACGTAAATATGGATAGAAGGATGAAGGTGCTGCAGTGTCTCCTCCTCCTAGAAAGAATCAATTAGGAGCAGCTTTACAGTTACTCTTAAATAAAAATAGATAAATAACTAACTTTTAAAAATTAACGATTATGGCTTGTAAGAAGAAAATGGCTTGTGGTGGTTCTAGTAGTGTAAAATCTGCAAAGTGCGGAACTAAAACCAGCAGAAAGTGTAAGAAGTAATTATGAACATGTTTAGTTATAATAGCTTAACTAAACAGTTGGAAATTAATGAACCAGAAATTTTTCTGGTAAAAGAATTTAAAGATTTAGTAACAAGGGATAAAACCAAATCAAAAGATAGAGTTACAAGAGAATTATCTTATATATACTTAGCTCTTGATTGGAAAAGCCCTTATTCTTAGTATTCAGAATAGGAGAGGCATGAGGAAGCTATTAGTGACTCAGGTCTCTCCGAATCTGAGTTTAATGATCCAATGTTTAGGGAAGCTTGTAGGAAGTATAGAGCTTTACAAGACTCTAATAAATCAATAAAATTACTTGAGGCAGCTAAGAGAGCAGCAGACTAGTTTATAGAATATTTTGAAACAATTATTGATTTAAATGAGAGAGATGTTAACGGTAAGCCAATATTTTCTGCTGAAAAGGTTATGAAGGAAATGGCAATGTTAAGTAAGGTACATGAAGAGTTAATTACCTTAGAAGATTAGGTTAAGAAAGAATTAACAGAACAATCAACTGTTAGAGGTGGGGCAGTTGATGGTTTTGACCCAGGTGATTTTTAATTATGGCTCGAAAGAAAAAATTACCTACTGAAATAGAAGTAATAATTAAAGACGTTGAAGAAAAACAGAAATAGGAAGAAGTTCAGGAAGCAAGAGAATTAGTTGATCAAATAAGAACTGAGAGAACTAATGATATAACACATTGGGACGTCCCAAAAGATTAGAAGATTGAAGTATTTGATCCTTTACTATCTTATGAGCTTACTGGATATAGACCTATTGATCAAACCCATGGATTAGACTTTAATCCAGAGTGGTTCACTGAAACGAGAGAGATATATAAAAAGACTGGACATTATTGTCCTTATTTAGTTGGTAGTAAAAGGTATAATGAGTTTTGGAAAGAATAGTATAGACGATGTAAATATGGTATGACAGTAAACGGTTATACTATTACTGGAGATAACTATTTTTTCCTTAATTTTTATTAGCTCCCTACCATTGATACTAATAAAGAATCTGGAGGTGGTACTCATGATGATTTCCCAATATTCTTTTCCTCTCACTATATGTTTTTTCATTATTTACAGATGGCTAGAGTGTTGCATAAGCATTGTGCACTAATGAAAGCCAGAAGTATCGGATTTTCAGAAATAAACGCATCCCTATCTGCCAGAATGTATTCTGTAATAAGATAGAGTAGAGTTATGATTACTTGTTATAACGATGCTTTCTTAAAGACAACATTTAGTAAGTTTGATCATGCTATAACATTCTTAAATACTAGTACCGATGGTGGTATGTTTAAGCTTAGAATTATAGACTAGGACTTAAGAAAGAAATCAGGTAAATAGGTAAAGATATAGGGATAGTTTGAAGAGGTAGGTTTCAAATCAGAAGTAATTGGAATAAATGGTAGTAAACCTTCGAACATAAGAGGTGATCGTGTTGACCTTCTAATATTTGATGAAAGTGGGTGTCACATAGCTGGTACTAAAGTGTTAATGTTTGATGGGACTATTAAAAATGTAGAAGACATATAGCTAGGAGATAAGTTAATGGGCCCAGATGGAACTGAGCGTAATGTAATAGAATTACATTCTGGATAGGACTAGATGTATAAGCTCGTCATGGATAATAAAGAAGAACAAATTGTAAATAGTAAACATATTATTTATGGTAAAAAATATGACTACTATAGAAAAACATTTACTGATTTTGCAATCCATGCTGAGGATTTTTATAATATGGTGCAGGAATCCCCAAGAAAGAGAGATGGGTATAAACTGATTAAAGCTTCCATAGATTTTCCTAAACAAGAAGTTCCTATAGACCCATATATTTTTGGATATTGGCTGGGTGATGGGGATGCATCAAAGGCTAGGTTTACTTCAATGGATTCAGAAGTCATTGAAAGGATAGAATAGTATGCTCAGGAAAATGGAAGTAGAACAAGTAAAACAGAATGTGATAATAGTAAAGGATGCTATCATATTCATATACTGAAACGAGAAGGAGAAAGCACTAATTGGTTTACTGATAAATTAAGACAACTAAATGTTTTAAACAATAAACATATTCCAGATTGCTATAAATTTAATGATAAAGAAACCAGATTGTAGGTACTTGCTGGATTAATAGACTCAGATGGTACTTATTCTTAGGAAAAACATACTGTAGAAATAACTTAGTATGAAGGTCATAAAGCTGTAATAGATGGTGCTTCTTTTATATGTCATAGTCTTGGATTGAAAGTTACATTAAGTACTAGAATATCTAAAGAACGTAAACTAGACAATCATATTATTAAGGGGGGAATTTTATAGCATAGATTAAGAATTTTATATGGTCATTCGTAGATACCAACACTAATTCCTAGAAAACAAACTACTGATAGAGTAGGTCATGGAAAAGGCAGCATAGATAAATTAGCCTATAGCTTTAAGATTGAAAAAGTATAGGTAGATAAATACTATGGTTTTTCTTTAGATAAAGATTAGTTATTTTTACTTGAAGACTTTACAATATGCCATAACTCATGGCCAGGTTTAACCACTGCTATTGTACAGGGATAGGAATTATGTGAAGTTTAGGGAGTACCGAGAGGTTAGATGGTCTTTGGCGGCACTGGTGGCGATACAGGCCCAAATCTTGAGGGTTTAAAGAAGATATATTATAACCCTAGAGCATATAAAATATTACCTTTTAGACATAGCTGGACACAGGACAATACCACAATAGAAAGTGGTTTCTTTATTCCCTATTTCTTATAGGCTCTAAATCCAGAGTTTATGGACAATAGAGGTGTATGTGATATTGAAAGGTATAAAGTCTTTCTATAGGAAGAAAGAAACAACTTATTAGCTGTACCAGAAGATTATGTAAAGAAATGTGCAGAAAGATGTTGGAATGCAGAAGAAGCATTTAGTCTTGAAGGAGTTAATAAATTCAATAAAATAAAAATAGCAGAATAGTTAGCTGCTATACAATTACATAAATTAGGACCAAAAGTACAAACTGGATTTATTGATTATTAGTATTCAAATAGTAAACATGAATTACAATCAATAAATGGTTTTAAATGGATTCCTTCGATTGAAGGTAAAGTTAAAATAATAGAGCATCCTGTTTGGTCTGATATTTATAAATAGGATGTTCAAAGGTTAAAGGATGAAAATCCAGATTTAGAATTACCAGAATATAAAGAAATGAAAGACTTATATGTTGCTGGAATAGATGGTATTGATATTGGCTAGAGTTAGACTTCTAAAGAAACTAGAGACCCATCTGATTTCTGTATAGTAATTCTCAGAAGAGCATATGGAATTGGTGAACCTTAGATAGTAGCAATGTATAAAGATAGACCTAACATTATTAGCACAGCATATAAAACAGCAATGTGTTTACTAAAATACTACAATTGTTAGGCTAATATAGAAGCATCTAGACTTGGTTTTGTTACATGGGCTAGAGACCACAAATGTCTTAATTACTTTATGAGAAGACCAAGAGCTACACTATCTGATATTAAAAATGGTAGTACTAAATCTTATGGAACTCCCGCAACTGCTAAAATAATAGATATGCATACTGATTTAACTGCAGAATTTGTGGAGGAATACTGTCATACTATTTGGTTTGAAGAAATACTAGAATAGCTTAGAACATATAATGATGCTAATAAAACTAAGTTTGATATTATAGCAGCACTTGGTATGGTATTCTTAGCAGACTAGGAATTAACGGGTAGAGCACCAACTACTGTAGTTAAAGAAGTTGAACAATTCCAAGATATTGGATATTATAGAGATTCTAGAGGGTATAAACATTTTGGGGTTATACCTAAAACACCAGAAATTGGAATAATTACAAACGAAGAACCAGATGACCCTTACAGAGTTGACAGCAGCGATCCAAGAGTATGGGGATTTTAAAATAGAAGAATTAAATCCTGGATATAAAGTATCTATTTATCTTGGAAGAACAGAATGTCCTGTAGTTATCATATCCGATTTGGAAGGAGAAGATTTTCTCAAATATTTTAAAGAGGAGATGAGAAGCAGGAAATTACAAAGAGTTAAACATTATAAAGCGTTTAAATATGAACAAGCAAGAGCTGATAGACAAAACGGACGAGACTATTACGGATCTTGTAGTAGATAAAGATGAATTATAGAAAGCTTATAACTATTATAATGGTATAAGGGATGCTGAGTAGTTTAGATACTTAGAAGAGAATTTTGGTATAGGTAGTCCAACATCTGTAGAATTCACACCACTGTTAAAGAAGCATGTTGATGCCTTAGTTGGAGAATACCTCGGAACTCCTATTCTTCCAAAAGTATCATGCAAGGATGCCACAACTATATCTAATATATCCAGAGAAAAATAGTTGAAGATAAGTAATGAAATTATTAGATATTTAAAAGAACATCTATCTAACTTCTTACTTGGAATTATTAATGGTAAAGATACTACTGATACTTAGGTAAAGAAATAGATAGATTAGATAATAGAAGATATTGATTAGTCTTTTATATCTTAGTATGAAATAGCTGCATAGAATATTATAGAATATATTATGTAGTCTAGAGATACTGATATTATAACTAAACTAAGATAGCTACTGACAGACTTACTTATTTCTGGATATACATTCTTTAAAACATATGAATCTTTTAATGGCACTAACATTAAAATAAAAGTATGTGATCCTAGAAATACATTCTTTGACCGAAATCCAGAATCTCCATATGTAAGAGATTCATATCGTTCTGTAGTTAGAGAATGGCTAACTAAAGACTAGATATTAGCTATATATGGTAAAGAATTATCTAAATCAGATATTAAAACCGTTAAAGAGACATGGGATGGTTCTAGTTCTTAGTATGCAAGAGCTTATTAGGAAGTAGTAGATGCTTATCCAGACTATGATGAAGAAATAGAACCTGGATATCCATCTGCAGACTATAATGGATATAGAACTTAGTTAATTCCAGTATATGAAGTTGAATGGCTTGAAACTGATGAGAATTTTGTCATGCAAAGATATACTACAATTAGAATAGGAGATAATATTTATGTACTAAGAGGATTAGATAAGAATGTAGTACGTTCTTAGGATAATCCCAATTTATGTAGAATATCTTTAAATGGTGTATATTTCTTAAATAGAGCACAATAGCCTTATTCTCTTATATTAAGATGTATGTCTTTATAGGATAGGTACGACCTACTTAACTATTACAGAGATAGACTTATAGCTAACAGTGGAGTAGCTGGAACTATTATGGATATGTCCTTAATTCCAACTAACTTAGGGGTAGAATGGCCTGAAAGAATTCAGAAATGGCTTGCTTATAAAAAGTCTGGAATTGAATGGATTGATACTACTTAGGAGGGAAGAAATGATAATGGAAATGCCCCTATGAATACAATCTTTAATGGATATGACGACACATTAAAAGCATAGGCAGTATAGGCTATTGAATTGGCAATATAGTCTGTTGAAAGTACAGTATCTTCTATCACTGGAGTTTTCAGAGAAAGGCTTAATGGTATAGAATAGAGAGATGCTGTTAATAATATTAAACAAGGTGTTCAGAACTCATTTGTCGTAACTAAGCACTATTTCTAGTAGATGGATTTAGTAACATGTGAAATGCTATTAGATTGTCTTAATTAGGCAAAGATTACATACAAGAAAGGAGTTACCGGAACTATAATTCTAGGCGATAAATATCAGAGAGTATTTACTGCATTACCAGAACATTTTACTCTAACTGATTTTGATATACATATTATAGCTAGCACTGATGTAATGTAGGATATGTAGACTATTAAGTCTATAATTCCAGAATTAATTAAGAGTCAGCAAATTTCTCCAGATATTATATTTGAAGCACTAACTTCTAAAAGCTTAACTTAGCTAAAGTATACTGTGTAGAAATCTATGCAGAAATAGAAGGAGGAGAACAACTAGTTACAATAGCTTAGTTAGAAATTAGAAGAAACTTCTCAACAGCTACAATAGGCATAGAAAGAGCTTCAGCAATCATAGCAAAAAATTAAGTAGCTTGATGAGGCTAGAATGTAGTTAGAGCAATAGAAAATACAATTAGAATATTAGGTTAATTGGTTTAAAGCACAAACTGATAAAACTTATAAAGATAGACAAATGGATATTGAAGAAAAGAGAACTTAGATTGAGTTAGCTTAGCTTCATGATGGTAATCCATATAATGATAAAGTAAGACAACTAATGTCATGACAGGAACATAGTTATATAATCAAGAAAAGAAAATAATCTATCCTATCTCTCATGCTGAATGTATAATAAGCGAGGCATCTGAAGAATTAGATAATGTAGAGCAAAATTTAAATGGACTATGGAGTGAAATAAGTAAACTATCTGGTGCTGCAGATGCTTCAAAGAACATTGTAATTAAAATTGCCTACGCTCGCTCTACTTCATCTGATAAGGATGAAATAAAAGAGAATGGGAATTGGCAGTCAGAATTCGAAGCTCCAGATTCTAATTTACCATATACTTGGAAAAGAACTATTATTACATATAAAGGATAGGATGAAACTGAATTGAATGCTGCTTATGAAATTGTGGCAGCACAAACAGCAGAAGTAACTTAGAATATTTATATTGCTAAATCAACTGGTGTTGCTCCTGTTATTAAGTATCCTATTTTAGAAGATACCTATGGAGAACCAATCCTTGGTGAAGATGGCAAGGAATAGGAGGATTTAACAGCATTTGATGATAAACTTCCAGAGGGATGGTCCGAAACCCCTGTAAGTATTGGCCCGGCCACTCCTTATGTGTTTATTTCAACTAGAAAGAAAGTAAATGCAAAATGGTAGAGATTCTCGGAACCTGCATAGTTTGGTAGGTGGGCTTTTGATAGTTAGTTGGAAATGAGATATACTGTTACTTCTGGGGATGTTCCATCTGTTAATTCAACTAATACTGACCCTGGAAGTATATGGTCTATAGATGGCCCAACTAATTTTACTGGCAAGCTATGGATGATTACTGCTACATCTGTTAATAAAGTATTAAATGCAGAAGATGACGGAACTATTTGGAGGGGTCCTAACTTATTATCTATTATACAATAATGGAATTTAGTATTGACATACATACAAAAATTACAGGAGAAATTACTGTAGAAGACTATTCTAAAGAGTATGGATAGTATATTGATGAAGATTTAGAGGTAACAACTTCCTATGATTCTTATAAGTATAGTGAAAGTGCTACTTTAAATACAATAATTAAAATGGGAATTGGAGAAGCTACTCTAATTGATGTTCTCTTAAATAAACATACAGAAGACCTTGACTCTTGTACTTTTAATGTAAAAGATGATGGTTACTATGTAGTTGATCATATAATACTTCCAAATATGGCTTGGTATGAAAATGCCTCAGAAGAATATAAAGAATATTATGAGACCATTTATATTACTGATGGAGAGAAAATATTTAAGGAAGTAGAAGGAGAATTAGAAGAAACTTCTGTAAAAGAAATTCTAGAAAGAAATATAGAAGGAACCACTATTAAGAAATGTAAGGTAGATGTATTCTTCACTGGAAATCTTCAATAGTGCTATATTAATTATTGTAAGAAAATATTTGATAGTCTATTAAATAAATGTGCTAGTGAAAATCCAGATACGTTTGCTAGAGATTTTATTTGGATGACTTTAAATATTATAGATTATCTAATAGGCTTTAAATAGTTCATGGAAGCAGAGAGAATCTTATCTATGTTTAGAACTTGTGGTGGATTCTGCGATTGTCATGAACATAATCGTCATTTGAACTGTGGATGCTCTTAAACATAAAGCCATTAAAAGATATAAGTCTTTTGTTAAAAGGTTAAAAAATGGATATAGGGATGATTATAAAGAAATAATGAATCTTATATGCTATATCAATTTACCTTATACTTTAGATAATAACGAATTTATTAAATAGCAATTACTAAACCAGAATGATACAGCCTATTTACACTTCGGTAAATAATGCAGATGTAGTTCCCTGTGGTAAGAAAGGATATACGGTAAAAAGTGATCCAATTCCTCTATTAAGAGATAATTATCTAGGAGAATATAGAACTTAGTTAGAAAAAGCTAAGGTTAGAAAGAATTTAGGAATTGCAGATGAGTAGAGTTTGTTGTGGGGAAATATAGGAGGAACTATAGAAGCACAAACAGACTTAGTTTAGTATGTAGAATAGAAGTGGAAATATTCCAGTGATTTAGTTGAGAATATTAATACTGTAAAAGATGCTATTGACTACGCATTATTCTTTATAAGCTAGTACGAAGCTAATACAGAAGAAATTGCGGCTCTGAGAGAAGAATTTGAATAGGTAAAACATGCAGTTTCAGAATTTGAAACTAATGTGCAGGGGTAGCTTGATACTCATACAGCGGATATAGAATCTATTCAAAGTGATATAGAAACTATTAACTAGGCTATATCTGATATTAATGATGCTATAGAGAATATTGATGTAGATTAGAATATTCTAAACTGGATTACTTAGAATCTAGAAGGTTCTCAAACTATTAAAATAGAAGAGAATATTGAAGTTAAAATATCTGAGGAAGAAGGAAATGCATTGCAGGTAAATAATGGAGTATATGTAAAGAATTTGCAACCAGAATTGGATGAAACAAATTCTTAGATATAGACTATTATCCAGACACAAGAGGAGACTAATACTAAAGTAGATGAGAATACTTAGAATATAACTACTATTCAATCTGATTTAGAAGTAGTAGCTACTTATCAAACGGAACTTCCTGATGAAACTATTTCAACAGTAGTAAGTGGAACAACTGTTGAGCAACTTAAGGGAAAGAGTTTCACAGAAATTATTGATACTTTAATATTCCCAACTACTGTAAGGGATTTAGTACAACCTCAATTATATTATAGTTCTATGCAATCATTAGTAGAAGTAGGTTCTGAGTTCTAGATTCCTACTCTTACATTTATTAAAAATGATGCAGGAGAAGAAACTGATAGAATTGAGAAAATTACATATAATGGATCAGAAGTTAGTTCTTATTCAAGCATTGGATTATATTCTTATTCTGCTACTGTATCATATGATGCAGGAGAATATCTTGTTGATAATAAAGGACAGACAACTGATAAGAGAATAGAAGCAGGACAAATATCTACATTTGCTTATGTAACTGCTACTTATCCTTGGTATGCAGGAAATACTTCTGATATTACTAAATAGTAGCTAATAGCATTTGGTTCGTCTTCTGGAACTATTAATTTCTCATTATCTGGAAAAGCTGTAGTTAAACTTCCAGGACAGAATACTACTCTAGATTCATTCTTAGTAGACGGTGGACTTGGATATTTAAATGTAGATTTAAATGGATGGACTACTTCTACTGAGACTATTAATGGATTCCCATACAAAGTCTGGACTAAAAGTGACACATATTCATCTGCTTTACCTCATAGAATAACATTTACACTTAAACAATAATGGCATTTAAATATATTGGCGATGCTGCACTAGGTGTTGGCTTAACCGTTGAAACTCCAAAGCCTTTGGATAATAGAACAGTAGTTGCTAATTTATCAGAACTATATTCTATTCCAGAAAAATATGCTTATCAAGGTATGACTGTTTCAAACATAGACAATGGTAATATTTATATGCTACTTGATAAGTCAAAGATTGGGCAAAAAGAAGGTTGGAAAGCCTCTTATGAATCAATTTAGATAATACAATGTACAGAAGCAGAATATAAGTAGTGGAAAGATAATACCACTGATGATTTTAAACCTATAGATGAAAGTTTAGACTATCTACATGCTGAATCATATTATTATATATATGAAGATAGTATGGAAGATGATTAGTTCTACCTTTCTGCAGCATGGGGTAAGAATATAGAAGATTAGCTAAAAGAGAAAGCATTAAATACCACTGTAGTATCCATTAGATAGGATTTAGATAAATTATCTTCTGATTTAGATAATTATTCCACATCTGAAGAAATTGCGGGAATCTATGTTCCAAAATCTGATTTAGACTTAGGAAATACAGAATCGTTCTTATCAACTACATTATCTAACTATTATACTAAGACAGAATCTGATGAACTCTTTGTTACTAAAGAAAGTCTTAGAGGAGAAGGTATAGAAGGTGATGATTTTGTATTTGTAACTAAAACTTAGTATGATGCTGATTAGTAGACTATACAAGAAGAACTTTCTAAGACTATTAAAGTAGATGCTGAGGGGATTCTGGAAAGTTTAGTTACTAAACAGATAAAATCCCCTGATGGTTTAATAGTTAATGTACAGTCTGATGGATTATATATTAATGATGATAAATTAGCCACATCGTCAGAAATTCCTAATCTTATTACATTAACAGAAACTGAATATTTGTCATTAGTTGAAAATAATTAGATACAGGAAGATACATATTATTATGTATATGATGTAACTAATGATGCTAAGGTATATATAACTAAAGAGTATCTAGATCTCAATTACCATACAACAAATTAGTATCAAGCATGGGTTGCAACTAATTATTATAACAAGTCTTATGTAGATTCAACATTTGCTACTATTGCTTAGTTAAGTGTATATTACACTAAAGAAGAAATTAACTAGTTATTTTTAACTAAAGAAGATGCTTCTAGCACATATGCAACCTAGCAATCAGTTTCCTAGTTAGCTACTAATTTAACTGAGAATTATGTAACTAAAGAAAGTCTTCGTGGTGGATTAGAAGGTGATGACAATTTTGTATTCGTAACATAGTCTAAATATACAGCTGATTAGGAAGCAAATGCTCTGGAATATACTACTTAGAAATTAAATACAGAGTAGATAGTTCTGGGAGATTCTACAATCACATCATAGGATGGTAAGGTATTATCAAGTGGAGAGGAGATTTCTTTAGTTAAAGATGTTCCCAAACTAATGTGTATTTCAGAAACCGAGTATGAAGCTTTGCCCATAAAGAATGAAGACACTTATTACTACACCTATAGTGATAAAGATTTACAGGACACTGGGTATGTAAGAAGTGAATTCTTATATGAAAAATTCTATACTAAAGCTGAGGTAGATGAAATTATTAGTAGTGTAGTTGCTCAGTTAAGATCTGAAATAAGCACTGGAGGATCCTCAATTAATGAAGAGGTATTGACATTATAATAGATGATAAAATGGTTAATGAAACTATAACGATATGGCAACCATAAAAGCTATAAAAGTTGGAGAAATAACATATGACATTAAGGCAACATATGATGCTTCTGGAAATATAATAGATTAGACGTATGCGCAAAGTTCAGAAATTCCAACAAATATTTCTTAGTTGACTAATGACTCTAATTATTTAACAGAACACTAGGATATTAGTTATCTAGCAACAAAACAAGAATTAAGTGATGGTCTTTCTACTAAATAGGATTCCGGAGATTATGCTTTAAAAGATGACTTAACCAATCTAGCTACAAAGGAAGAAGTTAATGCAAAAGCTGCTATTTCAGATCTGGATTCTAAATAGGATATATTAGTAAGTGGTACTAGTATAAAAACTATTTATGAATAGAGTATATTAGGAGAAGGTAATATTGAATTACCTATAGCTAGTAACACTGTATTAGGAGGAGTTAAAGTTGGTGCTGGACTTTCTATCAATTCTGAAACAGGTACACTATCAACAACTGGAGGAGGCACAGCTGATTCGGTAGAATGGGACAATATTTTAAATAAACCAGATGATATTGTTAATATTACAGATAATCTTGCTGGTAAGGTTGACTCTGATACATATAATTCAGATAAAGTCACTTTTGCAACAAAAGAGGAGTTATCTAATACCCTAGATTCCATTTCTGATATGGCAACCTAGACTTGGGTTCTAGAATAGGGATATTTAACTGAGCATTAGGATATAAGTCAGTTAGCTACAAAAGATTCTCTTAATACTAAAGTTGATAAAGTAGAGAATAAATCTTTAGTAGATGATACATTAATTACTAAATTAACAAATTTAAGTACTTAGGAGGAAATATCTGGGAGTATCACGGACGTATAGACAACTATAGAGTCACATATTAACAATTCTAGTAATCCTCATTAGATTACAAAAGAATAGATTGGTTTAGGAAATGTAGATAACACCGCGGATATAGACAAACCTGTGTCAACTGCAATGTAGTCTATATTGGATACTAAAGTAGATAAGGTAACTGGCAAGGATTTAAGCACTAATGACTTTACTGAAACTCTAAAAACAAAACTTGAAAGTATTGAGGAACAGGCCTAGAAAAATAGTATTACTGGAGTTAAAGGAAACGCAGAAGAGATTTACAGAACTGGAGAGATAAATATAACTCCAGAAAACATTGGGTTAGGGAATGTGAATAATACTTCTGATATTGATAAGCCTGTGTCTTCAGCTGTATAGGAAGTTTTAGATACTAAAGTGGATAAAATTTTAAATTATAATTTAGTTCCTGATAGTAAAGTATCTGAATATGATAACCATTTAATTAGCACTTCAAATCCACATTAGGTTACAAAGGCCCAACTTGGGTTGGAAAATGTTGATAATACGAGTGATGTAGATAAGCCTATTTCTATCGCTACTTAGTCTGCTTTAGATGTTAAGGTAGATAAAGAGTCTGGAAAATCTTTAGTATCTGATATTGAAATAGAAAAATTAACTGGTTTAAGCTCATAGACCACTATTGATTAGAGTATTCTTGATGCAAAGTAGGTTGGATAGGATGCTTAGTTCTCTATTACCTCTCATGTAGAAAGTACTAATAATCCCCATTCAGTAACTAAGTCATAGGTAGGACTTGATAACGTGGACAATACTTCTGATCTGGATAAACCTATTTCTACAGCAACTCAGACAGCTTTGGATACTAAAGTTGATAAGAATGATGGGTTTAATTTAGTTGAAGATAGTAAAGTTTCATCTTATGATTCTCATTTATTAAACACAAGTAATCCACATTCTGTAACTAAAGCATAGGTCGGTCTTGAAAATGTAGATAATACTAGTGATTCTGATAAACCAATATCTAAATTAACACAGGAAGCCCTTGATAATAAAGTAGATAAAGAATTAGGTAAATAGTTATCTACTGAAAATTATTCTACTGCAGAGAAAGAAAAATTAGCTGGAATAGAGGAAAATGCTAACAACTATTCCCATCCAGAAACGCATGAAGCAAGTATAATTACATAGGATAGTACTCATAGATTTGTTTCTGATGCAGAAAAAACTACTTGGAACAA
The DNA here is from genome assembly GCA_051886175.1 of Candidatus Coprovivens sp. Taxonomy (GTDB): domain Bacteria; phylum Bacillota_I; class Bacilli_A; order RF39; family UBA660; genus Coprovivens. Next base: position 21,915 of record JBJEXV010000024.1, on the reverse strand, counting down.
TAAGGCAGAAACTACTACAGCTACTACTAGTTCTAATGGATTAATGAGTAGTTCCGATAAATCAAAATTAGATGGTATTGCCGAAAATGCTAATAACTATTCCCATCCAACTACTTCTGGAAATAAGCATATTCCAACTGGTGGTTCTGATGGGTAGTTACTTTCTTATTTAGAAGATGGAACAGCACAATGGTCTGATTCTACTTCTAAGCTCGATTCTAGATTTACAGAATTAAATACATTATGTGAAGAATTAGATGCTAAGTAGTAGAAATTAAATTAGCAAATTGTAGAACTTAACAACAATATAGACCTTTATTCTTATGGTGTAGAATGGGATATTACAGTTTCTTCTCCAGTATTAACTAGAATAGGAAATCCGTTACTGCATAAATCCTTACCAATTCAATCTGCTTATAGAGGTTGTGTATCAAATGGGACTACAATTAATTACTACTTATATTCTGAGGATTGGAATTATAAGGAAGATGGAGTTACACCTTCTGTACTAGATGGTACCGATGGAGTTGTTAGAGTGCATACTCCTAAATTCTATGGGAAATCTGGAAGTAATGGAAATAAAAGATGGGTTAGAATTTCACTAGTACAAATTGATGATTCTTGGGTTGAAATTCCAGAAATGTTAATTGATGCTTATAGATGTACAGTAAATTAGTCTACAAATAAAGCTGTTTCTGTTGTTAATACTTCTGCAAATTATAGAGGCGGTGATAACAATAGTAGCCGTGATACATATCTAGCAGAAGTTCCATGTAGGTCAGATTTAGGGAAACCGAGAACAAGTGTATCTAGAGCAACTATGAGAACTTATGCAAATAATGCAGGATCATAGTTACTATGTTACGAATATTACAAATGGATATTCTATTGGAATTATGTAATAGAATATGCGAACTTTAATTGTTAGGCAGCTTATAATGCAGAATTAACCTCAGATGGATATAGATAGGGGGGTTTAGGAGCAGGAATAACTACTATAAATGGTAATTATTGGAATTATTACAATGGTTATTGTCCACTTACTCCATGTGGTTATTGTAATGAGATTGGAAATAATACTGGAGTAAAGTCTATGACTGTAATTACTCCTACAACCTCAGGTGGGGACCCAACACAGACTTATGCTTTTTCTGTACCTAGATGGAGGGGATTTGATAACCCGTTTGGAGATATTTGGACTAATTTAGATGGTGTAGTAATACATAGAACAGCTGCAAACGAGCCGAGCAATGTATATACATCTACTACTGAGTTTACTGATGAAATAGGAACTAAAACAGTAGTAGGAATAGAAATAGCATCAGATGGATATATAACAGCATATGATTTAGGAGAAACAGGAGAAATTATTCCGTCTAAAGTAGGAGGGTCAGAATCTACTTATATGTGTGATTATCATTATTGCTATGCTAGTTATACATCACCTAGAACCCTTCTGGTGGGCGGTAGCGCGCACCATGGCGGCTCGGCCGGCGTCGGCTTTTTCTCTTCTCCCTCTGCTGTCTCTGCTGTCTATGCGGATGTCGGGTTTAGGACTTTGAATGTAATTTAAAAACAATATACAAGGATGTAGTAAGTATGACATTGAACTAGAAAAATACCCTTCTAGTAGGCAGTAACGCGAACAATGGCAGCTAAGCCAGCGTCAGCTATTTCAATTCTAACAATGCTGTCTCTAATGTCAATGCGAATGTCAGGTTTTAATATTTTAGCGCTAAAATTTATTTTTCTACCGACTGCCGCATCCGTGCCTCTTGGCAAAAAATGACGTAATTTTTAACAAAAATAGTGTTGGTAGGTTAATTCTCGAAGACTCTAGAAATAAAAATATTAAATATGAGAAGAATTGGATATTTATTTAACAAAATCCATGATTTAGACAATATCGAACTAGCAGATAGGAAGGCTAGGAAGAATAAGCGCAGAAGAAAAGATATAGAAAAATATGATGAGAGAAAGGATTTAAATAATTTAGATCTATCTCTTGATATATCGAGTTTATAGTATAAAACTTCAGAATATAGTACATTTAAGATATGGGAGCCTAAGGAAAGACTAATCTTTAGGCTTCCCTATTATCCAGATAGAATAACACATCATGCAATAATGAATGTTCTAGAACCAATATGGAGAAAAATATTGATAAAAGGTACATACTCTTCTATTAAAGGTAGAGGTATTCATAAGTGTGCAAAAGACTTAAAGAATGTATTAAAGAAATATCCAGAAGAAACTAAGTATTGTCTAAAGTTAGATATACGTAAATTCTATCCATCTATTAATCATGATATTCTCTTTAAGATAATTTAGAGAAAAATTAAAGATCCTTATGTACTGCAACTATTAAGAGAAATAATTGATTCTACAGATGGGGTTCCAATTGGAAATTATTTATCGTAGTATTTTGCCACTTTATATTTAACATACTTTGATCACTGGGTAAAGGAAGAACTTAAATGTAAATATTATTTTAGATACGCAGATGATATTGTAATATTAGGTAATGACAAAAACTGGTTAAGATAGATAAGAATTGAGATTTCCAGTTATTTATTTGTTCTGTTAAATCTGGAAACTAAACCTAATTATCAAATATTTCCAGTAGATTCTAGAGGAATAGACTTTGTAGGGTATAAATTCTTTCATACTCATACTCTTTTAAGAAAATCTATAAAATAGAATATAAAGAAGTTAGTAAATTCATATAAAAAGAATAAGATTGATAAGGACGAATTTAAGGCAAGAATGTCATCATACTTTGGTTGGCTAAAATTCTGTGACTCTAAGCATTTCTTACATAAGGTAGAAGAAGAAACAGGACTTAAATTCTCTAATTGGGATAGTGATAAGGGAAGTATATATGATATTTAGGATCAGAATATATACATAGTTGAGATAGTAACATATAGCAAGTACTTTCAAATACATTATACCTATCACAATAAATCTTATTTTGTAAATAGTAGAAATAAGAAATTATATAGTATTCTATCTAGATACATATTGCCTAATTATTTTAAAATAAAACATTATGAAAGAGCCTGTAAGAATACGGACGAATGTTAGCCCGAAGATAATTCAGAAATTGGGCAACGGGACTTACTATTACCATTTTGATATACAATCAGAGGAAGTTGAAGTTCATGATATGGAATAGGAATCAAGAATAGAAACTCAATACAACTTTATTTAGGTTCTTTTAAGAGGATAGCCTAACTATAATGATTGTGTAAAGGCAATAGTACGAAGTTATTTAACTATTGATGAAGAATTTGATTTAATTAATTCATATAATAGTTATGTATAGAATCTCACAGACGATTCTAGTATTGTAGATGAATATAAAGATTATTTAAATCTATTAACTTAGATAAAAACTAAGGTTAAAGAAGATTTTTCTAACTTATGATTTATAGAAATGGTAAATTAATCTTATAGGTTTAGAAAGATGTTCTAGAACTTATAGATAGTGTTTAGTAGAAAGTTCAGAAAAACATTGGGGCCATTTATAAAGGAACTTAGTTAGTATGGCTTACAGTATATGATGCAGTTAGAAGCTGTTTTGGAAGTGGAACTTGGCTACAAGATAGACCTTGGTTATCAGATGATTCATGGAAAAATAATTGATTATAGAAATGGCAAAATTTGAAAATTTACCTAATCAAATTGCAGATTTAGATACAGAATGGAATAATCACTCTGGAATGGAGGTAGAGGACTTTCTGACTAGATAGATTGAATCTTCATAGAATCAAGATATTGTTTCTATGGATTATAATTCTGATGGTCAAAATTCTCTAGTATTACATAAGGCTGATGGTTCTACTGTATCAACAACTGTAACTGTAGAAGTTCCTACTCATAGATATGGAATTATGGTATATGGAGTTATGCTAGATAACAATACTAGTAAGATATATACTAGTGGTGATTTATTAATGCAGTATAACTCAGACAGGAATGTTAAGGTAGGTATAGCTATGTTTGCTATTGCACAAACTACATTTAACATTACTGATATGGTTGGTCCGTTTGATGTTAAAATATCATTTGGAACTCAATCTAAAATTTATAAAGTCAATAATATTAAGTATGCCGATTGTATTCTTGATAGTAGCACAGGACAAGTAATAGGTGTTGATGGAACTACAGAAGAAGTTATTGAGAAAATTGCTTGGATTGATGTAACTGAATTGTTTACTAAAGCACAGACTAAGAAATAGATTTCTGCTACAGTTCAAGCATCTGGAGATTCTACTACATTAGGTGTTAGTATTACTAATGAAGTAATATCTCTATCATATACAGGTGATGTAGTAACTGCAGGTAGTTCTGCACAATTTTCATTAACTGGTGGTACTGCATCTAATTACTACCTTGAAGTATATAATAATGGTGAAAGTAAAGAAACTACTAGTGGTGGTTCTTTAGTATATACAGGATTAAAGTCAGGACTTAACTAGTTATCAGTTCGAGCCGTACACTCCAGTGATATTAATATCTATTCTGATTTTATTTATGTTGATATTATCTGTACTTCAGATTGTCCTGATACAGTTGTTGCTATTAATAATGTAAGTAGCAAGATTGCTAATAATGGTGTTGCAACTTTATATGAGTTAACAGTATATAGTCCTTAGTAGGAAGATGTAGAACTTACTACTTATCTTGAATCGTAGCAAGTAGACGAAGTTGACCCCCAACCTACTGAGGTTATGAAATATGAGGTATTAAAAGCTTCTTCCTACAACGAGAATAATTAGTATAAAACTTCTTATAAGAAATATATAGAAGTTGTAAGTGATGGAACATAGATGTATTTATTAGTTAAAGTTAATAATACATTCTATAGTTTCTATGAAATGGAGAAAATATCTTCTTCTGGAAATGTTTCATATGCATCTTACAGATATTTATTTAAGTTAATGGAAATAGATTAGATTGACAATAATCTAACATATTTCTCTGACATTACTCCCAATTATAACTTTGACCAAATTCATGGTTATATAAATAATGTATTTGTAACTGATGAATATGCTAGCGATACACTTCCTGCTACTGTAATTTCTGACTTAGAATCATCAGATGGATGGTCAGAAGATGAAGGTAGGGCTGTATTTAAAGTATCAGCATAGCCTAAAGCTATCTTTAAAAGTCCTCTAAAATTAAGTCTTGCAACCACTTGCACTATAGAAATGGGCATTAAGACTTATAATATAAGTGACAAGGATTAGCCAATATTAACTATTGGTAATTTCTAGTTGAGACCTACCCAATTCTGTTGGAATACAGAAGATGATGATTTGTTTAAGGCAAGAAATTCCTAGTTTAGAGAAGGCGAAGAAACACATATTGTAGTAACAGTTTAGAAAGGATGGACAGTTTCTAAGGATGATATTTACTATCCTAACTTCTTACAAGGAACTTATCAGGATGCTTATGATAAAGCTGCACCTAATACTCCTATTAACTTAGTTAGAATTTATATTAATGGAGTAATAGATCGTGAGATTAATTTACTTGATACTGAAATTAATTCTTTATCTACAGCAACTTTACAAATTAATCCTACTACTGCTGACATTAACTTCTATTTGTTTAGAGTATATAACAGTACAGCTCTTAACTTTAGTTAGGTATAGAGAAACTATACTTCATTTATTGCTTCTAAGGATGAGAAATTGAAATTCTTTGAAAATAATGACATTCTTGGCGATAATGGGGAAATTTCATTTGAGAAATGTTATTAGAAATATAATACTCTTGTATATGTATTTCCTAAAGATGGAAGATTCCCTAATAGAGCTTGGGGAGGAGAAGATGGAAGTGCAGAAGAAGACATTAACAAGAAATTAGCAACAACATTATTTGTAACTTATGCAGACCAAACTAAGAACTAGTAGTATGGAGGACGTTTAACTCATGGTTAGGTTAAAGGATAGGGTTCTTCTGCTATGCGTTACTTGATTTGGAATGTTACTTATGCTCTTAACAAATTAAAATATAAGAATTCAGAAGGGGTTGAGAAGAAAATTAAGAGTTCATTCACTCCTTATTCTCAAATGGACTCCGAGACTAATATGTTTAAAGAAGGAGCTTCATCTACTTCTGGTTATTATTGTATGCCGCCATATGATGTTCAGAATGATGTAACCGCTTATAAGTATACTAAGATGGTTGGCAAGGTTAACTTTGCTTCTTCTATGCAATCTCATAAAATTGGGGCTTGTAAGTTGTACGACGATGCTTACAAGACTGCGGTAGGTTCTTTACCTTCTGGTGGTAGAAAAGCAGTACACGAAGAACCATTTTTATACTTCTATTGGGAATCTGATTTAGCATATGATTCCAGTGAAGCTGGTTATAATAATCCAGAATTATCTCCTATTGTAGGACTTAATTTAGCTGATTTATTAGATAATAATGACTAGATTAAGTTTATGGGATTCTAGACTTGGGGGCCTGGTAAAGGGGACAATGCTTGCAGTGGTTATGATGAAAATATTACTCCAGAGTATTTAATGCTAGAAGGTGGAGAAAATACAGAACCGACTACTAACTTTAGAGTACCTTGGTAGGAATTATAGAGAGGAACAGGAGAATTAGGAACAGCGACTTATACTCTTGGAACTTATCCTACTGTTACTTATGAAGAATCATTAGCAAGTCCTTGGGATAAGCTTTTAATTGATGATGAGTCTATTGTTCATACTACTAGAGGTGCTTGGGATATTGATTATGGAGTTGAAGAATTAACAAATTCTGATAATTTGGTATATTTTCAATTTGCAGAATCTGTACATGAATCACTAAAGAAATTCCGTGAATTTTATGATTTTGTATATGCCCACGATTTTAATCTAGTTACTTCAAATGCAACCTCACCTCAAACTGGTTGGGATGTAACTAAGAAGTATGTAATTACAGCAAATTCATTCTCTGCTAATTCTACGGGACATAAGACTGGAGATATTTACCGTTATGACACTATTACTAAAGAATGGATTAAGGCAGGAGTTAGTTATGATGCTTCTACAGGTTGGGCTAGAGCTAATATTTATGAATTAACTGGTGTGTCTTCTGGTAAGTTATAGCTGGCATTAGATACCATGAAGGTTCAATTTACAGAGGGTATTACTAAATATGTAAATAAGGAAGATGTTGCTTTCCATCAAGCTTTTGTTAAATTCTTATCTGGAACTGATAATAGGGCTAAGAATACTTATTTCCAGATAATAGGTCCTGTATATGAAGAATAGGAAGATGGATCATTTATTGCTGGTTCTAAAGGAGATTACTTAGTTAGATTATTAGGTGACGACTTAGATACAATCTTGGTAACTGACAATAATGGATTGCAATCTAAACCTTATAATCTTCTTGAGACTTCTTATGACGAAACAATGCAGAAACACTGGGGAGATGCTAATAACATATTCTTCTATATGTTTGACTAGTGTTTTGAGAGTGATATTAAGACATATTTATAGAAAATTATAAGTCATGCTGGACTTGACAGAAATAAGATTACTGCCAATACTTCTTATTTCTATAAGACATTCTTTGATGTACAAACTACTTATCCTGCTGTAGCATACAATCATACTGCTAAGATTTATTATGAGAATGCTTAGTCCATCTATAATTCTAAGGTTTTATCCTATTATGGAAATAATAATATTCAACCTATTGAACAAAGTCATGGTTCATGCTTACAATGTGAAGCCTAGTTCTTAAAAGAAAGACTTGATTTCTTAGCTGGATATGCTTTAGAATCATTAGGTACTGAATTCAGTACAGCTAGTTCTGCAGGTAGTGGTGGTTCTCTTACTTTAAAAATGTAGTTTACACCATATTAGGATTTCTATCCAACATTAAAGTGGGAATCTGCTTAGAATTTGGCAGAATTGGAAACCTCTAACTTTGATTGTATTAAATATAGAGCTAAAGCAGGATAGAGCTACTCTATAGAAGTAAATCATACGGACACAGCTATTAACTAGGGATTGTATCAAACTTCTTTATATAAAGACTTAGTAATTATAGGTTTAAAGAGATCGGGACTTGATGCAGATTTTGGCCGTGTTACTAACTTCTATATTGATAATGATGCTCTTACTAATAAAGACCACAAATATTATTCTAGTATTTTTGGAACAGATTATCCTTAGTTAGCATTAGCGTCAATTACTGCAAGTTTCCCAGTATTGTAGAGTCTTACTTTAAGAAATATGTCACTTCCTGAAGAGTTAGATTTATCTACTTATCTAAAACTTGAAACTGTAGATTTATCTAATACAACTACTAAGAATGTAATATTCCCTTAGACAGGAAGATTAAAGAATGTTACTCTTCCAGATTCCATAGAAGTATTCAGAATCTATGATAATCCTGGTCTTACTGACATTGTATTCTAGGGACTTGGAAACTTAAAAACAGTATTTATTGATTGTAATAATGTTGGAAGTTTTAACGTAGCTAATTTCTGTGAGTAGTTAATTGATTGTAATGCTTTAGAATCTGTAACTATTAGAAATGCTAAGTTGTATATTACAGAAGATGCTCTTAGAAAATTAATTTTTACTAAGAATTGTAACTTAACTGGAGACATCTACATTGTAACTACTGCAGGTGGCACCACTTTAAAAGCAATTAACTTCTCTACTAAGTAGTTATTGGTTAATACTTTCGGAGATATTTCTAGCCCAAGTTCTGCAATCAGAATGCATTTCTAGTCAGCTGAAATTAATGACTTTAGTTGTGCTTCTGAGGTGTCTGTTTATTATCAAGCTGGTGAATCTGGAACTATTGTACGCCAAAATATGTTTGATATTACTGTTGATTCAGGTAATGATGTAGAAATTAAATCTGGAACTAATCCATTTAATCCTAATGTTAATGGTTATCTAGATATTACATATTCTATGTCTGGTGTTTCTACAGATGTTGCAACTATTGACTAGACTGGTGCTATTACATTAAAGAAAGAATCTACTGCAACTGCTACAGTAACTATTAGTATGAAGGTAGCAAATTCTTCTACAGCTATTAAGAAAACTTCTACAGTAAGTTTTACTTGGAAGGCACCTTAGTTAGGAGATTTTGCTTATGCTGACGGTACATTTACAAGTTCTTATGATTCTAATAAGACATTAGTAGGTCTTGTATATGCTAAGAATGAAACTGATAGTACTTCTGGAACTGTTTATATTATTGGTAAAGAATATTCAGACCCTGATTAGTCCTACTATCTTGGATATACTAATGATGGAGTTGATGGTTCGACTACCGAAATATTAGCTTAGTTATACCAAGTATCTTAGTATTTAAGTTCTATTTCTGTAACTAATTACGAATCAATAGACGGGATTGCTACTCAGACTTTAGTTGATAATATCAATGTTAATACTTATGCTGTAACTTCTAATGCTACATTTAAAGGAGATACAGATACTACAGCATATATTGACCATGTAAATAATAGTGTTCTTCCTATATTATATAATGATAATAATTGCAAGCCCTACATTAGTAGAAAACAAGTAACTGTTGGAGGTTCTACAAATTATGTATATTACATAGAGTCTTTATAGAATCTTAAAGATTTATGTGAGGCAACTAAGGGACTATATTCTAATACTTCTGGAACAGACGTAATGAGTTGTATTCTCTTCCCATATTTCTATAGTATGAATGTTTATGAACCGACTGTTAAGGAAGGGGAAACATTAAATTCTGCATATTAGAAGGGAAATTGGTACGCCCCATCTGCTGCTGAATTATCTAGAATTATTTACTATAGAGGATATAGTGTTAGTGGAAGTAGTTTTAATACCGGTGATACTGTAAGAAGTGCTATTAGCACAACTGTCTCTAATGGTGGCGGGGTGTTAACAACTCCTATATTCTCATTAGCATACTCAAGAGCTAAAAACTAGTTTCCGACAGTATGGTCTAATGTAGTCGGTTCAGGAACAGATGCTGGTCCTAATAATATAACAACTACAGTTAATACTTCCGAAGCTAATAATTACTCTTACCAAAGAACTTAGACTTATTCTGGAAGTGAATATATCTATTCCAATACTTGGGTAACTGGTAGCTATAACGATTCTGCTTACTGGAATAATATACAATATAATAATGCTTGGAGATTAACTAAACACTAGGGAATACCATTTACTAAATTTAATTATTCTAAGAATGGCTAATATACAAGTAACACATAATGGAAAAGCTTATTTTGTAAATAAGTTAGATACCTTAAAATCTATGCTATCTCGTGAGGAGCTTTTATAGCTCCCCATGAGTGCATGGGTAGAAATTCTTAAACTTAAAGATGGAAGATATTATTTAAAAACGTTACTTACTATCTTAACAGCTTTAATTAAGACTTATGATAAATCTTCTAAGGTAAATTCTTTTTATTATAACGGAAAGGAATATTGGTTAGATAAAAATACAAGAATGGGATTAATGAATTTAGCTAAGTGCAATCCTAGTTCTATTAATTTAGTTCTTAATGATACTATTGTAACAACATCTGCAGATAAGGCTATAGAATTTCTATCTTAGCTTGAGATTTATGCCGGAGAATGTTACTTAAATACTGCTAAACATCTTTTAACTTTAAAAGATCTTAAAACAGTTGAAGATGTAATAAATTATGATTATACTTCTGGGTACCCAGATAAGATAACTCTAAATGAATGAAAAAATAAACTTATGTACTGATACTACTATAAGTCAAGAGGAAGAGAAAGTAGTAATTAAAATTCCTGAACCTTTAGTTACTACTTCTCCTCCAATTAAATTTAATTGCAATATACAAAAGGGCAAGGATTCTATAATAGAGACAGTTGATACGGGATTTGGATGCACTAATCAAATCACTATAGACTGCAAAAAACCTAAATATAAATCTCATCTATGTAAGGAGAATTATTTAGGTGAATTTAAATAGGAAACTGAAAAATCTCTTGCACGACATAACTTAGGAGTTTATAGTAAAGAGGAAATAGATCTTATAGTAGGAAATATAATCATATAGAATAATGGTTTTGTTACTAAATCACAAGTTTAGAAAATGATTAATGACGCAGATTTTGTTAATTCTACCTTAAGATCGTATGCTGATTATCAAATACCTGATAATTTATTTAAATTATGAGTACTCAAATAAAAAGACTTTATCAATCAAATACAGAATTTGTTCCAATTACTTTATCAGAGGCAGTTGTTGTTAACACTTCAAATATCCCAGGACTTACATCTTTAGGAATTACAACATTAGATAAAGTACTTAGAGCTACTATGGGTGTAGTAGGAACAAATGCTGGAAATATTTCTACTTTACAAACTGCTGTAAATAATATAAATACAGCATTAGAAAAGAAGTAGGATAAATTAACTGCAGGAACTGGAATTACTATTACTCCTGATGGTGTAATTAGTGTTACTGCCAGCTTAGAATTGTACAAAATTGTCACTTCCCTTCCAACAGCAGCTAAAAGTTGTGAGAATACAATATATCTTGTTCCATCTTCTGGTACTTTAGGGAATTTATTTACTGAATATATTTGTGTATATGAGACTTCCCAATCTAAATATATTTGGGAAGAGATTGGAACAGTACAAACTGATGTAGATTTATCTAATTATGTAACTAAAGATGAACTTGATATTGTAAAGGAACAATTAGCTAATACTATTACTGCTTAGAATGTTACCACTTCTGGCGGTTCTCAAGTAGTAGTTGGCTATAATATTCCTTCTGATTTATATGATAGTGCAGTATCAACTGATACGTCAGACCAAGTAGTTAGTGGGTAATGGATTTACAAGTAAAATAGCTAAAGCAATATGGAGAAGTATTTGTTCCTTAGACTACTGCAGAAGCTGTTTTAGTTAAATAGGGAACAACTGTCTATACTTTAGATAAAGTTTTAGAAAAGAAAGTAGAATAGATTATAACTCCTGCTGGGTCCGGTCTTAGTGCTTACAAACAAGGAACTTCTATAATTATCACTCATTCTAATACTGTCACTGCTAATGATAAGCCTTAGTCAGTAAAAGTTAAATATGATAGTAGGGGGCATATTGTAGAAACTACTCCTGTAAGTAATCTTAATGTAATAGTAGATACAGAAGGATATACCCAGTATAATGGAGACGAAGAAAGAAATCTTATGTTTGGGGATGATTTCGGAATAGATAATAATAAAATAGCATTAAAATGGAATAATATATAATGGCACTACTTAATTTTGCAAATACATATGCTGAAATCTCCGGAAATCTAACATTACCTTAGTCTAATACTGGAGATTATGTAAAATTATTCTTTTCTAAAGATGGGCATATTATATCACATGGAAAGGATTTTACTCCAACCTTTACTCCATCTGAAAGAGGTTTAGTTCCGCAATCCTCTGGAAAATCTGGAGAGTTTTTAAGAGGAAACGCTACTTGGGCTGCTATAACTACTTCTGATTTACCAATGGCTATTAGTGTAGCTGATGCTATAGCTAATGGTATTACAACTACAACATTGCTAAGTACTTAGCAAATTATGGAGTATGTTAGCCAACAATTCTCAGCTAATGATGCTATGAGATTTAAGGGTTCTATCAAGTGGACGGGAGATGCCTATGAAACTACAACAGAAGAAGGAACAACTAGTGGGTTCCCAACAGTATGTGAAGTTGGAGATACCTATAGAATCGGATCTTAGGGAACTTACGGTGGACATGTATGTGTTATAGGAGATATACTTCTGTGTATTAAGGACGGAAGTGGTAATATTAATACTTCTGAATATTGGACAGCAATAGAAGCTAATATTAATGGAACTATTACCCATTCAGTAAACGGTAAAAACTATAAAGTATATTCTCCTAATATTAACCCAGACTTAGATAGATTTACAATTTACGCCCCAACTGCAGGAGGTAATGTAGGCTAGATTCTACTAAGTAACGGGAATGATTCTCCAGTATGGAAAAATTAGGCTGAACTTGTTGCAGGAGAAGCTAAAAAGACTACTTATGCTTTATCTGTTGGAACAGGACTAACATTTGAAACATAGTCTGTAACTTTTAATGGCAGTGCTGCAAGAACAATATCACTACTTCCTGCCACAGATTCATCACTAGGAGGTGTTATAATTGATAAGGATAATACGAACAAAACTATTTCTGTATCTAATGGTAATATTTATTTAACTAAAGAGAATATTATTAATGCTCTTGGTTATACTCCTGGAGATGCTTTAAAAACTTCTTTATACTACTTATATCTAGGTAATGATGGAGATACATCTAACTCAGATACTTCTGTAGTAAATCCATTTATCAATTTATATGGAACAGCAGGAGCAGATACTAGTATTCAAGTAAAAGGTGATGGTCATACTACTGTTTCTGGTATTAATGGGATTATAAATATATCCTCTACATGGAGAACAATAAAAGTTGCTGGAACTTCAATTGGAGATAAGGCTTTAAATTTTATGCCTACTGGGGATGTATATGTTAAAATTGGGGATTAGATAACTGATACAGATGATTATGATATTAGCTTTGGTTTAAGCTGGTATAATATTTCTGATAATGCGTATGAATATGAATAATTTATGAGAATTGCGTACAATCCAAAAACTGCCGCTGCATTATCACAAGCTCCGGCAAATAATGATATTACTTTTGACCTTAGTGGTCTGAGTATTTATGTCAAAGGTATAAGATTTAAAGGAACAGATACTACATATTCTGTATTTAAAAAGCACAATGAAAATGGCGGTGGATATGATGGATTGGTACCTGTTCCTGATTATAATAATGGTTTATTTAATAGATTTTTAAGAGAAGACGGAACTTGGCAATATATTGCTGATTCTACTGACATTAATGTATATCAATCAGAGGACGATACTTCTGATTTTAGACCTGTGATATTAGGTTTAACTCATAGTGCTGATATAACTGAATTAGTAAATCCAGTAACAGGGCAAGTATACGTTACTGCAAAAATATATGCTTGTCCTAGTACTGGAGTCTTATATGCAACTAAACTATTCTCTAATGGTAAGGAGGTATTAACAGAACATTAGTCTTTAGAAGATTATGTAACTTTACATACTCCCCAAACTATTACTGGTAGAAAAACCTTCTATACTTAGATAAATATAAATAACGGTGATAAAAATGATGATGGGTCTTTATATGTTAGACCAATAATATATATGGATGCATCTAAATTTATGATATATAGTGATACTAAATCACATACTGTAGTTAGAGGTTCTGCAATAAGATTACAAACATCTAATGGAGTTGATACTGTTAATATTCTTCCAGATACAGTTAAAACTATTGCAAAAATAGTATCTGATAGTACTATATAGGGAACTTAGTTTATTTCTACAATAGAAGACTCAGCTCCATTAATAGTTAATTCTGCAGCCCTTGTAGCAAAACTTAATTCTGATTTACTTGATGGTTATCATGCCGCCGGATTATTTGAGAAGTTAGAAAATAGTGGAAATGAATTAAGTCTAACTATTGGTGGGACTAAAAAGAACCTAATAGTTAATTATGCTACAAATTCTGGAAAATTAGGACATTCTATAAAATTTAAGGACATAGCTTATTAGGATGTAATATTTGATGGCTCTACTGATGTGGATTTAACTGCTGGAATTTTTCATTCAAGTAATGCTGATTATTTATTGTCTCATGATACCAGAAGTGTTAACAATACCCCTGCTACATTTGGTTCTGGAGCAAGATTTGAATTTAAGTTTAACTCTACTGATGGTCTTAGCGATGGTAATACATATCATGGAATTTTGCATTTCAGACCATATGGCTCTAATCAAGATTTCTCAGGAGGACAGACCCATTAGTTAGGATTTACAGATAATGGGAATCTATACATAAGAACTTCTACTAATTCATCTACTTGGGGAAACTGGTATAAAATACTTCATTCTGGTAATCTTTCTGGTTTTTATTGGGCAAATGTTAATATCTCCAATAATCCAAATACTCTAACAAATCCATCGTTTGCATCTATTACTTTAAATCACCCAACTTCAGCAAATTCTTCTAGAGGTGTGCTTAAATATTATAATGGAAGTCACGGTTGGGGGGATTATTTAATTTCTGATTCTAATGGTCCTCATATTTCATTACAACCTGCAAGTGGTGGAAATGTGTACTTAGATAGTACTACTATAGTTAGCGGTAATGCAACAATTGGTATTAAATCTAAGTATTATTAGAGAAGTGCAAGAGGATAGATCCATCATGAATTTGTTTGTGATGATTCTGATTATGGTGGAGTTAAAATTACACACAATTCAACAGAGGGTTCTGGTGGTCCTGGTTCTTATACTGCATCTTTATTTGTTTAGGATAATAGAATAGCACATCATAATGGTGCATATCAACCAACTGTATATATTCAAAGAGCTGGGGCTACTAGACAAATGGATCCATTTGGTATTGATGTTGGATCTAGAGTATTTACTGTGGGAAACGATGGTAGAGTAACAATAGGAGCTAGAATGGTATCATCTATTTCTTCTGAGCAATCAGTTATTAGAGAAACCATTATTCCATATTATCATACTGGAGGTCCGTGGTATATTAAATCAAAAGATGATAATAGCTCGGCTTTTCTTACTATTGATTATAATACTACAGAATGTTTAAGAATTAAACATGATGGAGAAATAAAAATAGCTAAATCTCTTTGGGTTAATAATTCGCACTTTTTTAAATAGTCCGGAACAACATTTACTTGTCAAGGTGGTACTACCTTTACTTTACCTTATTCTGGGTTAAATACTGGAACAGCTTTATTATGGACAACTGCTTCAGATGGTACTAGAGATACTGGTATATTTTATAATTCTTCAGACTTTGCATTTATTGCTAATTCTAATGACCATGGAGCTGTATTTGCTGTATATGATACTGATGTAACTCAAGATTTTGAAGCTGGGGCTAGAGAAATTTCAGTACCTGGAGGTGGGGGAGCATTATGGGCTAGAGGTGGATTTTCTAAAGAAGGATCTTCAAATAACTATGTTTTACTAGGAGGCGGTGGCCACAAGGCAATAAGTGACTTTGCGGCTTCAGGACACACTCATCCTTATCTGCCACTAAGTGGTGGAACTATATCTAACAATACTAGAAGTCTACTATTAATAAAAAACACGAATGCTACTGGTAATAGTACGATATGGTTTGGTGGAAATTTTAATAATTTTACTAGTGGGGCCGTAACAGAGTATAATGGGAATGACGGAGGTATGTATATTACTAATTTTAAGTCTTATACTACAAATAACCAAAATATTGCATCACTCAGAATTACATCTAACGGTAATATACAATGCGGAGACGCTAATTATATGTATAAAGTATATGATGTACTACATTCAGGTAATTATAATTCTTATGCACCTTCACTAACTGGAACAGGTGCATCTGGTACTTGGAGTATCAACATTACAGGTAGCGCGGCCAAGCTTCAAACAGCAAGAACCATTTGGGGACAGAGTTTTGATGGTACTGGTAATGTTGATGGCACATTAAGTATAAATGGAACAGCTGGCAGTTGGACAGAAGGTATCAGAATACATCCTCCATCAACAGGTTGGACTACTCTTATATTTTGTGGAACAGATAATACAAGTAGTAGTGGCACTTCTGCTAATTCGTGGTCTATGCACGGGTATAGTGGAAATTTCTATATAAATAGAGCCTCCTCTAGTAGTACAACGCCTTATATACTGTGTAATGTAAACGGAAATTGGGGGATTGGTACTAATTTACCATCACAAAAATTACATGTAGTAGGTAATATACTAGCTACAGGTACTATAACTGCCACCCATTTTTATGAATCTTCTGATATTCTTTTAAAGAAAAATATTAGTTCAATTCTGGGAACTGATAATATACCAATATTAAGGAAATTTAATTGGAAGAAAGACGGAAAAGTAGGATATGGATTCATAGCTTAGGAATTAGAGGAATAGGGATATAATGAACTTGTTAGTTGGGGTGAGGATGGGTAGAAAACAGTACATTATACAGCAGCTTTATCCTTAGTGGTAGCAAAATTACAAAATAAGATTAAAGAGTTAGAAAAGGAAATAGAAATGTTAAAAGTATAAAAATTAATACTTTTTAACTTATAAGTTTAAGAATTATGTTTATAATTGTATATTAAAATATGGCAAGAATAATTTCTAGAGAAGATTATGCCTTAAAAGTAGGAGCTGGGTCCTGTTCATCGTATGTGGCTAATAGAGGTGTAACAAAAGCAAGAGCTACTAGTTATGGTGCTTCTATAAGTGGAACATATTCAGATAACTAGCTAGTTGCTAAAGATGATTTATATAAAGTTTATTGTTCTTGTAATGGTGGGTACTGTAGAGGGTATAGTTCATGTCCAAGCTATTCAAATTGTACATGTAATAATGACTGTGCACACTGCGGATATACTGCATGTACCTGTAATAATGACTGCGCACATTGTGGATATTCTGCCTGTTCTTGTGTAGGATAGTGTTCAAATGCATGTGGAAGCAAAAAAGCTTGTTCATGTGATAATGATACATGCCCTACATATTGTGGTTCTAAATGCTTAAACTAGTCTAGCTGTGGGTACTGTGATGGATATAATTCGTGTTCTACTAATTGTCCTTCAAAGACAACATGTAATTGTTATACTGATAAACCGCTTGGTTGTAATTCAGTTGATTGGTGTGATTCTTATTGTCAATCATAGGTATACTGTGAGTGTGATAGTTTAGGAAATGTGCATACGGACACTTGTGGATTTTGCAATTGGGTTATATCATACCCAGGTACCTGTTCTGTATATGGTAGCTGTTCTATGTACAATGCAAGTGGTTATTGTACAAGTTATTGTGATTGCAATTCTTGGTGTTATGCTAATGATCTCGTGTCAGCATGTAGAGTACATTGTGCTGCTGATTGTTCATGTACTGGTAATAACTGTAAGTCTGTAAGCTATGTTTGTCAATGTAATACAGATAAATGCCCTTCATACTGTACTGGAAATTCATATAACTGCACATCTTATTGTGATGCAAAAGTAGCATGTTCATGTTAGTCAGCATGTTCAGATGGGTGTAGTAGTAAATCAGCAGCTTCATGTACTTGTAATAATGATACATGTGGTTATAAGGCTGCATCGTGCACTTGCAATAATGATACATGTGGATATACTGCTTGTTCATGCCATTCATAGAATTGTTCACATTGTACCTGTAATGGAGAATATACATATTCTACTTGTACATGTTATTATTATAGCTAATTAAAATTAATGTAAATGGAAGTAATAAATAGAGGAAATAGAGATTGGTTAATTGGATTAGGAAAACCAACAATAAGTAAAGAAATTGAATATAGATTAATGAAATATGTATCTACTTATGAGGTAGACAAGGGTTATGTCTTAGTAAATAATATAACTTCAGCAATAGCATATGTTTGGAAAAGTGAGTATATGCATTTATTTGAAAAAGGATGGCATAATGATTATATGAGATTTTTAAAAGAGAATTTTTTTCTAGTTCCTTTAGACTATAATGACTTTGAAGAGTGTGAGAAACTAAGAAAAAGATTTTTACCAGATTTGGATAAAGAAATATGCTTCTCCCACCCAAGTTATTTTACAATATTAAGCACAACAGAATGTAATGCCAGATGTTTTTACTGCTATGAAAAGGGAAGAAAACAATTCCCTATGACAGATAGTATGGCTCAAAAAGTTGCAGACTTTATAGTAAAAGTTAGAGATACTAATAAACCTGTACATATAGGTTGGTTTGGTGGAGAGCCAACCTATAATACTAAACCAATGGATATTATCTATGACTAGCTCATAAAAGAAGGAATTCCATATAGCTCTAGTATTATTAGCAATGGATATTTAATTGATGATGAAATGTGCAAAAAATTTGTAGAAAAATACAAGATTTAGAATATCCAAGTAACTCTTGATGGAATTGGAGATAAATATAATAGAGTTAAGAATTATATTTATGAAAATGATGAATCTGCATTTGATAAGGTTATTGATAACATAGAAAGGATGTTAAAAGCTAATATTAGAGTAGCTATAAGAATGAATCTTGACCTACATAATGCCGATAGCCTAAAAGAGCTAATTTATTTTTTAAGAGAACGTTTTGGAAATTATAGAAATCTTCATCCATACATATATCCAATTTTTGAGGAAGTATTAGAAAGGAATGAGGAACATAGAGCTAAGGTTTTTAAACATCTAGAAGAAATTCTATTCATTTTGGATGAGTGTAATTTTATGGAGGAAGCAAAACTACATTCTGGATTAAAACTGCAACACTGTATGGTAGATAGCACAGATTCTATATTAATAGGACCAAAAGGAGATATAGGTCTATGTGAACACTATACTACTGATCATTTCTTCTCACATATTGATAATTATGACCAAAAAGATTGGGATGAAATACAAGCATTTAGAACATATTTAGAACCAAATGAATTATGTAAAGATTGCCCACTTCTTCCAAACTGTTTAAGAATTGACTTATGTCATGATATACGATATTGCGATAAACATGTACAAAAATGGAGAATATAGGAGGCAGGATATGCTGCTAGAAACAATGTAAAGCAATATTTCTACAATATGTTTAATAAATGTAACAATGCATGCAATACGTAGGTAGAAAATGTAGATAGCAAAAGAAAAAAATCTAAGAAAAAAAGGAAATAACTATGGTAACTATTATAGAGCAATATACTCAGTTTAGATTTGAGAAACAGTCTTTGGATTATAAATATTAGGGAACATGTGATGTTAAAGATAATAGTATCATATCTATACAAATATCTATAACAGACTTAAATGGAACTCATGTTGGTAATATAAGTAATAGAGATGATAATACATCAGTATCTCTTATAGGGAATTCAAAACTAGAAGATTTATCTAAATTTTCAGATTCTCTTATTGAAATTAGAAATGAATTAGGTAATTTAGTAATAGAATGATTTATGGTATTAAATGACTTATTAACAAAACAGAATGTAATCACTAAAATTCTTCTTAAAGACGGAGACAAAGAACTTTCTAAGGAATTAAAAGTAAAGATTATGCGTATTAGAATTGCTTATAATAAAGTAAAAAAGCAATTTGATGAAGATATGCAGGAGTTTTCTAATCAGGTTGTTAGTGATGAATTGAAAGAACTTGCAAATAAGCAAGATAGAACTGCAGAAGAAACAGAGAGATTTAATGAGCTGAACAATAAGGCAAATTCTGAATATCAGGAATATCTTATTCAGAAGGGTAATGAGAAGATTAAAGATACTATTGATGATTCTCTTACTATGGAAGAGTATTCTGATATTTTAGATATTAATTCCAGCAATGATGTAGAAATTAATGGAAGGAAAATTAAAGCTGCGGATTTGATGGAAGCAATTTATGATTTATTTGTTAAAGAATAATGGAAATTAATAAAATTAGCGAGTATTATAATCTTTCAGAGATTAATTAGGATACCAACTGGAAAATGAACGGAACTATAAACAAGGAATTAAATGGCTCATTATCTATAAATTTTTCAGTTGATAAAGAGGGATAGTATATTGGAAATTTAAATTATAATAAATCAAGTAATGGTTCCAATATAAACATATCATACAATGTCTCCGAGGAGAATAAATAGGACTTTATGTCTTATTCTAATGCAATTGTAGATCAAATTTTTGAATACTTTAAATCAGAATAATGGGAAGACGTAAAATGAACAGCCCTAGAGCTGGGGTTAAAAATGGCGGAAGAGTCAAAAAGTGTAAATAAAAGTCTATATAAATTATTCTTAATTATATTAAAGTACACTCCAATGATATTAGCCTTAGATGATATAATATATTCTGTATTATCCTATCTAGAGTATAATTGTTATTTTCTAAGCTACTTAGGAGGTGTATCTATAATTTTCATAATTATTCTTTATATCATATCTTATGTGTTTAAATTCTGTTATTTATATAGAATACCCTATACTATATAACAGTTACAAATTTAATTTCATTATATGATGAATACTTTTGTATTAATTTAAGTGATTTATAGATGCTTAGAGTATACTTAATTTTATTAGGAATAAGTATTATTTCATTTATTTATTGTAAGTTAAAATGCTAAAACAGTTATTAAAAGCACTACTTCAAAAGTTTATAAACGACATAGATTCGGATAATTGTAATATTACTATGGAACAATAGAGCTAGATAGTTTCTATTTTAAGCAGTATTGCTTGTCCAGAATAGAGATTAAGTAAAATGTAGGCATGTGAATACTTAGGCGTAAGTAGAGCAACATTTGATAACTATGTTAGAGATGGATTTATTCCTAAAGGATATAAACAAGAAGGTTTTAAGGAGCTTCATTGGAACAAAGTCGATTTAGACATATTTATGCATAGTAAGCAATAAATTTAATTGATGGGAGTTGTGAATAATTTAGTTATAAGAGTATAACTTTATTATTTGCAATTCCCAATTTTATTTTTAGCATCTTCCAATTCCAGTTACTTTTATGTGTATTATAGCGTAGTTCTAGAACAATATATTTAGATAAATGTTATAATGATTAAAAGTAATTATTATGGAATCAACAAAAACTTATGTGCTTCCCGATTGTCAGAATGACAACAACTTAGCTACTATGATGGCTATGAACGGAGGTATGAATGGAATGTGGAATAATCCGTTAGTTATATACTTTATACGAGAAGTATAAGCGGATTTAAAACCTCGTGAACTCATGGAAACTCTCTCTGAGACA
>JBJEXV010000023.1:0-41111 GCA_051886175.1 Candidatus Coprovivens sp. | reverse complement strand
TTATATAGTAAATTGACAAATAAATCTTATCAATTCACTAAACTCATTATACGTGCTATAATAAAGCCAATTTAGGAGGGATTTGGGATGGAAAGTAGAAAGTATACTGTATGTAGAGACGATGTATTTGTTGGTTCTGTTGTTAGAACTGATTCAGTACATCGTTATGAAGGTGAAGAACCATTCTTTAATACACAACCTAGTCAATTAGATACTAGTTCTTATAGATTATATAGAACAATGTTATTTGTACCAGATAAAAATAATTTTGCGAGTGATTTATTATATAATTCACCTAACTATACTGCACTTAATGTATCAGATGATGCTATTTCTTTAGCTACTCCAGAGAATAGTATTGTAGTTAAAGATTGTTATAATTTAGAAGAGCTATTAAAATATTTTGGTTATCCAAGTGAATTAACATATGAAGATATTGTTAAGATAAGAAAGAGATTCTTTACTGGTCATTTTGCAATGGATAACTGTGAATTATTTGGTTGGAAAGAAATTATGCCACAAGATTTTACTTATTATAAGAATGGTGAACAAATTACTAATCCAGCTAAGTTAAGACTTATTCAATTAAAGCAAGAAATATCTAGAAGAATGGGACATAGAATGTTTAGTGGTGTTGAACATGCCGAATTAGATAGAAGATTATGGGATGTCTTAAATAACATGGGAGATAATTCTATAATGGATGTATTGAATGGTTTTGAGGATATATTAAATGTTTTTAAACCACATAAAGAAGAAGTTAATGTATTTAAGTTAACTAAATAAACTCAAGTAAGACTTGAGTTTTTTTTGCTATAATAATTTTTAGGAAGTGATTATATGTACGTTAAAAGAAAGATAAAAGATAAGTTACCTATTACAGATTATGATAATTTTTATGTAGTTACTGATTTTGATAGAACTATTACTAAGGGAAATAGTAAAACTAGTTGGTCTATACTTGCTAGTAGTAATTTAGTACCTAAAGAATATGTTAAAGAAAGACAAGAATTATATGATTACTATCGTCCTATTGAAATAGATGAAGAAATGGAAATAAGTAAAAAATCTAAGTTAGTTAAAGAATGGTTTAAGAAACATATTGAATTATTTGTTAAGTATCAAACTAGTGAAGAAGTATTTGAAAAAGCCGCTATGGATTTAAGAGTTATGGAATTTAGAGAAGGTGCTAAAGAATTTATTTATTTTTTACATGAACATAATATACCTCTTATTATAATTAGTGCTGGTATTGGTAATTTTATAGAAAGTTTTTTAAAACATAATGATTGTTATTTAGATAATATTTATATTAGTAGTAATATGATAAAATTTAAAGATGGTATTGCTAAGGGTGTAGATAAGAATATTATTCATAGTTTAAATAAAAATGAAGTATCTTTACCAAGTAATATAGCTAATAAAATTAAAGGACGTAATAATGTAATGCTATTGGGTGATCAAGTAAGTGATTTAAATATGGTTAATGAAGAATTACATGATAATGTGTATAAGATTGGTTTATTAACAGATGAAAGTAGTAAGAATGAAAAAGTTATGAAAGATAATTTTGATATAGTATGTGGATTAGATAATAACTATTTTGATTTAATGGATGTCATATTTAAAAATTAATGTTATAATTTAGATAATAAAGAGGTTGGTTAATATGAATAAGAAGAATATGATATTAAGATTATTTTTAAAATATTTTATTATTTATTTAATTGTAGAAATAGCTATTTTATTTATATTTGGTAAAGCGGATATAGTTATTAAGACTAGTGATAATAATTATAATGTTAATTGTAATTTTATGATTAAAAGTAATGGTGATGAATATTTTACTGAAGATAAAATAAAAGTTAATTTAATGGAATTAGAATTAAACTATTCTACTTTAGTTAATGTAGATAGTGATATTGATAATATGTTTGGTAATAATATATTTGTTATAGATGATTATATTTATTACTATAAGAATAATAGTGATAAGTTATTTAGATATAATAAAAAGGACAATGTAATAGAAGAATTTAATACTTCTAAGTTTGTTAATAGAACTGAAGTTACTACTTCTATAGGAATTAGAACAATAGAAAGTGAAGCTTTATTAAATTATTATCCGGAGATAATTAAACATATTGATAAAATAGATGGAACTTATAAACATCAAATGTTTTATGATAAAGATAGAATATTCTTTGTAGTAGATAATGATGTTTATGAATATCATATTTTAAGAGATAGAACTAGATTAGTTATGAAAGATATTGATGAAAATATTGAGTATATTTTTGTAAAATAAAAATAGATGATTAAATCATCTATTTTTTTGTGTATATAATTGTATCTTGTGAAGAACCGAATCCTTCAATTAGTTTACTAGCTGTTAATGATTCTAATTCGAATAGTTCTCTTAGTTTTTCTAATGTTATTTTATATATTTCTTGTACTTTTCTTTTATCTGGATTTTCTTCAGATATTTGTTCTAAGTCTTGTAGCCCTACTGCGAATAAGTAATCTATTACGAATACTCCACCATTATTTAAGTTAGTATCATATATTGTTCTTAGTTGTTTTAATACTTCTTTATATTTTTCTGGTTTATCTTCACATTGTAATTGATAAATAAATAATAATATATTTGTTATATCTATGTAATCGAATTGTTGATTTGGATTTTGTTTAAGATATTCTAATGCATCTTGAATATGTATTTGAATATCAGCTTTTTCTAATTTAGTTCTTAAATCATAGTAACCAGGTTTGTTTCTTAAGAATGGTAGACACATTCTAGTTTTAGAGATGTCTCCCCCTATTCCTTTGAATAGATATTGTCTTAAGTCATCTTGAGGATTTATATCAATTATATTATCCCAAAAATTTATTGTTGGTTCATCTGATTTATCAAATGCTTTTCTTACATCTTTGTAAACATCTTGAGCCATAAAACGATAACCTTTACTATCAATTAAGAATTGTTCAAATTGGCTTGGTTTTAATGTCATGATTGCTGCTTTACGTAGTTTAAATACTAAAGGTTGTAAATCATTTACATCTACGGTGACAATATGATTAACACCTCTTGATACTAATTCAAATATTGTATCCCCTGCACTTAGTATTGTGAATGCACTATCTGCATCGTTTGGTAATGTAGTATCTAAGTATCTTTGGTTACGAGTTGTTAATAAGTATGGTTTATCATAATATACATCTGTATCTATACCATCTTTAGTAATTATATTTTGAACTTTTTCAATTTGTTTAAATCCTGGTGTAGATCTAGTAAGTAATCTACTTTGGCCCATCATTTGTTTAAGTAAATTTCCTTCTGGAGTTCCTTCTAGTTTTTTTAATAGTTGTTGCATTTCATTCATTTGAATCATAACAAAAACCTCCCCTAAGTGATTTGTATTTTAACAAATTATGTTGGGTATGGCAAATTAAGGTATTGTTTTATATAATATTGTTAAAAAGTGGTGATAATATGAAAAAGGAAAAAACTTTGTATACTTGTGAAAGCGATATAGAAGCAAATGATTATAAAAAATTAGTAAAATATTATCCTAATAAATTTTATTGGAATTTTGTTGGAACATATACTATTATCAATGTTATTCTCTTTTTCGTTTTTTCTTTAATCAACATGAATTTTGAAAGCGGAACTAAAATTTTTATAGTTTTTCAAGTATTAATAATGATTTTTTGCAGATTGAATTTGGAAGGAATGGCTGCTAAAGCATTTAAAAATTCTGCTGATAAGAACAAGTTGGATACACACTTTGATACTGATTTTTTTGAAGATTATTTCGTGAGAAAAGGTGCGACAATGTCACTAACTATAAAGTACTCTGAAATCACTAAGTGTATAGAAAATGATAACAATTTTTATTTAGATTGGTCACAAAAAAATACTGTCATTATTTTACAAAAAAGTAAGTGTAGTTTAGAATTAATAAATTTTATAAGAAAAACATTTGAGGTTGATAATCGTTTAGGTGATAACCAAAAAATAATAACACCTAAAAAAAGAAAAAATAATTTACTAAAAGGATTAAAAATTTCAGAAGGATTGATGATAACATTACTTATTTTAACTATATTATGTGGTATTATCACATTCTTACTTTTTGCTTATCAAGCGCGATTAGATCCTCCTGATTTATATCGTTTTATGGAAAAATTTTGGATTTTATTGTTATTATCTTTTATCCCATTATTATCTATTATTGGAGGATTTGTTACATATAAAACAAATAGAAAAATAGCTGTAAGTAATATAGTTATAGGATTTATGGTTATGCCATTTATGACACTTATAGGATTACTTGCAGCAGTTCCTAGTCATGAAGTGGATTATAGTGAAATTACTCCGTATAAAGAATACATACCAATAACTCTTCCGGATGAAGCCTATACTCAATTATATGAGCTTACCTCAGGAGAAAAGATTTATTCAATTTATCTTGAAGAAAATAATATTTTTAGTGGTATTAAAGATAACGATTTATGGATTAAAGGAGAAAATTTAAAAACAGACTTAATGCTTTATTTAGAACAATCAGTATATAAGAATGATGATTTATATTATTGTTTTTATAATAGAACAACTGATGAATATAATACTCTACCAAGTGAATCAGGGACTTATACAATTTATGTAATGATGTTTGCTAAATCTAGTAACGAACTCAAACTATCAATAACTGATTTTGAATATTTAAAATAATTGTAGGATGATAATTTATAAAAAAACAGCATTAGCTGTTTTTTTATTTTTTACCTTTATTTTGTGTTACTGCAGTTTCATAAGATTTTGCTGCTTCTTCAAAGTTATAAGTTATTTCTCCTTCACTATGAGTGAATCTTAGTTCTTTTTTATCTTTGAAGTAACTATTTCTTATTATTGCTATAGTTGATGCTATTAGTTTTTGTTGTTCTTCAGGCGTTAATGACGCAAGTTTTTCTTCTGTAGCATCAATTACTAATCTTTCCATTAATGTTGAAAATTCGACGTATAATTGGCCTTTAAATATACCATCCATATAGAATATATATTCTACTGGTGTTGTAATACCATTTTTATACATTAAGTCGTATAAACTTATTCCTTTATGGTTGAATAGTTCACCAATTGATACGTTACATAATTCTGCTATTACACGTAGTTCTTCTTCATATAGTTCGTAGAATGTAGTTGTTTCATAGTCGTTAGTTGCGAAGTGAGCAATCATGTTAGCTCCACCTTCACTTACTACTGTACCTAGTGAGTAACCTGTGTATCTATTATCTGTTGGTAACATTATGTAATTAGTACAATCAAATACTGTTAATGTATCTTTTGTTTCATCTCTATATGATAAGGAACCATGTCCTAGTACTTCATGAATAAATTCAAATTTTTCTAGTGGTTTGTCACTTGGTAGATATACTGTACCTGATACTACATCAAAGTATGCATATACTGAATCTCTACCTACTGTATTAATCATTTCTTCTGAAGTACAATATTTAAATTTCATCTTTTGGCCATTAGCATATAGAACACTTAAGTCCATATCTTTTAGTTCTTCACAACTTTTCATATTATCAATACCATCTAAGATAATATCTAGTTTATCTTTATCGATATTTGGGTTGTTTTTAAAAGATTCAATTACATCTTTCCATGATGGATTGGATGTAATGTTACAATATTCTTTAAAGTCTTCAAACGTATGTAATGTTATTTGTTTTTTATCTTTACTATTTATAAATTCATTAACAAATATATAGTCATTACCTTCATAATCTCTACTAGTAACATCCATATTGTATTCTTTAAAGTATTCATAAATATCTTTACTATCTTCATCTTGAGTTTCAACGATTGCTGTACTTTCTGTTGGTGTTTCTACTCTATCTGGAGTTTGTGTACAACCACATAGTGATAAAGCGATTGCAAGTGTTACTAATCCACTTGTTGTTTTTACTAATGGAGTCATTGTAAATACTCTATTATGTAATTTTGATTTAACTATTTTTATTTCATCTATTATATTAAATTCTAGTAATTCATTATTTGAGTAGAATTTATTATGTAATTCTTTAAATGTTTTTATATCTGGGTGATCAAAGTTTTTAGTAGATGAATTATATTCTAGAAAATAAAATGGATAATTTTAGATGCAAGATATATATATTCTTTATTATTGTATTTAAAACTATATAAGTATTTAAAGTTTTCTTGTTTCATAATTCATTCTCCTCTACTATATTTATTTTATCATAAAAATTACTTCTTTTAAAAAAAGGATATTAATTATTTACCTAGTATATATAGTATAGGAGGATTAATATGAACGGAACAAACAATGAATTTGATTTTGTATTAGAGTTCAACAACAAAAAGGTAAAGGAATTAAATCCATTATTAAGATTTATCATAGAAGATATTTTTTATGATATAAGCGAAGGTGATACTATAAAAGCTTGGAGGAACCATTTAAAGCAAAAATCAGATATATTATTAAATATAAAGGGAGTCATAAAGGGAATAAGTATAAAGATGGGTGGCAGGAATTCTGTTCATGTTGAGCATATTGGTGATTTTTGTAATTTTTTATATAAATTAGGAGCAACTAAAGAACAAGTAAATTCATATATAAAATATCACTACGCTGATGGAACTTTAAATGGTAAAGGCATTGAAAGATTAAGTTGTGCTCAATATAAAAAGAAATATCAAAAAGAAATAGATATATTAAACAGATTTTTAAATACACAAAAAAATGTAAGTAAAGCAATTGATAGATTTGTCTTAAAAGGAAATAATTCTGACTATGAAATTGATGGAATAATTTGGGGAACACCAAAAGATTTTTTATGGATAAGTAAAAAAGAAATTATAAATATTATTATGCTTAAACGTGTTTATTATAGTAGTGCAGTGCATTTTAGTACTTTAGTATGTCAGCCATTAAATCGATGTTTAAATTATAACAGTCGTTATAGTTATGGAAGATACTACGTTCAAATAAAATGGTATACATTGTTTGATGATATTGTTGAAAGTATGAGTTACTTGTTTTCTTCCGAGCTTGATAACTTGGGTTCGAATTAATTTAGAACACAAAAAAACTCAGAATACTCTGAGTTAATTATCTAATGGAGCGGGTGATGGGAATCGAACCCACGTTATCAGCTTGGAAGGCTGAAGCTCTACCATTAAACTACACCCGCATCAGTAGGCATCTTTAATTATACTTGTTTTTTATTAAAATGCAAGTTTTTTTGTTAAAAAAATTAAATTTTTTTAACTTTTTGAGCTTCAGCCAGTAAAAAAGACGGTTGAAACCGTCTTTTTATAGTGAATCTATATATTTTTGTACTTCTTCTGCATCATCTAGATGGATTTTTTCTCTACCAATTATTTGGTAATCTTCATGTCCTTTACCTAGTATTAGTAATACATCGTCTTTTTCTAACATATCTAAACCTTTTTTGATAGCTGTCCTTCTATCTAGTTCAACTATGTAGTTATCTGTATGTACTCCTGCTAGAATATCATCCATTATTTTTTGTGGATCTTCAGTACGAGGATTGTCGCTAGTAAATATAGCAAAGTCAGAATTTTCTGCTGCTATTCTACCCATAATAGGTCTTTTTACTGGATCTCTATCTCCACCACAACCTACTAATGTAATTACTCTACCTTTTTTATTTTCACTAAATGCATTAACTACTTTTTCTACTGCATCTGGTGTGTGAGCATAGTCTACTACTGCTAAACCTTCTTTTACTTTAATAAGTTCACATCTTCCTTTTGGAGGATAGATAGATGATGTAATGTTAATAATTTCATCTATTGAGTAACCTATATTATTTATTATAGATAGTGCTGTTAAGTAATTGTATACATTGAATCTACTTTTTAGGTTAGTTTCTACTTCGTATGAAGTATTATCTTTAGTAAATTTAATTAATGTACCTTTACTTGTTTCTTCATAACTATCAATTCGATAATCTTTAGCATTCATACCATAATCCAATGTATTTTCATATTTAGAAGCCCAATTAGAAGCAGTTGGATCATCTGCATTGATAATCATTGGTCCATCTAATTGTTTTAATATTAGTTGTTTTGCAGCTAAATATTCATCCATTGTTTTATGATAATCTAAATGGTCTTGTGTTAGATTAGTAAATGCTGCAATGTTATATGTTATTCCTTCTACTCTTCTTTGATGTAGTGCATGTGATGATACTTCCATCATTACATTTTTACATCCTTTTTCTTTAGCAGTTAAGAATAGTTCATATAAATCTAATATATTTGGTGTTGTATTTGGTAATTCAATAAAGTCTTCATCTGGTAGATAGAAGCCTATTGTTCCAATGTATGCTGTTTTAGAACCTAGTTTATTTAACATTTGATATATTAAATAAGCTGTAGTTGTTTTACCATTAGTACCGGTAACACCTATTATATTCATTTCATTTATTGTATCTTTATATGTTGATGCAATATGATTTGTTAACCAATCATTTGTATCTTCTACTATTATTTTTTCTACATCTACATCCATATCTTTAGAGATAACTACTTTTGTTGCACCATTCTCTATAGCTTTGTTAACGAAATCATGTCCATCAACATTAGCTCCTGGTAATGCAACGAATGTATCTCCTGGTTGTACTTTACGTGAATCAATTTTTATATTGATCATAATAATCACCTCATATTAATCTTATTAATTTTATTATAATCTTACAACTAAGGTATTTCCACATTTTTTAAGGTATTTTACAGTTAATTCCACATTTAGTTATAGTTTTAATGGTTTGTTATAACAAAATATTTCTTGATTTTTAATTTTCAATGGATTATTATTTTATTAAGGGTGTAGGGATATGGTAAATAAAGAACATTTTAACAATTTAGTATCTATTGATGAAAAAGTTGTTGGGAATGTTTTCCCTTTTATTGTATCTGTTAATGTTTCAATTATTAAATTTTAGAAGGTATTCCTTTTTGGAGTTCCTTCTTTTTTTGTGGATTGGAATTACACTACTTATGGAGGGAGAGTTGTATGAAAAACAAAAGAATGACATATGATGTCGATGAATGTCCACCAGTTGGTAAGTGGATTGTTCTTGCATTGCAACATGTATTTGCAATGTTTGGAGCTACAATATTAGTTCCAATTTTAGTTAATAGTGCTGCTGGAGAGGAAGTACTTACAATACCTGTTGCATTAGTAACATCAGGAATTGGTACATTAATTTATATTTTATGTACTAAAGGTAAATCACCTGTTTATTTAGGTAGTTCATTTGCCTTTATAGCACCTATTGCTGCTGCATTTATGAAAGGCGGTATTAGTGGTGCAATGACTGGTATTATGGCAGTTGGTTTAATCTATATTATTGTTTCAATTATAATTAGATTAGCTGGTAAAGCTTGGTTAGATAAGTTATTACCACCAGTTGTTATTGGTCCAATGATTATGATTATTGGGTTAGGACTTGCTCCTAGTGCTATATCACAAATTGGTATTGCAGCAGGAATGGAATTTGAATGGAAAGTTGTATTAGTTGCAGTTGTTTCATTCCTAGTAACTGCTATAGTTATGACAAGAGCTAAAGGGTTCTTTAAGATTATTCCTTTCTTAATAGGAATTATATCTGGATATATATTAGCTGTTATATTAGGTATGATTGATTTTACTCCAGTGGTGGAAGCAAAATTCTTCAGTTTACCTAAATTTGTATTACCATTTGTTGATTATAAAATTAGCTTTGGTGCTTTATTAACTATTGCTCCTATTGCATTAGTTACATTATGTGAACATATTGGAGATCACAAATCTTTAAGTAATATTATTGGCAAAGATTTAATTAATGATCCTGGATTAGATAGAACTATCTTAGGTGATGGTGTTGCTACATTTGTTGCTGGTATGTTAGGTGGTCCTGCTAATACTACTTATGGTGAAAATACTTCAGTAGTTGGTATGACTAAAGTAGCATCTGTTAAAGTAATTGGACTTGCTGCTTTAATTGCAATTATTATTGGCTTCTTAGGTAAATTTACTGCATTAGTATCTACAATACCTAATAGTGTATTAGGTGGTGTTTCATTATTACTATATGGATTTATTGCTGTAAATGGTCTTAAGGTATTAATTAAGAATCAAGTTAATTTTGAGAATTCTAAGAATGTTATAGTAGCATCTTCAATGTTAGTATTAGGTCTTGGTGGAGCTGTTATATCAATTGTTAGTGGAGATTTATCTGTTACTATTTCTGGTATGTCTTTAGCGTCAGTAGTTGGTATTATTTTAAATCTAACTTTTAAAGATGATGAAGAATCGAATATTGATTCTGATATTGTTGAAGTTAAAGAAGTTAAGGAAGAAAAGAAATCTTCTAAAAAAGAAATTAATGATTTAAAGAAAGCTATTAAAGATGAATTAACTGTAGAGTTAAAAGCAGATTTATTAGAAGAAATTAAAAAGGAATTAGTAAAAACTAAACAATCAAAAAAAGAAGTAAAAAAGAAATAATTAGAAAAGAGTTAGTGAGATATGAAAGCTGTTGAATTAAAACATCCGTTAATAGAACATAAGTTATCTATTTTAAGAGATAAGAAAACTGGTACTAAAGAGTTTAGAGAAATTATTAAAGAAATAGCAATGTTCTTATGTTATGAAGCTATGAAAGATGTAGAACTTGATGAAGTAGAAATTACTACTCCTATTGAGAAGATGAAGACTGGTAAGTTAAATGAAGATAATTATGCATTTATACCAATATTAAGAGCTGGTTTAGGCATGGTAGATGGTGTTACTACTGTTGTACCAAATGCGAAGATTGGTCATATTGGAATGTATAGAAATGAAGAAACTTTTGAACCTGTAAATTATTTTTTTAAGGTACCTAAGGATATAGAACATAAGGAAGTATTTTTATTAGACCCTATGTTAGCTACTGGTGGTAGTGCAATAGACGCTGTGGATTCATTAAAGTCTAGAGGTGTGACTAAGATTAAGTTCTTATGTATTATTGCGGCTCCTGAGGGTATTAAAGCACTAAATAAGAAGCATCCTGATGTAGAAATATATTGTGGTCATATTGATGATCATTTAAATGAAAGTAAATATATTGTTCCTGGTTTGGGAGATGCAGGAGATAGAATATTTGGTACAAAATAAAAAGATGGAATAATCCATCTTTTTCTTATTCTGCAAAGTATTCGTTATACCATACTATAAATGTATAAATAGTCCATACTTTTTTATAGCAGTCTTTTTTACCAGATTTATGATTTTCTAGTAGTTTGTTAATTCTTTTTACATCGAAGAATTTTTCTGCTATGTCTGAATTAAACTTTTCTTTTATTTCGTTATATAATTCATCTTCTCTAATCCATTCTCTTAATGGTACAGGGAAGCCAAGTTTTTTCTTTTTATATGATTCATTTGGTATTACTTTTTCAGCAGCTTTTCTTAGTGCTATTTTTGTTGTTTCTTTATTTACTTTAGATGATACTGGTAGTTTTCTTGCTATATTATATACTTTTTCATCTAAGAATGGTGTTCTTGCTTCAATTCCGAACATAGAACCACTTCTATCTACAGCATGTAGGAAATCTCTTACTAACCAAAAATAGAAATCTATTACTTGTCTTTGAACCATTGTAGAATTGTTTTTATATTCTTCATAGAATGGTTTTACTATATCTTTTGTATGTATTTGGTTCTTAGGTTTAACTATTTTCATTGCTTCTTCGTCTCTAAAGACTCTACCTAATCCAATATTGTAATCTTTTAGATGCTTTCCTCTTCTATATATGAAGTTGAATCCTCTTACCTCTGGGAAGATACCTGCTATCATTGATGCTAATCTACGTAATGGGAATGGTATTTTCATGTACCATGATTGATTAACTTCTTCTTGATATGTATTATATCCACCAAATAGTTCATCTGCTCCTTCACCTGATGTTATTACTTTTACATGATGAGAAGCTAATTCTGAAATAGAATGTAATGCAATTATTGATGGATCTGCTAATGGCTCATCCATATGATACATTAACTTTGGAAAGTTCTTTATATATTCTTCTTGAGTAATTTTCTTAGATATGTTTTGGACACCTAGTTTATCAGATAGGTCTTTTGCATAATTAATTTCGTTGTATTTCGGATCATCATAACCTACTGTAAATGTTTTATTTGGTTTACCTATAGATACAATATATGATGAATCTACACCACTAGATAATAATGATCCAACTTCAACATCAGCATGGAAATGTCTTTTTACTGAATCAGTCATCGCTTCATTTATTTCTTCAGCTGATTTTTCTAAGTCTGTGTTTTGTTCATCAAATTCAAGTTTAAAGAATCTTTCGATTTCTAAGTTATTATCTTTATAAATTAATTGATGACCTGGTTCTACTCTCTTTACTCCTTTAAAGAAAGTTTCTTCTGTTGGTACAGAGTTAAAACATAGATATGCAGAAAGTATTTCGTCATTAAATTCTTTTATGAAATCTGGATGGTCTAAGAAAGCTTTTATTTCTGATGCAAACATTAGAGTTTTTTCATTTTGATAATAGTATAATGGTTTAATTCCCCAACCATCTCTAGCCATATATAGTTCTTGTTCTTTTTTATTCCAAATTGCGAATGCGTACATACCTCTCAATTTTTTTGTTAAGTTATGTCCCCACTCTTCATAACCATGTACTAATACTTCTGTATCTGTTTTTGTTACGAATTTATGTTTTTTCTTTTTTAACTCTTCTCTTAGTTCTTGATAGTTATATATTTCTCCATTTAGCACAACTACTACGTCTTTTTCCTCATTATATATAGGTTGGTCACCAGTAGTTAAATCAATAATTGCTAATCTTCTATGTCCTAAAGCGATATTGTCATCTAAGTAGAAGCCTTCTCCATCTGGACCACGATGTGCTATTCTATCTGTCATTGCTTTGATTATTTTTTTTGTTGGTTTTTTCTCTGATATGTACCCTGCTATTCCACACATGTTATTACATCTCCTTGTTTAGAATATATGTATAGTAATTTGTATCAATAATCATTTTACTTACACTGAATGCATTATTAACATAAGCATTCATGTTGTTTATATATTCTTCTTGGTTTTCTAATTCTTTTCCTTCTTTTAATGTAAATGTTCCTGTACGATAGTTATATGTTCCATAGTCAGTTACCCAACTATGATCTGAGAATATTGCTATTCCTTCACTATCACTTAGGATGTCTTTACCTATCATTAATCTTGAATCGTATTCTACTCCAAATAAGTTTAGTAATGTTGGAAGTACGTCGATTTGGCTTCCTACTTTTTTTACTTTTATTGGTT
Source organism: Candidatus Coprovivens sp. (assembly GCA_051886175.1). Classification (GTDB taxonomy): domain Bacteria; phylum Bacillota_I; class Bacilli_A; order RF39; family UBA660; genus Coprovivens. Next base: position 27,728 of record JBJEXV010000023.1, on the reverse strand, counting down.
TTTTCATTTCACTATTCCAAATAATGAAGTTGCTATGATTCACTTCTATTGTATCATCTTTTTGATAATCTGATACTTCATTTATTTGTTCTATTTCTAAACTATACGGATAGTGGTCACCTACAAGGGCGATTACTGTATCTTCTAGTTCGCCTGTTTCTTTTAAATTATTAATTAATTGTTCTACTGCTCTATCTAATTCTACTTGCGATGCTAGATAGTATTTTGTGCCATCACTATATGGTAAGTCGGCTACTAAATCAAAGTGTTCTTTAGCAACATTATGGTATTTAGAATATTCAGCATGACCACTTAGTGTTATATAATAAGTTGCAAATGGTGTATCTTGGCCTAGATATTTAGGTGTTGTTACGTTAATTAGGTCTGTATCTTTTGTTAACCAACCACATCTCATTTCTTTTTCCAGTCCGTTTCCACAACCAATGTATGTTTCATATCCTAATGTTCCTATAGTAACTTGTCTTTTATAGTATGTATATGTCCAGTTATGGTAAGCTTGTGTTCTATATCCTTCTTTTTTAAAGGCATTACCTAAAGCGAATTCCATTTCTGGAGCTGTTGTTTTCCATTTAGTTAAGATTTCTTGTGTTGGTACTAATCCTGTTACAGCTTGGAATTCTCCACCAGTCGTACTTAAGAATTCTGGCGAATAGAAATCTTCGAATACAAATCCTTCATTAATTAATTTATATAACGTAGGTGTTCTTTCTTTATCTACTGCTATTTCATTGAATCCTTCAGCTAATATAAAAATAATATTTTTCCCTTCAAACATACCTGTGTACACATTTTGATATGTACCATCTATTTGATTAAAATAGTTATTTAATTGATTTATTGTGGCATTATCACTAGGTGTTGTAAAATCGAGTTCTAGTTCATTCTTTTCATACTCTATTTCTTCTGGATCTTTTTTATTGAAATTTAAGATTTCTAATTCACTTGATGAACTATCAAATATTAATCTTGATAAATCTATTCTCCAGAATGTTAACATACCAAAGTTATCTATTGTACTTAGTTTACTTGATGTAGCATTATAATATGTATTTCTAATTGATTTAACAGTTTTATTGTATGGTATTAATGTTAAGAATGTGGATAAATATGTAGTTATTAACAACATTAATAAAGTTATTTTAGAATATTTATTGTATTTAGTTGTATCGATTTTTTTATTAAAGATAATTAATAATATTAATGGTATAAATAATGAAATAAATAATGGAAATTGTTTTTTTATTTCATTTGTTGCAAGTACGAAGTTATCAGCTGCTTGATTAGCTAAACCTATTGTTGTAAATGCAAATGGTTCTGGAAATAATTCTAGGAATACTAGTTGTGTTCCAAAGTATACTGTAATAGTTAATGTCATTATTATCATTATGAATTTGTTTAATTTTGGTCCAAATAATTTAGATAATAATGTAAGTAAGATAATTATTGGTATACTAAATATTATTGTGTATAGAATACCAATATTTAGTGGACCATTTGTTATAAATAATCTACTTAATGTTTCTAAATATATAACTGTAAAAGTAAAGAATATAATTGGATTTATTTTTAGGTTTTTTATTTTTTCTTTCATGGGAAACACTTCCTTTTTTCACTTTGTTATTATACCACAATATGCTTAATTTATTATTAAATTCAATGTAAAAAAGAGTCAAATATGACTCTTTTTTTAACTATTTTTTATTAATGATAATTGTACTTTTTGTTTAGTTAAATCTATGTCTGCTACATAGCATGTAACTATGTCTCCTACGTGTACTATATCATTTGGATTTTTAACGAATGATTTACTCATTTTTGATATATGTACAAGACCATCATCATGTAGTCCGATATCAACGAATGCTCCAAATGATGCTACGTTACGAACTGTTCCTTGTAGTTCCATTCCCACTTTTAAATCTTCAATATGTAGAACATCACTTTTTAGTAATGGTGCTTCTAGTTCTTCACGTGGGTCTAATCCTGGATTAGCTAATTCTTTTAAGATATCTTCAATTGTATAGATATCTGAGTTTAGTTCTGAAGCTAATTTAGTAGCATTTTGTTTTTTTAATGTTTCTTTGAATTCATCTTTGTTGATATCTTCTATTTTTAAGTTTAGTGTTGTTAATAGTTTATTTGTTAAATCGTAACTTTCTGGATGGATACCAGTATTATCTAAATGATTCTCACTATCTGGTATTCTTAAGAAACCAATTGCTTGTTCATAAACTTTATCTGAAACACCTTTAATCTTTTTAATTTCTTCTCTAGATGTTATTTTCTTTTCTTCTTTGTATTTGTAAATGTTTTCTATTACAGATTTAGTTAAACCTGATACATATTTTAGAATACTCTTTGATGCTGTATTAACGTTAACTCCAACTTCGTTAACTACTTTAGATGTTGTGAAGTCTAGTGCTTCTCCTAATTGTTTTTGATTTACATCATGTTGATATTCTCCTACTCCAATTGATTTAGGATCTATTTTTACTAGTTCTGATAGTGGGTCTTGTAGTCTTCTACCAATTGATACTGCACTTCTTTTTTCTACTGCTAAATCAGGGAATTCTTCGATAGCTAATTTAGATGCACTATATATTGAAGCTCCTGCTTCTGATACAATTACATATTTACAATTTAAGTTATGTTCTTTAATCATTTCAGCACAGAATTTTTCTGATTCACGTGATGCAGTACCGTTACCAATAGCAATGATATCTACGTTATATTTTTTAATCAATGCTGCTACCAGTATTTTACTTTGTTCAATGTATTTATCTTGATTTGAACCATTTAGGAATGGTTTTACTACTATTGAATCTAGGTATTTACCAGATGGGTCGACTACTGCTAATTTACATCCATTAACATAACCAGGGTCGAATCCTAATACTGTCATTCCTTTAATTGGTCTAGTTAATAGTAAGTGTTCTAAGTTAGTACCGAATGTTTCAATAGCAATTGTTTCTGATTTTTCAGTTAGTTCACTACGTACTTCTCTTTCGATACTTGGTAGTATTAATCTTTTTAGTGAATCTTTAATACTATTTTTTACTAATTCTACTACGAAAGAATCTTTATTTTTTATTAATTTGGACTCTAAATAAGCTTCTATAGCTTCGTTATCCATATCTATTGATACTGTTAGGATTTTTTCACTTTCTCCTCTATTTAGAGCTAAAACACGATAATGTTTAATGTATTTAACTTTGTCAGTAAAGTCATAGTACATTTCATATAGTTTAGTTGGATCTTCTGCATTCTTTTTTACTTTAGAAGATATATTAGCATTTTGGAATGTATTATATCTTATCCATTTACGATATGATGCATTATCACTAATCCATTCAGCAATAATATATCCTGCTCCTTCTAAAGCAGCATCAGTAGTAGGTACAGCTTCGTTTATAAATTTCTTAGCCAGATCTTCTAATGTTCCATTTGTTGGGAATGACATAATCATTTTTGCTAATGGTTCTAAACCATTTTTTATTGCTTCACTAGCTTTTGTTTTTTTCTTTTCTTTATATGGACGATATATATCTTCTACTTCTGCTAGTTTTACGCATTTTAGAATACTTTGTTCTATTTCAGAAGTAAGCATCCCTTTTTCATCAATTAAACGTATTACATCTTGTTTTCTTGTAAGTAAGTTTTCTTGATATTTATATTGTTCTTCAATAGCTCTTATTTGGTCTTCATCTAAATTACCAGTTGCATCTTTACGATAACGAGCTATGAATGGTATTGTCGCTCCTTCACTTAACATACCAAGTACTGCATTAATTTGTTTTTCTTGTAGTCCTAGGGTTTCTACTAGGTATTTTATTACTTCTTCCATTTTTAATCACCGTTTTTATTATATCTAAAATCCATATTTTTAGCCATAAGAAAAAGGCTTTATTTAGCCTTTTTAGTTGTTTTTTTCTTTTTTGGTAGTACTTCTTCTACTTTAGCATTTTCTTCTATTACTTTTTGTATTTCCATAATACCTGTTTTTTCTAATTCTTCATGGTAATTCATTGCCATTCCGATAACGAATACGTATGAAAGTAAGTAAACCCATAACATTAAGATAACGATATTTGCTAAGCTTCCGTAGAATACTGAGTAGTTAGCAAAGTTAGCAATGTAATATGAGTAAAGTTCTGTAATAAGTAAGAATCCTATTGTAGCGAATACTGCTCCACCATTTACATTTTGACTTGGTATTTTTTTATCAGGTGCTATTGTATAAACTATTTTAATAAACATAAATATTACGATCCATGAGAATGGGCCTTTTAAGAAGTTTAAAATGTTTATTACTGTAGATGTTGTACTAGCATCTAGATTAAAGTAATGTAGTAAATTTATTATACTATCTCCTAGTAATGGTACTATTAAGATAAATAAGAATAGTAATACTACGATTAATTCCATGATTAATGCTTTTAATCTTCTTTTAGCAAATCCAGCATCTTTTATTCCATAAATAGTATTTGATGCAACTATTATGGATGCGAATCCTTGAGATGCAATGAAGAATCCAATTCCTAATGTAATAAAGAATGCGGGTGTTATCTTTTGTGCTGTAAGGATTGGGGATAATAAATCTACGAATTGGCCTCCTACTACGTTAGATAGTAGTGTTGATACTAAATCGTTAGATATATTTAAATATGAACTTGCATATGCCAATAATGTAATTGTGGGTACTAATGATAAAAACAGGAAGAATGCTATCTGTCCTGGTAATACTAGCATTTCAGGACGCCAGAAGGCATCCCAGAAACGCTTGAAGAAATTTTTTGTACGACTATTTTTTTTCATTTTAACTGTTTTCTAATTCTTCTTTTTTATTACGCATGTCGTCAACTGATTCGTTAATTGCATCCTCTATTGTTTTTATATCATTAGTTATCATACTGTATCCGATTGCAGCTCCATGTTCGTATGGTAAGTTTTTAAATTCTTTATATAATTTTCTAATGTAACTTACTACTTGTTTTTCTTGGTATCCAACCATGTAGATTAAGTATTCGTTACCATCTGTTCTCATGATATCAGTATTATCTAATTGAGTTTTGATTAGAACATTAGCTGCTGCTTTAATTTGAGCATCACCTTGTTCATAACCTAATGTATCATTAATTGTTTGAACTTGATTTAAGTCAATGATAATTGTTGCTTGTGGATAGATTGTGTTTTTGTTCCAGTTAGCTATATTTTCATTTAAATAATTTCTGTTCTTTAATGATGTTAATTGATCGATATATTTTAATTTATCTTCTTTTTTTATCTTTTTAGTAATTTTAATTCGTTTTGTTGAACGATATATAATGTAACTTACGATTGTAATTAATCCAATAATAATTAATGAATATTTAGCAATTTGTCCTAGTAATGTACCAGATTTCATTGTAGCTTCATGATTATATATTCCATCTATTCTTAATTGTTCTGGATCTAATGTTTGAATGTATTTATTAAATAATAAGCTTAATGTATCAGAATTCTTAACATAGAAGTTATATGTAGTTGATAATACATTTTCATATCTAATGTTATATGATTCTAATATTGAATGATGATAATAGTTAAATGATTCTTTATCCATTATAATCATTTCTTTATTTTTAATAGCTTTCTTTAATTCTTTATCATTAGAATATGTTTTTACTTTCATATTACCAAGATTGTTAATATATTTTTCTAATAAACTATTTTTTAGAACATATACTGTTTCATCATTTAGTGAATTAACTGAATTAATTACTGTTCTATCATCTTGGCTTGCTGCTATTACAAATTTAATGTTATGTAATGAGTTTAATTCTTGATATTTTGTATCTAAGTTATAGTAGTTAAAGAAAATATCTATTTTATTATTTGCTATTGCTTCAGTAAATTTATTAATGTTTTTATATTTAGTAAATGTAAATTCTGTGTTACTGAATTCAGAAAATCTTGATAGGTATTCACTTACGATACCACCATATGTTCCACCAGTTAATACTTCGTATGGATGGTTGTTAACAAATCCATAACTATATGTTTTACCTTGAATATCTGTTATATCTTTATCTGATATTGATAAAGCATTAACGAATGTTGATAATTCATTTTTATTAACAGTTTTGCTTAGATTATCTTTTTCCCATTTTAAGTAGTATTTTTCTAATACACTACTGAATAGATCATCTTTTTCTTTTTCATAAACAAAGTATTTTTTCATATCACTGATATGGAATACGATGTTATAGTTTGATGTTAGTATTGTTGTTAGATGTTCTTCTAGAGGAATGATGGCATATTGAATGGCATTATTATCATCTAGTGCTTGAAATAAAGTTGTTGAAGTTTCATATGTGTTTACTGTTATTCCTGAAACGTGTCCAATATATTTATCAGCAAGTTGTGCATCTGTTGTTAAAACACCAATTTTTTTATTTGATAATTGTGATAATGAACTAAAGCTTTGTTTTTCTTTACTAATTATTACGAAATGTTCTTCATGGAATATAACACTATTTTTAGTTGGTTCATATAAAACTTTAAATCCTTTACCATCTATTTTTTCATCTGAGTTATATGTGATTTCGTTTACATCTAATGTATATTCAGTTTCTAATGATTTAATGAAGTCGTAGAATACTCCTTCTCCATTTTTACCATATACGTCTACGTTATTAACAACGTAAATACTTTGTACTACTGTTTGATTTTGTGTTAACCATTCTTTTTCTTCTACGGTTAATTTATCTTTATCGTTTAATAATAAATATGTTACTAGTCCTAATCCAGCTAGTAAGATAAGTACTATTATTATTGTTATTACTATCTTTTTCTTATTCATATGCAATTACCACTATTCTATTACTTGTGTAACTTCACTATTGTTTCCCCAAATTAATCCATTACCACCAACATTTTTGGCAGCTTCAATATTGAAACCATCACTAGTTTCAGTTTCTTCTTTAGCTAAGTTAAATTGAAAGTCATAATATTCTTTTACATGATCTTCAAATAAACCTAATATTTTTACAGCTTCATTTTGTGCTGTTGTTAAATCTATTTCACCTTGGAAGTCAAGATATACATATACAATTCTTCCCTTGATGAATATATTTGCTTTTTTTACACTTTCGTTTTTTAGTGCTTCTGCTTCAATTTTTTGAAGTTCTTCTTCAGTTATTGGGTAGTTTTCTTTTTCTTCTAAACGGTTGCCATATTTATCTGCTGAACCATTGTAGAATACTTGGAATAATAGTGTTCCAATTAGTATAAAGCATACTAATACTAATGACATTAGTATTGTAAAAACTCGATGTTCACGAAAAAATCTTTTAATTTTTTTCATACAAAAATCACCTCTTCTTTGAGTACTTAAATTATACTACATTATGGTCTTTTAAGCAATGTACTATAAGTGAAAAAAAAGTTATAGATTGTCTATAACTTCTCTTAGTTTTTCTTCATTCCATATCTCTATTCCAAGTTTTAAAGCTTTGTCATATTTGCTACCTGGAGAGTCTCCCACGATTACTACATCAGTCTTTTTACTTACTGAATCTACTGCTGCGCCATCGTATTTTTCGATTAGAGCTTTGATTTCATCACGTGACATGAAACTAATAGTTCCAGTGATAACAAATTTCTTCTTTGATATTAATGGATTATTTTGTGTTTTTTCACCTTTATACTCCATATTAATACCGATTTCTTTTAAGTTATTGATTAATTCAATATTCTTCTCATCTTGGAAATAATCATAGATATTTGATGCTAGAATTTCACCGATATCTTTTATATCTGTAAGTTCTTCTTTAGTTGCTTGCATTAGGTTATCTATATGATCATATTTTTTAGCTAGTACTTTAGCTGTTTTAGCGCCTATACCTGATATACCTAAAGCAAATAGTAAACGTTCTAAAGAATTAGCTTTACTTGATTCAATTGATGTAAGAAGGTTGTCTACGCTTTTATTTCCAAATCCTTCTAATTCAATTAATTCTTCTTTTTTATCTTTTAGATTATAAATATCTTCAATTTTAGTAATTATACCCATGTTGTAGAAGTCTTCGATGATTGCATCACCTAGTCCATCTATGTTCATTGCTGGACGAGATACGAAGTGGATTAAGCCTTCTATCTTACGTGCTGGACAATGTTCATTTGGACATAATACATCAATACCTGAAGTTGATTTAACTAATTCGGTATGACATATTGGACACTCTGTAATCATTTCTAATATAGAAACATCTTTTCTTCTTTCAAGAACTGGTTCTACTACTTCAGGGATTACATCACCAGCTTTATGTATTACAACGAAATCACCAATACGTAAGTCTTTTTCACGAATATATGATTCATTATGTAATGTAGCTCTCCTTATTGTACTACCAGCTACTTTAACAGGTGATAGTACAGCATTTGGTGTTATTTGACCAGTACGTCCTACAGTAAAGATGATATCTTCTAATTGTGTTACTACTTTTTCAGCCGGGAATTTGTATGCTACTGCCCATCTTGGGTATCTAGCTGTATTTCCCATTTTTCTTTGACCTGCTATATCATTAAGTTTGATAACTATTCCATCTATTTCATATGGAAGATTAGGTCTTTTTTCAGCATATTCTGCTATAAATTCTTTTATTTCTTCAAAGTTTTTAGCTATTTTATATAGAGGATTAACTGGTAATCCTAGTTTAACTAGATGTTCTAGTGTTTCGCTATGTGTATCATTTATTGTATTTGGTACGTGATATAAGAATGTATCTAGTTTTCTTTCTTTAGCTATTTTACTATCAAGTTGTCTTGCCGAACCTGCTGCTGCATTACGTGGATTTTGAAATGGTTCTTCGCCATTTTCTAATCTTTTCTTGTTAGCAGCTTCAAAACTTTTTTTAGTCATGTATATTTCACCACGAACTTCTAAGTCGATTGGTTCATTAAGTTTGATTGGAACATATTTAATAGTTTTGAAGTTGTTTGTTATATCTTCACCTACTACACCATCACCACGTGTGGCAGCAGATATTAATAAACCATCTTTGTAAGTTAAGTTAACTCCTAGACCGTCCATTTTTAATTCACAAACAAATTCTGGATTATCTATTTCTTTTTTTACTCTATTAACAAATGCTTCTATTTCTTCTTCATTAAATACATCTGCTAATGAGAACATTGGAGTTCCATGTGTTATCTTATCAAATGCATCTAATATTTTTGTTCCTACGTTTTGAGTTGGTGATTCTGGTAGTTTATATTCTGGATATTCATCTTCAAGACGGAATAGTTCCATTAGTAAACTATCATATTCATTGTCTGTCAGTGTAGGATTATCATGCAAATAGTATTCTACATTTGCTTGATTTAAGGTTTTAACTAATTGTTCTATTCTTTCTTTTGGACTCATAAATTACCCCCAAAGATTTTCTGGATATTCACCATTTTCTATACATTCTCTAATATGTTCTTTTAATTCTTCAACATCTTCTTTGTATGTTACACCTTTCCAAATTGATGTTGTTGGTAATACTTTAATTTCTAAACCATCTTTCATCATATGATCTAAGATAGTTGGTAAGTAGTATTCACATGTTGTTAAGTCTGGTCCTGATTCTAAGAATTCTCTGAAATCTTTTTCCATATAATCATAGATATCTTTTCTTAGTCCATACATTAACATTGATACTGGATGATCTTCTTCCATTTCATATGCAGGTCTTCCATCTAGTGGTTCTCCTTTGATTTTTCCATCTATTCTTTCTACTTTACTTTCGATGATATCAGTTAATTTACCATCTTCAACAAAGCATACGCCTCTTTTTACTGCATTGTTTTTTGGAATAGTGTTACCAATATGGTATCCAATTACACTATAATCTTCTGTATTTTTTAAGGAATCTCCTAATACTTTAAATGCATCTCCACCATAGAAGTCATCAGCAGATATTACTGCTAAAGGTCCTTCTACATATCCTTTTGTACAATATAGAGCTTGTCCTGTACCTAGTGGTTTTACTCTATCAGCAGGTATTTCAAATCCTTCTGGTATTGTAGTTATTTTTTGGAAAGCATATTCAACTTCTACTTTTCCTTCTAATCTTTTTCCAATTGTTTCTTTAAAATCATTTAACATTTCTTCTTTGATAATAAATACTACTTTATCAAAGCCGTTTTTTACTGCATCATAGATTGAATAATCTAAGATAAATTCTCCATTAGGACCAACTGGTTCTATTTGTTTAAGTCCTCCAAATCTACTACCCATTCCGGCAGCCATTACTACTAATTCCATAATATTCCTTCTTTCTATATTTTTGTAATACTTTTATGGTTTTTCAGAAGTTTTTTGATACCAAAGTTTTTAGCAAATGCAACTGTAATGAAGTCTCCTTTTACTTCTATTACAACTCCTCTACCGTAAATTATATGCATCAATACGTCGCCTTCTTGGAAGTCAACATCTTCTTTGCTATATAATTCTTCTTTATTGATATGTTCTTCTGGTAACATTTTTTCATTATCTATATCTAATAGGTCTTGATCTATTTCTTTTATGAATCGACTTGGTGCATTCATTACATCTTTACCATATAGAGTTCTTCTTTTGGCATTTGATATATATAGTTTTCTTTTTGCTCTTGTTATACCTACGTAACATAGTCTTCTTTCTTCTTCTAGGCCACCTTCTTCACAGAATGAGTTTTGGTGTGGGAAGATTCCGTCTTCCATACCTACTAAGAATACCACTTCAAACTCTAGTCCTTTAGCACTATGCATTGTCATAAGTGTTACTACATCTTCATCGGCTTGGTGTTCTGTAATGTCAGCTATTAAGCTTATTTCTTCTAAGAAGTCAGCTAATGATACTGAACCTGTTCTTTCTTCAAATGATTTAGTGATTGATTTAAATTCTTCTAACACTTCTAATCTTCTTTCACTTTCCATACTTTTTTCGGCTTCAAGTTCTTCTCTCATACCTGTTTCAGTAAGGATTAGATCGATTAATTCAGTAAGTGATAAATCATCACTCTTTTTAGTTAAATCTAAGATTAATTCTTTGAATCCAAGTTCTTTTCCTTTGGAAATAATTTCAAATATTGAAGTATTTGCTTCTTTAGCTTCAGCTTCTAGTTTAGCAATTGTCGCTTCACCAATACCTCTTTTAGGTACGTTTATTACTCTTCTTAAACTTATTTCATCGTGATTGTTAAGTATTAATCTTAAATAACAAATTAAGTCTTTTACTTCTTTTCTATTATAGAAGTAATAACTTCCTACTACTTTATATGGCATGTTCATTTTTAAGAACATTTCTTCAACTAAACGTGATTGGGCATTAGTACGATAAAGAATAGCTATGTCATTCTTTTTATATCCTTCATCTAGTAGTTTTTTTATTTCATCTAGTACTAGTTGGATTTCATGCTTACCATCATACGCTCTTAAGTATTTTATCTTAGTTCCTTCACCAATGCTACTCCATAAGTTTTTATCTTTACGCTCTTTATTATTTTTAATTACTGAGTTAGCAGCATCTAAAATGTATTTTGTTGAACGATAGTTTTCTTCTAATGGTATTACTTTAGCATTAGCATAGTCTTTTTCAAAGTTTAATATGTTACGAAAGTTAGCTCCTCTAAACATATATATTGATTGATCCGGATCACCTACTATAAATATGTTTTTATATTTTTTAGCAAGCAATTTACTAAGTTTATATTGAACTTCATTTGTATCTTGATACTCATCTATTAAGATATATTTATATCTATCTTGATATGCTTCTAACACATCTTTATGTTCCATAAATAATTGTACTGGTAATCTTAATAAATCATCAAAATCTACTGTGTTATTTTTCTTAAGTATATCTATATATTCATAATATACTCTTTCTGCCACTTTATCTTGTGGTGTGTTATAGAATTTAGTTATATCGGAGCTTGATAACATTTCGTTTTTTATGTTACTTATTCTATTTCTTATATATGCAGGTGATGTTAGTTTTGGATCTAGTCCATGTTCTTTCATTATTTTTTTAATTATTGAAACTACATCATCACTATCTATTATTGAAAAGTTTTTATCTAAGCCAAGTAATGCGGCATTTTCTCTAATAATCCTTACTCCTAGTGCATGGAATGTTCCAACAAATGCATAGTTATCTGGAACTATTTTTTCTAGTCTTTCACGCATTTCTTTGGCGGCTTTGTTAGTAAATGTAATAGCTAGAATATTATATGATGATATTCCACTATTAATTAGGTTAGCAATTCTCGTTGTTAGAACTTTCGTTTTACCCGAACCTGCTCCAGCAATTACAAGGCATGGTCCATCAACATGTTGTACTGCTTCTCTTTGTTTATCATTTAGTCCTTTTAATAAATCCATGTTGTAACCTCTTTCTATATATATTATACCATACTAAAGTACTTTGCTTTATATATTTATTGCTTATATCTATTTTAAAATACGAACGAGTGTTTGTAAATAAAATTAATAAAAAAAGACAGATATTTCTGTCTTTTATAGATATTCCATTATTGCTATGTTCTTTTCTAATTTTACGATTAAATCTTCTTTATCGTATTTTGAGAAAATACTATCAAATGTATCATTATCTAGTAAGAACATATTATAGAATTTTATAAATGCATCTACATAATTTGAGATTCCTAAATCTTTTAAGTATTTAATGTTTTCAGTCACAGTAGCCTCTTCTGTAGTAAGGTTTTCTAATGCTTGTGAAGGAATGTTTTTATTGATTAGTTCAATAACTTTATCTTCAAATCCTAAATCTTTTAAATAATTCATAGTGTTGGTCCTCCTACAGATTGATTAAAACCCACAGCTGAGTTTACAATGTTTTTCATTGTTTCCTCATTTACTCTTAAATTATGTAGTATTGCTATTAGCATTATATCTTTTTCTAGACCTTGTAGTGATCTTCCTTCTTTGATTACCATATCTAATAAGAACATTAGATTTCTTTCTACTTTCTTTTTAGATACTGGAACATCAGCTATTTTATATGTATTTGGTGATGATACTTCTACACCAAAGTTTTTTTCAAACATTTCTGTTAATACTCTATGGTCTTCTTTTTGTTCTTCAGTTAATTCAATTGGTGCTAGTTCTTCTTGTTTGTAGTAATTATTTAATGCATCTAATAAAATATTTGCATATTCATTACCACCTATAATACTAATTAAGTTAGCATTATTATTGAAGTCTGGCATTTCATCTAAATTAACATTTGGAAATTGTTTATAGAATTCTAATGGATTAGTTATGATATGTTCTGCCATTTCACGTTCTCTATTGTAGTATGGAACGTTACTTGCTTCGCAGTATCTAACTCTACGTAGTAATTGTTCTATATCTAATCCAAGTGTTTCTGGATTGTTTACTATTACATTCTCTAGAGATGCTTCTATCATATGGTCGATAGCTTCTGTTAATTCTTTTGGATTTTTCCAAAATATTTCTAAAGCATATTTACCATTTTTTCTAACTATTCTAACCATGTATTGTTTTAGAATTTCTATATCTGATTCTAGGTATGGAGTTCTAATAATTAACTCTACATAGTTTCTTAATTCATTAGCATCTAATTCTATTCCTAAAGATTTAAGTAATTCTATTCTTCTATAGTATGTTACTAAATCTTTTTTTAATAGTCTTAAATTATCTTCATTTAGTTTTTCACCATTAGCTTCGATTGTTTCTACTTTTTTAGTGATATTTTCTAATGAATCTGTTAATAATCCTTTTTCTAATAAAGTCTTAATGATATTATCACTAATTCCTTTTCCTCTAAATAAAGTAAGTTTGCTTGAAAGTGTTGGATCAGTTAAATACATGTAAGCCATATTATCTTTCCCCCGATTCTTCATCATATACTTTATAGATTGCTGAATCAGAAACATTTATACTTCTTAATAATTCATGATTTAATTTTAATGTACTGTTATCAGTATCTGCTAGCATTATTGCTATTCTATTTAAATCATCTTTATCAGCTTTTGTTAAATCTAATCCAGCTTCTTGAGCTTTGCTTATTATTTCAGGATCTATTTTTGGTTTAGATTCTTCTTTTTTATTTTCTTCAATATCACCTAAAGGTTGCCTGGGTGACACCTCTTCAACTTTAGCTTCCTCTTTTTCTTCCTCTGGTTCTTCAGAAACTACACCACTTTCTGGTGTTATTTCTGGAGCTATTTCTTCAGTTACAGTTTCTTCTTTTACTTCTTCTTTTACATCGTCTACTTCATCAGCATCTACTGGAGTTTCTTCTGCAAAAATTCCGCCTGTATTTTCTTCTACTTCAATAACTGGTTCTTTCTTTTCTTTAAATGCATCTACAACTGTTTCTTCTTTTTCTTCTTCAGTTTTTGCAACTGGAGTTAAGATTCCATTTGTAGGAGCTAAGCTAACTGTTGGAGTTACTAGTTTTGGTTCATCAGTTACTACAGTTACTTCTGTTTCTTCGATATCAACGTCATTAGCGAAAATATCACCAGTTAACATTACCTCTTCTTTTGGATTTAAGCTTTGTTCGAATTTATTTCCTCTTAATTCATATCCATCATCATATTCTTGTAATCCTTCTTCTTTGAATAGGATTAAGAATTCAAGCATTGTTATTTCTTCTGCTGAGAAGTAACATAAACTTTCTAATACATCTTTAACATATTTTCTTGGATATGCATCATTATTATTTCTTAGAATGTCTTCAATTAGGTCATTCAATTTTTCTTTTGCTTCTTCTGCACTATTTAGTGTAGCAATAAATTCATTTTTCTTTTCTTCAATTGAGGCGATTTTTTCACTTAATTCTTGAACTTTTTCTTTTAAACTTTTTATTCTGTCTTCTAAGTTATCTTCATGTCCAGGGGCTTTTTGTCTTAAAGTAGCTAAAGCGTCTCCGATGGCTAAATCAATACCAATTGATTGAAAAGATGAGAAAGTAGTATTATCAAAGTTACCGAATGTAGCTAAGAATTTATCAGTTTGTTCAATAAACAATTGTAGTTCTTTTTCTAATTCTAATTGTTCTTCAATAACACTATCCTTTTCTGTTGTAGTTGTAGCAATGTCTGCTTCTTTCTTTTCTATTTTATTTTTGATAGCAGCAGTTACTACACTCTTTTCACCTTTGATGTTATAAAGTTTATCTAAAACATCAATTTTTTCTTGAGTTAATTTGCTCATTGTACGCACCTCGCTTATTATGTATTGATTATACCAAAATATAAAGTTATTGTAAATCATTTTGTAATGTTTACAATGTTATTAAGAGCCCAACAATCACTCTTTTTATAAGGGAAGAATATAATACTATGATAATGGAGGGATGATTTTTGAAAATTAAGAAGTTTATTATTTTGTTGGGAGTTGTATTGTTGATTTGTATGACTCTATTATGTAAAATCCTTTAAACAATGTGTTATTTTCTTTTCCTATGTAATATATCTCTAAATCATCGCACTTATCTGCTTGTACATTTAAATACGTGTTGATGTAATCTCCAACTTTCTTTTCTATTACATCGCTATAGTTTTTATCTAAATAATTTGGCACATACATTTTATTCATATACATTCCCTCTCTCAATTGTATATTATGCAATAATATTAAGAGTAATAAAATAATGGATTATTTAGTTTCTTCATTAAAAAATGATAAATATATTTTATATAATGTGTATAGACTTTGTTTGTTAACATATTCATTCGGACTATGAGGATTACCACCAATAGGATTCATAATTATTGTAGGAATTTTTTTTTCATAAAAATATATTGCATCTGATGTAGATTCACATCCTGTTATATTTATTTTATTTTTTAATTGACTTTCACATACTTTAATATACTTTTTTACATATTTATTATTTAAGTCTGTAATAAATATTTTTCCGTCTAATAATATTTCGATATTAATGTCTTTATACTCTCTTATTATTTTTAAGATTTCTTCTGTAGAATTTTGACTAGTATGTCTTATATCTAAGTACATTTCTGCATTTGATGGAACGGTGTTTAATGATTCCCCACCATTTAGTTTTGATAAATTAATAGTAGTTACATATTCTTCTGTACTTTTAGGCATTGGATATTTTTGTAATAATTTATTATAAACTTCATATAATTTGTTTATTGCATTTATTCCTTTGGTAGGTTGTGATGAATGAGCACTAATTCCTTTTGTACTTAATTTTATTTGTAGTGCTCCTTTTTCCTCTGATATAAGATTGAAGTTACTTCCACCATCTGGTACTATTGAAAATTTAGAATTATATATATTTAATAATTCTTTAACACAATTACCATCTATTTCTTCATCACTTGTTATAAAAAGAGCGACTTTCTTATTAGTTTTTATTGTATTTAATAAATGTATACATACTGCTACTGCTCCTTTCATATCAATAGTTCCTCTTCCATAAAGATTATTATCATCTTCTGTTATATCGTAGTTATCAGATGGAACTACATCTATATGAGTACAAAAGATTACGTCAAGATTAGTATCTTCCGTATTAGATAACACTAGACATCTTTTATTATTAAAAATATATTCTTTTGTATATCCAATATTGTAAATACTTTTTATATAGTTAAATAGTTTTTCAAATTCATTTTCATTTCCATTAATTGTTTTGTATTTTAATAACTCTTTTGTAATATTTATTATTTCTTGCATAAAATTAATTCTTTTCCTTTCTTTCTTTCATATATTATTTTTCTATCTTCTGTATCTCTAGCTAGAAAAAAGTCTCCTTTAGGGATAGTAGTAACCGATTCATCTAAAGGTAAATATAAGTGTAGACGATAATCGCCTTTGGACTCAGTTACATCTACCCATTCTGTAATAATCATATTATCGTATTTACATATTTCCAATCCTGATTTTTCCATTATTTTTTCAGATTTTGACCCAATTAAATCTGTTCTTGCATATACATAATCAAATCCTATATTTTGGGCATATTGTATAGCAAATCTTATTAAATGACCGCAAGCTCCCTTTCCTCTATAATATTTTAATGTTGATAATCCATAAAAGTATAATGAATGGAGATTTTCTTTTTTATTGGAGATGAATTGTACTGTTTCGTTATCATAATCATAAATACATCCATTCATAGATACTGGATTTAAATTTTCATCTAAATATATAAATAGTTTACCAAAATCACTATATAACTTTAATTCTTCTTTTGCAGCTTCATAATCTATTTCTTCACCATATTGTTCTGCAAATGACATTAATAGTTTTTGGAGTATAGTAATATTTTTTTCACTATAGTTCATTGTTCCAATGTAACAACCATTGTCAAGTTTTACCCATATTTTAAATTCACTAGAATCTTCATATATTTCTTTATATATATTTTTCATTTTTATCCTCCTTCTAAATATAAAAAAACCTATACAAAGTATGTATAGGTATAAAGATAGAAAAACCTATACATTTCTGTATAGGCTTTTACAATATAAAATATTCTATACAGATACAAACAACACAAAAACGCTTGTATCTATTTAGTTACAAGCTATGTTATTTGTATCTTCGTCTTTCTATATAATGTTTCATATTGTCATCTCCAATGACGTGATTATACATAATAATAGTAAGAATTGCAAGTTAAAGTTATTTTTTCCCCTTTTTAAAATAACACCTCTTATTAGTATAAAGAATATAATACTATGATAATGGAGGGATGATTTTTGAAAATTAAGAAGTTTATTATTTTGTTGGGAGTTGTATTGTTGGTTTGTATGACTCTATTATGTGGGTGTAAGAAAGATGATAAGAACCTTGATAAAGTAAGATTAGCTGAAGTTACTCATAGTATGTTTTATGCACCGTTATATGTTGCTATAGAGAATGGTTATTTTGAAGAAGAAGGTATTGATTTAGAGCTTATATTAACTAGTGGTGCTGATAAAGTTAGTTCTGCTGTGTTATCTGGTGATGTGCAAATTGGATTTGCTGGACCAGAGTCAGCTATATATGTTTATGAAAATGGTGAGGAAGATTATTTAGTTACTTTTGCTGGTTTAACTAAGAGAGATGGTCAATTTATAGTAGCTAGAGAAAAGATAGAAGATTTTAATATAGAAGATTTATATAGTAAAGAAATATTAGTTGGGAGAACTGGTGGAATGCCTGCACTTAATTTTAGAAATGGAGTTAAGTTAAGTAACGGGGATATTTCTAAGATTGATGTTAATGAATCAATTGATTTCGCTTCTTTAACTGGTGTGTTTTTATCAGGTGTTGGTGACTTTGTGAACTTATTTGAACTTAAGGTAATAAAAAAGAAACAAATTATTTTGTTTCTTCGAATTTAAATTCTTTGTTTCTTACTTTCTTGATACCGAATAGTAAACCTAATAATATGATTGCTACTGATATGTAGATCATAATAATTAAATCATTTTCAAATCTATCAGCAATAAAGAAGTAACTTATAAATAATACTATACCTCTAAATATTTTACATAATAGTTCATACATTAGGTTGTAGTTGTTATACTCAAACTTTTTACTTAATGTATATAATTCTTTATTGATTGATAATTCATACATTTTTATAGCTATACCTTCTATAAAAGATACTATTACTAGGAATATTCCTAAGGCATTTGCTTTAAGTAAGTATACTGCTCCAGTTAGGAAGATACTTAGTTTTAAATAGTTCTTTTTACCATCTGTCTTTTTACCATAGAAGTAAGCAAATATTATTATAGATAAGTTAGTTATTACGTTAAATAAACCTACTGTTTGGTATGTTTCTTTAACATAGATAAATAAGTATAAAGTAAAGAAGAATTTTAATACATTTAGTATTTCATATGAACCGAATAAGTAAAGGTTACTAAATGGTATTTCTTTAAATGTTTTACGTAGATTTAGTTTTACATCAGTATTGGTATTATCGTATTCAAATTTAAACATAAATAATGGAATTATACTAATTATGTATAGAATACCTGCTACTATAGTTAATGCAAATGTACTTATGTTATCTAAGAATAATGCTCCCATGTATCCAGCGAATACTAATGCTACTTGATTAATTATAGTAACTATTGAGTATGTTGAAGATATATGTTTTTTATGAATGACTTTTAGATTAAAGTATCTTCTAGATAACCAGTAACCGGTTCTATATAATGCATATAGGAATGCTATTATAAGTAAATAATAGGTGCTATAGATCATATTATTTAAATATACTTGTAATAGTATAAACGCTAAAAATCCAAATATTGCTAGTACTTTATTTCCTTTTTTAGTAGCAATATATACTAACGGATAAGTTAGGATTAATTCTATTAGGTTATATATGAAGAAATAGAATACTACTTCTTTTAATGAATAACCGAATTTAAATAATAAAAGTGGTATAAAAGTTTCAATTAATGCTCTTGCAAATGTAGACAAGAAAACATATGAATTAAACTTTGTTTGATTCTTTTCGTGTTGGTCCATACTATCACCTATTATAGATTATATCATTTTAAATAACAAAATGGGATTTACTATCCCATTTTGTTTTGTTTTGTTTGTTCTACCATGTATGGTGGATCCCATAACATTTTTGGCATTAGCGCTGCTCTTATGAATGCTTTATTATTTTCTTCATCGACTTCTACTGATAGTATTTTTGACATACTATTTGAATTTATTAAATATTCATATTCTGTATCATAATAACTTGCTAGTGTTCCAAGTAGTAATGCTCCATCTTGGCAGCAAGCTGGTACTAAGTATTCTATTTCGATATTTCTTTCACCTGTAAAGAAGTTTGTTACACCTAGTAAGCTTCTTTTTCTAACTAGTGATGTTGAAGTAAAGCCTTTTTCATAAAAGTATTGGCCTTCCATTGCTTTTAGATCTGCTAGCGAACGTATTCCATAATCATAGAATGATTTTAAGGATGTTCCTCTATATACTTTTATATTTGTATCTAGTGATGGACATCTACTTATTATTTCTGATATTTCTTGTCCAGTTTTTTTATAACCTAATTTTTTTTCAGGTGTTAAGGCACCATTTTCTTCATAGTTCCATTTATTACGCATTATTGCATTTATTTCTTTGTATGAGAAACTAGTATAACTTTTTAAAGTCTCTAAATCTTTACCACTTAAAGTACTGATAAATCTTTTAGAAACATCGTCAAATATTTCTTCTGCTTCCTCATCGGATTGTAAGGTAACATAATCTTGTTGTTCTACATCATGAACAAAGAGTTCCATTTCTTCTTTTGTATCAGATGATAGGAATCTAAATATTGTTCTTACATCACTACTTATTCCTGGTTCCATAACATCACCTACTATTTATTATATCATAATTTTTCAGACATAAAAAAAGACTTATATAAGTCTTAATTTATTATTGTTGGTTTTAGAAATTCAAAGCCATTTATATTTCTTAAAATTGTAAATACTATTAGTAATATAACAATTATAGTTGATATAATAATCCATCCTTTTTTACCTATTTTAATAGGTTTCTTTTTTAGTATTTTACATATTAGAAGATAAATTCCATATAAAACAACTGCAGCAAAAAGAATAAACATTAATGGATTGTATCTAAATGCTTGATATATTTCTAATTTCAATAATGATTTAAACATTCTGGTTGTTCCACAACCGGCACAGTCAAGATTAAATCTTTCTTTCCATGGACATCCTCCGATAGGAAGAAAAAGCATTACTATTAACGTGTTAATTAGCAATGCTATACTTATAATCTTTTTTTCTCTTTTATCAATCTGCATAATTAATTATTACTAAGACATAACATTCATAATAATATTAAAAATCCAAATAGCAATTCCTACAGCACCCATTATGATACCAGCGATTGACATCCATTTATTTTTAGCGCTTACTTTACCAGCTTTAATGTTGTTTAGTGAAATAATACCACAAATTAAAGCTGCAATTGAAGCAAATGAACAACATAAAATACCTACGATACCACAAACAAAACTTGCGATTCCACATCCATCACTTTTTTCTCCTGCTGCAACTGGTTGTGCTACACCTGGTTGAGCTGGTTGAACTGCTGGAGCTGGTTGAACTACAGGAGCTGGTTGTGCAGTTGGAGCGAATTGAACACCACAATTACTACAAGCCATAGCTGTATCTACATTTTCAGTTCCACAATTAGGACAATATTTTGACACTTCTCATCACACCTTTTCTATTTTTATCTAAATTAATATTATCATATATTTTTGTTTTTTGAAATAAAACTATATCATATTTACATTTTATTGTTTTAACATCCAATTAATTACTATTGAATCTTTGTAAATATTAATCCCAAATCTTGAGTATTAATTATATCATATAAAAATACTACTTTCGTAGTATTTTTATAGTTTATAAATTATTCCATATTCTTTATATTCTTTGTCACCTATTTTGGCATTTTTTTCTTTTAGAATAGTACCACCTAGTTTTTTATAGAATTCAATAGATGATTTATTATCTTTTAAGCACCATAGAATCATATTCTTTTTACCAAGTTCTTTTAAATGTTCTGTCACTTTTTTAAATAGTTTTGTTCCAATACCTAAACCTTTATATCCTGGTTTTATGTAAAGACTCACTAATTCGCTGTCGCAGTGTTCTGATTTTTCAAGTTTAATACATGTGTATCCAAGTATTTCTTTTGTTATTGTATTTTCTAGAACGAATACTAAGTCTTTATATTCTTCATAACTATCTTGGTATTTTTTAGTTTCTGTTTCGTAATCTAAATTATCTAAGTATTCTTGAACTATTATATTTGGATATGCTTCTTTCCAAGCATCTACTTTTATTTTAGCGATTTGTTCTTGATCTTCATATGTATTTAATCTTATTTCGCAATCATTTTCTACTACTAGTTTTTGTAAGGAGTTATTCATTAGTTCAAATGAACTTACTAATCTATCTGGTTCTAGTGCAAAAGTTACACGACCAATTAAGTCTTTTGGATTTGGCCAACTTATTGATTGACCAATTAAGAATCTTAATCTGTTTGTGTAGTAGAAGAATTCTAATAATTGTCTTTCAGTTTTTATTTCTTTATCTTGCCATTTTTTTCCTTTTAATTCGTTGAACTCTAGAATTGCGAAGAAGCCTGCTTCTGGTTCTAGGTTTTCAGGTATTTTTGTATATGGCAATCCTTTTAGTAATCTATTTCTATCTGATACATTAGGAATATACTTTGTAATTGTTTTGTTTACTTTTTCTTTTATTTTTTTATCTGTTATTGAATCTATTCCTTCTACTAAGGCTTTTAAGATATTGTATCTATATACATATTCGTTACGTAACTTAGAGAAGTATTCGTTATAGACGTTTTTTCTTTCTTCAGTTGCACTGAAGGCACCCATAAGAGCTCTTCCTACGATATCTGGAGATGAGTCCCATCCTTGGAAGATTCTATTTATTGTTTCTCTTATTATTATTTCGTCTGCTACTAGGAAGCCTGCTCTTAGACTGGCCATGCCGTAACTTTTTGATAGACCGAATAATGAGATTGTATTTCTAAATAGTCCTGGTATTGTAGCCATTGGTTTAGCGATGTTGCTTTCGTCAAATGTTACGTCACGATATACTAAATCATCGATAACAAAAACTCCTCTTTCTAAACATACTTCTCCAATTTGTTTAAGTAAGTCAGCTTCTTTTTCGCCCATTACTTTTCCTGTTGGATTGTTTGGATTGGCGTTAACGAATGCTACTACTCTTGGAACATAGCCTCTTCTTCTATTATATGTACGTTGTAGAGAGTAGTTTATTTCATCAATCATGTTAGCTAGTTTTTCTGGATTAACTAAATAGTTATCTTCTTTTTCTAATGGAATTATTTCTACTTCTGCTCCTGCTCTTTCGGCACGAATTGTGAATAATCCATAACTAGGTCCAGGTATTAGTATTACATCACCTGGTTTAGCTATAATACTTACTATTATGTTAAATGTAATTGATGTAGATGGTAAGAAAGTTATGTTATGTAATGATAAACCTTTTTCATCTACATCATCATAGTCATATGGTTCTACATTAATAAAACCTTCTTGTTCTATGTAATCTAATAATACTTTACGGATGTTATCGTCTCCTTCAGTATATGGATATTTATACATATCTGTTGATTTTAACGAATTAACCATTTCTCTTATTGATAATGGGAATGGTTCGAATTTCATTGGGTTTCCACCACCTAAATCGATGTCTGGTTTACTTGCTATTTCACTATCACGTACTTCAAATCCATAAAAGTTAATAGCATCTGCTATATCTTGAACTGTTGGATTAAATTGTTCTCCATCTGCTCTTTTACCTATTTCAGGCAGACCAAAACGACGTTCTTTTAAGTTAGGATTTTCTCTTAATAATCTATCTATTGCTGTTGATTTTATTAACATAGTAAAACCTCCCTGAATTACTTAGTTTTCTTAGTTCTTTTTTTAGTTATTTTTTGGGGTTCTTCTTTAATTTCTTCTGCTAATTCTAAGTTTCTTCTTCTAACTAAGAAGTAATATATCGCTCCTGATATTGCTAATCCTACTACTTCTAGTGTTATCATTGGTGGAAAATATTTTAACCAAGGATATAATGCCATTACGTTAGCAGGTATTTCTGTTGAAAATATATAATTAGTATTAAACGTAAGATTAAATGGATACATTATTAACATTAGGAAGTTTGTAAATATAAATACTTTTCCATAATCTTTTAATTGAATCTTATAGTTTAAAGCATAATATGAGAAGAAGCTTAAACATATAAATACATGGTGTGATATAACGTATTGCCACCATTCAAAGTTATCTATAGTTGATACCATATCTGGCCATAGTATTGCTGGTATTGGTCCAACGAATGCTAGGAAGAATGTTAATTTAAGAATGTTTTCTTTTTCAAATAGTATTCCATACATAAACATGTAATTAGCTATAAAGCATAAATGTAATGGAAGGTGTTTTGTATAATCAAACACACCAAAGTATAGGAAGCCAAATGTAAATATTATCATGTTAAGTAATAATATTATGGCACCTATTTTTAGGAATTTCTTTGATTTTTCTACAGGTATTTTAGATATTTTTTTTCTATTAATATAAATTATTATTAATATTATTATTGGTATTGTTATAAATATGTTATGGATTAAACCAAATTGTTTAAATAAAAATTTTGGTACTTCATTTACGAAGAATTCTTTTATCATTTAATTCACTACTTTCCGCGTTTTTCTTTTTTTATTTTATCATAATTATTTTATAAATATATAGTTAACTAAGTATTTTATGGTATTTCTTTTTCTTTTGAATATATATTCTTGGTTATGAATATCTTTATGTTTATAGTTTATATAAATGTTTAATAATATTGTATTGTTTATTAGTTTAGTAGTTATTTTGTTAAGTAAGATGTTATATGTTATTTGGTTTATGTAATTAGTATTGTTATTTAGGTATGTAATTGTTGATGTATTGTAGTATTTAGATAGGAATGTAATTAGTTCTTTATTGTTGTAGTTTATTAATTTAAGTAAAGAGTTAAGGATAGAATATAGTTCTTTTTCTCTTAAGTTAGGAGTTATACAAGAGTGTTTGGTATTAGTTAGGTAATTAGAACATAACCAAGTTATATCATCGGTACATTGTTTTCTTCTATGGAATGGATGGGAATCATTTAAGCAATATATTTTATTAGAAAAGAAGTATTGGTTTTGTTTTTTTATTTTAGGATTTTTATGTATTTTTTTGTTTGCTAAGTCCCATGTTTTTTCTTCTATTATAGGTGGAATGTTTTTGTCTTTGTATGTGAGCCATTTGTCTTGGTTGTTATATTTTACTTTTTTATTTATGTAATCTATTACTTCTGTTTTTTTAG
Source organism: Candidatus Coprovivens sp. (assembly GCA_051886175.1). GTDB lineage: Bacteria > Bacillota_I > Bacilli_A > RF39 > UBA660 > Coprovivens. Next base: position 2,778 of record JBJEXV010000023.1, on the reverse strand, counting down.
CACAGTAATATCCTTTGTATTTAGGGTTTTTAATCATTCTAGATAATGTAGTTATAGTCCATTTATTGTTTTTGTTTGTTGGTATTTGTTGTTCATTAAATATTTTAGTTATTTTTGATAGCGATAAGTTATGGTATGTATATAAGTTATATAGTTGTTTCACAATAATGGCCTCTTGGGGTTTTATATGTAATTTGTTATTTATTTTATTATAGCCATATAATGTATTGTTACCAAGAAGTATTCCTTTTTCTATTGATCTATTTATACCGAATTTAACTCTTTCTGATAGTCTTCTTATTTCGTCTTGGGCCATGGAAGCCATTATTGTTAAACGTAGTTCAGAATCTGGAAGTAAGGTGTTTATGTTATCGTTTATGAATAATACTGCTACTCCATATGTTAATAATTCTCTAGTATATTTTATACTATCTAAAGTATTTCTTGAGAATCTAGATATTTCTTTTGTAATTATTAAATCAAATTTATTTTGTTTAGCATCATTTATCATGTTCATGAATTGTTCTCTTTTATAATCAGTAGTACCACTTATACCTTGTTCTATATAACCGGGTATGTAAGTCCATTCTTTGTTTTGTTTTATATAGTTAGTAAAGTAAGTAGTTTGGTTAGTTAAGGAATTAAGTTGGTTATTATGTTCTGTAGATACTCTAGAATAGTAAGTTACTTTTAGAGGAATTGATGTAATTGGTATTCCTAATGTAATTTTATTTCTTATATCTATTAAGTTTATGTTATTCAACCTTTCTATTTAAGTATTTATCTAATTTAAGATATGTAGTGTAGTTTATTAAGTTTTGATTATATAAGTCATTGTTTATTATTATTGCTATTTTTATATATAAGTTTTTTATATAATCATCTCCTTATGGAATTATATTTTGTTAAATTAAAAAAATACCTTACGGTATTTAATCTATATAGTTATCTAGTTCTTGACGATATGGCATTCCTTGTTGAGCTGTTGCTGATGTTATTTTCATTGCTGCGGCATATTGAGCTCTTTCTATTGCTTCATCTAATGGTAGTTTACAAAGTATACCGTATGCAAGATGACCATTGAATGTATCTCCTGCTCCAGTTGTATCTTTTATACCAGTTACTGTTATTGATGGAAGTTTGATAATATTTTCACCATCATGGTACATTACACCTTCACTACCTAATGTTACTATTAGTTTATTAGGATACATTGTTACACATTCTTCAATGTTATTAGTATTAAATAGTTTTTTACATTCTTGTTCATTACATGTAATGTAAGTTATTTTATCTATTAAGTCTTTGTTGTTGGCTTCGTTAATATTTAGTTTATGTGCACGACATGGTGTTAGGATTAGTGTTTTATCATTTTCATAACAAAAATTTATTAGTTTTTCTGTAACTGATTTTGGTACTTTAAGTTGGGCTAAGATAATTTTTGATGCTAGTAATACATCTTTATATCTTTCTACCATTTGGGGTGTGAATGAATCAGAAGCTGTTGTTGTCCTTATTATTTCATTATCTTTTGTTATATGATCAATATATATTTTAGCGCAGTCATTTTCTAGTCCTTCGATTAATTCAATGTTATTTGTTATTACTTCGTTATATTCTAGATTATCAATTATTTTTTCGCCTACTCTATCTTTTCCAATTCTTGTTATTATTGTTACTTTAGCTCCAGCACGAGATGCTGAAACTGCTTGGTTGGCTGCTTTACCTCCTGGTACCATTTTATCTGGGATTTCACTAAATGTTCCATCTTCATTGCCATAAAACATCATATCTAGTGAGCAACCACCAAATACACATATATCGTAATTCATATTAACACCCTCTATTCTACTCTATTATACTTTATTTTTTTTCGTTATGATAGTTAATTCTTTTTTATAACCTTAAGAGAACCTAATGCAACGAAGTTAGAAAAAGAAGGAATTGGTTATGTTGTTGGTAGTGTTGGTATGTTATCAGGTGAAATGCCATATACAGCTTTTTATGCAAGAAAGAGTTATATAGATAATAATAAAGATGTTATTAATAAATTTAATAATGCTATTAATAAGGGATTAGATTATGTTAAGAAGCATAATGATGAAGAGGTAGCTAATATAATTATTGATCAGTTTCCTGATAGTAGTTTAAATGATGTAATTAAGATTGTTAAAAGATATAGAGATAATGATAGTTGGTTAGATAATACATCTATTAGTGAAGATATTTATACTAATTTAGAAGATATAATGATAGATAATGATTTGTTAGATAAGTATGTTGACTTTGATAAGTTAGTAATTGATTTAAATGAGTAGTTTATTAAGTATTAAGAATATTAAGAAAAATTATAATACTATTAATGGAGAGGTTGAAGCTATTAAGGATATTAGTTTTGATGTTAATGAAGGAGATTTTATTGCTATTGTTGGTAGTAGTGGTTGTGGTAAGAGTACTTTACTTTCTATAATATGTGATTTAGAGAATAAAACTGATGGAGAGATTATATTTTATAAAGATAATCCTATTATAGGTTATATGTTACAGGAAGATGCCTTGTTTAATCATTTAACTATATATGAAAATATTATATTGGGTTTAAAGATATTAGGCATTGATAATGAAGATAATATTAATTATGCAATGGAGTTATTAGATAAGTATGACTTGATTAAGTTTAAAGATAAGTTTCCTTATGAGTTATCTGGTGGGATGAAGCAAAGGGTTCTACGAATACGATATACACACAAATAATTACTTACAAGTGGCTTATAACCC
>JBJEXV010000022.1:0-12410 GCA_051886175.1 Candidatus Coprovivens sp. | reverse complement strand
TTATATTGCCCAAGAACTTACTAAAAGGAAAATTAAAACACCAGCATCTTATTACCGTTATGTATGGAATACTAAGTGTATAAATACTAATTGTATATCACAAGAATATGGATTATGGGTAGATACTACTATAAAAGCAATTTTAACTAATAGAATATATACAGGAGATGCAGTCCAAGGTAAGACTAAAAAAATTAATTATAAACTTAAAAAGACAGTTAAGAATAATCCTGATGATTACATTATAGTAGAAAATACACACGAAGCAATTATTGACAAGAGTACATTTAACTATATACAAACTCTACTACCTAAAAATGTTAAAAGACCAGAAAAGAAAAGGTTTTATTTATTAGATGGATTATTATATTGTGGGGATTGCAAGCACAGAATAACAATAAGATATCAAAATAAAACAGGTAGAAGTTATACTACTTGTGATTACTATAGAACATATTCAAAATATCATGTTTGTACAACCCATACAAATAATTATGAAGTATTAGAAAGTGTTATTTTAGATAATATAAGAGAAGTATGTAAGAAATATCTAGATAAAAGCAAAATAAAGGAATCTATTAATAATATAGAGTTTGAAGATAATAGTTTAAAGATTAAGAAACAAATTGAAAGTCTAGAAATAACTAATAATAAGCTTATCGAAAGCCTAGATAAAGCATATATGGATAGATTAAAAGGTATAATTGATGAGGAACAATACTTAAGAGTAAGTGAAAATATTAAAACTGAAATAGATAAAAATAAAAAGAATATTGATAATCTTAAAAATGAACAAATAGAAGAAAATAAAATAGATAACAAACAAATAGAAAAATATATAAATGAATTTTTATCACTAGATAATCCAACTAGAGAATTGATAATAAATTTAGTTGAAAAGATTTGTATCTATCAAGATAAGACGATAGATATTATATTTACATTTAAAAATGTTACATAAAAATTGTATCAGGTGATACGTTATGGAGTATTGCTAAAAATAATGGACTTAGTGTTGATGAACTTAAAGAGTTAAATAATTTAACTAGTAATAAACTTAGTATCGGTCAGAAGTTGTTAATTAGTGAAGATATGGTTCCTGTTATAAATGACACATATACTGTAAAGAAAGGTGATACTTTATATGGTATTGCTAAGAAGTTTGGTTTAAGTGTTGATGAATTAAAGAACTATAATAATTTGAAAAGTAATTCTTTGAGTATTGGTCAAAAGATTAATATTCCTAGTAATGAGAAGAATACTTATGTGGTTAAGAGTGGAGATACTTTATATAATATAGCTAAGAGTAATGGTGTTAGTGTTAGTGATTTAATGAGTTTAAATAATCTAAATAATAGTAATTTAAGTATCGGTCAAGTACTTGTTTTACCATAGAAAATAGGAAACTATTTTCTTTTTTTATAATTCTTTTTAACATTTTATTAAAAAGTACTTGACAATATAAACAGTTATTAATATAATGTTAATAACAAAAGCGATATTTTTTTAAAATATCATATTAACATTTTGATAATAAGTACATATATTTTTTAAATATACTTATTAATAAAAAGTTAAAAAGAAAGAAGAGAGATAAATATGAGAACAAGAAAAGAGATTAATGAAATTCAAGAAGCAGTGTTCTTAATTGATATGAATGTTGGCTTCTGTGAGAAAGGAAATTTAGCTGATCCATCAATTAAGGCAATAGTACCAAATATTATTCCTATAATTGATGCAATCATAAGAAAAGGTGAAGGGTTCTTTGTAGTAAATGATGCTCATAACGAAAACAGCGTTGAATTAAAAAGATATGCAGGACATTGTCACAATGATGAAGAATCAAGAACTATTAAAGAATTAGCAATCTATGAAGAATATGCTAATAGAACATTCTATAAAAATTCAACTTGTGCATTATTTGCACCAGGAATGATGGATATGTTAATGGAAATGGTTAATTTAAAAAGGGTAGTTATTGTAGGATGTTGTACTGATATTTGTATACAAAACTTTGCAATAGCATTAAGAAACTTCTTTGACGAGTTAAATATGGATGTAGAAATTATAGTTCCTAAGAATGCAGTTGAAACATTTCACATCCCAGAGGTACATGATAGAAAAGTAAATAACGAAAGAGCTTATACAGTAATGGAAAATACTGGAATAACTCTTGTAAAAACAATGAAGGAGATGAATTAATATGGGAAGAAATTTAACAATGATGACAGATTTTTATGAATTTACAATGAGTCAGGCTTATTTTAAAGCTGGTAAGAAAGATGAAACAGTAGTGTTTGATGCTTTCTTTAGAAAGAATCCATTAAAAGGTGGTTATGGAGTAATGGGTGGAGTTGATAAGATTATAGATTTTATTAAAAACATTCATTTTACTGAAGAAGATATTAATTATTTAAGAAGTACTGGTCAATTTACTGAAGATTTCTTAGCTTATTTAAAAGATTTTAAATTTACTGGTGATTTATATGCTATTCCAGATGGAACTCCAGTATTTGCTAATGAACCATTAGTTACAGTTAAAGCTCCAATTATTGAAGCACAAATTATTGAAACTATATTATTAAGTTATTTAAATGCTAATATTATGTATACTACAGCTGCTAGAAGAGTTGTAGAAGCGGCAAAAGGAATTGGTGTTATGGAATTTGGTGCTCGCCGTGCATTAGGTCCAGAAGCTGCTGTAGAAGCAAGTAAATGTGCTGTTATAGCTGGATGTGTTGGTACAAGTAATGTATTAGCAGGTCAAGAATATGGATTAAAAGTAATGGGTACTATGGCTCATAGTTTAGTAACTGAAGCTGATAGTGAATATGAAGCATTCTTAAATTATGCAAAAGCTTATCCAGATAATTGTGTATTATTAGTAGATACTTATGATGTATTAAAGAGTGGTGTTCCAAATGCAATTAGAGTTGCTAAAGAGTATTTAATTCCAAATGAATATAGATTAAAAGGTATTAGAATAGATAGTGGTGACTTAGCTTACTTAAGTAAAGAAGCTAAAAAGATGTTTATAGCTGCTGGTTTAGAAGATGTTAAGATTTGTTTAAGTAATGGTTTAAATGAAAATACTATTCAGTCTTTAAGACAACAAGGTGCTGTAATTGATTCAATTGGTCTTGGTGATAATATAGTATTCCCAGATAATGGAAGAGTTGGAGTTGTTTATAAAAATGTTGCTGTTAAGCAAGGAGAAGAATTTGTATCAAGAATTAAAGTAAGTAATGATATGGCGAAAACGATTACACCTGCTTATAAAAAAGTATATAGATTCTATGATAAAGATACTGGTTATGCTTTAGGTGATGTGATTACATTATTTGATGAAAGAATTCCTAAGAATAAATATACTTTAATTGATCCATTAAATGAACATAATAAGTTAACTATTAAAAATTATAATGTTAGAGAACTACAAGAAGTTATCTTTGCTGGTGGAGAATTAGTATATCAAGATCCTACAATTGAAGAAAAACAAAGATATTGTGATGAACAAATGGAAACTTTATATCCAGAAGTAAAAAGAATAGAGAATCCTCATTTATATTACATCGACTTATCAAGAAAGTTATTACAACTTAAGAAACAACTTATTAGACAAGCAAAAGAACAAACTGCCCAAAATGCTGTTGATTATCAATTAACTAAGAAGATATAATAAGTATTGAGGCGATACTATGCATAATATAGAGAGAATCAAAGAAGATTATGAAAAAATGAAAGTTGTTGGTAAGGAACTAATAAGTTCCTACCAACAAGGTTATATAGGTAAGGACACTTATAATGTAACATTAGGTGATGGTTCACAAGTTGTTATAGATACAATTACTAAGAGTAAAAGAGCTGGTGATGCTGTTGTAATAATGCCGATTACAGTAGATGAGAAGTTTGTAATGGTAGTTGAATCTAGACCTAATACAAGATGTGGTGTTGCAATAGAGTTTCCTGCTGGTATGGTAGATGAAGGTGAAGATCCAATAATTGCTGCTAGACGTGAATTGTTGGAAGAAACTGGTTATGATTGTGAAGATATTTATTTATTAGAAGAACATTATCAAGATCAAGGATGTAGTGAAGCTGTTATAAGAGTATTTGTTGCTACAGGATGTAAAAAGGTTGCTACACAACATCTTGATCAAGATGAGAATTTAGATTTTGTAGAAATGGAATATGATGAAATATTAAATTTAATTAAGAATAGCAATGTTGATGAGTTAGGTATTAATGATGCTAATAGTAAACTTGCTTTCTGGACTTATACTATGAAGAAAGGTGATTAATATGAATAAAAAATATGGTTATGTTAGATATGGTGCTGTAGTACCTGAAATTAAGGTTGCTAATGTAACTAATAATGTCGATGAAATTATTAAACAAATTAAATTAGTAGATAAAGAAGGTATACAAGTAGTTGCGTTTCCAGAATTATCTTTAACTGGATATACTTGTGGTGATTTATTTAAAAACAGAACTTTATTAAATAATGCTTTAGAAGGATTAGAAAGATTATTTAAAGAAACTGCTAATTTAAATATTATAGCTATTGTTGGTTTACCATTACTTGTAAATAATTTGGTTTATAATGTTGCTGTAGTAGTTAATAAAGGTAAAGTGTTAGGAATTGTTCCTAAGAATAATTTAACTAATGAAGAACATAGATGGTTTAATGAATATAATGGTGAAGTTAAGAACATTAAATTATTAGGTGAAGAAGTTTTGTTTGGTAACGTAGTATTTAAGGATATTAATGAAGCTAATATAAATTTTGGTATTAATATTGGTGAAGAATTAAATGAATATAATGGTGTTAGTACTGTAATTAATATTACTGCTAGTTATGATATAGTGGGTAAACATGAATATAGAAAGAATAAATTATATGTATATACAAAAGAAAATGGATGTAATTTAGTTTATGTATCTGGTGGTGTTACTGAAAGTACAACTGATTATGTCTATAGTGGATATGCTGCTATATATGAAGTTGGTAAGTTATTAGTAGAAAATGATAGATATGATTTTAATAGTAATCATATTGGAGTAGATGTTGATAACTTTAGAGTTATTAACAATAATGTAGAGATAACTAATAAATATATTGAAGTTGACATTAAAGATGTTAATAAAGAATTAGTAAGACATTATAATATATATCCATTTATTCCAGAAGATGAGGTATTAAGAAAAAATAGATTTAAAGAAATTATTAATATTCAAGCACTTGGTTTAGCTAGAAGATTAAAACATATTGGTTTAAAGAAATGTGTTATGGGTATTAGTGGTGGTTTAGATAGTACTTTAGCTTTCTTGATAGTAATAGAAGCTTATAGAAAATTAGGTATTAGTAATGATAACTTTATTGGTGTTACAATGCCCGGATTTGGTACTACTGGTAGAACATATAATAATGCATTAAGTTTAATGAAAAAATATGGTATTACTACTAGAGAAGTAAGTATTAAAGATGCTTGTTTACAACATTTTAAAGATATTGGATTAGACGAAAATGATAGAAGTGTTACTTATGAAAATTCTCAAGCTAGGGAAAGAACACAAATATTAATGGATATTGCTAATCAAGAAGGTGCATTGGTGGTAGGTACTGGAGATTTATCTGAATTAATTTTAGGATGGTGTACTTATAATGGTGATCATATGTCAATGTACTGTGTTAACGGAGGAGTTCCTAAGACATTAGTAAGACATTTAGTTGGATATTATGCTGAAATTGAAGAAAATGAAGAATGTAAGAAGACTATTTTAGATATTTTAGATACTCCAATAAGTCCAGAATTATTACCTCCTGATAAGAAAGGTAATATTAAACAACAAACTGAATCTTTAGTAGGACCTTACGTATTACATGATTTCTTCTTATATCATTTTTTAAGATATGGTGCTAGTGTAGATAAAGTTAGATATATTACTTTACAAGCGTTTGATGGTATGTATACTGAAGAAGAAATTAATAAATGGTTGACTATGTTTGTTAAGAGATTCTTCTCTCAACAATTTAAACGTAGTTGTTTACCAGATGGACCTAAGATCGGTACTGTTGGTATTTCACCTCGTGGAGATTTAGTAATGCCAAGTGATGCTAGTTATTATGACTGGTTATAAAAGATAGAGTAATCTATCTTTTTTTTTTTTAATTGTTATTACAAAAATGTTAAAAACATATTGACAAATTGATTAGTTATTAATATAATGTTAATAACAAAAAACAAAGCTATTTGTTAGGAATGGTAAATATGAGTAAATTAAAGTTAGTAGTAATGGATAATGTGAAGGAACTGGGATATAAAGTTAATAAACATTTGAATGAATTAAATAAAAATAATATTGATTATAAAGTAAAGATGGTTAGTGATAGATTTAGTAATGGTGAAGGTAAGGTATCTATTAAAGAATCTGTAAATGGAACTGATTTATATATTATTAGTGATGTTGGTAATTATGGTATTAGTTATATGATGCATGGAAGAGAACATTTTATGTCTCCTGATGAACATTTTGAAGATATTAAAAGAGTTATAGCTGCTACTAGTGGTCATGCTTCTAAGATTAATGTAATAATGCCACTACTTTATGAATCTAGACAACATAAGAGAAGAGGTAATGAATCATTAGATTGTGCAATTGCTTTACAAGAATTAGAAAGAATTGGTGTTGACAATATTATTACATTTGATGCTCATGATCCTAGTATATGTAATGCAATACCTAGGTTACCTTTTGAAAATTTCTATCCTACACATACAATTTTAGAAGAATTGATTGAAAAAGAAGATATTAATGATATGTTAGTAATTAGTCCTGATATGGGAGCTATGGAAAGAGCTAGATACTATGCTGATATGTTAGGTTGTGATGTTGGTGTTTTCTATAAAAGAAGAGATTTAAGTAAAGTAGTTAATGGTAAGAATCCAATAGTAGAACATTTATATATGGGTGCTGCTGTAAAAGATAAAGATGTAATAGTTGTAGATGATATGATTGCTAGTGGTGGATCTATGATAGAAGTTGCTGAACATTTAAGAAATAAGGGAGCAAGAAATATTTATCTAATTGCAACTTTCTCATTGTTTACAGAAGGAACTGAAAAGTTTGTAAAAGCGCATGAGGATGGTTTATTTAATAAACTGTATTCAACTAATTTATCATATGTACCAGATGAAATTAAAAGTAATGAATGGTATGTAGATGTAGATTGTTCTAAGTATTTAGCTTTAATTATTGATACATTTAATAAAAAAGGCGATATAGAAGAATTATGGAACGGTAAAAAGAAGGTTATAAATAAAATAAAGAAGAAAATGAATAAATAATAATAGGAGGTATTATTATGAGAATAGGTATTTTTGGAGGAAGCTTTAATCCACCACATAATATGCATGTAAATATAGCTAATTATATGGTTAATAAACAATATGTTGATAAAGTAATATTTGTTCCTACTGGTAGTAAATATGCTTATAAGAATAATTTAGCTTTAGAAGAACATAGATATAATATGGTAGAAATATTAACTAAAAAACATAATAATATCTTGGTAAGTGATTATGAATTAAAAGAAGAAGTTGTATATACTATTGATACTTTAAAACATTTTAAAGAATTATATCCTAATGATGAAATATGTTTCATATGTGGATTAGATAATTTTAGTTATATTGATAAATGGAAGAAAGGTTTAGAGATATTAAGTAATTATAAAATTATAGTAATTAATAGAAATGGTAATAATTTAGAAGAATTATTAGTTAAGTATGAAAAATATATAGATAATATTATTGTAAGTAATATGGAATTAGATGATATTAGTTCTACATATATTAGAGATAATATTAAAAAAGTTGATAAAGTTAAGGAATTTATTGATGAAGATGTGTTAAGATATATTCAAGAAAACGAATTATATGGATAGGTGATATTATGGAAAGAGTTGTAAATAAATTAATAGATAAAGGTTGTACTATATCAACTATGGAATCTTGTACTGGTGGTGGAGTTGCTAATGCAATTACTAGTATAGAAGGAGCAAGTGCAGTACTTAAATTTAGTGCAGTAACTTATTCTAATGAGTATAAGATTAAAATGGGTGTTAGTAGTGAAGTTATTGATAAGTATTCTGTTTATAGTATGGAGACTGCTGTAGAAATGAGTACTAATATAGCGAAGTTTGCTAATAGTGATTATGGGGTAGGTATTACTGGTAAGTTAAATAGAGCAGATGAAAATAACTTGCATGGAGATGATAGTACAATATATGTAAGTGTTTATGATGTAAAGAATGATAAATATTATAATAAAGTATTAAAAGCTATTAGAGATAATAGAAAAGATAATAAAGAATTAGTAATAGAAGAGGTTGTTAATATATTATTAGAAATTATTTAGAAATAGGGTGGTAATATGCATAACATAAAGAATTTTAGATTATTTGTTAATGATAATGATAAATCTAGGAAAGTAGCAGATATTGTTAGCAATAAGTTATGTGAAGCTGGTTTTAAAAGAGTAAAGAAAGATTATGATTTAGCTATTGCTATTGGTGGGGATGGTTCTTTTTTAAGAATGGTTAAAGCTACTAATTTTAATAGTAATGTATTATATATTGGTATTAACGCAGGTACTTTAGGGTTTGCACAAGAAGTTTCGATAGAAGAAATAGATAAGTTTGTAGATGAACTTAAAAATAATAAATTTAAAGTAGATAATATTGGTGTTCAAGAAACTAAAGTTATTACTGATGATAGTGTTTCATATTTCTTTTCATTAAATGAAATAGTAATAAGACAAAAAGAATTAAATACAGTAGTATTAGATGTAAAGATAGATGATGTATTTTTAGAAACTGCAGTTGGTGATGGTTTACTTATTTCTACTTCTTTTGGAAGTACTGCATATAATTTAAGTTTTGGAGGTAGTATTGTTTATAATACATTCCATACTTTACAGATTACACCTATAGCACCACTTAATAATAAATCTTATAGATCTTTATTAAATTCAGTAATATTACCTGAGAATAAAGTTATTTCTTTATTACCACAAAGAAATAGAGATTTACTTATTACAATAGATGGCGAGAATAAGTATTATGAAAATGTTATTAAAATTGAAACTGTTGTTGATAAGAAGAGAATTAATTGTTTAAGAAGAAAAGGTTATAATTTTGTCGAGAAAATAAATGAAAAATTTCTAAAATAACTTATATAAATGTGATATAATCAAGGTGTAAAAAAGAGGTGTTGATTTTTATGGAATATAAGACTGAACAAGAGTTTTTAGATGCTTATGATTCAAGTGTGTTTGAAAAGTTATCTATGACTACTGATATATTGATTTTAAGTATTAGTGATGAAGAACAAGCTAATTATAGAAAGAATACTAAGAAACATATGAGTGTTTTATTATGTAAAAGAGATGATTATCCTTTTAAAGGTAAATGGTGTTTACCAGGGGGCTTCTTAGATGTTAAGGAAGATTTAGAGGAATGTCCTAGAAGAATATTAGCTAAAGAAACTAATTTACGTGATATTTATTTAGAACAATTATATACTTTTGGGTCTGTTAATAGAGATCCAAGAATGAGAATTGTATCTACTGCTTATATGGCATTAATCGATAAGAATAGATTAAAAGATAAATTAAGTGATAATGCTAGTTGGTTTAATGTTACTTATTTTGATGAAGAGGATAATGTACAAGTTCAATTAGATAATGGAGTTGAACATTTAACATTTGAAATTAAGAAGACGTTAAAAGAACAAACTACTGATAGATATTCTTTTGAAATTACTAAGAATGATGATTTAGCTTTTGATCATCCAGTAGTTATTTGGTCTGGTATTGAAAGATTAAAAGGTAAAGCAAGTTATACTGATGTAGTATTTAATATGATGCCTGAGTTATTTGCTTTAGGTGATTTACAACAAGTATATGAAGTTATTTTAAATAAAAAGTTATTAGACCCTGCATTTAGAAGAATTATTGCAGATAAGGTTGAAAAGACTGAATTTACTAAGACTGGTGGAGGACATAGACCTTCAGCATTATTTAGATATAAAAAGAACACTAAGTAATAGTGTTCATTTTTAATGTATTTCTTTGCATACTCCTGGATCTGGTTCGTAGAAGCAATGATTTTTGTATGAGCCAGCAAAGTTTTGGTCATACCATTTGTATTTACATTGTTTATCTGTTCCAGGAGCATAGAACCATAAGGAATTAGTAGCTGGGTGATAATATTCACCACGAAGAACTCTTTTAGCTAAGTTTTTTTCAGTAGTGGTAGGGGTACCATTAAATAGTGGTATTTTGGTTCCACTGAACTGATTTGGTTGATATATTACATCTGTAAGTGTTCTTACGTTTTTAAAAGTAAGACAAGATGCTATTGCTCTATTTACTACAACGTTACCAACCATTAGCATTCCAAGATTTCCTTCATTTAATGCTTCTGCTCGCATTATACGAGCGAGTAGTTCTAATTCTTTAGTAGTATATTTTAATAACATTATAGTCACCTATAATAGTTTATGTTATTGTTTATATTTTTTTCTATTTTTTAGTATATATATTAATGCAATTATAAATAGTGCAATTATAATTATGTTTTTTATTGGGAATTCTTTTTCTTCTTCCTCGATTACGTCATTTTTATCAAATGTTATTTCAATTGGTGTATTTTTATAATTGTTCTTTGTTATTTTCCAAGTTGCAGTATTACTATTTTGTGTATTCGCATTTGAATCTTCTATTTTGTAATCACTTTTTATTGTAATTTCCATATATGGCATTTCATTATGATATGTAGCACATAGGAATTCGCCTTTTGTTTTTAGTTCTATTTTGTCATCTGTTACATTTAATGTTAAATCTTCATAACATTTTCTTAGTTGAGACATTGCATCATATTCTTCGTATGTAAAGTCATATGTATATTTGTAACCAGTAATATCTTCAGTTGTATATAATTCTCTTTTGTAATGTTCATATCCTCGTTCGAAGTCTAGAAGTTTGTTTAAGAAGTCTTCTTCATCTTTTTTAGAGAAGCGTTCAACTTTATCGCTGTCTTCGAAAATAGATATTGTATCTTTAATTGTATTGTTTTGTGTAAATTCTATTTCATAAGTACTTCCACATCCAGTTATTAGTAAAAGTAAGGGTAGGAGTAGTACTATTTTTTTTAACATGGTGCTTGACATGATCCGAACGAACCTCCTTGTACATTATCTGGCTCTATATGCCATGGTTCCCAACTCATTCTAAATTTTAATCCATAGTTAGGAGCATTGTTATGAACCCATTTGGCAGCTGCATTACAATCCCAACCACCACTACATGATGTTCCATTAAAACTTAAGTCTGCTGCAATTGCAAAACCATGTCTTGATCCTCCTGGGCAGGCTACCCATTTTCCACGTTCTGAACAAGCTCTGTTTGAATTGTTCCACAAACTAGCTTGTGAACTATATGAACGCCATCCGCTTGTTACTGATATGTTATATCCTTGTGATTTGGCATCAGCTATTAATTTATCTAATCTTTGTGAGAAGACAGGGTTTAATCCGTAACTTCCTGATTGTTTTGGGATATCTGCATCTGATGTAGCACGACGATTTGGTATTTTGAATACACCATTTTCATATACTACTGAACCATATGTTCCTTCTGTTTCACCTGATGAGTTATAAGAACCAGTAGCTCCAGCATTATTTTGTTGTTGCTGTTCTTGTTTCTTTTGTTCTTCCATTTGTTCTATTTTTTTACGAGCTTCTTCAGCTTGTCTTAAACTCGCTTCTTTAACTTCAGCGTTATCTTTAGCACGTTCTGCTGCAATTTCATTTGCATATGCTTCTTCTAGTAATGCAACTTTTTCCGGTGAAGCATTTTGATATATTGTAGTATAAGCATCAGGATTGTATTCTTCTATCATTCCAAATATTGCATTTGCAAATGTTGGGATAAAAAATATTGTTAAAGCACATATTAATCTATATCCATTCATTTTTAAACTATTAGTTACTTCTTTTGGATTCATTACTGATTTAAACCAATCCATTATACATTTATACATTAACAGTATTGGTATTAATATAGACATTATATGAATTCCATACTTTAATATTAAACATAATCTTGTTACTGTTAGTTCAGCATGTGTTGCTAATGAGTCAATTATGTACATCTTTTATCATTCCTTTGTTTTATTATAGCATTTTAAGAGTTTATATTAAATGAAAAAACTTTACAAGTAATTAAAATATGTTATAATTAAGTTGCTTGAAAAAAATTTAGGGGTATAGTTCAATGGTAGAATAACGGTCTCCAAAACCGCTGATGTGGGTTCAACTCCTGCTACCCCTGCCATTAGAAAATAA
>JBJEXV010000021.1:0-3004 GCA_051886175.1 Candidatus Coprovivens sp. | reverse complement strand
ATCTATAATAAAGGATTTACTAAATCAGTAAGTGATAAATGGAATCTAGCATTACCAGATGCTCCATATATTAAAAACTGGTTTGGAACCAGAATTATGTATTCAGATATACACATTAATGATGGATTTAAGAATGGGTTTAGAATATTTAGAGGATAGAATTATAGAGATTATACTAGAGAATATGGAGAAATAGTTAAGTTAATATCTTTAGAATCTAGTCTACTTTGTGTATTTGAACATGGAGTAGCTCTAATTCCAGTAAATGAACGTGCTATTGCTGGATAGGGAGCTGGGGGTCCTGTATATGTAAACACTTCCAAAGTACTTCCAGAAAATCCTCTAATATTATCTGATATGTATGGCAGTCAATGGGCTGATAGTATTCTTAAAGTGCCAGGAAAAACAGGAGATGCTGTTTAGTATGTATATGGAGTTGATACAATAGCTAAGAAAATATGGAGAACTGATGGTAGATCATTCTAGTGTATTTCTGATATGAGAGTGCAAGAGTTCTTAAATAATAACATAACTCTTGGAGAAAGAGAACTCACTCCAATTCTAGGTATTAGAAATGTAAAAACTGTATATAATGCTTTTAAACGTGATGTACTATTTACATTCTATGATAATACTTATGGATTTGAAGAAAAAGTATGGAATTTATGCTGGAATGAACTTCTAGAGAAATTTATAACCTTCTACAGTTGGGTTCCTAGTTATATGGAGAATATAAATAATACTCCGTTCTCTTTTGATAGAAACACTTCTAAATGGATTGCTAAGCTAGGAACTAGTCATGCTGATAATTCCTTTGCTGATGGTGTTACATTAACTAATAATGTAATTAATAATACAGAGAATGCAGCACATGAAATGGTTGATAACTTCAGTTTCAAAGTTCCATATGTTACTAAAAATGGAGATACTAAGTATATGTATGGAACTGTAACAGGAGAAGATAGAGAGAAATTTATTGGAGTTTTATCATTAAGTAACAGAACTTTACCTGATAAATAGATGTTCTACCAAATCTCATATAGTTTAGAAAGAGACAATTATCTAAATTATAAGAAATTTGAAATATTCTAGGTAAAGAATATGTCAGCTTATTATAGAAAAGATGGGGAATAGAATACTACTTAGACAAATATAGAAATATCTACTATAACAAAATAGGAGGGTACTAACTATGTAAGTTACTCATATCTTACACTTCCAGATGATGCTAAGTTTGCAGGATAGAGAGTTCCTGTATATGCATTACGATTTAAGAAGAATGCAGATGATGAATATGAACCAGCATATTATCTTGGTACAGATAGTTATCTTGAAGCCCTACATATATTTCCAGAAGGTACTAGTGACTATTATCCTGTTTACTTATATAATCCTAAATATAATTCTGATTCTATAATTTCTGAATTATATTATAGAAATTCTTAGAAACACGTATATGCTGATGATGAACATAATAAACTCGATACTACTATACCACCTACTACTGGATATGTTCCTATTGAGGTAATTCCAAATGATGATAGTGGTCTTGAGGGATGGGCAGCCTGTTGGATTTCTAGTGAAGAACGTTTGTAGAAATTAAAAGAATGTTTTGGAGATACTAAAGTAATAATCGGAAATGCAGCATTAAGTGGGGAGGATGAAAATGATCCAGAAACATATGGAGTCCCATAGTACATGCCTTATCCATGTACTAATCTAGAGGAAATAGGAAGTCTTATAAAATATGATACTTTCTCATATACTGGTGAATCTGGTATACCTATAGTTCATGGCATTCCTTTAAAATGGCACTGGGTTATACAAGCTGAAGAAAAAACAGATGGTTCTAAGAAAGTATGGTTAGGTTATCCAATATTTAAGGATTTAACTGGAAAAAGACCTATGCTTGATAGAGATAAGCAAATAAATCCTGATAAAATAGTAACTCTATTAAATATTAAAGCAAATATTACAGTAGTTAATACTTCTAATGTTAATTAGTCTACTGACTTTATGAATATGAAAGCTGGATTTAATTCTGGAACTTCTTTAGTAGATGTAGGTTACTATCAATCAGTAGTTGCTTTAGCTCCTTAGTGGAATATTCAATTCTTATCTACAGATTTCTGGAAACATGGTCAAGCTAACATAATTGACATAGCTGATGATATATTCCCAACTTATTGGTATGGTAAACGTCACCCATTTGAGTTTGAATTTATTGTAGTAAATGATCCTTCTGTTCATAAGATATTTACAAATCTTGAGATTATAGCTAATAAGGCAAAACCAGAATCTTTTCACTATGAAGTAGTAGGAGAGTCCTATGATTTTGCTAAAGACAAAGTAAATATGTATTTTAGACAGGAGGCCTTAAAAGCTCTTTGGTAGTACAATGGTGCAGATATTGTTTATGATAGAAACTTTTTAAAGGTATAGACAAGGCAGCAACCTAAATCTGCTGACCTATAGCATAGATACTTGTCTAGACAAGATACTATAAATGATATAGAAGATTACTATATTCATGTTACTTATCCAAAAGGTTATGATTATAGACATTTATCCGGTGGTGAAATAATGTATTACCCAACAAGGCAAGAATTTAGAGTCTGGAACCATACATTAGCAGTTGATTAGGACGAACTAAGTCAAGATGATGCAAGGTCAGTAATTGCTGCTAATTGTAGATATTTAGAAGATAGATGGAAGGTTACTATAAATCCACTATTAGTATGTTATAAGAATGAGTATACTAGAAAGGTATCTGGAGCTCTTGTTTAGTCTGTAAATTCTACTTGGGCTAATGCAAAAAACGGAGGTAAACTTCCACCATTTGCTATTTATAATTCTCCAATACCAGATTAGATATTAGCTAAAGACGAAATAGAAGTACCTATTGAAGGAGATAATGCTTTAGTTGGTTTGTATTAGAGCATTCCTGATTCTATAGATACTACTAATTGGTTAAATGATGTTGGTATTTATAGAACATCATTTG
>JBJEXV010000020.1:0-12788 GCA_051886175.1 Candidatus Coprovivens sp. | reverse complement strand
AAAAAAAAAACAATTTCAAAAAAATCACAAAAAAAAACAAAAAAATTTATGCTAAACTTAATTGAGAGCGCAAAAAACTCTTGAACAAATAGTGGTGACACCCAATAACAGTCAGAAAGGTTATTACAATGAACAAAACAACAAAAAGCAAAAAGATGCTGATGGAAAATTGCTTGATTGAGTATCAAGATGGAAAGTTTTATCAGACAACAAAAAAGGTAGGGCTAAAAGAGTTAAAACCATTTATCTTAGTAAAAAATCATAAATATGGTAAGTCACAAATTTATGAATATATTGCCTTTTATAATTATAAGACACATAAAATGGCTTTAATGTCTTATCATTCATTCTTATATGCTTGGTTTATAGGAGATGTTCCTGTAGGCTATGACGTAGACCATATAGATGGTAATACTCTTAATAATGATATTAGCAACCTTCAATTACTCACAAGAAAAGATAATCTTGCTAAAAGACAGATTCAGGCTAATCAATATAAACATAGTAACAATATAAAGGAGAGTAAATAATTATGATACAAGTATTGTATATATTATTAGGAATGGTAATATTATTATTTGCATTAGCAATACTATTTGCTGTATTACCAGATAAAAAGGAAAAAGAAGAAAAGCCTATAAACAAAACTCCCATTAGAATAGAGCTTCAAATACAATATGAAGATTATCTATATACACTCTATAATGACGGAACTTGGGAAGTAGACAGTATTTATTAAAATAAAATTAACAAATTGTTTACAATTTAAGTATTTACAAAATATAAAGTATTGGATATATTATAATAGTCAAGTAAATTCATAATCCTTTCTTAAAACTTCTTCACCCTCTGTGATTGGATCCACATAGGTTGCGGGGGGTGAGGAAAGGAGGTACAAGAAAGGAGATATTTCAATGTTACCCAAATCATGTAGATATATCAAATGGTACATACAGGATTTATATTTAGTTACAGAAAAAGAACTTGACAAGAAGTTAAAAAGCCTTATCCGAAGAGGCGGAGTAGATGTAACTGAAAGCAAATGCAACATAGAAGATTGGATAAAAAACAAAATTTCCTACCATTTAGATATAAAAAAGAAGACCAAAACATTATATGTATGTGATGATAAATACAATGGAAGCTTTGCAAGATACACAACAAAAATAGAAAATAATAATGATGACGAAATAACGCCAGGTGAGTGTGGTACTGAGTTAAGGAAAGTATTTCAAGATAAAACAGGTGTTACATTAAAGAAAGCATTCGGAACTACATCTTCAAGTGATTTTAGATTATGTGTACCGAAACCTCTTTATTATATAAATTATAATTATTGTAATAAGACATTACACAACGTGTCTGGTATAGATGTAACATCTATGTACCCATCGTGTGTAAAGGGAACTTTACCAGATGCACATACAGCAATAGAGAAAGAGGGAAGAATCAAACCTACAGAGGAATATCCCTTTGCATTTTATCTTAAATCACATCATTGTGCTGAGTATGGTGTATTTGATACTCATGATTATACATCATTTGATTTTGATTCTACACTATTCAAATTTTTATGCTGGAATAGCTTAAAAAAAGAATTAGTATATAAAAATGTAAAAGATGAAGAAGAAATCACTATACTAATGAAACCTTCAAAATATACATTTGATGAAACAATAGACACAATTATGGAGAGAAAGAAAAACGGAGACCCATTAGCCAAAGCAGTAATGAATATTGGAATAGGAACTCTCCATAAAAACCCAGATAAGCAGAGAGGGTCAAAAAAAGGTAAAGATATACAATCTTATTATCATTTTTGTGCTATAATGCAAGGCAGAGCAAATAGCAAACAAATTAATACAATGAATGAGATAAGAGAAAATGGTGGTATTGTATTGCAGTCTATAGTTGATAGTATTATATATATTGATTATTGTCATAAAGAATTTGGTATTAATGAGAAGATTCTTGGAGAATATCATTTAGACTACAAAAGAAAAGATTTCAGAATGGCAAATGTACTTAATAGGTATGTAGTAAGTGATAATAATGAATTAATAAAAATAAGACTTTCTGGAAATTTTGACAGTACAGAAATTAAAAATATTGAAGATATAGACAAATTCAATTTAAAGGAATAAGGGTGTATTAATTATGAAAACGATAAAAGAAATAAAGCTATCTAAAATATCAAATAAAAAATATAGAGAATTATATAGAATATTCAATAGAGACCAATATATGCTATTGCATAAAGGGTATATAGTTCACAAGTATGATTTTGAAACATTCAAAAAACTTTATGATGAAAAAAGAAAAGAAAATTTAATATTAAAAGATTCAAAACAAAGACCAATGGCAAGATTACTTAATGAATCTAAGGTATATACACACAAAATGGCTCAAGCAATGGCAGAATCAAAAGGTTTAAGTACAAAAGAATGGAAGCAAAAGATGGTAAGAGAGTCGCTACAAGGTAATAGTACATCAGTAGAAAATATTAATCTTGACAGAGCAGCTGATGTAAGAAGAGCAGTATTCCAATATTTTTTGACAATAAATGATAACGATTATAATATAGCCCATGCTGAATATGAGGCAACAGTATGAGCAGTCTACAACAAAGATTAAATAAATTACAATTAGAATTAGCACAAAATAAGAAATACTATAATTTATACTACACTACTCAGTCCTTAATGGGAATAGATTGGTGGACTTGGGCTTGGATTTGTGGCTCAAGAGGTCGTGGAAAAAGTTATGCAGTAATGGACACAGTAATAGCTTATAAGAAGAAATATGGGTATGAAAATGTAAAGTGCTATTACTTTAGAATATCAGACTTATCTATTAAGAAAATGCTTGAAAACAAAGGCAGAAAAGCAATAGATGCATTACTGTTAAGAAAGTATAATATGGATATAACTACAAAAGCAAATACCTTATATGACCACGGAAAAGTACTTATTGACTTCTATCCATTAGTAAGTGCAGCAAAACAAGGTAAAGGTGTTGCAGAGTACGACCCAGACTTCCTTAACAATAGACCAATTGACCCTAAAACCGGTAAGCCTATCAAGAGATTTATCTTTATAATCATTGATGAGTTTATGATGGCAGAGGGTGTTGAGAAGAAATCAGTAGGAAATCCAGTAGAGCAATTTAAGATATACATTGAAAACATATTGAGAGACCAAGAACGCTTAGATTATCCTGCTGTGAGGATATTTGGTTGTGCTAATGCTGTATCAGAATGTAGTGACTTTCTTGCTCAATTAGCAGGTTTTATCCCTGAACAACCTGGTAGATATAAACTAAAAAGAAAACATATGATTATAGACAATGTACCTAATAGCCAAGCATACATAGATAAAAGAAAGAAATCTTATGGTGCTGATATTATGGATTATGAGAACGATAGTAACTACACAAATATTATTAAAAGAGATTTAGAAACATTGATGCCAAAGAGTCAAAGATTAGTAAAACCAACAGCAATAATCAAATTCAGTAAAGACAGCAATCACTGGTTTACTCTTTGGGATGGCAATATAATAAGAAGATATAACAAGCAAACTTGCAATAATGTTATAGCAATGAAACGCTATTTAAATTCAATGTTTGACCAAGATTTGGCAAAATCAGTAATAGAAAGATATGATGCAAGAGCATTTATGTATGCAGACTTAATATCTCAAGCAACATTTGCAGCAGAACTTAAACAAATTAAGAAATGATATATTCATATCCTACCTAACCGTAGGCTCTATGTTTATATATATGTAGATAGATGTGGCACTTATTAATATTATGTCCTCATCTGTGTTTAGACGGTATCACACGAAGAGTGCGTCAGCAGAAAGCCTGATAAACTTATGGCATACTAATAGGACTGTCCTTTTATCACATAACTAAATAAATTATAATTTAAGGAGAATAAATATATGACAGAAGAAATTATCGAAACTAACAACACTAACGAATCTACTGATACTGATTACATTGAGGTTATTAATAACCTTAAGGCAAGCACAGTGTCTAAAGATACATATCAAAAACTCAAAGATGAAAACAAAAGGCTTTTAGACAGTCTTGTCAATGGTCAACAGGTAGAGGCACCAAATACGCCAAAAGTAAGTAATGACGAATTGAGAAAAGACTTATTCAAAAAGAATTTAAGTAATCTTGAGTTTGTTGAGAAAACTTTGCAGTTAAGACAGAACATCCTTGAAGAGAAAGGTGAGGACATATTTGCACCTGATGGACCTCAGTTTTCCTTTTCCGATGATGACCGTAGAGATGCTCAAAGAGTTGCTGATGCACTTCAATCTTGTGTTGATGTGGCTGATGGAAATAGCGTTATCTTTACGAATGAGCTGCAGAGAATCTTAAAAGACACATCTTTGCCTAAGAGAAGAAGTAGATAATTAATATTAATAATTAAAAGGAGAACATATATGGCAAACTTTACTGGCACACTTAATACAAACAAAATCTATGCAGCCATATTCAATATGATAATCTCCCAGAGAGTATTTGGTGACAATATAAAAGGCACTAATGCTCGTTATATGGAGGAAGCAAAAGAAGACGGTACTCTTTATGGAGATACTAAACTGTACTATGCTTGTGACATATTGAAATCAAGAGACTGGTTGAACGATGCAGAGGCTTCAAAACTTCTTGAACTTGAAAGACCTCAAGCTCCAAAATGTCAGTCAATCACGATTGACACCTTTAGGATTATCAAGGTAACGCTTGATGATTATCTTTCTAAACAGGCATGGAGCACAGAAGGAGCTTTTAGTCAGTTTAATTCTGTTGTTGAGTCTATGCTTTCTGATACAAAGAGAGTATATGATAGTACATTGTTCAACACATTCATTGGTACTCACGAGACTGATATAGGTAAGCAGGAAGTTGAAATAACTCTTCCAAAAGCACCTGCTGATAGTGCTACCGAACAGGAAGTTGAGGCTTATAATAGAGTATCTGCACAGACTATTGCAAAGAAACTTGCTGATACATTCGATGAACTAGAAGACCCTAACAGAGATTACAATAATTACCAATTCATGAGAAGCTATGACATGGGTGATTTTAAGGTCATCTGGAACTCTGAATATCTCAACAAGATTACTAAGATAGACCTTCCTACGATATTCCACAAGGATATATACGATGGTTTACTCACGGACAAACTCCCTGCAAAGTATTTCGGTACTATTAATGCTTCAAGTGGTACTACAGCAGCTACTAATAAAACTGTAAGGTCTCTTATAGAAACTGATTATGGCTCTGTACATGTATTCCCTGGTGAATTACTCCCTGGTAATACTGCATACGAAGCAAATACCACTTACACAGAGGATGGCTCTATTGCTTGCAAGATTTATAAGAAAGGTGCTGTACCTTTTATGAGTGCATTTACAGTGGCAACATCATTCTTCAATCCTCAGTCACTTACTGATACGAGAATGTTAATCTTTGGCCACAATACTCTTGAACAGCTGGATAACAACCCTTTCATCACCGTAAGAGCAAAAAATGCAGTTTAAGATATATGAGAGGGCTTAAAAACCCTCTCTATACTAATAAAGAAAGGAGATAATAAATGAAATTATGTCTCTATAATTTTAATAACTATGCTAATAGGATACTTGATGTAAGAAATAAACTTGAAGACTATCAAGACTATTTCATTAAGAGTACTCCAAATGGTGTTAATTTCAATCCTAATGATGGAGTTAATACATCTATTATATTGAATATAGCAGATGATGAGATACCTAACTATATAATATGTGTCCCAGATGGCACTCTTGATATACATAGTAGATGGTATGTTATAGATGCTAACAGAACTACTGGTAATCAATACAGAGTAAATCTATTGAGAGATGTATTAGCAGACTATTACGAAGAGGTGTATAACAGTACTGCTTTTATTCAAAAAGGTATGATTCCTATGTCAAGTCCTTTTATATATAATAGTGAGGGAATGTCTTTCAACCAGATTAAGAAAGATGAGATACCTTTATATGATATTAGTGAGTGTCCTTGGATAGTAGCATATTTGTCAACTAATAAACCTACTAATGAAGTTAAATGGCTACCTTACAATGTTACTGCTGATATTGAAGTAGATAAACTTGCAGATTGGGACTATACAGTAAATAATGAGTATAATGTATACCAAGATGGTACAGGTGCATATCACGCTTGGACATTTAACTCTTTTACAGGCTCAATTAATGGTGAATTAATAGAATATTCGTGGAATAATAATGGTGAACAACAAACTATATCTAATTCTAATTACTATGGAACCTATGAACAATCTATACCAAGTCATAATACATCATTAAGTACTCAATGGTCGTTGGTTGTTGACATTAACACGACAAAACTACGAGCTATTAATAGTCTTATATCTAAAACAACAAGCAATACGGATAACAAGATTAAAAGTTGGTATGGCACTAATATTACAGGTAATGGGTTGTTAGATAATGTTGGCAAAACAATAAAAGATACAAGTACTGGAAAAGTATATAAAATAGGTGTATCTTATGGCAATATAGAAACCGTAAGTAACAATATAGCTACTGGCTCAAGTCCATATAATGAATTACAAGGCATAGTAGATAATGTTTCAGAAATAATTGGCACAGGTAATAATGCCTCATACACAGTCACATATAAAGTACAGAAAGTAAGACCTGTATTCTCTGAACTTGCACAAGAAGAAGGTATATTAATACCATTCAGCAATAGTGGTAAATCATTAAGAGATGCCCCTTACTATATGGTAGCAATGCCTGTTGGGGGAAATGTTAAGCTTAAATCTGGTGATTTATTCGAGATTGAATATGATGTAGCCTATGGACTAGCACAGCAAATGGGAAGAGTGTTAGGTAGTGAACTGTATGATATACAATTATTACCCTATTGTCCCTTACCCACTATTTTATATAGACAAGACCAAAAACCGATTATTGATTTAAGATATCTAGCTGAAAACTTTGACTATGTGCTTATAACAGATGAGGAAGGTACAAAGAAATCTGTAATGTTCTACTGCACAGAATCATCTTTTAATAGCACAGTATATCTTACAGATGAGCAACAAGCAAGAATCAATAACATAGTATATAATTCATATGATTTCAAGGTGCAAAATGAGTGTGATAAATGGAGGTTATGCTCACCTGGATATACAAATACTTATGATTTCTCTATGGCTAAAAATGGTGGATTCAAAGGTTTCAACATTCAATGTACTTATAAGCCTTTTAACCCCTTAATAGCAGTAAATCCTGTATATAGTGGTCTTTATGGGCGAACCTATAACAGAGAGCAAAGAGGACTAATCTTGTCAGGTGACTTCTCAATGCCAAGAGTAACAGATACTTGGGTGCAGTATCAACTTAACAACAAGAACTATGAAGACATATTTAATCGACAGATGGTTAATATGGATGTTCAACAAGGTATTCAAAGACAAGAAGCTATTGCAGGTATGGTGGCAGGTTCTTTACAAGGTGGAGCATCAGGAGCTATGATGGGTAGTGTAATTGGTGGTGGTATAGGAATGGGAGTAGGTGCAGCTCTCGGAACTGGAGCATCATTGGCAGCAGGTATTGCAGATTATAAGAATATGCAGAAATTACAGTCAGAGCAAAAGTCTTATGCTACTGATATGTATAACTATAATCTTGGAAACATTAAAGCAACACCAAATACTTTAACAAAAACAAGTGCTTTTACAATTCTCAATAAATTAGTACCTTTCTTGGAGTACTACACCTGTACGGATGATGAGAAACAAGCATTTATAAACAAATTATCCTACAATGGAATGTCAATAGGTATCATAGGAAATGTAGGTACATATATAGATAACACATACAATAATCACAAATACATTCAAGGTAGTATCATTCATATAGACATAGATAATGAAGAAGCACATATGAGAAATGCTATCAATGATGAGTTAATGAGAGGAGTAAGAATAATAGTATGAGCATTCAAGGCAGTGTAAATCAATTATTTACAATAGGTGGTTCATTTGCTGGTATGTATGGTTTATTACATCCTGAAATAGCACAAAGTAGACAATTATTGAAGGAAACTAATTCAAAATTAGGCTATGTACAGGAATATTTATCTAAGGATGATATACCAAATTTAAATGAAATGTCAAAGGAGCAATTAAATGAATTGGAAGATAAAGTAAATATGACATCAGAGACAGCAGAAAAACTATTTTCAGATGTGCACAAAAATCCATCTCTATTAAAAAATAAGGAAATTAAAGAAACGTATGATACAATAGTAAAGTCAAAAGACAAATTTGAGTTTAATGATGTAAGAAAAGGCATAGCAAATCGTAGAGATGTATTAAATCAACCTACTCTTGATGAAGTGATACAAGACATGAGAGATAAAGGCTTTAATGTAAGTATAGGGTATCCTACAGATAAAGCACAAACTAAACTACAAGCCGATGGTATGCAAAAGGTAAATCAAAGAGATGCTTATGCTAAAAGAAGAAAGGATAAGGGTGATATATAATGGCAAAAAAGATACCTAATATGATTGACCCTAATACCTTTATTCAAGCAGGTATTAATCCCAAAACAGGTCTACCTATTAAAGCAGAAAATGTATCTGTAAGTCTTAAAAATGATATTAAAACACAGTTACAGATAATAGATAGACAAGATGCTGTTAATAGATATAAGTGGTTTAACTTGCCTGAGGGCTTGAGTCAAGAACTAATAGAAAGAATACTTTATTATAAAGGGCAAGGAATGTTCTTCTATATGCCTACTAATAACAAGTTCTATTTCTTGCCTTACACTCTTACAGGTAAAGGTATTGATGTATATGGAAGATATATACAAGTTACTCCACTTCCATTTAATGGCAATACAAGTGATGAAGGCAAAGAAAAGCCGTGGATACAAGGATTAGTAAGAGACGTACAGTATGATATAATGCTTGAGGAACCTGAGCTAAGTGATATGGATAACAAGTGCGTATTGCTGCATGACCACACGATAGGTTTAAGTCAAACTAATATAGCAAGAAGTGTTACTCACGATGCTGTACTTGATTTAATGTCTAACTGCTTACCTTATCTAAATACTGCCTTAATGAACTCCACAGGTGTATCAGGAATGAGAATACAGAATGAAAACGAAAGACAAGATGTATTCAATATGTCAGCTGCAATCGAGAACTGCGCTCTCACAGGACAGAAATATGTGCCTATAGTAAACGGTGTGGAATTACAGGAATTGACAGGCGGTGCAACAGGTAAAGCAGAAGAGTTCTTACTTGCTATGCAGTCACTTGATAATTATAGATTATCTCTGTATGGACTTGATAATGGTGGTTTATTCCAAAAGAAATCTCATATGCTTGAAGCAGAACAAAAGATGAATCAAGGAATGTCATCTATAATCTATACAGATGGCTTGAAGCAGAGACAAGAGTTCTGCAATATAGTTAATAGTATATGGGGTCTTATGATTTGGTGCGATGTCAGCGAGGATGTATTAGGTGCAGATACAGACGGAGATGGCTTTGCAGCAGATAGTGATGACCCTCAAATACAAGAGCAACAACCAATAGAAAGTGATGGTGATTATAGTGATTCCTTATGATGTAGAATACGGCAATTTCAGAAATTATAGATTTTCTGATATGTTTCCTACGTTAGATGCCTTTCTTAATGGGTATAAAGACTCATTTGGAGATTCTATAAGTCTTGGTTATAATGAGGTAGAAATACCAAAGAAACTTAAACAAGAGAGCATTACAACATTGTATTATCTATTATATGGTCAGTATGGTGGAAGTACAATAACAGGAGATGACCAGTATCAATGGTGCTATCAGTTATTCTCTATAATATTTATGTATGGACCAACTTGGGAAAAGAGATTACAATTACAAGATGAGATAAGAGCTATGTCTATTGATGATGCTATAAAAGGTGCAGTCAGCATTAACAATCAATCGCTCAATCCATCAGAAGCTCCTGTAGCAGATAGTGATTCTATTCTTAAAACTATAAATACACAGATTGTCAATAAATACAATAAATCAAAGGTTGAAGGCTATCAGTACTTAATTGATTTGCTTGAAACCGATGTAACAAAGATGTTCTTAGATAAATTTAAGGTGTTATTCTTAAAGATAGTTGCTCCACAAGAGCCATTATGGTATGAAACAGAAATAAAGGAGGATAATTGACATATGAATAATATTCAAGAATTGTTAATAGCTATATTGCCATCATTAACTGCTATTGGTGGTGTTCTGTTTACAGCAATGAAGATATTCTCACAGTTTAAGGAGTTAATCAAGAAAGTTGATGATAAGACAGACCTTGCAGATGCTAAAACAGAGATGGAAAGTCTTATAGCAGAGAATAAAGCACTTAGAAGACAAGTTGCTGATATATTAACAGAGGTAAGGAAGATTAAGTATGAGTACGATGACAAGCAAATATAAGAAATTATCAATACTTACTTTCTTGTTATCAGCCATATGCTCTTTATGCCCTATATTAATATATGTAATAAAAGCATTTGTAGACAAAGATGTACAGGAAGTGAATAAATATACACTTGGTATTATGTGTAGCGTGGCTCTTGTAGTTAGTTTAATAAATATAGTAGCAAAACTACATTTAAGGTGCATACCGTGGATATTGTTATTGGGTATATATGTATGCCTTAAAAACATTACTGCTCTATTAGTAATAATGGCTATTACTACAATTATAGATGAACTTATATTAGTACCTCTACATAAGTCATTTAAGAATAAGTACACGATAAACAAAGAGATAGACAAGAGGTTGTAATATGGAAGAGAAAGATTGGAGAGAATATCTAAACTACATTCTAATAGCCTTAATATCAATAGTATCACTAACATTCTTGCCGATGATTGGCAGTTCATTGGGAGCAGAGTTTCACTTTCCGCAAACAAAATGGGAATTAGCACTATTCATTACTGTGAGAGCTTGTGCGAGTATTGTCAATGTACTTATATTCCACTCATTTATTTGTCAATCAAAAGTAAATGTTAAGAATGAACCTAAATACAAAGAGGCAAGAGAGATACTAATAACCACGAAGAAAAAGAATAGAAAGCCAAGGTCATTAACAAGATTTAATGTAGAGGAATATGGCAAAAAGGGTACTTCATTACTAATAGGTACTTTCTTTGGAACACTAGTACTAACAGAGGCTATTATAAATTTCTCTCTGGTTAATTTCTTAACATATGTATTTACAACCACAATGGCAATAGTCTTTGGAATATTAGAAATGAAGAAATATGAAGAATATTATACCACAGAATACTGGGAATACGCTCAAATGATTAAGGAGGAAAACAATGATACAGATAAATAATGTACAATTAAGAAATCTGACAGAGCAAGTTCAGAGGAATAAAGAGGATATTAAATACATACTTACTGAAGGCAGACAGTTTGATGAGTTCGGAATTAAGGTAGTAGGACAAGTAGCAACTGTTAATGACTTACCTGACCCTGTTGAATACCATACACAGCATGGAGATGACTCTTATGGAGATGCCTATATGGTTGGTACAAGCACACCTTACACTCTGTATATACTCACAAGAGAGTTCTCTGGCACTACAGGACCTCATTGGTTTGACGTAGGTGAGTTCCCTCTGCAAGGTCCACAAGGTGATAAAGGAGATCCAGGTCATTCTCCTGATGTAAGCATTAAAAATGGAAATTGGTATATAGATGGAGTTGATAGTGGAAAATCTGCTGAAGGTCTTAAAGGAGATACTGGTAATGGCATTACATCTATAACCAAAACAAGTACATCAGGATTGACTGATACATACACAATAGCTTTTACTAATGGCACTGTAACAAAATATAATGTTCAGAATGGTGCCCCAGGACCTCGTGGGTTGACAGGAACCCCTGGTAATGCAGTATCTATCATAGGCATAATAACAACAGAGGATGAGCTTCCTACACCTACAGAAGAGATAAGAAACAATGCTTATCTTCTTAACAAGGGAAATAATGTATATGATATGTATATTATACTGGGTGAAAGCACTCTTGTATGGACTAATGTAGGTGAATTTAATTCAGGTACTCAAATTACTGTAAATGGTAGTAATGTAGCAACTTTCGATGCTGATAGTAAGCAGGATAAAATGACAGCAAGTGAGCCTCTTCAATTAAGCAGTAACGGTGAATTAAGTTTTAGTTATGGATATGGGCTTACTGTAGAAAATGGTGGGTTACAATTAAGTTTAGGCACTAATAGCCCTATGTATTACTATGATGGAACACTTGGAATGAGTATTGGCAATGGACTTACCACAGATAGTGATGGTTATCTCACCATATACACAGATATGAATCAATTAACAGTAGAAAATGGTTTACTTGAATTATCATCTAATCTACTTAATTCAGGTTTCAACTCTAATGACGGCTCATACATACAAGATAACTATGGAAATCTTGATGTTTATGGTCATGGTGAATTAAGACTACAATCAAATAACAACATACAAATAAATCCTACGATGAGTAGTTATAAGACAATTATAGCTAGTGGTACTACAGCTAATCAATCTTTAGGAATTGTATTAGATGATAGTGGACAGACTATAACGATGGGAACATTATCAGATTATGAGACTGTAGATAAAACAAAACCTTACATAGAGATAACAGAAACAGCAGTCAATATCAAAGG
>JBJEXV010000019.1:10636-13101 GCA_051886175.1 Candidatus Coprovivens sp. | reverse complement strand
TAGTTCGGATTCGAGTTCCGGCCATGGGATATATGATACTGACAGCAATAATATACTATATTGATGACTGATAAACGAACAATGAGTCTATTATTCATCTCTGAAGAATAATTGATTTGCAAGTTTTAAGAAACTTAATGAACTTAGGCAAAGATGATTAGCAGTCCAAGCGATGTATTAGGGATTGGCTCATCGGTCCATGTGTAGCCTGTTGTTATACCTCTGGATGACGGTATCATGAATTTTTGGTTGCTCACCAAATTAAATAGAATGAAAAACATTCGGAGAGGTTTACAAAAGCCTCTCTT
Source organism: Candidatus Coprovivens sp. (assembly GCA_051886175.1). Taxonomy (GTDB): domain Bacteria; phylum Bacillota_I; class Bacilli_A; order RF39; family UBA660; genus Coprovivens. The sequence continues at coordinate 12,793 of JBJEXV010000019.1, read as the reverse complement.
TTTTTTTTTATTTAAACTATATTCTAAAACACTTAGGAAGGATTATGTTAACAAATTGTGTAGCAAGTTTAAATGAAATCAATGCAACTCCAGGTCATTCTAAAGAATATAGTGGATATGTATTTGAAAACAATTTTTATAATTATAGACAGTATGTGCAGAATAACAAACAAAAGTTCATTCTAAGATATACTAATGTTTTAACTCGTATTGATAAGTATGATCAATGGAATGTTTGTTTAGTTTTTGGTCAAATCTTAAATGGTAAATCAGATTATGAACAGAATGATCCAGATGAGAAATGTTATAAACTAATCGATATAATTGAAAGTAATAGTAAAGATGAAGTAATTACATGGAGAGCACATTCTATTAAAGAATATAATTGCACGTGCACTATTGCTAAACTTATTGAGAAGTTAACTAAAACATTTGAACTTCCATATAAGAGAAGTAAAGAAAAGATGGATGCTGAAAAGAAACGTTTAATGAAAAACAAAATCGGTAATCTATCTAATGATGATATGATACAATCATTTGGTGAAAAATATGGATTTACAGTTGAACCGCCTAATTATCCACGTGAATTAGCTTTTTATTATCTTAGAAAGAATTATAATAATGAAAAAGGATATAGACCTAATTCATCAACAGCAAGTATATCACAATGTTATATAAAGAAATATGATTTTTATTATTGGCACGTATATGCTGGTGATGGAATTCATACGTATGAATTCGATTTTGATAATCTTGAAAAGGTTATAGAATGGCTTGAAAATTACTTTGTATTAGTGACACAATATGATTTGTGCTCTTTGGTAAAAACAGGTGGCGGAGAAGGATGCCCACAGAAATTGTATTCTTACAAACAAGTGAAAAAAGTATATGATTCCAAATAGTAAACAAAAGTTTACAATATAATGACATTTTATGACAGTAATGTAAAAATCTTTTTACAATAAACAGGGTTGACGACAATCCTGTTTTTCTTATATTTTGGAATGTAAAAAGAGGTTAAATATGAACGCAAAAGAATACGAAGAAAGAGTGCTTACTATGTTCCGCAACCAGTTTGATACGGTTGTATACGAAAAGGATGAAGTCTCCCGTAAGGGCAAGACTTACAAGAATTATCTTCTGACAAAGGAAGATTTGATTCCTGTTTACGACTCTGCACGTGAAAAGCAGAGAAATAATCCTTCGAGCTTTTTCAAGGGTAAAATCGACATTCGTATTTCTTTTGATCCGACTACAGATGAAACTGGAAATATGATTATTCGTGAGGCCTATTTCAATGGCACTCCGGGTAAGTTGGTCGTCACTCGTGAACTTGGCGATGATAGTGATGAATTCTATGCGCCTAAGAAGTCTGATAATATTAATGGTCTTTATCGAAATGGCAATTGGACTTCTCAGAAGGACTATAATCATTATTGTTTCTACGACAAATGGGTTCGCACGTATCAGTTCAAAGATATTTTGACTAGTGTTAAGCGTTCTTTTACAAAGGAATTCAATTCTGATACTAAGAAGTTGCGCAATGATGAAGGTGTTAAAGCGCAAATTGAACGTGAAGAAAGCAAGTTCAAGAAGTTCGTGGAAATGAAGCGAATGAATTTGCTGAATGAATTGAATGAAGAATTGGCTACTTATGCACCTGATGCGTATGAACACGGCTACCGTTTCCATATTGAAGAATTTGGAAATCGTAATGAATTTTTGAAGCATCCGACTGCATATTATGAAACTAAGTTGAGCATCTATATTCAAAAGGAAATTGGTGATCAGACTGGTAATTACAAGTCTTCGACTAATTTGCATGGCTGTGTAAAATTTAAGCATAATGGCGAAAATCAAATGGATATGACTTGGGATGAAACGCTTGCATGTGATAATTCATTCCATTATTCTATCAATGGCTTCCGTTATTACCGCACGCATAATAATTCTCAGGAATTGTCTATTTCGATTAATCGTCCTGATTTTACGCTTCGAGCGAATGCTACTGAAGATCAAAGAGCAGAATGGCGTAGAATTATGTTGAAAACAGCCAACAATTTGTTCAAAAAGGCCATAATTTTGGCAGATTTGAGTGACGCGGTTGACGTTGAAACGAAGCAGATTTTTGCATAAGTGCGCAAATTCGCTCAAAAA
>JBJEXV010000019.1:2559-10536 GCA_051886175.1 Candidatus Coprovivens sp. | reverse complement strand
GGTTGACGTTGAAACGAAGCAGATTTTTGCATAAGTGCGCAAATTCGCTCAAAAAACGCACTTTATGTAAATATCTTTTTACTAAGAGAAAAAGATATTAACTATTGTAAATATCTTTTTACAAAACTATGGGTTGACAAGATGTTGAGATTTGCTATATTTTACTTGTTAAAATTTAAGAGGAATAAAAAATTATGATTAATAACATGACTACTGCTACTGGTGCTGAAGATGTTTACGCTCTTTCCGCTGATAAGAAGTTTGAACTCTGTTGCCGCCGTATTTCGCTTGACTATCCGTCATTCCTTCAGTTTTACGCTATGATGCAGCGTAAGCCTATTAAGAATGATAAGGTGACTATTCGATTGAATACAAAGTCTGATACCGTTCCTATTCTTGAATATACCGAGGAATTCGTTCAGGCTATTCATCCGATTACTTTGACTGTGTTGACTTGTGTCGAAATTCTTCGACTCTTGCTCCATCATGTGACTTCCCGTAAGATGGCACCTTACGACATTTGTTGGAATTCTTCCAATATCGTGTGCTCTCCGATGACTGTCACTAAGATGCTGAATGAATTGAATTCTGTTGGAAATCGTAAGAAGGGACAGAATGCTGTTCGTCTTAACGACCTCTTCCCATCTATCGATGACTTTGCTCAGATTATTCCGCCTGGCTTTGATCCCCAGAAGGATATGTATTTGGAAAAGATTTTTAACATTTTCATGAAAAATCGTGAACAGTATAATCAGCAGATGCAGAAGCAATTTGGTGGTGGTGCTGGTGGCGCTGGTGGTGACCAGGGCGATGGTCAGGGAAATGGTGGATTTGGTTCTGAAGAAGATGCACTTAAAAAGCACTTCTCTCAGTCTGGCTCTACGGCTACTGATGGCTGGGGCGAAAATGAAATCGTCGACCAGCAGGTCTCTCAGGCTGTAAACAAAGCAAGCACTTCTACTTGGTCCAATCTTCCTGGTGGACTTGCTCAGCAGATTTTGGCTGCGAATGCTCAGGTAGTTGACCCTCGTATTGCTCTTCGCAGATTTACGACTTCTGTCTTCTCCGATGTGATGAGCTTCTCTCGTATGAAATTCCCTCGTCGTTATGGTCAGAAGTGGATTGGTGTTATGCCTGGTCCTCGCCATGAACAGAAGGCTGAAGTGCTTATCGCTATAGACTGCTCTGGCTCTATGCCTGACTCTGAAGTTGAAAAGGCTTGCATGGTTGTGAATGACTTCGTCAAGCATGCAAAGGTTCATTACTGCTTCTGGGATGGTGCATGTGGTCCGATTACTGAAAAGCGTTATAAGACTACGAAGTTCGATTTGAGTGGTCGTGGATGCACTAACCCTCAGTGCGTTATCGACAAAATTCAGAAGGAAGGACTTCATTACGATGGCATTGTTTACATTACTGACTGCCAGTTCAGTTGGGAAAAGCCTAACATTAAAATGCCTATCTTCATTATTCAGTCTAAGAATGCTGACCCCGTTCCTGAATGGTGCAAGTATTCGATGACTATGAAGGACGTTGAAACTATTTCGAAAGACCGTTAATGAATATCGTTGATGTGACAAATTTTCTAGATGAAAGAGGAGTTGAGTATAAATTCTTGACTCGTCTTTCCATCGTAGCTACATTCAAAGTTGAATTTGATATGAAGCTCATAGAAGATTATCTCAAAAAGAATAATGAAATCATTGGTTATTATGATATAACAGATGAAGGTTTTAATTTGAAATTGTCATATAGTGAAACTAATTTTAAAAGAACTAATGATGAATTCTCTAAATGGCATTTACAATTTCATAATATGACTGATGAAGCACAGTTTTTGGATAATAAATTTTCATTGATTAAGATGTGTAAACGTTTGAAATCAGGCAGAATGCCATTTGATTATTTGGAATATACACATGACACAGATTTTTCAGATGAAATCATTTTTGACAAAATAGATAAGTTTTTAAATCAAGCTCAGTCGTTTGTTCGATACATGAAACGATTTGAGAAATTAACTAAAATAATGAATATCGGTAAGAATACCGAAGGAGAATAACTATGAAGAAGTTTAAGATTACTTATATGGCAACTCGTGAATTCGAAGTCCCTGATAATTGTACAGATGAACAATATGATGAATTGAAAGAAATTTGTCTCATTGGATTGACCAAAGAACCTATAAAGCCTGATGAAATCAAAGTTGAATTGGTCACTCGTCCAGATGAACCTAAGCCAAAGTATGAAATCAATAAGGATTGTGACTAATGAAAGGAAATAATATGGCAGAAGAAGTAAATGTAAATCATTTTTATAGAATTTTTGAAGAATTAAAGAATTTAGGTCGATTGGAAACACAAACGCTTTACGATGTGATCAATAAGCGAATTATCAATAATAACTCATATCGTGATGCAATGTTTGAATTAAATAAAGAATATCCAAATGAAGTTGTATCTTTTAAAGACGCGGTTTGTGTTAATTGGAATATGGCTGAAAAGGTTAACCCTGGTATAGTCAATAAAATCATAAAAGAATTACAAATTAGACGTATCGGTGAAAACGAAAAAATTAAGTAGATTGATATTATGAAAATCAGAATCTGTGAACTAACTCCGGCTTAAAAGCCGGAATCTTCCTACTCAAGAGAACTGAAGTTCTCAGATACAATAGGCTCAATGGGCAGTTCCTGCCCTGAATTATTTAAAATTTTTAAACCTTCCTCTAATATGTTCAAAGCTGCATTCTTATCACGATCTAAAAGAGTATGACAGTTAGGGCATTCCCATTCTCTATCATTTAGAGTTAAGGTAGTATTTTTATAACCACAATAATGACAAATTTTAGATGAAGGATAGAAACTTCCGACTTTGATATATGTTCTTCCATACCATTTAGATTTGTAATCTATCATATTACAGAATGAACTAAATGAAGCATCTGTAATAGATTTTGCTAATATATGATTTTTAACCATATTAGAAGGTTTTAAGTCTTCGCTTACAATAACTTGGTTTTCGTTAATAAGTTGACTACTTATTTTATGTTGAAAATCTTTTCTTTGATTTCTCACTTTTTCATGAATTAAAGCTACTTTTAATTTTTGTTTTTTATAATTATTTGAACCTTTAATACAATGACTTAATTTTCTTTGTTCCTTGGTTAGTTTGTTTTGACTTATTCTAAAATATTTTGGATTATCAATTACTATACCGTCTGAATCTATAAGAAAATCCTTTAATCCTAAGTCAAAACCAATTTTAAAATTATTTTGTTTAAGTTTTTCAGGTTCTTCACATTCACAGCAAATAGAGCAAAAATACTTATTTGTCTTAGATTTCTTTAATGTTATATTGCAAACTTTAGTTATTCCATATTTTGAAAAGTCATAACCGCATCTATAAGTGATTTTCCCAATTTTAGGTATATTTATTTTTCTATTTTGAACATCTAAAAGTTCAAATATATTCTTCTTCATCATACCATCACGATATGATTGTTTATCAGATTTCTTTTTGAATTTAGGTGCTTTTGATTTTTGTTTAGATTTTTTCTTTAATGAATTAAACCAGTTCTTATATGCTATATTTAGGTCATTTAATGATTGACATATAGCTTGACTTCCAATCTCGTTTAACCATGGGTTAAATGCTTTAAGCATATTCATTATATCTAAATCTTTGTCTTTAAACCCATAGACATTAAAATAAGATTGTCTTAAACCTAGAACGTTATTATATACAAATCTACAAGCGCCAAAAGTTTGGTTTAACTTTTGTTCCTGTAGTTTAGTAGGGTATAACCTTATTTCAAACGCTCTATTCATAAAATAAAAATCCTATCAGTAGGATCGGTACCAATAGGATATAGCTATTTCTAGCGTTAAACTCTTTATTTTCCTATATTAGAATCCGATCCATTCTAATAAACTATATATTATATATAAAAATTATTTTATGAATTTTGTAATTTTAGCGAACATTCATAAGCCGGCCTAAAGGCACGGCATCTTTCTATTCGCTTTTATGTAAAGTCGCGCAGTTTAGCAGTTGCGACAAGAAGATTAAAACATATTACCAGATCGAAAGAAAGTATTTGTTCTTTTGGACTAAGCTTCTCCATCCTTGCATAACTAGTTTAGATGAAGCCGAGAAATGGGCTGAGAACTATATTTCCATGAATGGAAAGAGTGAGCAGGAATCAGTCATAAAAGAATATAACGTTCAATAAGTAAATTTTTGTTTACATAAACTAAAGTTTACAATTCCCATCGTCTTGGTTATACCATAAAAGAACTTAAATAGTTATCCTCTTAATTAGAAAGCGCTCTCTGGGCGCTTTTTTCATTTTGACTCTAACAACTATATGGATTTTGCCCAGAATGCCCCAGAAGCGCTCCGTTTCATCATATTATTGTAAATTTCTTTTTACAGGAAAAGAAGTTGACCAATGTAAACTTCTTTTTACATAAATTTACATAAAACAGGGTTGACAAATCATTCCAAAATACTTATATTTTACTTGTTAAAAAAGAGGTTAATATATGTGTAAAGTTTGTGAACATAAAATTTCAAGAAAATCGCCTATTACGATTGGCGGATATTGGTCTGATACAAACAGAAGTGCAACTATTACTTCAGATTTGACTAAATGCACTATCGCCATTCACGACGATACTGATCATGTCGACGAAGAACTTCCTTGGCTCTTCTGTCCTCATTGTGGAAACAAACTTTCCAATATTTAGTAAAACATTTAAAGACATCGTTGAACGAGAAGGATAATTTATGGCTGTAAAACTGCACACTGATTGCGCTGCAACTAAATTGGTATCAACAAATTTTGGTCAATGCCAGTTCTTCACTCATGTAATGGAAAAGCTGGATGAACAGCAATTTGGCGTATTTGTTATTGGAAAGAAACTTGAAGGTGCTGGTGGATATTTCACCGAAAAGAATCTCGTCACTCGTATCGTTCTGCCTGAAGGTACTGCTACTTATGACGAAGTAAATAATACTATTTCTTTTCCGTCCGATAAAGAATTCGCTATCTTTGTCCATGAAGCATCTCACTTCCTTCACATGATAGTCGATAAAGGTCACTATATGGCCAAACCACTTCGTGGAATGGAAGATATTTCTATTAACTCTAAAGACTTCCTCGATATGAAATATCGTAAGTATATCGAATATGAAGCAGGTTGGCGTTCTCTGGTCTATAATCAACGATACAATATGGATATTGCTGACGTCATTTTAAAAGTAAACTTGACTAATATGAGCAATTATTTGAGCGAGTCTGAAGATTATCAGACTTATATTAAAAAGCCATCTGAAGATATTTTCAATAAGAAAATGGAATTCTTCAAGAATACGAAGGCAAAGCAGGAAGACGTCGTAAAGTGGACTGAAGAAGTATTCAATCCAGCTATGGACAAATGCGTTGAAGTAATTAAGCCAGCTCGTGAAGCATATCTTAATTCTGTGACTAAATTCGCTGAAATCAGCAATATGAAGTTTAATTATACTATCGATGCCGCAGCTCAAACTGAAATTTCTACTATCTTAGGAGCACTATAATGATTTTTCATACTCTCGATGACCTTGAAAATTACTTCCATCAAATGGGTTTCAATGTGCTCCATTTTACTTACAATCTCGTCGTTGATACATATATTCTCGTCATTAACTCTAACTACGACGTTAAAGACAGACTTTATATTGAAATCAACTACACGACTGGCCGTGATAGCAAATATGAATTGATTTATCTTCCACTCATTACTGACGTTTATTCTTGTCCTGAAGATAAGGCTTTGGATTTTGAAATGAATCCTAAGGACCACATGAGTGATTTGGAATGTATTACTTCTAACTTTGATTTTGAGAACATTCCTGATGAACTGGCTAATCAGTTTACGACTGAATTCGAACTTTATCTGAATTACATTCGTCAAGAATCAGATCTTAACTTTAAGAAGTGTGTTGCTGAAAAGAAGCAATATGACGCTAAGGTTCGTAAACTTCTTATCGAAAATCTTAATATCCTCGACGATCTCTTTAATGGATATGATTTTGAAGAAGTTGAAAATCCATTTGGATATAAGAATCCTGATGAAGTCGTTCTTAAAGCCGCTCAATACAAATCTAAATCTGGAAGTGTGTTGACTGTAATTGTAAATGTATACGACTCTGGTAAATATAAGTATCGTATTCGTAATGCTTCTGGTGGAAATCTTTATTCGTCTGTAAAAATTCCAGATAGAAATGTATTTGTCTCTGATTTTCAGAAGACTTTCCTCCAATTCTAATAGAATATCCTGCATGCCATGCAAAAGAGAGAGCCTTATACGACTCTCTTTTTACATATTTTTAAGATAATTTTCTATTTCAGTAACGACCTCTAACATTTCAAACCAATCAATCATCGTTCCACGAGGCAATTCTTCTTCACCTGTACTCATCAAATCAAATGGATTATATTTAAATTTAAACCTTTTCTCCCTTATTTCTTTCTTTATTTCTTTACAACGTTTAATTCCAAACTCTTTATATGTCTTTAATCGTTCAACACACAATTTCAATAATGGACTCCATTCAGGTCTATCCATTAAACTTTTAATCGTTCTACAATTTATTCTTTTACTAATAAGATAAAATCTCATTACTTGTTCTACATCTCTCATTTTTCTCTCCTTTATAAACAATTATAAGGATATAACTTAATTGTTATATCCTTTGTTTTTATATCTAAGTATTTATATAAATTATGTTATTTAAATTTGCTTAATCTTTATAATTCCATTATTTACCTCTTATAGTATCTAAGACAACTGAATGTGTATGACTTTGTTTGGTTATATCATCAATAGTATCAGAATCAACTTGTTCATAATAATTACTATCCCAAGCATCTGCCCAATCATTAGCAGTTCCCCTTCCAAAATCTACATCATCATAAGTTTCTACTTCAATTGCACCATCACCGTCACATCTATCACAGTATTCTGTATGACTTTCTTCATAACCATCTTCATCTTCTTCAGTTTCTTCCCAACTACCTTCACCATTACAGTCTGGACAATTTCTTACCATAACAGTCTGTTCCATAGCTGATTTAATTAATTCAATAACTTTCTTAACCTTCTTTAATAATGGTGACTTAGCAAATTCAGTTTCTAAATCTTTTTCCCACTTTGTTACACCATAAGTATTAAGTTCATCTACATAACCATTAAAACAAGCTTGTTCCCAACCTCCATTACAAATTTGATAATGTAAATTAGCAAGTATTTTTACTGCTTCAGAATTTTCTTCTTCAGTATTTTCAACAATATATCCTGCATTCCTTAATATCTGTTTTGCTTCATTTAAATTCATATTTATATTCTCCTTTATTATGTTATTCATCTTTGCTTTATTGACACTCTCATTCTGATTAGGCATACTTGTATCTAATACAAGTTTACCATTACAATTTTCAACACTACCTTCACGGTTTGTATATCCTAAGTATTTAATCTTATTTCCTGATTTATCGCAGGCGTAATAAAGATAATCGCCATAATCTTCATCACATTCTTCAAGATAAAATTCATCATTACTCAAGGTATCGTAATAGTAATTGTTGTTATAACTAGACATTGACTTTATCCAGTGCCAATTACTACAGTCAATCTCAGTTTTGGTAGATTCTACAAGGTAGCCATTGTTCTTTAAGATTTCTTTGGCTTCTCTCAAATTCATATTATTTACCTCTTATAATCTTAACAATTTTCTTTAATGTATCAAAAATCATCCTTTCTACTATTTAGTCCACTACTTAGTTCACTACTTAGTTCATCTATTAACAATCTACGAACAATTTCAAAGAATTCTGTTCACATGATGTTAATAAAGCATGGAGCCTAAGGCAATGTATGTGCTCATAAAGCCCACGCATGTGTCTAACTAATTTATTTATACACATCTCAAG
>JBJEXV010000019.1:0-2459 GCA_051886175.1 Candidatus Coprovivens sp. | reverse complement strand
GAGAAAAATTATTTAATAATATAAAATATAATATCTGGGAGCAGTCACCCAGTCCAGGACTATCTCCAGAGGTCCCGAGTCTAATTTAATATTACTAATATCTATTTACTCGGGGCTTGGCAGTTATGTATCTTTTTAATTAATGTTTTTTGGTAACTATATATCCGCATTCGCGCAGATATTTGAGCGTCGCCTTTACCCTTGTGGATTCTTCCATTCTTTCAAATGGATCATCGGCGTTACCAGATAGCGTATCTTCTATATCTTGGACTATTTCATCAAAATCGGTAGACTGCAGTTCATAATATCCGTGCGTTCTTTTTTGTCCAACCTTAAAGTCAATGGCTATTCCTTGCGGTCTTCCTGCAGGATTGTCAAAATAAACCGTGGCGGCGGCATTATTTTTATATACCATGACTTCGTCTTCAGCTAAGCTGAGTTCATACTCTTGCGGATCAAGCATGTCTTCTAATTCTTCGTAAATTTCTTTTATCGTATATGTCATAAAAATTCCTTTTTATTATTTTTATTATTTATAGGATTTTTTAAAATCTAATCGTGAAATTAAACGCCTTATATCCGTTAATCCAGAGCAGCCAGTTAGGAGATCTTAGACTATATAGTAAACAATAATTTACATATAGGTATTGTAAAATAATGTTTACAAATAAATTGACTTATGTAAATATCTTTTTACAAAAAATGGGGTTTACATGATGCATATTTATTGATATATTATACTATGTGATTGCAGCTGATAGTTGAAAATCACATAGTAGTTATTCTTTTGGTTATTTGTTTTGAAATCATGTATACGAAAGTATACATGATTTTTTTGTATATACATGATTTTTGTATATTTTTATTTACATATTACATAATGGTTGACAGAGAGCGTTTCTGGATGTTTTTTATAGGCTTGTATAAGTATATCCTTGGAATAAAAGATGAATTCTGGATATATCTGGAGCGCAAGAAACAAAAAGATATGATATTATGTTTCTTTTTTCTATTCTGAAACAATGTAAAAACAATAATGTTTTTCCAATTAATGTAAATATCTTTTTACAAAAAATGGGGTTTACAGGAATCATGGAAATACTTATATTATACTTGTTAAAATTTAAGAGACTGGTTGAAAAGGTTAAAAAGGTCTCTTAGTTATCTGGGCTGAGTGGCTTAGATAAAAAGTAAAACACTTAAAAAAGGAAGAAAAACTTATGAAGTTTTCTCAGATTACAAAGTTGCTTGATGTTGTTGACCCGAAGCTCTCTATCATGTTGCAGGGTACACATGGTATTGGTAAGACCGAATTCGTTAAGGATTGGGCAAAGAAGAAGGGTTTGAAGCTTGTTGTTTGGCATGCCTCTCACGCAGCAGATGCTGGTGATATTACTGGTCTGCCTTATTTGTTTGAATGGACTACTGAAGATGAAAATGGAGTTAAGCAGGTAGAAAGGACTACTAAGTTTGCTCCTCCTGCATGGATGATTAACAATGAGCCGGTTTGTCTGTTGCTTGATGAAATTAACCGTGGCTTGTCTGTTGCATTGAATGCAGTTATGCAGTTGACGAATGACCAGACTTATGATAGTATGGAATTGCCGGAAGGTTCTCGTATTATTGCATGTATCAACCCGGAAAAGGATGGTACTTATGACGTTGGCCGTATGGATGATGCTCAGTTGGACCGTTTCGGTATCTATGAAGTGACTTCTGATCCGGAAGAATGGTGTAAGTGGGCTGCTGAACATGATGTGGATGAACGTATTATTCGCTATATTACGCAGTTCCCGTCTAACCTTTGTCCTTATGATAATAAGGAATTGGTGAAGACTACTAATGGTGCTGCTGGTATTCATGTTCTTCCTTCTCCTCGTTCTTGGGTGCACCTTGATAAGACTATCAAGGAAGGTGAAAAGACTAGTGCCTTCGAAGGAGCTGAAGGTGTGAAGTTCTTGGTTGACGTGGCTAGTGGTATTGTTGGTGCTTCTATCGCACTTGACTTTAAGCGCTTCTTCATGGAAAAGAGCACTCTCAATCCTAAGGAAATGCTGAGTGCAAAGACCTTCAAGAAGGAATGGACTAAAAAGCTGATGGAACTGTCCAAGACTGACACTCCAGATGCAATTAAGTTCATGAAGGGTGTTGAACTCCACATGAAGCAGGTTGAACCTGAATTGGTGAAGTCTAAGGCTTCTGACAAGGTCATGCTGAAGACTTACGCTGATAACTTCCTGGCTATCATGGAAAGCCTGACTCCTGAAGTTCAGATTTCTGTAGTCAATGACATTGTTCTTACTGCTTCTGCTAACGGTGACCGTTGGGTCTCTATTATCCAGAGTGTGGATAAGAGCTACAAGAAGAAGTTCGATGACCTCTACACCAAGGCAACCTTGGAAGACGACGTCTAATCGAAGTCGGACTCAAGAATGGAGGAACAAAACCTCCATTCTTTT
>JBJEXV010000018.1:0-3130 GCA_051886175.1 Candidatus Coprovivens sp. | reverse complement strand
TCTCTTTTTAATATAAGTCTTTTTTTATGATGTCTACTATTTAGGGTTCACTTCAGTTAATAGTCTTTTTATAATGGTCATATAATTCTTTAAATCTATTGAAATGTACAATCTCTCTTTGTCTTAACCAAAGTAGGGGAGCAATTAAATCAGGATCATTAGATAAATCAATTAAGTTCTCATAAGTAGCTCTAGCTTTTTGCTCAGCTGCCATATCTTCAGATAAATCTGCTAACACATCACCAGTAGATTGGAAAGTAGTTGCACTAAATGGAACACCACTAGCATCAACTGGATAAACACCTTTACCATGATCAGTAAAATAAGAACCTAAACCAGCATCTTCTAATTCCTTTATAGAAGCACCCTTAACTAATTGCTTAAACATTGTTCCAATCATTTCTACATGACCTAATTCTTCAGTTGCTATATCATTAAGCAATGCTTTTCCTTTATCATCAGGCATTGAAAACTTTTGTGAAAAATATCTAATAGCCGCACCAAGTTCACCATTAGGTCCACCTAATTGTGTAATAAGATACTTAGCCATTCTTAAATCCTTTTTCTTAATATTAATCGGATAATTTAACTTCTTATAATACTTAAACATTAATATCAACTCCTTCAAAAGGCCAAGGGCCATCCACCCATTCATATCCACTATAATCACTAGAACATAATTCTAATGGACCATATTTCTCCTCATATATATCAACATAATATCTCTTTTCATCATTTACCTTTTTAAAGAAATTATACATAGTAATATCTTCAGGATGTAAATCAAGATATAAAGCTAAATCATTTAAAGCAAAATCATACTCATAAATACATAACAATAACTTTTCTTTATCATTACGAGCTGTTAACTTACCATATTTATATCCTTTATAACCATCATATTCATTCCTAAACATATTACCTGCATTAAATCCTTCACTTATAGTAAACAAATCAATATCATACCTAAAATCATTATTATTTAAATCATCAAAAAACATATTTTATCCTCCTAATGTTATAATATGTTAACTTTAGTTGCGTACATAATTAATTTACCCAATTTTCATAAAATAACATTTTGCATAATAAACTATATTATGGTAAAATATTGATATACAGAAAGGTTATGATACTATGACTAAAATTAAGAAAAATGAAACTTTTATTCCAGTTAAAAATTACATCTTAGCTGCCTTAATAGTTGTAGTAATGCTTGGAGCGACTTGGTATGGATTCCAATGGTATAAAGTGATACAAGAAGAAAAAGTATCAACTTCATATTTAGTAAAAAATAAATACATATCAAAAGAAATCTCTAACTTAGAAGAAGTAAATACAGTATTTAGTGAAACTTCAGATTCATATTTTATATATGTAAGTTATACAGGGGATGAAAATATATATAATATGGAAAAAACACTAAAGAATGAAATAATTAAATACAATCTTATAGATAATATGTATTACTTAAATGTAACTGATATTAAAAATAAAGAAAATTACATTGATGAAGTAAATAAAGCATTAAATCTAGAAGATAGAAAGATTACAAAAGTACCTACAATACTATATTTCTATGAAGGTGCTTTAGTAGGAATGACTGATCCAAAAGGAGAAGCGTTAATGACAGTATCAGATTTCCAAAAACTATTAGAAATCTCAGATATCGAAGAATAAGACCTGTAAAGGTCTTCTTTATTTAGGAGGAATATAAATGTTAAACGTAGTATTATTTGAACCGGAAATACCAGGAAATACTGGTAACATAATGCGTACATGTGTAGCAACCAATACCAAATTACATCTAATCAAACCATTAGGTTTTTCATTAGATGAAAAATATATTAAAAGAAGTGGAGTAAACTATATTGAACACTGTGAATATACAGTTTATGAAAATTGGGATGACTTCTTATCTAAAAATAAAGATAAAGGAACTTTCTATTTTCTAACTAGATATGGTCATAAACCACATACTTCATTTGATTATTCTAACTCTGAAGAAAACATTTACTTTGTCTTTGGAAAAGAATCAACTGGAGTACCTAGAGAAATACTAAAACCATATATTGAAAACTGTATGAGAATGCCAATGACTGATAAAGTAAGATCATTAAATTTATCTAATACGGTAGCAATTATGGTATATGAAGCATTACGTCAACAAAACTATAATGACTTACTAAGAAATGAACCTCATAAGAGCGTTACATTTATTGAAGAAGCAAACGAAGATTTATGATTCATAAATCTTTTTTTATGATATCATATTATTAGGTGATGATATGAATTGTAAATATTGTGGAGCAGGCCTACCTTCAAGAGGTGGCAAATGCATAAGTTGTGGAAGAATGATCCCATTCGACCAACAAAAAGAAATGAAAGCAATGCTTGATCCAAGACTAAACGAATATCGCAATAAAGACACAGCATTTTACAAAAAAGAAACTGCTAGTGATGGAACAAACATTGGTAAAATTGTCCTTTTATTTCTCGGAATATTGGCAATAATAATATTACTAGTATTAGCATTTTAAAGAGGATGGTAAGATGGAAATATTTTTGTTATGTTTAAAAATATTTTTTGCAAGAATATTAGATGTAACGCTTGGAACAGTAAGAATGGTTCAAACAATTAAAGGAAGAACTGTTATCGCAGGAATTATAGCATTCTTCGAAGTAGTAGTATGGTTCTTAGTAGTTAGAGAAGCCTTACAAACTGATGCCAACATGTGGATAGTTATAGCATATTCAGCTGGATATGCCACTGGAACAATGCTTGGTTCTTTAATTTCAAACAAATTTATCAACTCAGTTGTAAGTGCTGAAGTTATTACATCAAAAGCTACTAAAGAAACAGTAGAACTGATTCGTAGTAAAGGCTATGGTGTATCTGCATTTGAAACTGTTCATAACTTAGGTGAACCAAAACACATGTTACTAATAACACTAAATAGCAAAAACTTAAATGATCTTAAAAAGATTATTTATGAAATAGATGAACATGCATTTATTGTAATTGACGAATTAAAAGTAGTACATAACGGATATATAAAATAAAAACGAACTATTAAGTGAAGTTGTCAACGAAAAGTAGACACTAAAAAAATATTTATTTAAAACCTAG
>JBJEXV010000017.1:40578-48232 GCA_051886175.1 Candidatus Coprovivens sp. | reverse complement strand
GCATCTGTCCTTATATTTTATTTTCTTCTATATATTTCTTAAGAAGGTTTTCATTTCTATCATATACATGAAGACTATCAATATGATAATGAATTAAACCTGGTTTTAAATCTGGATATGTATGTCTTAATTCTTCATATAACATCTGATATACAAAACATGACCATGGAAAGTCAAAACTCAGGCCATGGACGCAGTCACAACTGCGTTGAGAATGAATCATCTCTAATCTGTTATTTCTAATAAAGAAATGAGAATAATTTGTACAGATAAAGTCATGCTTTCCATTTTCAACTGCGTCATGATGAATTGATGGACGTGTATAAATCAACATTGCTTCTCTAGAATTTGGATCAGCTTGGAGCTTCTTCAAACAGTTTTCATACTGATTACCATTTGCTTCTGAAAATACACACCACCCATAATTAGAATTGATTTCTTGTTTATCATCCTTTGATGCGCAGTACTGCCAAATCTTAATATCATCCATCCAACCCTTAATTGACAAATCCTGTGACATATACCATTCATGTTCTTTTTCAAGATAACTCATTGGAATATCACGAAAGATATGTAGATATGGTTGGAATGGTGATAATCTCAAATCAACATCAATCATTTCCCATGTATTACCAACCTTAATACCTTTCTTATATAGTTTTGCAATTGGATCACAAACCTGAATTTTAATTAAATCATTATTGTCAAAAATCTGTGGTTTAATATTGAAGTCTTCTTTTAATTTAAAATCTTTAATCATTTTTCATTTTCCTTATACATATTAAATAATTCCATAAAACCATCATACAATTCTTTCTTATCTACATTTGTTTCCAATTGATCAATATATCCTTTGAATAATGATAACAAATTAAAATCACCACTTTCAATCTTAATATCACCATAAGAAACATCTTTTGGCATAATATTCAAATTGATTGGATACGCTGGAACTTTCTTTTCAAGTTCTACTATCAAATTATAAATTTTCTTTGTTTCAGTAGATAAATCATAAGGAACATCAATATCAATAACATTTCCAGTAATCATATCTTTATTGATTTCTGGATAAATGAACTTAATGAATCGAATTGATTTTACATTTTCTACAAATTCAACTTCATTAGTCTTTATATCAATAATTGTAATACCTCTAGGTTCATATCTATCAATACGAGTTAACTGATATGGACTACCAATATAATTGATTGACGTTCCATCTAGATATTCTTTTGTATAACGTTTATGATAGTGACCTGAATAAGTATGCTTGATTTTGGCTGTAAACTTTGATGCAGGAACACCAGCATCACTTAATCTTCCACCACCCATATCAAATCCAATAATATCAGCATGACAAAAACAATAATCAAAGTCTTCTGCTACAATCTCATCAAATTGATTATAGTCAGTCATCCAAGGAAGCATTAAACATTTCTTACCATCAATGATAAATTTCTTTGGATTTTCATATACATGACAATTAGGAAGCAAATCAATCATCTTTAATGAATTTACTTCAGTTGTAGTTGTATGATAAATGTCATGATTACCTACAATAATCTGACAAGTAAAATCCTTTAATGTTTCCTTGAATAACTTTAATACGATATTATCAGTTTGAACATTAACAGATTGACGTGTATCAAACACATCACCTAATACAAATAAATTCTTTATATTTCTATTTTTTAATTCAGGGACCAATTGTTCTTCAAAAAATCTTAATTGACTTTGTAAAAAAGTTTTATCCGATTTTTTAATCGCAAAATGCAGGTCACTTATCACCGCAATTTTCATTAAACCTCACATTCTAAATAACTTAACTTCTTAAGAAAATCCTCAAATGTTATTTCCTGATAATCAGAAAAACAACGAATATAAGTCTTTTCATTTTCTATTGTTAAATAATAAGTTAAATTATTCGTTTTATAAACATACTTTACTATGTTTTTCCCAACAAAATCATCTAATTTGTTAAATCTAGACTTATGAATTTTCTTTATATCAGAATTCTTTAAGAGTCTCCACTTTTTCTCGTTTTCCATATTCATTCCATATCTTCTCAAATTCTTCAAAGGTAATTGGCTTTTCTCCTAAATATGGAGAAATATAAAATCCTATTGTATCACCTTGACCTTGTTTAAATTTGAACTGTAAATTTGTTTCTGGATGAAAATAAATCTGTGTCTCATAATCAAACAAATCAAATGGCTTTCTTGTAAAACCTGCTGATTCTGTATAATATGTTGCATTCTTAAAATCTATTTTATACCAACGTTCTTTAAAGATCGCTGCCATTATTTTACCTCTAATTCACTAAATAAACCTTTCTTCTTAATCTCTATTGTTTTATTTATTTCTATCTTAACGTCATCAATCTTATGTGATACTAGAAAAATTCCTAACTTCTTTTCATTATCTGAAACAATGTTATACAATGTTACCAAGAATTGTTCAATACCATTCTTATCAACTTGTGCATCCAAAATTTCATCAATGAATAACAAGTTACAACTCCAGTTTGAAATAATACGACTCATATTAAAGAATGACAACAATACACTCATATCAATACGTGTCTTTTCACCACCTGAAAACTGATCATATTCCATATCTGAACGACCATTGATAATTGTCTCCTGCATTTGTTCATCAAATTCTAGACAAATTGGTAATTCAAATTTCTTCAAATATGAATTGATATTCTGATTCAAAATTGGTATCAACTTTCTAAAGAAATATACCTTAATACCATCATCACCCAAAATATCAATCAATTCCTTATCAATTTCAATCTGATGTGTCAAGCCTGTAATAACCTTCTTCAATTCATCCAACTGTTCATTTAAAATCTTAACCTTTTCTTTATATTCATCCAAATTAAATGGACACTGACGCTTATCAATTTCTTCTAACTTCTTATTACACTGATTAATTTCACCATTAGAATTTTTCAATGACAATTCTTCTTGTGACTTTCTCATCTCAATATTTCTAATCATTGCAATATTTGAATCATATTCTTTCTTTAATGCATTGTATGCATCTTCTTCTGCCTTCAACTTAGGAATGACTATATTTGTCAATCTATCAATTTCTTCAGTCAATTCCTTTATATGTTTTTTTGCATGTTCACCAGATAATTCAGAACCACACATTGGACACAAAGGATTATCCTTCAACTGGTCTAATGTCTTTTGAATACGCTTCTTTTCGTTTTCTGATATACCTAGAGACTTAATTGTCTTTGAATATGCATTTGTATCAGGTTCTACCTTTGTCTTCTCCTGAAGCTCTATTATCTTATCTGTAGCAACCTTTATATTCTTTTGATTCTTTAATATAATTTTATTCAGTTCATCAATACGAGCAACAACATTTGCCTTATCATTTTCATTATTCGTATTGAAATTAGCGATATACTGAGTCATATCACTAATATATTTCTTATTATCATTTATCTGCTTTTCTAGAGCTGAGGATTCAGTAATCTTCAACTTTTCTTCAGATTGTTCAAGAGTCTTACGTCTCTTGACTTCCTTACTCATTTCTGCCAATACGTCAATATTGAATATGTTTTCAATCAATTCACGCTTTTCCCAAATAGGCATACTCAAAAAAGGCTTATTATTAGTTACTGCTACACCAACAATATTCTTAAACAACTTCTGATTAATACCAAGTAATTTATCAATTTCTGCCTGATTAAGTTTCTTAGAAGATAATTTATCTAAAACTTGATCATTCTTATAAATTTCAAATATAGTAGGCTTCAAACCACGAACAATCTTCCACTTATCAAATCCAATATTGAATTCAATTTCAGTGACAAGATTCTTTTCATTAATACGATTAATTAGTCTATTTAACTTGATATTTCTGAAAGGCTTTCCAAATAAAACGAAATTCAAGGCATCAAGAATAGTTGATTTACCACTTCCGTTAGGAGCACGAATCAAATTTATTCCATTTGAAAAATCAATTTCAGTAAAATTATTACCATAACTCAATATATTCTTAAATCTTAATTTATTAAACTGTACAAACATATTATCGTTCCTTTACATGAAATATACAAATTATTTTTTATTTGATGGAATCTTTTTCATTAATTCATTCAGAATTTCTTTGTCCATTTTATTTTGCATTTCATATTGCAATCCATCTAACATATCATCAAATAGACCACGTGGCTTCCATTTCTTTTCTCTGTCTTCTTCCTTATAAATTGAATCAAGCTGATATTCCTTATAAAGTCTATGCTGAGTTTTTTCATCTAGCTTATAATAGTCATCTTGTGACATCTTCTTAATATCATGCAACCATCCATGGAAATCATCTTTTTCTCCACCATGCATTGCACTAATATCTTGTTGTGCTTCTAAAGAAAATGATGATCTTAATTTTCTTCTGCCTACTCTAATTGGCTGTTTTGCTATAGCAATACTTGCTTTCTTGATAGCATCAATTATACTTTCTTCTTGAACTACTTCGTCTAAAAAATTACTCATGTAAACCTATTCTCTTAATTGCTACCATCTTAACCAATTTCTTGTAAAAATCATCTGTGCATCTCAAATAAAGTAGCATCAACTGATTTGGTGCTAAATCATAAGTAGTCATCAAATAATCTAAAACATCCATCTGCATGATTTTCATTTCTTTACAAATATCATTTCTGATAATTGAAGATTCATTATTATATTTTCTATATGAATAGATGATATTCCAAAACATACTTTCTTTATATGGAGCAATAGAATCAGCTGTGCAATTCATTTCTGTATCACAATAACCTGCAGCTGCATTGCCAGTTGTACCTAAATTATTATTTGCTGGGATATTATACATACTAAATACCGACATTAAAAATTTGTTAACTCCATTTTCTTATAATCAAGATAATCATGAATTTTATAGTCTAATTTCTTGATTAGCTCATACCATTGTTCAATACTTTCAAGATAATAACACTGTATTTGATATAACTTCTTCTTTTTACACCATTCAAGATCACATTCAATTTGAGACTCAATTTCTTTGGTTGTGTCCCAATGATATTGTGACTTAAATTTATAGAATTCTACTTTTTCACCCCATAATTTCTTTAATTCATCTTTCAAACTTTCTACTACATATTTCTGTCTCTTAAATCTACGAGACCATTCAAACTGAATGTTTGGAAGTTGAAATGCATTATAGTCCATAGCATCCTTTATATTATCAGGCATACCATTCAAGTCAGTTTCTGCTTGTTTTTCAATAATTTCAAATTTCTTTTCATCTAAAATAAAATCATCTAACTTCATAAAATCTCCTATGATAACACAAATATAATATATCTTTTCTATGTCGGAATTGAACCCATCTGTCTATATTTCTAAAATTTCAAAACATTTGGAAGATTTATATGAGGTCTATTTTACAAATTTTTTTAATAATTTATATTTGACACTGACATTTTAAAGTCTCATTCCTCGGAGCGAAGACCAACCCAATGGAACTATCGGTAGAGGGTGAGCCGTTTGCATGAAAACTGTAAGTGCACATAAAACGATTAGGTAGATAGTGTAAACTTGTCACTAATAACGATACAGTATCGAAGAATTATCTAGCAAATAATTCATTAGCCGCCATAGCATTTCATGATGTAGCTGGAGTACAGGATGACCGACCCATAAGCATGAATATAAGTCTCGAATGACCGATAAGCAAAACCTATACAGCGAAGTAATGTATATCTTTTAGCCTATCCAATTATTCTTCCTGGATAGGCTCATTCTCTCCTAGCTCCTACCACCGAAGAACATGTATATTATAGATTCATTAAAAATTAAATAACAACTTCATAGAAGTTGTATCAAATCGAAGATTTGATTATCTTCAATTAAAAATTAGAATAAAAGAAGTATATAGTATACATAAAAAATCATTTAAATTATTATATTTGTATAAAACAATTAAAATAAGAGGTAAAAGATGAATACAATTAGATTCGATTCAGTAATGACTAAATTTCAACCAAATATCAAAAAAGAAGATGTTTATGTCATGTTTCAGTTAAAGGTAAATGAAGATTCTACAATTAGAAGTTTACCACAGCAATTCAAGAAACAGATTGATTTGTCAAATATCTTTAGTGCATCAGCATCTAATGATAATTGGGATAAGGTAAACATTCCATTGACAGATTATAGAATGAAGTATACAGTTGATTTTGCAGGAATGCAGTTTGAAGCAAAATTGGAAAACATTGCAGCAGTTATTAAGGTTGATAAGACTGGAGTTCCTAATACAGAATACACATTGACTTTCTATAAGGAATTGGACAAGGATATGGACACTCAGTTGGCTATGTTCTTGAAGCGTAAGGAAGTAGATCCAGATTCAGGAAAGAAGAAGATTGTAGAATATAATACTGTATTGACTGAGCTGTAATAAATAATTTGTATGAGTATTGAGATATTAGCTATTATAAGTGGTTTTATTGGTGCGGTATTATTTGCATGTAAATCAGCACCTCAAGTATTGGAGTGTTGGAAAAAGAAATCTACAGAAGGCTTAAGTTTTAAGATGCTTTTGATGGATTTTTTAGGAAATATATTTAGTGCGTTATATGTTTTATTTGTAAGTATAAGTACTGGACACTGGTTAATATCAAATTTATGTAATTATTTTATAGCAAGTATATTCTTAATTATATTATTTGTATTGATAAAGAAATTTAAAAAGCACTATTTCTAGTGCTTTTTCTTTTATATAAATAGAAAAAGGAGTAAATTATGAAGTTAAATGAAGCAATAAAGACACTTGAAAAACATGGTTATTTAGTAGAATCACAGATAAATAAAGTTGATGCAGAGACTTTATATACATTGGCATTTAATACATTATTAATGGCAGATCAGGTGCATGTATATCATTGGAGTTGTGATCGTGGTTTTCAACATGGAGTATTTCAGACGTTATATGAAGGTTTAAGAGATTTTGCAGATGAATTGGTAGAATTGATTTTATCAAGTGGTGTAAAGTTTAATTATAAGTTAGTAAAAGAAAATATACCAACGGATGAAAAATTTTCAGTTGAAAATGCAATTAAAGTATTGGAAGATTATAATAAAGAGTTAGAAAGGATTGTAAATACTGATACATTTAGTAAAATGAAAGACATTGAAAATTGTATTACAGATATTATTACATTGATTTCAAAACAGATAGGTTTATTAAAGCATTTTAAATAATTATGAATAGATATTTAAATGTTTTATTACCTGGCATATATAAATAGGAAATAAGGACAGGCGTTTTCCGTAGCGCTTGGGTAATGTTTGCGGCATTACCCTAACTTTTTATAAATAATATAGGACCGCAAATCCTAATTTAAAATACGGAGAATTATTATGGAAAATGAAATTCCTTTTATTCATAATATAGAAGATTACGAAAATTATAAAAAATTAAGACCAACTAAAATATATCAGCGTAAAAAAGTACGATTTATTTGTCGTTCTTGTCAAAATGAATCTATAAAAGGATTTAGATCATTAACTCCAGATTTTTTATGTATTCATTGTCAAGCTAGGCAAGGTACTTTAAATGCTAGTGATAAATTTAAAGAAACATGTATTAAAAAATATGGTGTTGATAATCC
>JBJEXV010000017.1:9706-40478 GCA_051886175.1 Candidatus Coprovivens sp. | reverse complement strand
ATGCTAGTGATAAATTTAAAGAAACATGTATTAAAAAATATGGTGTTGATAATCCTGGAAAAGCAAAATCTGTTATTGAAAAGCATAAACAAACATGTTTAGAAAAATATGGTGTTTCTAGTTATAATAAAACTGATGAATTTAAAGAACGTTATAAAAATACATGTTTAGAAAAATACGGTGTAACAAATATAGTAAATGTTCCAGAAATACAAGAAAAAATTAAACAAACGAATTTAGAAAAATATGGAAATGTATATGCAATTGCA
Organism: Candidatus Coprovivens sp.; assembly: GCA_051886175.1. Lineage (GTDB taxonomy): Bacteria > Bacillota_I > Bacilli_A > RF39 > UBA660 > Coprovivens. The sequence continues at coordinate 40,209 of JBJEXV010000017.1, read as the reverse complement.
TCAGATACTGTAAGAGAAAAAATTGAACAAACAAATTTAGAAAAAATATGGTTATGTTTCCTCTTTTAAAAATTTAAATGTTCAAAATAAATTTAAAGAAAATTGTATTAAAAAATATGGTGTTGATAATCCAATAAAATTACCAGAAATAAGAGAAAAGATTAAACAAACAAATTTAGAAAAATATGGTTATGAAAATCCAATGTCTTCTAATGAAATTAAAGAAAAAATGTTTAATACAAAACTTAAAAGATATGGAAATCCGTATTATACTGGGATAAATACCGGTACAATATTTTCTAAATTTGAAAAATCAGTTTTAGATTTTATAAAAGAAAAATTTTCAAATTTAATTATTAAAGAAAATAATAGAACTATATTAAATGGTAAAGAAATAGATTTATATTTTCCAGAAATACAAAAAGGAATAGAAATAAATGGTGATTATTGGCATTGTAATCCATTAATATATGAATCTACATATATTAACAGAAAAGGTAAAACTGCTGAGGAAATATGGAAACGCGATAATGAAAAATATAATTTAGCTAAAGAACAAAAAATTGAACTTTTAATTATTTGGGAATATGATTGGATGCATAATAAAAATATCATTCAAGAAAATATTGAAACATTTTTAAATATATAAATATTGCATTATGAAAAAAGATTTATTTAATATTGTTTTACCAGGAATTTTTATTCCATTAGTTTTAGGAAGTGTATATAATTATTCACAATATGCTAAAAATATCATGGAGGTTTTTGATATTTCAAAGTTCTCTGCTGATATTGGATTTAGCCTGATTATTTTCTTCCTTGGTATGGGTGCGGCTGTTTTTGGAAGATTCGTTGAAATGTTCCCGAAACGAATGGCGATAATTTCAACAATTCTGTTTGCAATAGGATTATTAACCATCTCATTTGCAACTTATACCGGAATTTTACCATTATATTATATTGGTTGTTCATTTATGGGAACCGGCACTGGTATAGGTTATACGTCGCCAATTAAACAATTATTATCATTGTCTCAAAATCATAAAGGTTTTTTTAGTGGATTAAGTATTTGTAGTTTCGGATTGGGAAAGTTCGTCGCAGCTCCTGCAATTGAATTCTTGTTAAGTGCAGTTGCACTACCGTATATGTTCTTGATATTATGTGGTGCATTCTTATTCATCATGATGATGTGTAATCTATTATTTAAGCCAAATCCTGCATATATAAGTACAATTTATACAGCAGTTCCAATAATGACTTTAAAAAATTCAGTATTTTTGACTAAGCAATATATTTCAATTTGGTTAATGTTCTGTATCAATATTTCATGTGGTTTAGCAATTATATCACAAGAAAAGAGTTTGTTATTAGATCTTGGATTTAAAGAAATAGCTACTATAATGAGTTTGACTGCAGTTTTTAATATCTTAGGACGTTTCTTAATGAGTGCTTTGTCAGATAAGATTGGTAGAAAAGCGGCATATCATTACGTATGTAGTTTTGGTATTATAGCAAGTTTCTTATGTTTCACACAGATTTCATGGCTTGCACTGATAGGTATATTATTGGTAGAATATGCTTATGGTGGAACATTTTCAGTTTTACCTTCATTGCTAGCAAAACATTTCGGTAGTACTAGTGTTTCAACTGTACATGCAATGACTTTGTCAGGCTGGGCAATTGCTGGTATAACTTCTGTAATTCTTACAAATATATTTACAGGTAATATGTTATATTTGATTTTAGCATGCTTATATTTAATAGGTTTTATTGGTTTTACAATTTGCGTAAAACGTGAAAATTAATAAAAAGATAAAGAGTGATGAAAATCACTCTTTTTTAATTAATATAACATATTCATTATTTTTTCCAAAATGAGACTTATTTTCTAGAGTTTCTATTATATTATTTTTATATTTTTCAGTTTTATCTACAACAAACAAATATTTTTTACAATTATACTTATTTAAACATATATTAATCCATTCATCACAAGATTTTTCAATTTCAACATTATCTTTATTCCAATGTTCTTTTCCACCATAAGGAGGACAAGTGAATAAACAGTCATATTCTTTATTGTTATCTGTAAGAATGTCTTGTATATTGACTATACAATTATTATATTTTTTATATGATATAATATCATTACTTTCTTTTATATGAAGTTCATTTATATCTTGACCAATATATTTTTTATGACAATTCATTGCACCAATCATTCTTCCACTAAATCCACTAAATGGATCGAAAATAGTATCATAATCATTTAAATATTCTTTAATTAGTCTTTCAGCCAATTTTGGTTTAAATAATGATATTTTAGGTGCAATTTGTGTGACACTGAAACCTTGTAATATATCATTTGGTTTACATTTTCCAATATATTTTAAACGATTTAATGCGCATTTATAAATTAATTCTTTATTATTCCATGCTTTTATTGGACTTGGTTTACTAAACTTATTTGCTTCATATATACTTTTATGAAAATGATGAATTAAACCAATGTCACTTTTATCTTTTAATTCGGTGTTCAAATATGGAAATTCTAGATCATTCCTAAAAAGATCTAAAAAATCTTTTGTATATTTCTTATTTACATAGTCTTCATATTGATTATAATCAGTTATAACATTAATGTTATTTTTAATCATACATTGATGTTTTGCTTCATATAAACCATCTTGTGTTCTATCATAAGGATTTATCATTTTATCATTTTCAAAAAAATGTAATCCTTTTAGTTCTATATATTCTTCATTTACTTTAAAATCAGGATAATAATTATGAGTCTTACCATCATATTCATATTCAAAACTTATATTTGGTTGATATTCAAAGTCTATATTATTGTCAGTTAACCAAATATAATATGCAAGTTCAGGTGCTGAATCAAATTCTATATCATTAAATGTGTATTTCTTTTTTGTTTTTTTAAATATATCATGGTTTTTCATTGGATTTTCAACACCATATTTTTCTAAACAAGTATGTTTAAATTTGTCATGATTATTATATGTTTTATTGTTATATTTTTTTAATTTTGTTTCTTTAATTTTGTCTTTTACATAGTCTAGACTAAATGGATTAACATATCCAATTTTTTGTGTATGATGTAAATTGTTTTCAATGAGTATTTTTTGTGATTTTGATATTTTAGATGGAATATTCTCTTTCCATTCATTTGTCTGAGAATAGTATTCTTTTCCAAATTTTTCAAAAATTGTCTTTCTTTTTTTAGAATCTATTTCTTTTAATTCTTCTTTAGATTTTAGTTTCCAAGTTTCTTTTCTTTTTTCTATACCAAAATTTTTTAATCTAGATTTAGTTATTCTTTCTTCTTGTGCTACTGGATCATTTTGATGACATTTGTTCGAACAATATTGTCTATATCCTTTAAGTATACCTAAAAATTTTGTTTCTTTTCCACATATAGGACATATTCCTTCATTTTCTTTCTTAATATATCTATCATAGTATTCTTTTGAAGTTAATTTATGAACTTTAATATGAGTCCTTATATCTACATCTTTTCCACATATTCTACAAATTGTCATAATCATTTTCCATAACTGTTATAAATAAAATATAATATAATATAATATAATAATTGTGAGTGAGTGATTTTAATGTTTATTTCATATATTTTATTTATGAGGTTTATATGGCAAAATATACAGTGCCTAAAATCAATTTTACAGAAATTGACAATTCTATTAGAACTGTATCAGAACCAGGTATTGGTATCGGTGCAATTGCTATAAAGTCAAATAAGGGACCAGTTAACATGAGAACTGTGTCTCGTAATTATGGAGAATTCAAGGAAATATTTGGAGCTCCAGAAGCACTTGACGATTATGGTCACTTTGCAGCAGAAAACTATTTGGCAAACTCAAATCAGTTGTATGCAGTCCGTGCTACCATGGGTGATGAACAGTATTCACAGATTCAGTATGCTTTCCCAAATGCATCTACAAAAGGTCAGAATCTTTCAAAAGATACTGCTGTATTTAAGTTTTATGACAATGAAGGTACATCAGATCTAAAGCTAGTACAGCAATTAGACAATGTCACTGTCACAACAAACTTAATTGAAGATTATGATGATAAAATTCTTAAAACAGAAACAGCAGAATGGATTGTTGATGAAGCTGCAACTTCTGCAACTTCTGGTTATTCTCTAAAGCAAGAAGCTTTATGGGCAAATATCACAGATATTAAGACAGAAAGAACTGAAAATATTGTATTTAAGATTGGTCCAAATAACGTTGCAAAAGAAGGTAAACACGTTGTTTATCCTACATTAGTTGATGTTAGTGGTAATACATTAAAGTTAGATACTAACTTGATGATCAGAGACGAAGCATGGAAAAATGGAACATTACAGTATGCTGATATTGTTGTAAGTAATTCTAAGATGACTGACAAGTCAAATCCAGAATTATCAGCACACGAAGGTGTAAAGATTACTTTCACAATTCCAAGTAAAGATACTATGGATGGTATCAACCACAGAGTTCAGTATGTAGCTGAATACTCTGCAGTATCAGGAATTCAGAACGCAGACGATAAGTCAAAGACAATCGGATATTCTGATTTGTTCAAGTCTTCAGCATTCTATATTCCAGATAATTATACTGCTTTGGATGAAGTAGAAGATTCTGAAATTGTATTTAATACAAATGGTTATGGTCTATTAAATTGTCAGAAATGGGAATTATTAGACTGGGATGATACATCAGTAAGAAAGACTTATTATGTTGATAATGATTTCATTAAAAAAGAAGAAATTGGTCCAGCTTATGGTATCTACTTCAAGGAATATGGTCGTCAAGACAATACATTTGCATTAGCAGGTAAATATGAATTAGACGGAGAAAAGGGTGAAGATAAGCATCTAGTATTCTGTTCTGCATGTTCTGCAATGTATCTAAATGATAATAAGGACGAAGTTGATCCAATCTTTGACACTCGTTCTCCAAAGAAGATTGTCATGGATATGGCTAACGAATATGGTTTAGGCGATGTATCTGAATTGAACAGCTACTATTACATGAAGTACTTCGATATTAAGGAAAATGATGTAATTGAAAAGATAGTTGTCGAAGATATTACATCAGATACAAATGAAAAACAGCATATCGAAAAAGATTTGTTCTGGTTATATTCTGAAAAAGAATCACAAAAGCAGACAATCGTTTCCGTATTCAAGGCTGAATTCCCAGAATTAGCTCAGCTACCAATTCAGGAAGATTATGAAGCTCATGTTTACAATGATGAATTGAAAAATGAAGAAGTAATCAAAGTTAATCCAATTGTTGCACAACCATCATCTTACTTATTCAACTCTGTTGATAAGACTTATGCAGATGGTTATACATTGGAAACTTCAACTGAAGATGAACCAGGTAATGGTGATATTGAACATTATCAGTCAAACTTCGATGGTCAGTTTGTTATTGCATCTCTTGGCCCAGGTAAGTATGGTAATGATATTGGTGTATCAATCATCACTGCTGAATGTTCTGAAATTGAAGCGCTAAATCACAGAAATGCTTTCATGTGGAAGTATAAGTATGATGATGAAGATTTGGTAGATGCAGATCCAGAAGGATGGGATGAAAACTCTCGTGATTTAACTTGGAAGAAGGTATTCCGTATTAACGTATACACAAAGACTCCATCACAGACTGCTAAGCTAGCTTGGGGTAATGGTATGGAAGCTTTGACAAAGGATCCAATTGAATCATGGTTTGTTTCTCTAGATCCATACGCTAAGGACTCAGAAGGTAATTCATTGTATGCACCAACAGTAGTTAACGGACATTCCGATTATATCTACATTTCAAGAGCATCAGCATCTATTGCAAAAGCTGGTTCAAAATATCAGCAACCAAAGCAGACTTACGCTATCTATCAGTTAACTGGTGGTAAGAATTCTCAGAAGAATGAAATCAAGGAAAAGTCTGCAGCATTATCATTATATCGTGATGTTAACCTAGCAGATATTGATATTCTATTCAACTGTGAAGCAATTGAATCTTTTGGTGCAAGAGCTCAGAAGTATATTGCTCACCAGAGAACAATCGGTCAGATTGCAGCTGACAGAACAATGGATATTGGTGTAATTCAGGTCACTGCTAAGGATGATAAGACTGTAAAACAGATGGTAGCAGATGGTAAGCAGTTCTCATTCAATAATGGTACTTATGTGGCAATGTATGCAGGTTATGATAAATACTACAACAGTGATATTGGTGCATGGATTTATCTACCTAAGTCAGTTGCAGGTGCATGTGTAATGGCATACTGTGATAACTATGTTGCAACATGGATGGCTCCAGCAGGTGTTCAGAGAGGTCAAATTACATATACACATGGTCAGTTAAAGAAGCTAACCGATAATGAAGTTGGTGAATTGTATATTAACAATATCAATACATCAAAGAATTGTGGTCCAGCTTATGGTGAATGTCTATATGGTCAGAAGACTGCATTGAAGAAGAATTCTTCATTGAATAGAATTAACGTTCGTAGATGCTTGAACTTCATTGAAAAGAACTTGAAGTATTCATTGGAACCATATCTATTCCAGCAGAATACACCAAATACTCGTGCTTCAGCAAAGAACGTAATTGATTCCTTCTTGAACAGAGTAAAGGCTGGTGAAGGTATTCTAGCTTATGCAACTTCAGTAACAGAAGATAAGGATGATCCACATATTATGAATGTTTCTATTAAGATTCTACCTGCAGAAGCAATCGAATTCATTGATGTTAAGATCTTTATTGAAAAGGACAAATCAATGGTTGTCGAAGAAGGCTAAGAAAATTAGAAATAATTTATTAAAGTCTAAGATCAAAAGTCTTAGACTTTTTTATATTTTAAGAATAAAATTAAAAGGTAGATTATGGACTTTAAAGATATAAATGAAAAAATAGATACAGTAGAAGGTTTCTTTCAGCCATTAGACCAATATATTTGGGATTGGATTTTAACATTACAGAATGAAGAAAATTTATTTGGACATTTGGTAGAATTTGGAGTATATAAAGGAAAGAGTTTATGTAAATTGGCACAGCATCAAAAAGTTGGAGAACATATATTAGGTGTAGATTGTTCTTTATCTTTAGAAGGGATGAAAACATCAGTGATGAACGCAGTTAAGAAAACATCAAAAATATCATTGAATTATGTAAATTTGTTAGATTGTATGACTGAATACTTATATACGACAAGATATACATCAGAAGGTGGAGCAACAACAGAATTTAGAAACAAAGCAAGATTTTTACATATAGATGCTGGTCATAGTGGATATAATGTATATGAAGATTTAAAATTGGCAGATAAGTATTTGTCTCCAAATGGTATATTAGTAATGGATGATTGGACAACATTATTCTATCCAGATTTAGTTGATGCATTTTATCGTTATATTATTGCAAATCCAAATTCATTTAAGATTTTAATGATAAGTGAATGTAAGATGTATGCATGTCGTCCAAAAGAATATTCAAATTATATTTGGAGAATGGAAACTAAGATGATACCATTTATGAAAGAACATTACAATAAATCAATAAAGATATTTAAGACAAAGAATTATGTAGATTCTGCAAAATTAGTTATCATGCATGAATCAGAATATAGTAATGTAGATCCTCAAGATAATGCTATTGATATACTATTATAAATAAAATATGGGAATACAATCAATTTGGTCAAATGATTTCTATGAAAAACCTCCTCAGCCATTATGGGCATTTGAGGTTGTTTGGAATCAATATTCTGATTTACCAGAATATGCGCAAACTTTATTACATAAGGCAGCAATTTCAGGAAAGATTGCTGAACGTAAGGCAAGTGTAGTACCAACATATTTTGGTGGTGTTACTTTTATGCATCTTGCTCGTTCTGATAATGCAGATCAATTGACTATCGATTTCAATGAAAATGAGGATTTGGATGTTACACAAGCATTGCAAGCTTTATGGAATAGAACTGTAATGAATCAGGATTGGCCTGAAGGTGGTAAATCTGAAACAACAAATCCTATATATCGTTATCAAAATGGTGATAATAAAATTGTAATAAAGATTTTAAAGCCAAATGATAATTATGAATATGGTTTAGATTGTGCTGATAATTTTGTATCTAAGATAATTACATTTTATAATTGTAAGCTAATGCAAATTGGAGAAACAGAATTTAATTATACTTCAGATGAAGTTATGAAATTAAGTGCAACATTCTCATTTGATTATATGAAAGTGACAAATCCAACACAAACTATAACAAATGATTTAGCTGGAGTAATGGCATAGTATGAATTCAATTTGGGAAAATGGTGCAATTGGAATGGAGATTTTATCTGATCCACAGCCAGGATGGTTATTTGATATAGCTTTCCTTTCTCGTCATGGAGAAGATATGTATGAACAAATTAAGAATTTGGTGCCTATTAGTATTGAATTACCTAAATATGAAACACAATATGTGACTCAAATGTTTTTAGGTACAGAACGTTCATATCCAATAAATCGTAAGTATTCTGGTGATACTACACTAGAATTCTATGTTCGTGTAGAAGATGAAAATCAAGGTATCTATAATTTCCTTGCACGTTTACAGCAGAATAGAATGGCATTTCCACACGTTGAACGTGATATGACTTTTGATACTATTAAATTGACAATGAGAGATAGAAAATTACAGCCTACCACAACATATACATATATAAATTGTATTCTAACAAATTTTGAAATGGGTCAAATGTCTTATGAAGGTGAAGAAATGATTAAATGCAATCTTTCATATCACTATGATTTCTGGACTAAAGACAATCCTAATGAAGGTGCTGCAGGTATTCCAGATGGAATAGCTAATGCAATGCAAAGTGTTCAATCTGTACCAATTGCAAAAACTGGAGCTATTTCATTGAATAGTGTTAAAGCAAGTATAGTGAGTGTTTAATGGGTTTAACTGACGTATTATGTGATTACATATATTCAAGTTTTCAGAAGCTAAAGAAAGCAATTGAAAAGATTGAAAAGATATGTAAGGAATATATCAAGAAATTGATCAAGGTTGCAGATGGCATAAAGAATGTCATCCGCTTAACTATTTCTGATGTAGTTAAAAAGATTAATCAGTCTATAGAAAATATTCGTAAAAATATAAAACCGTTATTGATAGATGGTCCAGGAAAAATTCCTATTCTTTGTGATGATATGTGGAAATGTTTGGCTCTATTGCAAGAACTATTAGATAGCGGTTCTGCATTCTATAAATCAATTAAAAAGAATGTATTAAATCAATGTGTAAGTGAATCTCAGAAAAATATAGCAGATCATTTAAGTGATTTAATTGGTGACTATACTAAGTTCAGAGATATTATCTGTAATAGTTCATTTGGTATTGAATTCTCTATTGATGCTATTAAACTATCATTAAAGACTTTTAAACTAAGTGCTATTAATTATAATAAATTATTAGGAAAGAATTTGAAGATATTGAATGGTCAATTAGACACATATCTTCATATAGTCATGGATCAAGGTTTATGTGATTTCTTGAATGCATTGATTAGATTCTTTAACTGTGCATTTGGTACAAATTTCTCTGAAATTGATAGTGAAATAAATATTGATTTGAATCCTTGTGCAGAAATTTCTACTGCACAGAACTTCTTTAATGATGTGTTAGCATCAGTTCATTTAATTCAAGTCGGAGATGCTTACAAATTAGATCCAGAATTTAAGGCTTCTATTATTTCAACCATTGAATCAATGAAGGCCATTTGTCAAGATGTTATAGATAATATAGACCAATTAAATCAGATTATGGTTAATCCTACTGAAGTAAAGGTTGGATTTAAAGGATATGAAAATTCTGCTCATGTATTCCCTGGTCAAGCGTCTGGAAGAGATAATAAGAATACATGGAATTCAACAGTATCTTCAGTAAATGGTATAAAGACTGGCCAATGGACATCAAAGAAAATGTATAAGAAGTATTTAACAAATAGTGATACTATTGTAAATGCTTTTTATGAAAAAAAGACCAAGAAGACTACATCATTGAAAGCTAAGCCAAGTAAGACAGTTTATATCGGACTAAATCAAAAAAGTTCGGGTAATAAATATAGCAGATCTTGGATCTTAAGTCATACATTTATTGATGATGAAGGTAATGTATACGTCAAAGATGGATGTGATTATATTTTGTTAGATAATCTTCCAAAAAATACTTCAATTATTGATTATATGACTGATGGTTCAGATATTAGTAATGATGAAACTATTGTTGATCCTGATACTGGTGAGTTAATAAATCAGACAGAAGCTTCAATAAGAATTTCAGAAGATCCAAATTCAGGATTAGCAGTTCGCTGTAAGCAGATTTGGAGTACTATAAATAATATGTATAATGAACAAAATATTGTTCGCAAATACTAACTATTTTAAACAACTTAAAATGAGGTGAATAAATTATGGATAATATAAATGATATTTTAAGAGCAAAAAGAATCGTTCGTCAGAATGGTTATACAATCAAGAAGCCAGCACGTGATTACGACTATGAACGTGAAGATCGTATGAATTTGATTCGCGCAAAGCGTATTGTAAAGGATGCTGGATATTCTTACGTAAAGCCAAATGATGGTGTCAGTGATAATTCAGATGATTTTGACACTGTACCAACACGTAGACGTTATCAGGATGATGTTGAACCACGTATTCGTAGACGTGCAGCAGATGATTTTAATGATACTTATAATGAACATCCACCACGTGTTCGTGATGAATTCGAACCACCTGTTCGTCGTAGATCTCGTCCAGTAGAACAGGATGATTTTGATGATGTTCCTCCAGTAAGACGTCGTCCACGTCCAAGTGAAGATGATTCGTTTGCAACACGTCGTCAGCGTCTAGAACGTCCAGCTCCAGTTCAAGGTGGAGATGAACCTAATTTTCCAGGTCGTAGACGTATGAGAGAGCCTGTTAAGCCAGAAGGAGAACCAGCTCCTGCAGCAACACCAGCTCCAGCAACTGAAGATAAGCCTCGTCAGAAGACACGTCAGGAAATCTATCAGGACATCGCTGCAAAGTACGTTTAATATAAATTAAATAATTTTATAAGAGGTGCAAAAAAGCGCCTCTTTTTTATATTATAAATAAGATATGAACAAAGAAGATTTTGAATTACATCCTCATTATCCTCCACCACATAAAGATGGTGCATATCCAAGATATTGGCCATATTGGCCTCAATGGCCAGCAGGTTGGCATGGATGGAATGATACAGAACCAGCATCAGTTGGTCCTTGGGGTTGTTGTCCTCCACCACATCCAGATGACTGTGTATGTGTGACTCAGCAAGATATTGATAATTGGAATAATATCAGTGCAGTATCTGCTTTATCAGGATTGGATTTAAGTCCATTATCTTCAATAAGTGGAATGGATTTACCATATAGTGCTACTTTATGGAATTCATGCTATGAAACAGTATATGAAAATAGTGCAATGTGGAATGAAATTTCTGGTCTTCCAGAATTATCAGGATATGTATCAGCATTCTCTGTATGGACAGTAGATAAGATTGAAGAATTATCTGCACATGAAAATAGAGTAATTGTCGATTATGACGATAGTCCATATTCACTAGTAGGAGATGGTTCATCAGAAAATCCATTAAGTTTCAATAGTACAGTGACACAATTACTATATTACTTAGATAATGGTCGTCCAATGCATACTGTTGAAAATATAAAATACGGTGGAAAACCATGTGTTCCTGAACATGAATGGTTCGCAAAAACAAGTGCTGTAAATCTATTACAAGAATCTTATACAAATCTATCAGAAGAAACTTCAAGACAAAAAGCTGCAATTGTAGAATTGTGGCAGTCCATAGAACTTATATTAAATATCATAACTGACAAATATAAAGATAATGCAGATATTGCTGAACAGCTAAAACTGCTTAATCAAAAAATAACTAATTATTATTTTGTGGAAAATGATAAACAACCAAATAATGGTTAAATTACGATAGTTATAAATAATATAGGTTAGGATATGGAACAGGCTTTAAAAATCATCGCAACAGGAAATCCTTTAACAATTGTAGCATTGCTAGCAATTGTTATTGTATACTTAGTAATCAAGTATGAACGTAAAGGCACCGCAGAAAAGCGTGATAAAGAAAATGCTGATCTTGTAGCTAAATGCAAGTCACATAAAGAAAAAATCGATAATCTAGAAGAAACTGTAGATGTACAGAGAACAATTATTCAAGAATTACAAGTGCAGAATGAGCTACAAGATAAAGATATTGAGTATATCAAGAATGAACAGATTGATGTAAAGTCTGATATAAAGGAAATAAAAGCAACATTAAATACTATTGCAATTGCACTTGAAAGAATTGCTGCTAAATATGATAAGGATTAAATATGCAATCATTTAGAAAATTTTTAAAAGAAAACGAAAAGAAAAATGATAATTTTTCAAAAATGGAAGGAAATCCATTTATTTGGTTGCTTGTTATTCCTCGTTTATTAAAACTAGGTAAAGAAGAAGCAAAGAAAGATGAAATTTTAAAGAACGCCATTAAAGTCACTGAAAAGGCAATGAAAGACGTTCCAAAGAAAGGTTTAAATGAATTAAAAGAAGTTAAACCTTTTCCAATAATGGATTTGTTTAAGATGTCAAATAACTACAAAGTATTATTTGCAAATTACTTTTCAGATTTTAAGAAAGTCGTATGTAATTCAACAGATTCATTTACAAAGGCTTTAGAATTAGATGCTAAATTAGACGAATTATATAATTCCCCAGAGTATGAAGTATTCAAAAATAACATCTAAACGCAAGTTATATAAATAAAATATAGGTAAAGAGGAAAATCGTTATGAATTTAGAACAAAAGAAATTTGAAGAATGGAAAAGACGTCATGGAAAGTTGGATGAAGGCTTCTTAGACGGTAATGATGATTTAGAAACCGCAGATGTTCCATCTGAAGATGTAGCATCTGAAGAAGAAAAAGATTTATCAGAAGAACCATCAGAAGATGATGTTGAAGGTGGTGATGAACAGCCAGAAACTGACTCAACAGAAGGAGATGCTCCAGAAGAGGGAGATGCTTCAGAAGAAGGTGGAGATAATTCAGGTGAAAACATGGATGACTTCGGAGAAGGTGAAGATGAAGCAGAAGCACAGACGGATGATGGAGTAGAGAAAGAAGCAGAAGATACTACTGAATTAAAGGACGTTTTAACTACTCTTACAACAGCAGTTCAGGCATTGACAGATAAGATTGATACGATGAATGCTGAGACTGGTGATGAAGGTGGAAAAGAGGCACCTGCAGAAGGTGGTGATGACGCTGCTATGGATGATTTTGGTTCTGAGGAAGGTGGAGAAGAGGCACCTGCAGAAGAGGCACCTGAAGGAGGAGAAGAAGGTGGAGAAGGAGAATCTACAGAAGGTGGTGAATCAGAAGGTAGTGAAGGAGAAGGTTCTGAAGGTGGTGAAGGCGAATCCAAAGAAGGAGGCGAAGGTGAATCATCAGAAGAAGCACCAGCAGATGAAACCAAGTCTGAAAACTTCAACTTCTATCATAAGAAAGGTCAGCCTCTAGATGAAGATAGTGATTATATCATTGGTAAACTATACGAAGATCGTTTCGATAAGTTAGAACCATTCATTTTTAGTGCATTAAAAATGAAGATTAGAAATCATATAGAAGAATATAAGAAACAGGTCCGTATGGATGCAATTTCAAAGAAACTTGAAAAATAATATAATTCATCTCTTTACATATTATTTTAACCGTTAACTAGAGTTAACGGTTTTTCTTATGCATAAATAATATAAGGAGATTTTTATGTATATAAATGAACAAGCACACACAAACAAGAATTAGCTTTAATTAAACAATTAAAAGAATTTTGTGATCAAAATAATATTGAATTAGACTATGGTGGACGCATGTTAAAACCAGGTACATTTAAATCATATAATACATTCCAAAAGGGTGCAGATTTAATCTATGATAATTATAAACTAGGAAGAATGAGTTTCCGTCAAGGTCCAAAAGGATTGGTATTATTCTTAGCTGTTGAAGAATTATATGTTAATAATTCAATTAGTGAACATGTAGCAAGTATTAAGCTTGTTTCAGAAAGTAATACAAGAGTAAAAACATTTGATGAATTTACACAAGCTATCTTAGATAATCAGCAACTTGTAGAAAAATTTAAAGAAATGTTGAAAAAAATTAAGAAATTCGTTGAAATAATTAACATTTAATTTTGTAATTTGTATATAGTGAGGTGATTATGAAAATAGCCGGAATGGACCTTTCAATTTCGTCGAGTGGAATTGTTATTATGGAATTAGATGACAAATTCAATGTAGTTAATATAGAACGTCATGGATTTGTCACCACATTAAAACAACAGAAATTGAGTCCTGATATGATTTACTATAATGTAAAAGATTATAGTTGCACATATCAAAGATACCAATTCTTTTGTGATTATATTTTAAAATGGTGTAAAGATTGTGATATAGTAGCAGTTGAAGAATATGCTATGGGTAAATCTGGTGCGCAAGGAATGATATTTTCATTGGCAGAATTTGAAGGAAATATCAAAATGAGTTTATTTAGAGAAGGAAAGAAGTTAAGATTTTATCCTCCTGGAACACATAAGAAGTTTTTTACTGGTAAAGGTAATGCCGGAAAAATTCGCCCATATCAAACATATAAAGCATATAAAGGTGTTAAGTTTGATATAAGTGATTTACCAGTTGTAGTTGATGATAAGAAAGGTAATGCACCAACAAGTGACTTGATTGATGCATACGCAATATGTGAAATGTTAAGACATGAATTGGCTTTGAAAGCAAATGTAATGGAATTACATACTTTAACAGTTGAACAAATACAAGCATTAACAAATTCAACAGATGAACATCCTGGTGGTTTAATTAAATCGAATTTCGACCAATATAAATAATAATGGAGGAATTATGATAACAACTATATATTGTGACATGGATGGAGTAATTGTTGACTTTAGAAAACAATGTGAAGATTATAAATGTATTAAAGGAACTAAGGTCAATTGGCCTATCATTCATGAAGCAGGTCCGGAATTCTGGGAAGAGTGTCCATGGACAGAATCTGGTGAATCATTTTATAAATGGTTAGATAGATTTTGTAAAGAAGAAGATATAGAGTTGTATATTTTATCAGCAGTTGCTTATGAAGATGGTAAGATTGGTAAGATAAATTGGTTGAAGAAACATACTAATATAGATTTGCATCATACTATTATAGTTCCATTTGGTGTGACAAATAGTCGTGGTACTGGTAAAGAAATCTATGCAAATAAAGACTCAATTTTGATAGATGACTTTGGAAAGAATGGAGTTGCATGGGAAAAGAAAAAAGGAATATTCGTTCATTATAAATCTCCTGAAGATGCAAAAATGAAGATATTAGAGATAGTTCAAAAGAGTCGTTAAGCGGCTCTTTTTTAATAAAAATAAATATAATATGACAGATTACGCTTCAGAAATGGCAAAGATATTTGGTGGTGCATGTAGTGTAGAAAACACTGACTGGACCAAAGAGAGATATTTTGATAGTACCTCAGATTGTTATGGTAGTGAAGTTGCACTATTAAATAGCTTAACTGCTGAAGCTTATAATACTTATGGTTTCAAAGTTCAATATTTTATTAAAGAAATGAACTTAAAGAGAGACCCTTTAATGGGAGAAGACCCATTAGAAAATATAGTTAGAAGATTTGAAATAAACATGTATGCAGAAAGTATGCCAAGTATGCAAAAACAATATGAATTGCAAGGAATGGTATATACAGAAATCATAACATGTATGTGCAGTATTGCACATTTTGATGAAGCATCACAGATTGACTATGATGATAAATCAGTAAAATATCCATCATATATTCCAAAAATTGGTGATATAATATACATGTATTATAATGGAATATATTATGAAGTTATAAATGTAAAGAAATTTGCGGAAGGTAGTACCTTTTTGGGTGCACCAATAACATATCAATTCTCATTAAGAGTCTGGAGAAATAATCATGAATTTGTAGATGTAGATAATGTAAATACAGATAACATGGATGACTTCAGAAGTTATGCAGAATTAGGTGAAACATTTAATTTAGATACAAAGACAGAAACCCACAATAAGACTAGTGTAGTTGATGCATCATCTGATATGTTGTCAATAAACAAAACTATTGAACAAGATACAGTTGATGGAACACAAAGTGGAAAACCAATGGATAATGTGAATTCTCATGTTCAATATGTTCCAAAAGTACCGGTCGATCAAAGAACAGATATTGATCCATTTGGTGGTTGGTAAGTTTTAATCTGTATAAATAAATTAGAGGAATTATATGGCAGATACAGATAAATACAAAATTGTTAAAAGTGAATTCGTGTTCACAAATGAAGGTAGACATCTTTTAATATCACAAGAAGGTGGTATTAAATTTGCTATCCTTGGATATATGTTCGTCCAAGGTTTGCCTTTTATTTCTGACGATGAAGAATTTGTTGTCAATAAGAAAACATTTAAAGGATTTTCAGGATATGTTCATTATATTGACAGTATAGCTAAAGATAAGAAATTATCTATTATGGATGTTTTACAAGATAAAACACTATTAAAAGATAACATTTCTTTCGTTTTAAAGAACGTATCATATAAGATTAAAAGTCCTAACTCAGTTGCACCTATAAATGAAGAACAATATACAGAAGCACTAGAAAACTATTCAGAAAATTTGTTTGGAATGTATTATGTTCCAACAAATGAATTCATGTTGAAGAAACAAGAAGATGGTAGTACAGTTCCTTATGGTCTATATAGATTCAACTTTGATAGAACTTATTTGTCATGTAATATAACAAAGGATTTGGCTTTTTCTCATATTGCTTTAATTGGTAAGCAATATGCTGAAACTGATGATGCAACATTTAATGTAAATGAAGTTCAAAAAGCTTCTATTGTAGCATTTGCACAGTTTGATGGTAAGGTTGAAAAATCAACTGGTATTTATGATGGTGGTGTTCAGATTTTGGCAAATCAGAATAAATACGTATCTTTCCAAACACAATTAAGATTTACTGTCAGAGAAGATAAAGACGAAGAAGATATTTCTCCAAAACAAATAAATGAAGGAAAATGGTCATTTGATATTCCATCTGCCGTATCTGGAACTGCTCAGAAGTTATACTTAATCAATAATGGTTTAAAGACTATTAGAGGTGGTGTAGCTATAGGTTATGATAAACCTGTATTAGATGAATTACAATTAGACCAAGATGGTTCAATTGCAATTGATAAGTCAATTGTTGCAGCTGACTGTATTGATGCTGATGATGCAGAAAACCAATTTAATGCTGCAGCTCTATTTCATGGTATTAACAAATATCCAGAAGATGGTGGAAAATATATTCCTCAATATCTGTTGACTACTGTCAAAGCAACATCATCTTTGAAAGAAGATATTGAAGCATACTGTGCAGGTATGCAGTTAAATGGTATTGGTGTATCTCCATATTCTCTATTAGGAAAGGATGCATCACCAGAGTCACCTACATTTATTTTAGGTCACTTACCAGAAAATGATTTAGTAGCAGTTGATATATTCGGTAGAGATAACTTTAAGAATCAATATTCAAAGGATAGATTCTTATTCTCATTTGATAATAGTGCTACTCAACCAGGATATGGTGAACCAAACATATTATTTAAGTCTCATGGAAACTCCTTCGTAGAAGGTGCTTCTATGAACAATAACATGTATATTAACTCTAATAGAAACAGAGCAAGTTATGGTGTTGCAAATAATACATTGATAAATTCTGATGAAAACCTATTGACAAATGGTCTTCATAATGCATTTATCTTGAATTCTAAGAGAAACAATTTGTCAGCAGTAGATGCATTGACAATGATTAATGGTTATGCTAACCATATTGGTGATAATGCATCTGATAATACATTGATTTGTGCATATACTAACTCTGCATTTGGTAATGCTAAGCAGAATATTCTATTTAATGCAAGAGATAATGCATTGAGTGGAAATACAATGCAGAACATGTTAATTCGTGCAAATGAAAACGTAATTGACCAGAACTGTTCTGAAAACTTCTTGATGAATACAAACCAAGCAAACATTACTTGGGATTCTAGATATAACGTATTTAACTTTGCAAATAATATTTCTGCAAGAGCAGCAAATAGAGATTTGATTGATAGTACAAACTATGCATGGATGCAAGCAACCTCAAATAATAGAGTTTATAATGCATTCAAGTTCTCAGGTTATTCAGCACAGAATAACGTTGCAATTGGTGCACGTTTCTTCGGTCTATATCCAAATAGTTCAACTCAGATTTCTGGTGTTGAAAGACCTCTAGCATCTGATAATCAGTCTAACAACAACTATATTATGAATGCATCTTATGCAACTCTATTTGGTTGTTCAGATAACATGATTATTGATACTTATGGACTACGTTCTAATGATAGTGTTGTAGACCCAGGACCAGTTCGTGTTAAGGGATCTTCAATCGTTGGTTCAGATGGTTCTAAGTTATATAACGCAAGAGAAGTAAGACTATTGAACTCTATCTATTCTAAGGTAGATGGTCACTCTGATTATTCTGATGAAGAATTAGGATTGAATGGTACATCTTGGATAATTTCTGAACGTAATACAGGTATTCTTGATTCAGTTCTAGCAGGTGAATATTCTGGTGGTTCAGGTCTATCTGGTACTTCATTCCGTGAAGGTGCAGAATCTATTTCTACACATGGTCGTCCAGCAGATATGTTGAGATTGAGAACTCAATTTATTAACACTTATGGTTCTGAATTGAACTTGTCAGAATATATCCCATCTGAACACTATACAGCAAGTGTCACATATTCTCCATATCAGGCATTCAAGAATCAGAATAAGTCTGTAATGGAAGACTCTATCAAACCTCAGAACTCAGTAATCTTGGGTGGTCACCATAACAAGTTAATTGGTGGTGAAAACGTCACATTTATTGGTGCTGAATATTCTAAGGCTTCTGGTAAGGCTCATCAGGTTATCATGGGTAAGTATAACCGTGATTGCGCAGCTGATTTGATTTACGGTTGTGGCCACTTTGATGGTGATTCTTATATTCAGAATGAAAAAGAATATAGTGTATCTGAATTGAAGACAATTGAAACTATGAATGGAACTATTCAGAATGTTCGTGCTTCATCTAAGTTGGAAAATGCTCTTGAATTCTATGCTCACCAAGGTAAGATGATTCTACGTAACTGTGATGATGGTTATGATAGAAACAATGGTGCTCGTTCAAATGCATACGGTATGTCAGTCACACTTGATCCAACTGGTATACAGTTCAGAGATGGTAATGATAAGATTATCGGTGAAATGTATGCAGATGATTTGAAGAAAGATTCTGAAACTATTATCTATGTAGATTTCCAGGATCCAGTTGATGACACTACAGATGGTTATTTCTATGTATCTGATTATGATACTTCATCTGATGCATTAAAGAAATATTGGACTTCAATGACACCTAAGCAAAGATTTGATAGTATATTTAATGTTGGACCAACTGTGCTCGTTAGTGGTACAGGTAAAGGAACTACAGAAGAACATGTATTCAGTCATAGTACAGTTGGTCCTGGTCATAAAGATCCATTATTTAATAATACAAAAGAATTAACTGATATTTCTAATGCATTATATGATAATCAAAATTCTAGAAAGATTAAAATCATATTTAGTGACTTTGGAATATTCAAATATAATAATCATAATAATACAGTTGCATGTTATGTAGAATTATATTTCAAGGGTTATCCATATTATACTGAACCTAATAAAGCATGTAGATATATGGGTAAAGCTCCTTGTGAATTAAAGATTTATTATATGACTAAATCAGGTAGAGTTCAGAGTGCACAAGATTATATGAAGATCTTAGTTGCAAACAATGAAATCTATGAACAATCTACTAGAAGATGTACTGATGTAATTCAATATAATGGTGACTCTGAAAGTATAAATCACAAAGTCACACAAATAAAAATAAGTCAGAATGAAACTGTGACATTTGAAGCATTCGCAAATGACAAATATGTAAATGGTTTCTATGTGACATCAAATGCACAAGGTAATCCAATGGGTTAATAAAATAAAAGAGAGTCGAATGACTCTCTTTTTAATAAATCCTGTTATTATATTATTTTTAATTTAATGTGTACACAAATCTTAAAGAACCACAATCATATATTCTAGGATAACCTAAATTTTTCATAATTTCATGTTCTGATAAATTTGGATTATTTCCTTTTGCAACTAATTTATGTTTTTGAAATTCAAATCTATTTCTTCTTTCATGATTGATTATGTAAAAATATGATGGAGAAGTTTTTCTTTCAAGAATGAAACCCAATTTTTTATATAGATTTCCAGTTGACCATCTTCTATCAGCATACGATACGATATTTTTCACATTATGATTTTTAATGAATTTAGATAAAAGTTTTCCTGCACCACCAATTATATTAATTCCTTTCTTACTAGCATATCTTAATAATTCTATTTCTCCTTTTTTAAATCTTGAATATCCAAAAGTCATAACAGCAACTAACTCATTTTCATTATATAATCCATATTTCCATTTACTCATACAATTTCCTTGTATGTGATTTTCTTCTAAAAATAATTTAGATGTTTTTGAATCTATTTCTTTGCAAATAGTCTTTCTTGCTCCAATAGTAGTATTCATTCCAAGTAATCCAGCAATTCTACTTTTAACTATATCTTTCTTTTGATTCCATTCATCTTCAAAAATATGAATAAGTTGATAGCCTTTCTTTTCACATTCTTCTGTTTTTTCTAAATGATATGTTGAATTAACTTTATTTTCATTATGCCAATATAATCCATCCATTTCTATTGCTATTTTTTTGTCTTTTAAAACAATATCTAATTCTTTTCCATTTAAAAGACTTCTATCATTTAAAATTATATTTCCAGGATTTAAACTTTTTATATAATTTTTAAGTTCTTTTTCTGGATAACTTATAGATTTATGGTTATGACAAAAATGACAAATACTATAATCTTTATTTCTAGCCATTCTATCAATAAGAGATCTAACATAAGTAGTTTCATTACCACATATATTACATTTAAATGTTACAGAACGTTTATTTTCATAATCATATTTTAAGAATTCACAATTACATTTTGTGAAATATTCTTTAAATGACTTTTCAGATGCTTGTTGTCGTAATTTTGCTTCTTTTTCAGATATGTATTTACCTGTTAATTTATTTTTATGAGACTCAATATTCTTTAATCTCCAATTTAATAATTCTTCAGGTGTTTTTAAACTAATGGTTTCTGAACGTTTTTTAAGAATATCTGTATCTTTCCAAGCACATTTTTTGCAACAATATACATTATATCCTTTTCCTAAACTAATGAATTTTGTAGGTTTATTACAAATCTTACAATAACCTTCATTATTGTTTAAAAACTTATCATAATAAGTTTTTGTTGTATATTCTTTATGATAATGTTGCAAATGTGTAGTAAATTGCAACATTTTATCAAACTTTTCTCCACATATTCTACATATAATCTTATCTTCCATATTATATTTATATGTTTTAGTTTCTTATACAAAAAATAATGGGGCTATTTTATTGAAAATATGTTAATAAAGTCTTTAAATCTATATCTATTATGACATTATTATCATCTTTTATAGTGACTTTTTCATCACCAAATAGGCATGCGTATTCTTGAGCGAAGAATTGAGGACCAACGTCACGTATCATTCTATTTTTCCAATCTTCATCTCTTCCTTCTACTTCATTCCATTGTACTTTAGCTGGAACGAAAGTATTTAGACCTGCAATAGCTTTTTGCCAAATCTTATAGAAGTGGTTCATACCATGAGGTGTTGAGATTAGAATTAGTCTTGATTCTTTACGAGAAGACTGAGTAGGAAAAACAGACATCATGAAGTCATTGGCATCATTTTCAGGTAAGAATGCAAATTCGTCCACTAGCATGAAGTCAACAGATTTACCACGAATAGAAGATGATGAAGATGCAGCAGCGAATATCTTACTACCATTATCAAATCCTATTGTACCTTTTGACCAACCACCTCTATCAGGATTGATACCTTGTTGTAACCATAGAGGAAGTTTTAAAATAGCAGAACGAATACGAAGCATAATTTCCAATGCTTGTGATTCCTTGTTTGCTAGAACAGCAATTGTTTTGTCTTTATTGAATAGAGCATACCACAAAATATAAAGAGTAGCTAGTGTTGTTTTACCTGTCTGACGTCCCATCATAATGATACGGTTATTACGTTCAGACTTTTCACCATTAGCATTTACTACATCAGTACCATCTTCATTTTTGAAATAGTACTTACCTGTCAACATTTTTACCAATCTAACTTGATATTCTCTTAATTCGATTGGACGTTCACCTTCACCTGTTAAAATATAGAAATACTTAGAGAAATGAAATATATCAGTTGCACATTTAATATATTCTTGCATTTCATCTTGAGTCATTTCGATGACTTCATTATGTCCTCTAAGTTCAGCAGTTTTTTGCCACAAAATACGAATCCTTCCTTTCACTTTTATATAAATATAATAGTACTATAGAAAAAGTGGTAATATAGTACTAACAAACATATATGAGGTTTTATGTCTGATAATTTATTTATAATTTGTAAAATATGTAATAATTCTTATAAAAATGCTAAATCATTTGCTTCACATATAAGAAATGAACATAAATTAAAAATAAAAGATTATTATGATTTATATTTAAAATCAGACAATGATGGAATATGTCATGTATGTGGAAAAAATACAAATTTTGATTCTATATTAAAAGGATATAAAAGATTTTGTTGTAATAAATGTTCAAGAATATCAAATGAAACTAAAGAAAAATATAAAGAAACATGTTTAAAAAAATATGGTGTGACAAGTACAAATAAATTAGAATCAATGAAAGAAAAATCTAAACAAACTTGTTTAGAAAAATATGGTGTTGAATATGCATCGCAATCAGAAAATTTTAAAGAAAACAGTAGAAAAACATGTTTAGAAAAATATGGTGTAGAATATTCATTTCAAAGTGAAAATAATATAGAAAAAACTAAACAAACTTGTTTAGAAAAATATGGTGTAGATCATTATTCAAAATCAATAAATTTTAAAGAAAAATTTAAAAATACATGTCAAGAACGATATGGTGTAGATGCTCCAGCACAATATACAGAAATTTATAATAAATTTAAACAAACTTGTATAGAAAAGTATGGAAAAGAAAATTTTGCACAAACTGATGAATTTAAAGAAAAATTTAAACAGACATGTATAGAAAAATATAATGTTAAAAATCCAATGCAAAATGATACTTTTAAAGATAAATCAAGGCAAACATGTTTAGAAAAGTATAATAATGAAACTTTTTTAGGTTCTGAATTATTTTTAAAAAATATAGAACAATATAATGAAAAAAGAAAATTAACATGTTTAGAAAAATATGGAGTAGACAATCCTTATAAATTAGAAAATGTACAATTAAAAGGTAAACAAACATGTTTAGAAAAATATGGTACATATTTTCCATCTCAAAATCATGATATTTTTATAAAAAGTCGTAGTAAATATACTTACGAAAACATAAAATTTGATAGTAGTTGGGAATTAGCTTATTACATATATTTAAAAGATCATAATATAGATTTTGAATATCAACCAAATATAAAATTTGAATATATTGTAAATGATAATATACATTATTATTTTCCAGATTTTAAAATAAATGATGAAATAATTGAAATTAAAGGTGATCATTTTTTTGATAATAATGGAAATTTCATAAATCCATATAATTTAAATGAAAATTATAAAAATGCATATATGGAAAAATACAAATGCATGATAAATAATAATGTTAAAATTTTAAAAAAGAATGAAATAAGAAATATATTATATTATATAAAAAAGAAATATGGAAAAAATTATTTAAAAAATTTTAAAAATAAAACTACATAAAGAGGTAAACTATGAGAGGTAAACTATGTTAATAAAATGTGGCGAAGAATGGAAAAACTTTGAGAGAATTATTTGTAAGTTATCACCTATTTTGGAAGTTCAATGTGATAATTGCGTAATTAAATGTACACCAGACCATGTATTTAAAGGAATTACAAAACCTGAAATGATGGCTGGAGATTTACAACCAGGTGATATTCTATATAATGAAGAATTTGGTAAATCACATGTTTTATTTGTAGATTATTTTGGTATTGGTAGAGTGTATACACCATTGAATGTAGATGGTGAGTATTATCAAACTACAAACGGATTGATTAACCACAACTGTTCATTCTTAGGTTCTTCACAGACCTTAATCAATGCTGAAACATTGGAAAAGTTAAGAGAAAAAGAACCAATTAGATATGAACACAATTATGATATTAAGATTTTTGAAGATCCAATTCCTGGTGTAATGTATGTAATGGGATGTGATGTAGGTTCAGGATGTCAAGGTGACTATTCAACTATACAAGTTATTAAGATTTTATCAAGAAATAAGATGGAAGAAGTAGCTTGTTATAGAAACAATGAAGTAAGTCCAGAAGCATTTGCAGTACAAATTAAATATTTGTCTGACAAATATAATGGTGCTTGGTATATTATTGAAAATCAAGATTCAGGTAAGAAAGTTTGTGAAGAATTGTGGTATAATTTAGAGAATTATAAATTGATTTCTACAGATGGACCAGGTAAACCATTAGGAACTAAGGCGACAAAACGTTCTAAATTGGATGCTTGTCTTGAATTGAAGAGATTGATGGATAATGATTTCTTAGAGGTTCATGACTCAGATACGATTAAGGAATTGTCACGTTTTGAAGAACAAGATGTAGGTAATGTATTTAAGGCAGCAAAAGGTAATCATGATGATACTGTATCAGCATTGTATTGGGCAGTATATGCAACAATGCAACCTGAAATTGACTTAGATACATGTCGACCTTCAGATGATAGACCAATTGAAGAATATCCAGTAGATTATATGGTCATGCATAATCAATCAAATGATTTCTGGGGTGATTTCTAATGCAAAAGACAGTTCCAGATTTATTGAAGTTTTATATGAAACCTACAATGGATGGAGCAAGTCCAGAATTAGAAAAAAGCACTTGGAAAATAGATATGGCAAATGCTATGACGTGTGCTATTAGTAATTTATTTGATATGGTGCAATTCTCTTGGTCTGGTCAAGTAGTAGGTCCAGGAACTACTTCATATCCAATGGTAGGTGTTGGTGGTGAAGTATTAACACCAGTCATATTTACTTCTATAGATGTTCAAGCGGCATGCACAGGTATGACTTCAGTAATTGCATTGTTTACTTTAATTGGAGGTAGATTAGAACAACCTTTATCAGTTAGTTTAGGTTTCAAAGCAGGTAAAATATTGGTTCCATATATTTTGACTCCACAAATATTGAAGTTTACAAGTACTATGGGATCAGTGACAGCAGTATTTGCAAAAGCAGGAGCAGACTGTTGGGCTGAATTAAAAAAGATAGACCCTCAAACTTATGTAGATAAACAAGGTATATTTTATGATGTGCTAGATAAGTATTTAGTTCAAGCATTTTGCAGTTTATTTGGTACAATGGTTATTGGTGGTCCAACTTCATCAGGTGGTGTATTAGCTGGATCTTGTCAAGTTAAAACCGTAGCATCAGTGATAGGTACTCCATGAATTATTGGAAAATTGAATTTAATGATTTGCCTTCATTAGGACAGTATTATGATTCTAATACTGAAATACGTATTAGAACTATGACAGTTCGTGATGTAAAGTATTTAGCTACATTTAATAAATCAAATGCAATTACTATTACAAATGAATTATTACAAAGATGTCTTAAATTAAAACATCTTAAATTTGAAGATATATTATTAGCAGATAGAGAATATTTGTTATTCTGGTTAAGAACTAATACATTTATTCGTTCATCTGGTTATCAAATAAAAATACCAGAATGTCCAACATGTAAAAATTCTATTGAACAAGAAGTTAAATTGAATTCATTTAAAACTGATTACATTAAATCTAAATCAGATACATGTTTCTTAGATGGATTAAATATAACAATTCCACTAAAGCATCCAACTATTAAAGATTTGAAAGATGCACGATTAGTTGAGAATGATGAATTTTTAGATTTAGCTTTGTATATTGATACAGATAACTCATTGCAAGATAAAGCAAGATTTATTATGAATTTACAAGGTATGGACTTTGTGAAATTAAAGTATACAATTGATAACATGAAATGTGGTATGCATAAAACAATACAAGTTAAATGTCCTATATGTGGTGAAATCACAGATGTTAAGCTAATTGTTGCTGATGAAAATATGTTCACACATACTTCTATTAAGGAAATTTTGGAACTAATTACACGTATTGCAAAGTATGCAAACTTACAGATTACAGATGATTGGCCTTGGATGGAAGTAGAAATTGAACAAGAAATTGTTAATAAGATGATTAAAGATGAAAATACTGAAACTCAGAAGGAAATTGCAAAGGCAAAGTCACAAGCAAATGCTCATACTCCTTCTACAAGCAGTGTTAAACATCCAAGAATTTAATAAGCACATTAAATATTGGAAAAAAACAAATCCATGGAAAGTGGATTTGTTTTTATTTTCTTATATTTTATCTTAGAAATAAACAATAACATATTGAGAGGATTTTTATGAGTGAAGTAGATTTAGAAAAATTAAAAGTAGATAAGTCAGATGGTTATATTAATAATGCCTATTTGAGAGAGTTAATTCGTAAATACAATGAAATGAATTATCAGGATGATGGGTCATGGTGTGCAGAATATCTAAGTAAATTAGAGAATTCATATAACACAAATAAGATTAAGAAAGATAAGTATGACCGTTGTAAGAAGTTTATCTTAAATAAAGTCAAGCATATTAATAAGCTAAGAAAAGATTACTATTCAGTTTGGACTCCTGAAGCAAGAAGAAAATATGATAGTGAATTCAATATTGTAAAGGCAAATCTTTGTGAAGCATTTATTAAGATTATTGATGGTCGTGTAATATCATTCAAGTTGGTTGCAAGTAAAGACCCTGAAGATATTAATGATATTAAGCAGAATGCATTGATGACTTTATTTAGATATATTAACCGTTATGATACAGAGGCAAATTCATCAGCATTCGCATATACTACACAGGTAGTGACAAATTCAATTAGAATGGATTTAAAGGAACAGAAGAAGATTGCCTCAAGAGAGATTTCTGGATTGGATTTTTATAACAATATTAATACCTTAGATGACCCTATGGATGGTGAAGGTAATATAGCATACGATTAGTTGCGCAGAAAGCGCTTTCTGGGCTTAAATAAAGAAGAGGATGATAAAACTATCATCCTCTATTATTTTATATTCTGGAGCTATATTAGGTAGGTTTTTTATTTTTCTCCATATAACTCTTATAACCGCTATCAAATTTAGTTTTATCTATGTCACCATTTGCATATAATATATCATAATTAGCGCCTTTACCATCTTTTCTTAGACCATCTTGTAAGTCTTTTCTTGCTGCAATTTCACCCCACTGTGTAGAAGTTAAGCCTCGATATTTTCTTTCATTTTTATTTGCTTTAGAAATACCAGCTTTTTCAAGTTTTTCTTCACTAATTTTAGGTGAAGCTTTAGCTACTTGTGTTGCTTCTTGTTTTGGTTGTTTCTTTTCTTCAGATTTCTGTGGTTCAGGATGAGCAACTTTAGTAGTTTCTTGTTTTGGTTGAGCTTCTTGTTTCTTTTCTACAGGTTTTGTATTGACTGCGACATCTTGAGATTTATTTCTCTGTTCAGCAGCAAGTCTTGCCTTAGCAGCAGCGTCAGCAGCAGATTGACCACCAGTAGATTGAGATGCTGGAGATACAATATCAGCACTTCTTGATTGAGCTATATCTTTATTTGGTGTATAGTCAGTCTTAGCAACTTCTGTTTCTGCAGCAGTTGAGTAGTGAGTATCTTTATTTGCAACTCTTGCATCATGACGTTTTTTAAGACCTTCCCAATCCTTTTGATTGACAATACTTTGAGCAGCTGCTCTTTCAGATTCAGTATAACCTGCTTTATAAGTCTTATCATAACGAAGTTTACCATTATCTAATTGACCTCTCATCATTCTATATGCAAGTTCATCAATTCTATCATTACCAGATAGTTTACTCAAATCTACAGGATTTGTAGCAGCGGTTTCTTTAGTTTTCTTTGCACCTGCTCCTTCATTTGCCTTATTATTAACATTATCCAATACAATTTGTTGGTCATCACTTTCGGGTGCTTTAACAGCAGGAGTCTGAACTTGTTCAGTCTTAGGAGTCTGTTTAGATTCAGATTTCTGAGATTCAACATTATCTAATACAATATCTTTGTCATTATTTGTTTCTTGTTTATCTGCAGCAGGAGTCTGAACTTGTTCAGTCTTAGGAGTCTGTTTAGATTCAGATTTCTGAGATTCAACATTATCTAATACAATATCTTTGTCATTATTTGTTTCTTGTTTATCTGCAGCAGGAGTCTGAACTTGTTCAGTCTTAGAGTCTTGTTCCATCTTAGTTTTCTGAAATTCAAGTGTTTTAGCTGCAGCTTGTTCAGACGTTTGCTGATTGCTACGATCTTGTTGTTTATTTGAATTAGCATCTTCAGGTTTCATTGCAGGTTTATTATAATCTTGAGCAATGTCTTGAGATAAACTTGTAGCTGGAGCTGCATTTTGTGTAGTATCAGTAATATCAGGAACATTAGAACTATTTGGATCAATATCACAAGCTTGTTCATTAGCATACATAAATGAGAATGTTAATGAAAGTGATGTAAGTGCATCATTAGAATAGTCTAATTGATAATTTTCATATTTGACTAATTTCAAATATCTATAAGTATAACGATATATTATTTTATTAAAGTTATTATCATAAACATCTACGAGTATTTCATAGATATTATTTTCTTTATAATACCATTTATCATCAGAGAAATCAAATAGGTATTGCATAGCATGTGATAATAACTTAGATATAGAGAAATTTGTATCTTCATTAAAAGTAAAAGATACATCATCTACTTCCCATTCAGGAATTACAAATGCCCATCCATTATTACCAAAGTTTTGAATTTCTTTTTTGTATTTCACAACAGGAGGTTGAAACTGAGTACAACTTCTTAAGACAGTGTAGTCACTGTCTGTTTTATTCCATTTAATACTGACAATAAAAGTGTCAGGTAATTTTATGGATATATCATGTGAAAATACAGATAAACTCATTATACATTAACCTTATTATTTTTATTAGCTTGTGCTATATCAATATTTTTATCATTATTCTTATTATAACTTGAAGTACCATTTGCATTAAATTGATATATTTTACCTCCATTATCTTTAATGAATTCAGATTCCCATGCAATATCTTGAGCAGTCATAATAGAACATCCTTCAGTTGCTTTAGATTTAGATAAGTGCTTTCTAATCTCCAAATCATCTTGAGCAGTATTAGTTCCTGCTGCTTTTTTCTTTTCATATTCAAGTACTTTTTCATCATTCTCTTTATAATTTACGTGAGAATGAATACCATAAGTGCCTTGATTTTCACGTCCAGTATTACCATTACCTTCATCAATTTGGTTTTTACTATAAGTTGAATAATTCAAATAGTCCCAGTGACCTTGAGAAGCTTTCATAGTACTTCCAGATGTATCTTTATGAGAATTTTCCCATGCTTTAATTTTTTCTTCTGAAACACCGTGACCTTTAATTGCATCTCTTACATTTTTATATTTACCTGATGCAACTTCTTGAGAAATAACATCAACATCAAGTCCAAATGATTTAATACCATTAATAGCATTGTTTTGTCTTGATTTATGTTTACCACCTTTACCTGTTTCTTCTGAAATAACATAAACACCTTCAGTTGCTTCTCCTGCTCCTTTTGATGGATCATTAACAGCAGTATATGCATTATATTCTTTTACTATCTGACCATTCTTAACAGCATACTTTGTATTAGAAGCAATATCAAAGAAAATGAATGCATCTTTATTTTCATCAAAGTCTTTGTATTTTGCTTTCATTTTACTAATGTATTCATTATATTCATTTAAAGCATGACCAGATAATCTTTGAGCAAGAGCACCACCAGCTTGTTGTGGTATAGTACCTGTTTGCTTTTCACCTGGCTTTTCACCTGGCTTTTCACCACCATTTCCTTGTTCAGGATGTTGAATAGCATA
>JBJEXV010000017.1:0-9606 GCA_051886175.1 Candidatus Coprovivens sp. | reverse complement strand
TTTCCTTGTTCAGGATGTTGAATAGCATAATTCATTTCTTTTCTAGCATCTTCCATTTCTTTTGCTTTATCTGCTAATAAACCCATTTCAGCATTAAACGCTTCTTCTAATTCTTCATCAGAATATCCTTCATTTTCCAAAGAAATTTGAAGTGCAGAGTTAATAAATGCCATTTCTCTTTTATCTAAACCATCACCTGTTTCAATGTCATAAATTAACATCATCTTTTCTGTTTGAGAAAGATTGTCAAACTTTTTACGCATGGCGGCTTTTTCTTCATCTGTCATCATACTAAAATCACGATTTGTACCAAACATCTGTTGATTACAATAACGTTTAAATGCATCATTTTCATAATCTGCTTTTTGTTTATCTGTAAATTGATTATATGCATTAGCTAGATATTCAGCAATACTATCATCTAATACTTGTTTTTTCTCATTGTATATTTTTTCTTTTTCTTTAGCTTTAGTATTTGTTTCAGTTGCCGTTAATACCTTCATTGCCTTTTGACCTGCCTCTATACGTTGTCTTGTTAATTCAGCATTTGCTTCAGCATTTTTCTCTAGTTCAGTTTCTTCATCTTTTAATGAACCTAAGAATTTCTGCCATTCACTTTCAGCACTACCTTCATCAACAGATGAACCAATTACATTCATATCTTGAACCATATCCACAACTGGTGAATATATTGGCAAGTTATATAAATCATATTCATCTTTTGTAATATCTCTTGAAGAACGAACAATATAAGTAGCAGTGATAGTCATATTAGATGGACTACCAGAATTTTGCCATTGTGGTGCACTATAACTAAATAATGTTATAGTATATTTTGTTCTTTTAATTACATTACGTAGAGTATCATCGTATTCAGTGACTATTATATCTTCTGTATTTGGAAGATTTGGCCAATTATAATTATTAGTCAAATAGTCTAATACTTTCATTGTATCTGTTTCAACAAATGTTATTTCTAATTCTTGATCACCAAATTCAAAAAATGGTAGAACGAATTGGGTCTGACCAAATCGTTTTTTACCATCTGAAGCATTTATAGAAATAGAAGGTAGTTTTATATCTTGAACTAATCTATATAAAGAAGGATTAGAAAGAAAATCTACCTTAAATCTAAAACTAAAATGTGGTTTGAATGTTTCGTAATATGTATAAACAGATAATCCCATACTTTATTTATTGTCATAACAGTAAACAGTAGAAAATTGGGATTTTTCTTCTTTAATATATTTGAAATGTTCTGAATCTGATCTAAAAATATCATCACAAAGTTTATCTAAGCCATAACAATCTGATGGAAGATACCAATATATCTTAATCATATCAAAATACTTTTGTCTTAGATTACTCATGTGTTCTTTAAAGAACAATGTATATTCATTCAATTGATGAGCTGTATTATCATAATTCAATTTAACATTTTTATTATTTTTATCAACTGTTATTCTAATCATATTCACCTTAACATTTTACATTTGTGTTTCCAATAAAATGCGGTGCCCCTGTAACGATACACGCGGGCAAATTATTGACTAATTGTTTTGCCGCATTTTTACCTAATTCAACTTGTAGACCATCTACTTTTGTAGTTCCAATAGATGTGACTTCAGTATCACCATTAGAATTGATTTTACAATTTCCATTAACATTTATTACTAAGTCACCATTATTTCCTTCTTCATCTACACCAGTATCTATTTGAATTTCACCATTACCTTTGAATATCAATGATGCACCGGTTCTATGTAATAAAGTCATTTCACCAGTTTTTCTATTCAAAGTCATGTAATCACCTTGATCAGTTTGAAAGATGATCATCGTATGTGGATAATCTTCATTTTGAACTGCAACACCACTATTTATACTTTCTTTATTGAAAGATAACTTATCATAAATTGGTTTATGAATATCACCTTGGTCAAAATAACCTGAAACTAATGTTCCATTTTCTGGAACAATGAAATTACCTGCTTTAGAACCGATGAATAAAATATCTGGAATTGCCCAAGGAATACCATCTTTTGGAAGGTCATCATAGAAGTTAAAGATTTGTATTTGAACACGACCTAATTTTTCTGGGTCATTATTGTTAATTACTTTACCTTCCCATCTACCTTCATATTTAATATCTGTGCTATCATTGATATTAGCCATATCATTGAATAACTCAGGATAATTATCTTTTATATTATCTAATTTCAATTCACTCATTATCTACTCTTCTTTGATGTGTTAGTTGCTTGTTCAGTTATATTATCATAAGATGTATAACCTTGTTCAGAAGTACCATCAGAAACACCTTGAATAACTATGGTATAATTTGTATTTGGTGCCCATACATGTGTTAGACCACTTACAATAAAATCACCAGATAAAATTGGGTTTTGATGTTGAGTATCTGCTGCATCTACATGTATCTTTTCACCTAAATTTATATATGAGACTGCTCTCTTTTTATCTTCATTTGATACTTGAATATCATTTTGTTTAGTATCATTCTGTTCATTCATATCTAATGAAATATAACAGAAATGAGTAAAGAATGAATTACGAATATTCTTATGATGCAGTGGTGCTACATTATAATACTCATGTAATTCTTTAAAATAAATTCCACAATATTGTCTTTTATTCAATAAATTTATTGATTTTGGAGATTTATTAGATACATTAGCCATGTGTAATTGATTACCATTATATTCATATTGTCTATATGAATTTTCTTGTTCATCTTGAATCTTTTGTGGCTTTTGTTTTTCAGTATCTAAATCTGATTTATTATATGGATTGTATTGTGACATTTGAACATTACATCCATCATCAAATGCTTTATAAGGAACATCATAGAATAAAATATTCTGATATGGTTTAACAACTACATCATTTTTATTTTCTTCTAAGTTCTTTTGTTTCATTTTGATGAAATTCTTTTCATAAACATAAGAGTATTTGATACCTTGTGTTTTTAATCTCTGTAATGAGTCATATACAAATTTACCATTTTTATTGATATACATCATTGGTAAATCATTTTCACAAAGCCAAGCATGGTCCATAATATGCTTAGCAAACTTAGCATAAGTTAATGTTTTATTTAGCCATAACATCTTATCTGTTGGATCTGTTGCACAAAGATAAGTAAATTTTAATGATGTTTGACCAATAATTTCATCTAATACTTCTTTAGATGTTTTCTTATAACCTTTTAACATAGCTGTAATTTCTGTTTCAGGCCATGAACATACTTGGTTAATATACTTTTCACAATTATAAATGCAAGACAATTCATAAATGTATTTTGCTGATTCTGAATCAATGTAATAGTTAATACCTTCCAAAGTAAAGAAACAATCAATATATGGAGGGACTAACATATCAGGATTACCATTTTTTGGAGTAATTCTTAATCTGATATTATTACCAGCACGGAATGCAAATGTATTTGCCCATTCACCAGTATCAAAAAGCTTAATTGTTAATTTAGGTAAAGTACCAAATATAGTTTCAGTAAGACGTATTTCTACAATACTATCTTGTTCTATAGATTGACCTAATTCTTGTTTATTCTTAATGTTCTCATCAGAAGTAGCACCATAATATAGCTCAATAATATCAGTCTGCTGAGAAGCGGCTGATGACTGAGATTCCATTAACTGTGATGAAATGTTTTTCTTACCCATATTACAAACTTAATTCAATACTTTTATTTTGTTTGCCCCATGTACCTAATTTTAATTGCTTTACTATTGACCATGCATCTTCTGCATCTTCTGGAGCTTTGAAGATAGCAAATCCATTATCATTTGTGACTACTAACCAATTTGTTTTTTGTAGCTTTAGATATGTATAACAATGCATTGCTGCAACTACATGATATAAATCTTCTTTTTCTTTATATAATTGAGCAAACATTTTTGTTATTGTATGTGACTCAGGTTCTATATTTTGACAAATATTTATTACTTTATCAATTAATTCAGGTTGTTCTTTTAATTTACCATCTATCATTTTACAGAATTCTCTATCAAAAGAACCTTTACTATTTTCTACTATATCAAATAGACTACAAATAGAATACATTACATTATCATTCATTTCTTTGTATTTTAATTTATCTTTACCTTCTCCAGCAAAAGATGAACGATTACCTTTAAATTCAATCTTTTCATGTGTAGATGTGTCTATTAAATCACCTGACTCATTATTGATAGCAATATTCTTAAAGCAAGATACGAATAAGAATTCGCCTTGACCCATAGCAGGTCGATGTGTAGTAATAGCAAGAGCGTCAGTAATATATCCTGGTCTTAGATATTCAGATAACTTAGCTATATTTAGGAATTTAGACCATGCTGTTTTACTATAAGTTTCTAATCTAAACTTATTTTGTTCTAGATGATCAATAATATCTGAAATAGATGCGATAGAATATGCTTTTAATTCTTTAGCATGTTCTCTGACTAATTCATCACCATATTTGCCAAGTTTTCCGTTCCAATAATTTTTTAGTTTATTATATAATTCGCTCATATTATATTTATGTGATGTATAATATATATCTTATAATACAACGGAGGATAAAATGAGTTACGACGACGAATATACAGATTATGAGAATAATGTAGTCAAAATTGTAAGAAATAAATTTAGAAAGAATATACCTAATAATTCTGAGATATTTGACCAAATATTCACATACTGGAAAGAAGATATTGAAGAAAATGAATGCGCTGAATTTATAGTTGATGAATTAGATAGACTTAATGAAGAATGTAATGATTTCATTGATGAAGATGACGATTTCAAAGAATTGTCATTTTAATGATATTTAACAGAGATGAACATTAAAAAAGAGAGCGAAAAGCTCTCTTTTTTATTTTATATATCCATAATTTCTTTTTCAGTGAAATTTTCAGTGAAATAATAGAATCTTTGTTACATATTTTAGTAAAAATGGGTTTCCAACAAAAATATGTTTATTATATTTATAACATAATTTTAACAATAAGGAAAAACTAATGCAAGCATACGATGAATATCAGGAAGACGTAAATCATCTTATTAGAGAGATTTGGAGTTTGCGTAAAGCAAACAAGAATAAAGAAGCAGACCTCAAGAAACTAGAATTGATTTACAAGAAAATAGAATATAATCAGTCACATATTGATTTGGCAAATAGTCAGAATCGCAGTCCACATGCCTCTTATGTAAAGAATTTGAATGCGGCTTTATCTGAAATTGCTGACTATAGAGATTATCTATACGAAAAGTATCAATATGAAGAATAAAATTTTTAAACAATAATATATAAGGAATAAAATAATGAAGGTAATTACTACTACAGGAAAGAACTTTATCGTTAAGGTTCGTTATAATGATGACTATCATACGGCTGAAAAGACAGATGAATTTGGTCGTGTTTGGTATACAGATTGGAATGAAAAGACAACTGAAGTTGCAATCTATGAATATACTAAGAATAAGTGGGAAACAAAGGTAATCGTAAAGGGAATTGCACATTGTTCTTATAAGGACGCATTCTCTAAGAAGATTGGTAAGAAGTTGGCATATACTTATGCTCTAGCTAAGATGTTAGAAAACAATCTAATTACTCAGGCAGAACATGATGAAATGTCAATCTTTGATTTGAACTCAAATGAATTCAAGACTAAAGTAAAGAAGGCTTAATAAATGCATATTATCATTGATGGATGTGATGGATGTGGAAAGACCACATTGGTTGATAGATTAGTTAAAGAATATAAGCTAGACAAAGTAGTCATGACTAGAGAAGGTTGGAAAGATGTCCAATCTTATGAACAGAAGTGCTTACTTGACAATGTTGTTTCAGACAGATCATTCATCAGTGAATATGTATATTCTAATGTATACGCTAGAGAATCAAAAATAAATCCTCAAGTATTTGTTGATTTATTTAAGAAATACACATCAAGTCAGATAAATCCATGGTTGATTATTATATTGAATGGCTCTGTAGATACAATTATGGAACGAGTTAATAAACGTGGAACTGATGAAGAAATTCGTATTGAAGTAGAAAATAAGGTTGAACGTTATGAAAGTGTAGGTAAAAGACTTCAATTAATGGATAATAAGCATGTATTGTATCTAGATACAACCTATTTATCTGAACTTGGTGTTTTTAATAAAGTAAAAGGTTTTATTGATGATTATTTCAAATTCGATGACTAGTATCTTTGAAGATGTTATCAGAGAAATCTATGATAAAGGTCAACAGAGAGGTGGAAAAGGTCCATTAGAAATCTGTAATTTTGGTTTCCAATTGACTGATGTGAATAATAATATACCATTATTTCATTCTGTAGATATTGGATATTTGTTAGCTGAAGAAATATGGTTTAATTTACAAGATGAAAAGCTAGAATTTATCAATTATTTTAAGGCTCCAGGCTTTCAGAGAAAATCAGAAGATGGTATTTATTCGAATTCTGCTTATGGTCATATAGTTCATCAAAGATATGGATTTGACCAAGAAAAACAAGTCATTGATATTTTGAAGAAAGATCCAACATCTCGTAGAGCAGTTATAAATTTTAATGTTCCAAATCCACATAGAGGAACATGTTTTGATGAGATTTGTACATTTAATTTGTCATTCTATATTTTGGATGGTAAATTGAATTGCACAGCATGTATGAGAAGTAATGATATTATTGGATGCATGCCTTATGATGTATTTTACTTTACATCAATTCAAAAGAGAATTGCAAATGAATTGAATATTCCAACAGGATATTATCAGCATTTTGCTATCTCAGCTCATTGTTATTTCAAACAATATAAAGCTGAAATCTTAGAAGCAATACAAAATCCACGTTTACCAATGTTAATCGATGAAAAGAAATTATTGACAAGATCATCACATCTTTATACACAAATAAAAAATTTGAAACATAATACTGTTGATGATATGCCAAATGATAAAAAATTATTATATTTAGAGAACAATAACAAGAGGTTGTATAATCTTGCTGTTGTCGAAGGTATTGTAAAAGTATCAAATTAAAGGAAAATCATGAATAAAGAAAAAATTTATATTGGTATTTCATTAGGTTTTAATAGTTCTGCTGCAATCTTTAAGGCAGGTAGTGGAGTTCTTTGTGCTGTTTCTCAAGAACGTTTAAACAGACAGAAGAATACAAAGCAACTTCCTTTGGATGCTATTAAAGCATGTATTATTGAAGCAGAAAATAAGTTAGGTCATCCAATTATTG
Organism: Candidatus Coprovivens sp.; assembly: GCA_051886175.1. GTDB lineage: Bacteria > Bacillota_I > Bacilli_A > RF39 > UBA660 > Coprovivens. The sequence goes on along the minus strand of JBJEXV010000017.1, from coordinate 2,332 downwards.
TAGATGAATTGGTTTATTCTCACTATGAAGGATTGTCTGAAGCATATCTATTGAAGAATATTCCAGATTCGTGGAGACCACAACTAGAACAGTATTTTAAAAAAGCAAAGAATGTAAGCACTGACCCATTGGTTCAGGCAGAATATGCATTTTCTCAGTTCTTGAATTTGTATATTAGAATGCAGACAAATACACGTGTTCTAAATCCTGTATTAAAGAGAGTAGAACACCACACAGCACACGTTTTCTCTGCATTCCCAGTTTATTGGAATGAATATCCATGCACAGTTAAGCGTTTCTATACAATGACTGCTGATGGATTTGGTGATGGTTATTCAGGACGTATTTCTCTATTCCATGGAATTGATGAGTGTTATCCAATTTCTCAAATTAGAGTTATTGATAGTCCAGCTTTGATTTATCAGTTCTTTACTGGTGCTCTACAGTTTAAGGAACACCAACATGAAGGTAAGGTGACTGGATTAGCTGCACATTGTGAAAAGAATCCTAAGAAAGCAATGGAAGTTTATCATGACTTATTGAAGACATTGACTGGTAAGGATGAATTAAGTGAAGCTATTAATGTTTATAAGACAGAAACATTGAATGGTAAGACATTTAACTATTCAACATCTGGTTTCTGGGTTGATGAAAATCTATTATTGCCATTGACAGATGAACAGAAGGAAATGGTAAAGACATCAACTATTATTGACTTTGAACGTTTCTTAAGATTAAAGAATACTGTCTATAAATTTGTTCAGGATCGTCTAGGAAACAATTATAATAAAGATGATATTCTTGATATGTTGAATCATAATAAGGAAATTCCATCTGATATGAAGTATACACCATGGGAATTGGCATACGCAGTTCAGATCTTTGTAGAAAAGGTAATTCTAAATTGGTTGTCTGCAACAGATTTTGAAGATGGTGCTGTATTGTATACTGCAGGTGGCTTGGTTGCTAATGTTAAGTTGAATCAGCGTATTAAAGATACAGGAAAGTTTGATGCAGTCTTTGTATCTCCTCCAATGGGCGATGAAGGTACTGCAATTGGTTGTGCATTCTATCGTTATATTGAAGATTTGAAGGCAACTGATAGTGTTCATGATAGTGTTGCATTGAAGTATGTTGGTCCAAATATCATTATCAATGGTGGTACTAATATTGACAACACTGGATATTTGATTGACCAGGTTGTAGATGATGCAATTAAGGAAAAAGATCTAGAAGTTAGATATTGTCCTGATAAACATGAATTGATTGATATTGTCACTGATTTATTGGCAGATAATAAGATTGTTCATTGGTGTCAAGGTAATGAAGAATTTGGTCCACGTGCTTTGATGAATCATAGTACTTTGTATACAGCACAAGATCCAAATGGTACTCATACATTGAATCAAGCAATGGGACGTTCAGAATATATGCCATATTGTCCAGTATGTAAGAATACTTCAGCAGATGAATTATTCAATAACTGGAAGGTTGGTGAAGCTTCTTGCAGATTTATGGCAATGACTATGGATTGTAAGAAGGGCGTAAAGGAAAAGTATCGTGGTGGTGTTCACGTAGATAACACTGCACGTGCACAGTTCATTTACGAAAATGATGAATTTACAAAAGATGCATGGGAAATTTTGGATAAGTATGAAAAGAAGACTGGTAATAAGATGTTAATTAATACTTCTTTCAATATTCATAATTCACCAACATGTAATTTGGCAAATGACTGTTGGGACTCATGGATCAAGTCTGGCCGAGTAGGTGCGGCATTAGTAATTGGAAATTATATTTTTATCAATAAGTAATTTTCTTTATTTAATGATAAAAGCCTACTCGCAAGAGTAGGTTTTTATTTTTACTGCAAATTTTAAAAAGTTCGTTATATGAAGCTGTCACTATCTTTAAGGATAGGACTTTCCAGCGTGACAAGTGGCATGCCACTTGTTATGACTGGTTCCTGCTCAAGTGAACTATTGTTCACAGTATCAACAGGCTTAAGTGATTTATCACTTCCTGACCTTCCATCAGTATTTCTATATTATATTTATATAAATAAGATATGAAAATGAATAATATACCACAATTGAAGAATTATTATAGATTACCTAAATATCTAGGTAGTTCCCTCTTCATTGTGTAAACATTCATTTACAAATAGTATTGTAAATAAAAATTTACAGAAAAGAGGGTTTACAAAACCCTCTTTTTTTGGTATTATACCCTGTGATTGAAGCTGATGACTAAAAATCACAAAGAAAACGGCGAAAGTAAAAAAAGTTTTACTGTAAGCAAACTTTTTTAACGAAAGTAAAAAAAGTTTTAC
>JBJEXV010000016.1:0-3250 GCA_051886175.1 Candidatus Coprovivens sp. | reverse complement strand
CAAAAAATGCAGCGGCTAATTCAATAGACATAATATTACTACTACCGTTAACATGCACAACATCAAATTTCTCATGTCTGAGCACTCTCAACATTTGGTTGAAATACTTAACAGGATGCGAATTTCGATCTGGGATTTCAAACAATTGAACATTACTTTCCGTTAATTTTTCTTTGATTCCCTCATCAACCTTATTCGGTGCAAGAACTGCTACCTTTACATCCGGTTTATTTGCCAATAGCTTAGCATTATTAATAATAAACGTTGATATACCATTATCTGCCAGCCCAGTTGAATTAACTAAAAGAACCCTCATACGCACTCCAAACTTTGCTTTACTATTTATTCTTTAAGTAGCTATTTTATAATTTCCTACAATCTACGAAAGGATAAACGGCATTAAAGCCTTAAAAATATACTCTAAAGCGTATCGATCTTGTTAATTTCTGAATCAAAATCTATTTCATCTTTCTCAATATTTACCTGAAGTTTTTCCCGCAAAGCCGAATCCGAATATACTTTTTCGATAGTATCAGCCAAGGATTCAGCATTTAACTCACAAATCAAACCATTTTTTTCTTCCTCAATTTGCTCAACATTTGATGGGATATTCGAAGCTATAATTATCTTCTTCAGAATTCTAGCTTCTGTAACAGCTACTGAATACCCCTCATGTCTAGATGGCTGTATATATAAGTCAGCTGCTTTTACATAAACATATGGATTATCACGCCTGCCGAGTAAGGTGAAAACATCTGAAACGTCGTCTCGAATAATTTGCTTCTCCAGTCTCTCACGATCGCGACCATCGCCTACACCATACCAATGAAACTTTAACCCCTTACTTTTTAAAACTGCAGCTGAAGAAACCGCTATATCATATCCCTTCTGTTCAGTTAAACGGCCAACAGTCACAATATTAAAGTCTTTAGGATTTAACTCATCTGGATACCCCTCATTAGCTTTATCAACCACACGTTTCTTGTCAATCACATTATAAATAACTAACGATTTTGAAGCGTATTTAGGATATTGCTTATCAAAAGACGTTTTTATAGCCTGTGATACGCAACAAATCTTATCAATTTCATCAAAATAACGTTGACTATTTACTACCCAAGGCATTTGCTCATCATGAAGCCAAACTGCTTTATGACTAGCATTTACTTTTAATGCTAAATAAGCTGTAGTGAAAGCACCATATCCGTAAAAGTCAATCGCTAAATCATACTTTTCACTTGGCGCTTGAGTATGCTTAGCAAGTAAATCATAAATGCCAATATTCTTATTAATATGAGCCTTTTTAATAACCTTGCCAGGTAAGGAATACATAGAAGCAAGAGAATGATAAAAGCTATTATCAAATTGAATATAGTTTAGCTTTACTTTCTTATTTAAGCGATATTTATATTCATCATCCTTATCCAACAACAACAAAGATAGATCATATTTTTTTGAAGACAAGTGGTTTATGAACTCAATCATAGCAGTCTCAGAACCGCCACCACCTAAAGACTTAGCAACAATCAGCATTTTTTTCATAACAAATTACCTAATATCATCGCAACCACATTCATAGTGGCACTATCTAATAAAATCGTAGTAGAACACGCTCTAATACATCTAGTGCAAATTTATTTTTCAGCCCAATAAGTATCAACGCATATTCTACAATAGATAATACAACATCAAATAAGATGACCATTACTGTAGAATCAAACAATACATCACCGGCAAAGCAAATGATCACTATAGACATCGCACCTAAGATATATGTAAAGATTGCTTTCCAAAATCTGCTTTTATACAATCCCTTAATTATATCCCTGCTATAATACATTCCTAAAAACATAGAAATTGCTTCTGACAATGATGTTGTTATCGCCGCAGCATTTTCTTTTAAAGAAGGCATTAATAGTAAATTCAAAACCAAATTAACTACTGCACTTAGTACCGTTATGATCAAAACCTTGTTTTCGCGCTTTGCCGGTATCAAAACACAACTAGTAAAAATCCAGCTAAAAATTGAAAAAATTAACGCTGGACATAATAAGCGCAACGAGCTAACAGCCCTAATATATTTAGCACTCGACAATAGTATTACAATCTGTGGAGCTAACATATAAACTCCGACAGCAGCGGGAATTGATATCAAGGCCAAAGCGTCGGATATCTGTAACAATAACTTACGATACTCTCTATATCTATGACGCCCCCAAAGCAATGCAAATCTAGGGATTGTAACAGTTAGTATTGCTGCAATAAGTTGCTTAACAATATTGTACATCTTTGTCGAAACAGAGTAGATACCTACAACGTAGTTGTTATTTATCAATCCCAATAACGTTGTGTCTAGACTTAAATATATTGTCGTAGCAACAGACGAAGCAAAAATTATCAGTATTGGTTTAAGATGCTCTTGCCAATCTATATTAAAAGTGAATCTAATTGTACAAAATTTCTTAGCATGCAAATAGTTCAGTACATTTGACCCTACTGCAGAAAAAACAGTTATTCCAGCATAGTTTAAGTAATCACCAGGTCTTCTCACAAATACAAATAACATAACAATGGAAAGTATTTTAAACACTATGCTTCTGATAGTTATATATGTATATTCTTCAAAAATACTATATATCCATTCCGTACCTAGTGTAGTAAAAACAATTTGAATACTGAAAATATAAATACACGCGGAATAGCTCTGTACCTTCGGAAAAATGAAGACACATAAGAATAGCAAGATATATGAAACTACAGTAGATAATATATTAATCGAAAAAACTTGACTCGCAAAAGCACTAATTTCATTTCGATCATTCCTAAGCTTAGCGCCTTCTCTGACTGCATATGTCGCAATTCCTAATCCTGCAATCAACAGGAAGTATGATACAAAAGAATTAGACCAATTATACTTTCCAAGTTCTCCTACGCTCAATACTCTAGACACGTATGGAAATGTGATGATGGGAAAAATGATGTTTAAAACGCTTCTCAAGCCGTTTAAAAAAGCATTTAATCCTAGCGATTTTTGTTTCACACTTATAACCTCTCTAATTGAAAAACTCTTTTATATTTTTTCTTCTAGGGAAGATAACCACTCTCCTCAATGTACGCAAACACATGCTATAAGAGAAATCACCTTGACATACTTAATTAGCCACTAAGTCTTCTTTACATTTAATTTGTGTAAAAAATTTTGGTTCTGTATAAAAACGTGTGTAAATTGATTAAGAGACTTAGGGCTTCT
>JBJEXV010000015.1:0-14005 GCA_051886175.1 Candidatus Coprovivens sp. | reverse complement strand
TAGACCCTATTTTTGGAGATTGGGGTTCTAGAGTAATGTCTAAATATGCTAACGGAGAATGGAGAGTAATGGAAGGTTAGGCTGCTGATGCTGCTGAGTAGTTTGGCATTATTCTTCTATAGAATAAAACTTCTAATTTAGTAGAAGTAGTTAGGGTATCTCATTAGTTCTTGAAAGAGAAGGTTGACTGGGGTGATGGTAGAACTAATTTAGTAGGAGCACATGAATTAGACATATAGGAAGATTCTAAATCAGATTCTTATATGTTAAAAGCTGTAAACGGTAATATTTAGCTAATGGAAACTATGCATGTATTAAATAGTATTCACTTTAGTTAGCCTATTAGTCTTGGAAAAATATAGTTGATTAGTACTATATAGTAGAATGGCCTTTCTGCTTCCAATAAGGAATTAATGTATTGCTGGAATAAATTTAGAGCAATAGAGAAATATATGAAAGATGCACCAGCTAAATACAAAGATAACTTCGGCAAGGATGGAGATATTAAAATGCTTAGTGATGTAGAGTTATGCTATAATGAATTTAATGAAATTATGGCAAGATGTGGGGAAGGATATGTATCTAAGAAATTAAATGCTTGTAAACCAGTTCTTTAGAAGTTACAAATGTCTATAGTTCCAGGAAATACAGAAGAAACTCTTATTTAGTTAAAAGCATTAGAGTAGTATCTTAAAAAGGAATTCAGTGCAGTTTTAGGTAAAGATGTAAGAGGGGGGAAAAGTATCCACTCTGAGTTATAGGATTACGATGCTTAGTATGCTAAAACATTATATGCAAGGGTATTACTTGCTATGGCTGAAATACGAAATATTCCACTAAGACAGATTCTTAAAGATCATGACAACTGGATGGAGCACTCTAATATTCTAAGAAAAGGATTATCTGGAACTATGCTAGATAACCCAGGCAGCTTCTCTAACTAGTTACTAAACGCTATTACTGAGCTTACTCTTGAAGGTTATCAAAATGCTAGAGATGCTACTAGTAATTCATTTAGAGAATTACGTGATAAAGTAGAGAAATTGAAAAAGAATTCTGGATTTTCTGGAATTTTGGAACATACAGTAGGTAATTAGGCAAACTTATATAAAGGAATGACCTATTATTCTAATGGTGATTTCTTATTTAAAAATCCATGGAAAGATACTACAGGACTAACAACTGAATAGGCAGAATTTCTTAAATATGTAATAATTGAAACTAACAAAAGAACTCATTCTGGAATCTCAAATGAGGAATTAATGATGCACTTACAAAATGGGGATATAGAGTATTTTTAGGTACCTCTTATTGCTGCATCAACCGCTTCTTAGATAAGTTAGGAAGGATGGTTTGGTTGGCTTAAAAGAAAGTTTAAACTACTTGATCCTAGAGATAGATTTAAAAATCTAAGAAAAGCTATGAATGATGCTGCTTCAGAATATTTGTCTATGGATGAAGAGAAATAGTAGTCAACAAATGAAGTAGTATTTAAAGTTGTAAATCTGATGAACTAGGGATTTGGAGATAGAAGACTTAGTATTATAGAAGATAGAATTGCAACTTACGGAAATACTTTCTTTGAAACAGATCTAGAAAAGATTCTAGGAAATACAATATGGGCATATGCAACAGAATAGGCAATGGAGGATAGAATGACTCTTATTAAATCTGCTTATGTATCATTGGCTATTATGGGGAATGAGTAGAATATGGAATTTAAAAGTGACACCAAATTTATTGAGAAGTTTGTTAAAAATAGAATCAATAAATAGTCTATTGATGATCCAAGGTTGGCCCCAATAAAAGGAGTAACTAAAACATTATAGAGAGCGACTTCTTGGATGTCTCTAGCTTTTAGTCCTGTACAATTTAACTATCAAATGCTTGAAGGTATTTGGAAAGATGCTAAACTTATTTGGATGAATCATGGTTCTTCTGAAGCTTTCTCTTTTTAGAATATGAAAGATGCGGCAAGTGAAGTATATAGAGAGTTAATTAATTTCTCAGACAATAATACTGTATGTAAGGGGGTAAATTCTCTATATGGTATTAATGATATGGACAATGCCTCATTTGCTGAAAATAATTCATCTAATAATCATGGTATCTTTAACTTCTTTGGAAAATTTGCATATAGATTCTCTTCGAGACCTGATTTTTACAATAGAATGACTATCTTTGTTTCTTAGATGAAAAATGATGGAAGTTGGGAAGCCCATTCTATTAAAGATAACAAGTTAGTATATGATTGGAAAAAGGATAAGAGATTTGCAGCATATGCTAAGGGAGATAAGTCTAATATGAAAGAGTATAATGATGCTTATGCAAGATACTTAGCAACAGCTTAGTAGTTAGTAGCAGAAGGTGTTAGAAATGCAGATGGGTCATTATTTAAAGTAGGAGATGCCTTACCAAAAGCATACTCAAATAGAGAATCTGAATCTATGAAGTCTGTGGCTGATACTATGTATGGATATTATGATAGTACTAAAAAGTCAATGGTACAGTCTATTTTCTTAGGAAGTCTAGTTATGTAGATGAAAACATATTGGTCTGCTAAGAAGAATTAGTATCTTGCTCCTGGTGGTATTAAGCAATAGGGACATTTTGAATAGGCGGTAAGTCCTAATGGTAAAAAGTTGTTCTATGCTTTAAATGAGAAGGGTGAAATAGATTAGAATGCCCCATTATTAGAAGAAGGAGATCCAAATTGTAGTACAGTTCCATTTATGTAGTGGAAGGGAGAATTTAGTGAGGGAATTATAGTAACTCTTGGAAATTTAGCACATGCTTGTAGAACTTAGAATACATTAAAATTTTGGGATGTATGGAATTAGCAATTCTGGAATAATAGTGATGAAAATCTTAGAAAAGTATATAGATCAAATATTAAATTGTTAATGTCAGATTTATTTATCTGGTTTATTCTTGGCTCTCTTCTTGGTGGGTTATTAGGAGATTGGTCGGAAGAAGAAGCTAAGAAAGCTAAAGATTCTGGAAGAATAGAAGATGCAGTTGCAGCTACTATTGCTAGCCTAACTTCTAAAAGCTGGATGAATTCTACTCTTGATGCTAACTTTTTGTCCTCAATTTTTGAGACTTCTATAGAATGGAATCCATTCTCGGTTAGTAGAATGGTAGCTACAACTAAGAATTTGTCTAATTTTGCTTTTGGTGATGATAGTTTCTACGATACTATAGTTAAAAACTTTGCAGCAGCAAAGAATGTTAAACCAATATTTACTTACTTAAATTAGGAATAAAAAAATAAGGGCATACAGGAAGGTTAATACCTCCCCATATGCCCTTTTCTATTACCACGCTTCGTAGTCTGTTATATCTTGTTCTTTATTATCACTACTAACTGTTGTTACCACACCAATTCCGGTATTTTCTTGCTTAATTGTAATTGAAGAATTTCTACTATCCTCTAAATTACCAATGAAATCATAAAGATTCCCAACTTCCTTTTGATTAAGTACTATTTCAGTAGATGGATTCTTTTCTTCAATTCCAAGCTGTCTTAATTTCTCTTTACAAATATGGATAATCTTTTTATAATCCTCTATTCTAGATTCTTCTGCAGTTTTCCCTTCTACTTTCTTAGTTCTAAGAACTCTCTTAACTATATCTGCATCCCATGGGTCTAGGTTATAATCCTGCCAAATCGACCAAGGTTGGATAGTATGTTTAGAGTAATCACTTTCCCCAACATTAGCATTTCTAACATTGGAATTAAAAAAGCCAAGTTGTTTTAGTCTTTTTTCAATATTTGTTAAAGAATCCATAATTCTTCTTTTTGTTTCAGTGTCTTCATCTGTAGGAACTGCATAATATTCTATCCAACTTTCTATTTCGTTCTGATACATTTCCTCCGCCTCTTCTTCTGAATCTGAGACTTTTCTACAATCATCAATATCTAATATTCCACGAAGTCCCTCATATGATTCATATATATTTACTGCAGATTCATATGCTAGATTTTCTGCCTCTTCTTTACTCTTACAATCTATAGTATAATCATATTGTGGCCCACCAAAACTACCTCCAAGTCCTGCATATATATTATATAGCATAATCCATAAACAATTTAGTAATTACATCAATATTCATCTTAATCTGTCTGTAAATATCCCATTTTTCTTCATATTTTTTACAAGGCCAGTCTGTAAGAATAATTTCATACTCACATCTCCTCCACCACCTATAATGGCTTTCTCTTAGAATAAATTCTTTAAATTCTGAAAAAGTAATAGGCTTCTTTTTTAATTTATGATAACACTTAACTAAGTACGGGAATATATCATATTCCTCAAATTTCTTAGCATTTATATTATCAATAATTACATTATACTTCATGTTCAATTACAAAATAATCAATTAAAGAACTCATATTTTCATCATACTGTTTAGACATTAAATTTGTATACTCTTCTTGTGCTATTCTTCTAGCATAATTATACGCATCGTCATAATATTCGAATTCATAAGTTCCTTTATATTCAGCACCTAAAAACCCAGCATAAATCTCATACTTCATTAAATTTATTTTTTAGTTGAACAAATGATATAGGTGTATAATTATTATTATCTACTCCTACATCATACTGATACTTATTTAGATACTGTAATCTTGGAATATCAAATCCTTCATTGCTTCCTCCAGAATGTACATGCCCGAATAGTTGCCAAGTTCCGCGATTTGATCCTGCATAACATAAATATGGATAGTGGTTAAGTAAAATTTCAGTTTTATCTATCCTTAATGATACTTGATTATATACTCCCTTAAACTTTTGTTTAATAGATGGTTCTAATTGTACATAATCATGGTTGCCTAAAATAAGGTATATAGAGCCTTTTAGACGGGCCAAGATGTCATTCCATACACTTGACCCACCAAAGGCAAAATCTCCCAAATGAAAGACTATATCGTTGTCTAAGACCACATTATTCCAATTTTCTATCAACTTTTCATTCATTTCTGAAACTGATGAAAAAGGGCGATTACAATACTTTATTATGTTTTTATGTAAGAAATGCGTATCTGACGTAAAAAATACATTACCAGCATGATCAAATTTGTTTTTATTGATAGATATAATCATATAAGATTTCTCTTTTTAAATTCTTCATATAAAGGAGTGGCTAATTCATCAGCTTGTGGGTGGGCACCTCCTCTACCATATTTATTGGACCTTAACTCAAAGAAATGTTTCCAATCACTAATAAATCCAGTCATATACAGTTCTGTCTTAGTAGCTAATGGTAATACATCTCTAGCTTCCTGTGGTTTCCAACCATTGTTAGTTAATTCTATATAATACTTTTCAGTCTCTCTTAAAATATTTATGAACGTATATTCATTAGGAGCTAAAGTAATATTAGATTCTTTCGGATTAAATATATCCCCATAATCTCCTTCAGGTATGTTAGTCCAACAAGGCTTAATAAAAGTGAGTTCATTATTAAACTTATCACGAGAATAATTACAATATCTTGTACTCTCCTGGGCAAAACTGAATACTCTATGCCTTACATACTCATGTGATACACCTCTATCACATACAAAGTGTACAGTAATCCTCTTCTCATGGAACTCTGTAGGCTCACACAGGTACTGCAAATCATCGAGCCAGTCATTTTCTATAAGCACCCTTAGATTAGTACTAATATAAATATGGTCAATGCCAGTCATAAAACTATGGATGATTTTAACCTTTGAATAAGGATTCTTTTCATACTTTCTTCTTATTAAGTGAAATCCTCCAGCAAAGCCATCTGGTGAACTCAAATATACAGTACCATGCTCCAATACAGCCCCATGACCTAACTTAATCATTCTATCTACAAACTCCTTGGAAGAGTTCTCTGTAATTCTATCCTCAGATTTATAAGATACTCTACCAACAAGCTCTATATGTTTATACATTCCTTCTAGTCCTGAAGGTTGTTCAATTATTTCAAAAGATGGTTTGATTAACTTCATACTTCTACAGTTATTGTTTTAGTAGATGTTCTATAACAAGGTCTCGATACAGCAATAGAACTTATCCTCCATTCTTTGTAATTTTCCTTAATTACTTCTCTGGCAATTTGTAAAGCCTCTTCCATATTTTCCGCCTCTACAGAAAGATAGGTTTCCTCATAACCTGCTCTAGTAATTGTTATACTAAATAAAGTTTGTTTAATTAGTTTCATAAGATATTTTAAAAAGATTCTATATAATCAGCATCTGGAAATCTACTATATACATCACCCCATGCAGCATCTACTTCCTGTTCTATAGATTCATCATATCTATTATGATACATTTCTCTATGACCATCTTTAAAGTGAATAATAAACGTCATGCTTCAATAATATGTTTATACCTTTCATAAGTATTTCTAATTATCTTTTCCCCTATAGGATTTTCTCTAAGAGAGTCTCTTCTTATACATTCTTCCAATGGAATAAAAAAGTCTTTGAATTCTATAGTATATTGTATATTACTAACTCCTTCAAAAATATCACTGCACAAATTCTCAGACTGATTATGTATGGTTACAAAATTATTGTAGTATTTAATTTCTTTTTCATTAAGATTCATATTATCCACAATAATATCATATCCTGCTCCCATTGCTTTGCTTAGAAAAGCTTCTTTTAAATTTGACACTAGTTCTTCTCTACTTGGAACCCAGTATTTTCCAAGCATATTTCTAATATCATCATTATTGAACCTAACTCTATTTTCTGGATCTTCTAATACCCATTGTTTTGCATATGTTGTCTTTCCTGATCCCTGTATCCCGCGACAAAGAATAATCTTCTTAGTGCAAGATCCTTTCATATTATTCATTTTTGTTAAGTTTTATCATATATTTAATTATCTTCTTGTGTCTTGTTAAATTCATCAATAGTTATTAGGGCTAATCCATATACAAAAGTCAAAGACATTATGATTGGATTGATAAATATTAGAAGAAACCAAAATATTGTTCCTAGTATCATTGCTGGAAATAACCAGTATATAAAATTAGTTGTGCTCATAATATAAAAGAGTTGGGTTATCATTATGTATATCTAAGCTATCTAATTGCTTAATAGCTAATTTTTGTTGGAATAGATGCTTATCAAACTTACTAGTAATTAAATGATAACCATTAATAGTTGGAATTATGTATTTTATTTTATTTCCTTCTGGCCTGCATTCTTCTATTAAAGATATAATAGTATTCTTATATTCTATATCCTTAGAATCTAAGTCTACAATCCATAGTTTGTCATATTTTGCACTTCTACTAGAACCAGTAGCTCTATCGTATACAGCTATTCCCTGTTTAGTATTTCCACTTTGAATTAATTCGGTAAATTGCTTGATAGATTCACATGCCACATCAACGGTATTTCTAGGATTTATCCAAAAGTATGCTCTGGCTTTGTTGTTTCTACATAATTCTTTGATATATTCCTTTTGTTCTAGAAAATGTTTTTTATTAAAAAAGTAAAAACTTCTTATTGTACGTGCTCCAGAGGTATAGGACGGGAGTTCAATCCCATCCTTTTTCCTCTGAATTATTTGTACAAAATAAAAATCATCTGAATCTTTTAATATGTCAAAGAATGTAGATAATTGTTCAAAATTATCACAAATCTTCATATTGATTCCATTCTTCTTCTGTTCCAGCAAATTTCTCTATTGAGTAATGATAACTATCGTCAATTAATACTTCTAAATCAGTCTCATCCAAATCTTGGTTTTCTTCTACTACATTAGAATAAGCACCAGATTCAACAAAATGTTCATACGATTTTTCCTCTGCTAGTTGATAAATAGAATCAATATCATCTGACTCTACTTTAAAGTAATCCTCATCACCAGCATATCCTGTCCAAACATGTACTAAATACTTCATGATATATTACAAATTATTTTTTCAAATGCGTCTTCATAATTGTAGGTAGTATTATCAATTAACTCTTCAAGAAAATATAAGTATTCTCTAGTAGATATTAATTCTTCTCTGTACTCTTTAAAACTAAGAATATCATTAATTATATCAATGTTACCATTAGCATGTCTTTCATATTCACTTAACCTTTTATCTACTTCCGATATTTGCTTATTAACATTAGAAATAACTCTTTGTATGTCAGTATTAGTTAAGTCCATATAAACATCATCATTACCTGCCCATGGAATAGATAAATTATCATTAAGCTCTTGGTATAATTGATGGCTTCTGCTAAAACTTGCTAAAGAAATTTTCTTTTCAGAATCCTTCAGAACTCCATAAATGTTCAAATAACTACTCATAACTATTAACCTTTTTAGTCCAATATTTAATAAAATCGTCTATTTTATCATCATTATAATAACAATCAGAATATTGTTCAAATTGCGCAAACTCTGCTGCAGTATGATCAATTCTATACAATATGTTATATACAAACTGACCATTTCTCCATTCTTTTGGTTTTGGAAAGTTAGCTAAAAATTCTTTTACTACTTCTACTGTCATAGATTGAAAAATTCAAACAATGGATTATTTTCGTAACAACTGTTAATTATAAGTCTATTAAAAGAATCGCCATATTTTCTTCTAAGATATTCCTCTAGAGATACCTTAGCTATTAATTCATTACACTTATTCTTAACAATAATTTCTTTATTGGTAATAGTATCTCCATTTACTATTACATTATACTTTATCCTGTAATTCATTAAGTTTATCAATAACTATGTCTGCTAATCCATAGAGGCTTTCTTCATCTGGATCACCATCAAAAGGCATATCACTGTAATTTTCTAAATAATACTCATAATTATTTAAAATATCATCAGTTACTTTATCTTGCGATATGCCTCTATACTGTATGTCCTTGACAATACCATCAACATCTACATTAGCATCTCTATAATTTAATACTCTGTATTGTATTATCATACTTAAAACTTTAATTAGTGAATCCAATGGTCTCCTATAGACATATCTGCTCCAAGAAATACATTAGGACAGAATGGTTTACCTCCTTCTATCATACATTCCAGTAATTTAGCAGATACTTCATCTTTCATAGATTCAGGACATTCTACATTCCATTCATCATGAACTGGAGCACATAATTTTATAATATTTTGGTATTTGTTATTAACAATCCAATTAAAAAACTTAATTGATGCTAGTTTAAAACAGCAAGCTCCTCTATTTTGTATCAATTTTCTTCTACATTTAAATATTTTGGCAAATTCTTTATAAAGAGATATAATTGTTCTTGAGTTGCACAATTTTTCATAGCATTTGCAAGAGTAGATATAACTCTAACATTACCTTTTATATATCCTTTACTATTATCAATTCTATCCAAAGAGTATGAATCCATATAATCATATTTATCTCCAGGTTTTAGTGGGATTTCTAATAATGGACATTTTTCCGGTAATTCTATATCATCAATAGTAAGGTCATAATCATATCCTTTTTTTCTACATCTTTCTCTAGCACGTTCTAGGAGTTTCATTTTAATACCTTTTTCTGACTTATAGTATTTTTTATCTATATTAGATAAATACTCTCTATATTCAGGGTCATTTTTTCTTCTTTCTTCTTTTCTTTCATTACTCCTTTGTTGTGTTTCTTCCCTATTTGGACATCTTAAGACTCGCACTACTGCACATTTTTTACAAACTGAGTTTCTATATGTTTTCCCGTTTTTAGTGTAATTTCCAAAGTTTTCTATCGGAAGCAGCTGTTTACACTCAGTGCAATAAGCATACCCTTCTGGAATATCTATCTTCTCTTTTCTACCTCTAGGATGGTATTCCTTTCCTTCAGCTTGAGCTTTTAATATATTTCTACGAACTCTATTTTCGTAGTCCCTCTGCTTTACACACTCTTTACAAGTTGATTTATTTTTAGCATAAAATTCACTTTCTGGTTTTTCTAAACCACATACTTTACAAATAGGCATAAAATAATTATTATTTGTTATAAATGTAATCTATAAACTATAAAATTTATCTATATGCTATTTTATATAAAGTATTTTTAAAACCAAAATATTAATTATAGAAATCATATGTTTTCACATATGTTTGGACTATTTCATTATCCATAATGGATATTGGGTACTAGTAAGGTATTATTGACTCAATACTCAACCTTTAGTCTCTGAACCTTCTTATTACTTTTACTTGATTTATAAGCTCGGCTGCAGATTATCATATAATCATATAAATTACTTAGACTTCCTGCAATTCTCCCAATTTTCAATAAATTATTACTAATTTATGCCGCATACATACACACGGTAATTGATAGATTGACGCTCAGAGTCAGATTTTCTTCTAAAATATCTTTTAACTTTTTGAACAGTATCACATTGTGGGTTACTAGTTTTCATTTCTCTATAGTATTCCCAGAACCCATCCTCTTTAAACTTATTCTGCATTAACATTAACCACGGTGAGTCAAATATATGTGCTCTATGTTTAAGTACTGGGTTCATTAGAATATATCCTTTAGCCATAACTGCCTTTCTACAATAATCTTGATATTCTCTAATTCCAGAAAATTTGGACATAAAGTTATCATATATGCTTTTGGCTACGTCTGGCTTAAATCCTTTATTAGCTACTAAAGTATTGTCGTCACCACCATAGAATATTCCGAATTCTACACCCTTGGCATCCTGTCTATAGCTTTTATACTTAGATTTAATTTCAGCATCTGTTAGATTGCCAAGTAAATCAGGCCAGCATGCTTTTGCAACTTCACTATGAAGATCTCCACCTGTTTGAAGTATTTCTATCATAGCTTTATCTCTTGAAACTGATGCTGTAATAGCACTCTCTTGACCCGAGTAGTCACAGCTAAGCCATATATTACCATTTTCAGAAGTAAAACAACCTCTAGTTACCTCATCGTGTGGAAGATTTTGTAGATTAAGTTTATATGGACCACCTCCTGATGATATTCTGCTAGTATCAGTACCTATAACATGGAAATCTACGTGTATTCTCCCAGTTTTTGGGTTTATAGCATTAAGCCAGTTTTGACCGTATGTAGATACAACCTTTGCAGCCTCTTGATATTCAAGAAATAATGAAATAATTGGAAACTTATCCTTTTGTGGTAGTAATTGAGCTTCTTCTATAGTCTTCTTTTTCCTCTTAGTTTTCTTATCAAAACCATCACAATTAATACCAAGTAATTCAAAGAATGGTACAACCTGCTTATTACTAGCCCAGTTTATAGTACATTGTGGTTCTGTGTTAAAACCAGTAAAAAGATCTCCTTGTCTATCTATCTTAGTAAATAAACTTTTAACTTTCTTCTTATAAGCATGGATTTTACCATTTGGGGAATCCAAGTCATCTTCTGGAGATCTTTTATAACCATTTTTTATGAGATTATTTAGAAAATCTGCATCTCTTTCATCAAAATCAATTCCAGGATACTTTATATCCCAATCACCAGTATGGGTTCTATTCTTATCCCAGTTTACAACCCATTCATTAAGCTTAGAAATAGCATTAGATAGTTTAGCATTGTCATTATTCATTTTGTCTTGCCATTTCTTAGCATTTAAATGAACCCCGCAATATTTAGTATAAGCCAAAGCCCTAACAAAAGAACATTCAAATTCACATGCTTTCTCTAATTCTTGCTCTCTTAATGCAATAAGTTGTTTTTCCTTGATTTTACTAAGCCACATAACATCACCGGCTGCATACTGGACAACTCTTTCAGTAAGACCTTCATTTATGATAGCACCACGAACAGTTTTATCAACATTAATCCCAAGATACCTTTTGGCCATTGCTTTTAAAGAATAGCTAAGTTCATAATAAGGAGTTCCGTCATCTTTAGTTAATTGTTCATACATTGGAAATTCTATTCCAAGTTCATTAACTAACTCTGCTGTAAGTACCTTAGGATAACCTAGATAAATTAGCTGTTCAGCTATCATTAGGTCATAAATTCTCTTAGGCCAGATTCCTTGCTTATATAAGAAGGTAAGATCAAACATGAGATTTACTCCAATAAGGAGCTTATCACTTTCTAAGTAGTTTTTAAGTACTTGTCTCTCTTCCTTAGTTAAAGTAGTCCAATCAAATACATACTGATTTTCTGGATTTCCAAGTTGTATAGTAAGTAAGTCTTTAGTATGGCAATCTAATCCCATAGTTTCTGTATCAACCTCTACTTCTTCAAGTTTTATAAGCCACTCTAAAGCTTCCTCTAGTGTACATTCATTATAGAGATTACTTTTAAACAGACTCCTATTCTTGCTTATTAGGAAAATCATCAGTATAAATTTTAATATTGTTTATCTCTGTATCTGGACTTTTAAATCTATAATAAATTTGCCTATTTACTTCTTCTTCAATTTCGTCTTCATTGTAAACTTCTACCTTTAGAAACAAACCAAGCTCTACTCCTACTTCTACATTTACTTTATGCATTAATGGTTCATTATATGGAGCTTTTGGATCGTTAGCACTTCCTATAGGATAATTATCATTCTGCATATGGATCATAATTCATTACATCAACAACTTCCCAATCTGTTGCAGTAATGTCATCTCCATCAAATGTAATATATGTAGCAGCTTCATCAGTGAAATCATATACAATATACTGATTTCTGAAATTAAGTTCTGCTTCATTTCTCATTAGCATAATTTTCATATCAGAAGGAGTAGATTGCATTTTAAGAATATACTTAGTGCCAATAGAAGCAGGAATCTGTTTATAGACAACTATATCTGACCTATAAGAAGTTCTACGTACTACTTTACCATTTTCAAGTTCTTTCAAAATTTCTCCAAATGTCATTGCAATAAATTTTTAAGTTGTTTAGAAAATCTATGTTTTAACTTATCTAAAGCAGTATCTCTTAATTGCCTAATTCTCTCATTTCCAACTCCAAACATTTCTGCTATAGTTCTAGGATTAACAGCACTCATTCCAATACCATAGAACATACATAGAATATCATGTTCTCTTACAGTTAATTTAGAAAGTAATCTCTCTAATTCTTTAACAGTATATTCTTTATTTACTGTATCTTCTAATGGTTCAGAATTATCTGGAATAATATCACATACTTGATTATTATCCTCATCACCTCCTATAAAATCATCTACAGAAACTAGTTTATTAGAGAACTGAGATAGATAATCAATTTGCTCTACTGGTATACCAGTAAGTTCAGATATCTCTTCAGGACTAGGATTTCTATGATTTTGTTGCTGGAATTTATTAGTAGTTTCCAATATATTAATAACTATAAGCTGTTGAGATATTGGAAGTCTAATTTCTTTAGCCTGCCAATAAATAGAATTATAAATACATTGTTTAATCCACCATACAGCGTAAGATAGGAATGATACTCCTCTATTAGGATCGAACTTATCTATAGCTTTTATAACTCCCTCGTTGCCTACAGAGATTAAATCCATTAAAGGAATACCTCTATTCTGAAATTGCTTAGCAATAGTAACTACGAATCTAAGATTGGAGTTAATAACTTTATTTCTAGCTACAATATCTCCATTCTGAGCTTTAGTTATTAAAGTAGCTATCTCAGAATTAGGAAGAATCTTAATCTTCGCAATATCTCTGAGATAGCTATTTAATAAAGAGTCAGTTCTATCAGTAAAAATTATTTTCTTACTCTGCACTCTCTTCTTCTCTAGGAGCATTAAGTCCTAATCTAATAGAGAGAACAGAAGCATAAGCTTCCATAGCCTTTAGTTGGGCTATAAGAAGATCATGATTAAGATTATTGAGTTCCTTTACTTTTTCTCCAAGAAGAAATTCTCTCAATTTAGTAATCTTAGTATTAAGTTCATTAAATTCATTAAGTGCATTGTCAAAAGTTTCCTGATTCATACAATAAATTTTTAGTAGTTTTATTTAAATCTAGAATACTAAGTACTATTGCTATAATTAAAAGAATAGTAAATAGATAAATAAGTATATTATTAAATGTCCAAATATAATGGTTC
>JBJEXV010000014.1:0-15177 GCA_051886175.1 Candidatus Coprovivens sp. | reverse complement strand
CCAGCTAGGTTTTAAATAATACTTTTTTAGTGTCTACTTTTTGTTGACAACTTCATATTAATTGCTTTTTTTATAAAATTTATTAATTTAAGTACTTATCTAATGATTCAGTACGATATGTTGGCTCAGGCATTTGACTTGTTGGAACAAATCCTGGACGTGCATTAATTACGTCTGGAATTCTGTTAACAATGTCAGCACATGTAAGTTCAACAGTAGCTGGTCTTTGTACTGTAACAGTTGTTTCTGGTTCACCCATAATTGTCCATTCGTTCTTATCGAATTCATCTGGTCCATAAACTTTACCAATACATTCTGCTTCTAGAACAATTCCTTCAGCAGTTTCTGCTGTTACTACAGCGCTCATACCAGTTGCATCTCCTGCTTTAACTGTCATACCTAATGTAGATGATTCTAAATCATCATGGTATGTCATTGGTACACATTTTTGTGTTGTTGATGTAATATGTAAGCCAAGTTTGTCAGCTAGCCATCCAACTGTATTCCACATGTATGATGGTTCATATTCACCTGATTCAATAACTGCTTGTCTTTCTTCTTTAGACATTCTATCAGCAGCTGCAACTTGTGCATCAAATTCATCTAATGTTAAACCTGCACCATGAGCTTTTGCTAATGCAATACCATAGTCTTCAACATTATATGAAGATGAACCTTTAATCATTGTTATTTTATGTGTTGTTCCAGCAATAACACTTATTAAGTTACCCCAGAATACATCTTGGTATCCACAACCTGTAATTGTACAATTATTAGCTTTTGCTAATACATCTAATTCTTTCCATAATGTTGGATTTGAATTTTCAGAGAAGAATGCTTCTTCACAAGTTGTAACAGCATTAACACCATGACTTGCACAACTTCTTAGAACTTCTCTTAGATCTGCTAGTAAACTCATTGTAGTTACTATAGCAATATCTGGTTTTGTTTCTTCTAATAATGCATCTAATTCTTCTAATGGTCTTACTGCTACACCATAATTAGAACCTTCCATAACTCTACCGATATCATGTCCGATAATTTCTGGATTAATATCTACTGCTCCAACGATTTCAGCACCATGTTCATATACATATCTCATTGTATATTTTGCCATTTTACCGCAACCAATTTGGAATACTTTAATTTTACCCATTTTTATAACCTACTTTCTTAATATAATTATACCAAGCAATTTGTAATTACATACAATTTTTTTGTGAAACTTTACACAAAAAAAGAAGAAACTATTGAGTTTCTTCTAAGTTAACATTTTCTTCTTTAATTAAGTCTGCAAAGTCTTCTTTGAATTTAGCTATTGATTTTTTCTTTGAATCTTCATATACGTTTCTTGCATTACATACTGCTTTATATATATGTTTTATACTACATACATTTTCATTATCAAATAAAGCATATGTAAATGCATTAGATACGATAGTTAAACAAATATCTGGATATCTACTAGATATTTCATATACTCTTTTATATTCATCTGTCATATCTACTATGAAACGCATTATTCTTTCGATAACGAATTCAGTATATTCAAAGTGTACTCCTGTTTTCTTTTCTATTTTAGGATATGTACCCATTAATATTTTTACACATGTTTCTTGATCAGCTTCTGCTACATCTACCTTTTGGAAACGACGTAAGAATGCTCTATCCTTTAAGATATATTGTTCATATTCTTCATCAGTAGTTGCACCAATCATTTTTATTTCACCACGGTCAAGTCCGGCTTTAAACATATTAGCGAAGTCGATACCAGATTCGCCACCATCTTTGTTAACAAGTACGTGTGTTTCATCCAGGAATAGTATTACTTCTGGACGAGATGCTAGTTCTTTAACAAGTAGATCTACTCTACTTTCTATTTGACCATCAGTTTGTGTTTTACCTAATAATGATGTTACGTTTAATTTATAAATCTTTTTATCTTGTAATGCGATAGGAACCATTTTCTTTTGGATTCTATAAGCAATGCCTTCAACGATAGATGTTTTACCAACACCAGCTTTACCAACTAGTAGAGCACTCTTTTCAGGTGTTAGAAGAGTCATGATAACTTGTTTCATTTCTTCATCACGACCGATTGCAGGGTCTGTTACATATTCTCTTGCTAGTAAGTCTTGAGCATATCTATCTAAAATACTAATCTTACCAAGATTAATAGCAGAAGGATTTACTGGTTCTTCTTTTTTTTGTTCTTCTTTTACTTGTTCTACTGGTACTTCTATTTTAGGTAAAGAAGGTAATCCCCCAGAAGGTATTTCTAATTTTTCAATTTCTTCAGTTGTATCTGGAGTTATTGAATAACTTATTTTTCTTCCTTTTTCACTATTGTTCATTGTGTCACCTTCTATACTTTATCGAAGTAAGTAATCTTTCTTTCCATTACATCTTCTTCTATACTATCTCTTAATAATTTTCTTACTCTTTCAGCATCTCTAATATTTACTAAAGATATTTTTTGACCTGCTTTTTCACTACCACAATGTGTATCAACTAATACAGATACTGTTGCTACACCAATTAATCTTTGATATAAATTCATTGTTATATCTGGATCTTTTAATAAATATAATTCAGTAGCATTTATTCTTTGTTTAAAGAATCCTTTTTTTATTATTAATTCATCATCAGTGATTTGATATTCAGTAAAGTTAAGTCCTATTGTAGTTAGGAATCCTTGCCATAAACCATCTGGTTTACCTGTCCATTTTACTTCAAAATCAACATCTTTAATATTTGTGGCTGCTTTCATATACATCACCACTACAATTATATCATTAAGGGCGATTTTATGCATTAAAAAACAAGATTAGCATCTTGTTATTTCTTAAAATATTGATGATAGAAGAAAGTTCTATCTATTTGATGAGGATAGATTTCTTTAGCAAATTCTATTGCTTTATCAGCATTTTCTCTTTCATAACTTTCTAATATATATAATTTACTATAGTTATCTATATATTCATCTACTCTTTTTTTATCGTATTTATTTTTCATTACATATACTAATAAGTAATAGAACATTACTATGTAGTTTTGCATTAAGGCAGGATTGCTTGTTGAGTTAGGTGTTCTAAATTCTATTAAGTCTTGGTTTTGAGTTTTGAATGTAACACCATATCTTTTTTGATTAGTAAACATTTCTACTGCATATTCTGGTTCTAATTTAGTAACACCTTTTAGAGATAGTATTATTGGAGATGCGTATGTTTCTATAGATTCTCTAAATTGTTCATCTTCTCCTTTAGAAAATCTATATATTATATCTTCATACATTGCATATAGTTTTAAGAATCTTAATCTATCTTCTAATGTTGGTAATAATGAACCATCAAAGTTTACTTGGAAACTAGATTTATTATAATCGGGATTAAGTTTTTGTAACATCTTACCCATCTTTTTAATTAGTATCCATGTATCTTTATTGTTTTGAAGGACTGGAGAGACGATTTCAGCATTTTTGAGTAATTCTAAGGATTGGTCTACTTTAACGTTCCAGTCGCCTCCTAAACCATTTTTTACTAGGTGATAAACTGTTTGAGGAGTAACTCCTTCCATTTCTAATTCAATTCCAAAGTTTATATGTTTTGGCATTGTTATAGTTGGACGAAATCTAAAGAAACTATTTTGTAGTATTTTATCTACTTTTTCTTTTTCATTGCTACTCATTTTTATCACCTCTTTCGTGTTTTGTATTCTATGTTATATTAATTTTTTTGTCAAATAAAAGGCATAAAAAAACAGACTTTCATAAGTCTGTAAATTTAACAATGGCGCCTGATGCAGGACTCGAACCTGCGACCTAACGGTTAACAGCCGTGCGCTCTACCGACTGAGCTAATCAGGCATTGCTCTTTAATTATAGCAAAAAAACTAATGAAGTCAATAACTTTTTTATAAAAATTAAAGAAAAAAGTGAAATTTTTTAGATTTCACTTGGTACATCGATAGATTTGATTAAATATCCGTTTCTTCCTTCGGAATAAAACATGTTCATAATTACTTTTATTACTGTATATTCTTCTGTTTTTTCTACGATAACTTTTTCATTTGGAACTATTATGTTTGTTCCAGTTATTTTTATTTCTACTTCATAGCGATAATAGTTTTCCATTATCTCTTTTTTATATGTCATGTTTTTAATAGAATATGTAGACCATGTAGTTACCATATCGTATGTAATTGTATTATCAGTTATAATTTGATCAACAATTGAATCTAGATATTTTTGTGCAACACTATATTTATCAACTTTAAGTAAGTTTTTTGGTTCTTCAATTTCTTCTACTACTGGTTCTTTTTCCACTTCTTTTGATGGTGCTTCTGATACAGCTGAAGATGGTTCGATACAACTACTTATTGCACATACGAAAGCAACAAATAAGCATAGATAAATTACTATGTCGTATTTTAATGTACCTTTTTGCCTCATCTTATCACCACCATATATCATTATTATATTATACTTTGTGTTTGTTACTCTACTATTATTGGTTTTACTTTACATTTTTGTAGGTTTGAAAGTTCCTTTTGTGTGTTCTATTTGAATATCAGGAGTTGGATTGGCATTAAGTGTTGGGGCTTTTTCTTCTACTTCTTCTTGTTTTTGTACCATATTTAATGTAGATATTTTATTTATTTCTGGTTCTTCCATTTCAAGTTCTTCATATCTATCTTGATATTTTTCTTGATGAATATGTTCAAATACTGGGAATTGTGGTTCAGTATTTAATACTTTAACTATATATTGCATTACTGAACCTCCAGCTAGTTCATTATATTTACGAGCCAGATCGTTATAGTCTTTTCTAGCTAATGCTATATCATCTGTTATAGAATCTAATTCTATATCATAGAATGTTTTTATGTTAGCTAGTTCTTTAAAGTATGGATATCTTTCTGTATCTATTTCTTTACTTACTTTATATTTATTAATTACATTACTTGTATTTACTTTATCTGGAATAGTACCATTTATACCTTTTTCTATGATAACTCTTAATCTAATTATTTCTGTTCTTATAGCATCTTCTCTACCATATTCATTTATTATTTTAGTAGATGTATCGTTAGCTAGTTTTATTTTACTACCTAGATAATTATTTAAGTGTTTATCAAATAGATGTTGCATTTTATCTTTGATGTTATTTAATTGTTTATATATAGAGATTACATATATTATGAAACCTACTATTAGTAATGGTATTATGTTTATAAATAAGAATTCCATTATTTTGTACATATTATCACCTATTCTATATGTAATTATAACATAAAATAAAAAGAATGTTTAAACGTTAAACATTCTTTTAAATTCTTTAGGATAGTCAGTAATAAATTTATATGTTTTTCCTTTAGAAGTTAGTTCTACTAAGTATGCATGTAGGGCCATTCTACGCATTATATTGTGTTTACAACCATATTTTTTGTCCCCTACTATTGGGTGACCAATATCACTTAGTTGAACTCTTATTTGGTTCTTTCTACCCGTTTTAATATTTATTTTAAGTAATGAGAATGCTGAATCTGAAGCAATTACTTCATATTCAGTTATAGCTAGTTTTCCTATGCGAGGATTTTTAGTACTGTGGACATTTAGTGTTTTATCCTCAACTAAGTAAGATTTTAATGTATCTTTTTGTTTTGGCATTTTACCACTTACTATTGCATAATATTCTCTTTTAGTATTTTCCCAATTGTTTTGTAGTTCTCTTTTTTTGTTTTCATTTTTAGCAAATATTACGATACCTGATGTATCTTTATCTAATCTATGTACTATAAATACTTTGTTTCTTGGGTGTTGTTTTTTTACATACATACTTGCTTCATGATATAAAGTTTTATATCTTTCTTTATCAGTTGCTATAGTAAGATAATTAGGTTCTTTATTAACTACTAGCAGTTCTTTATCTTCATATACTATATCCATTTTTTTCATATTTTTAGCCTCTTTCTGAAACAAATGTAAATTTCCATAAGATTATATCATATAAAATGAAAAAAAGAGTTTAAAACTCTTTTTTTATTTTTCAAATGTGTGTTTAACTCTGTCTTTTTCTTCTGCTCTTTTACCATCGTTGAATCTTTCGACTGTTCCAACTAGATAACCAGTGATTCTTCTGATTCTTTCGAATCCTACTCCTTCACCAACCATTTTTTTGCTTTCAACTTTTGTTTCAGCAACTTTTTCAATGTTTTCTTTTTTCATATTTTTTACCTCTTTACCTTTCTTTATTTATTAATATTTAAAGTCTTTAATAATTCTGCTGGGATTGGGTCCCCTTCATGTCTACCGCAACCAGGACATACATCTTTGATTACTCCAACGTATCCACAAACAGGGTCTCTATCTACTGGGTGGTTAACAGCACCGTATCCAATACCTGCTTCTTTCATCATTCTAATTATTGATTCGAATGCTTCTACGTTTTCTGTAACATCTCCATCAAGTTCAATGTAACTAATGTGTCCAGCATTAGTTAATGCATGATATGGAGCTTCTATTTTAATTTTCTTAGCTATTGAAATATCATATGATACTGGAACATGGAATGAGTTAGTGTAATATGGTTTATCTGTAACTCCTTCAATTTTTCCATATATAGCTTTATCTATTTTTGTGAATCTTCCACTTAATCCTTCTGCTGGAGTTGCTAAGCAAGTGAAGTTAAGTTTGTATTGTTCACTGAACTTATCACACATTTCTCTCATATGTCCGATAATTTCTAAACCTAACTTTTGAGCTTTAGCAGATTCAGCATGATGTTCACCAATTAATGCATGTAAGCATTCTGCTAATCCGATAAATCCAATTGAAAGTGTTCCATGTTTTAATACTTTCTTTAATTTATCATTTGGTTTTAATTTTTCTGAATCAATCCAGTTAGCTTGACCCATTAGGAATGGGAAGTTATATACGCGTTTATTGCATTGAATTTGATATCTATCTAATAATTGATCTTTACATAATTCTAGTAATTTATCTAATTCTTCATAGAATCCAGCCATGTCAGCTTTTTTATTAGCTCTATCACCTACGATACCATGTTTAATACCTAATCTTGGTAAGTTAATAGTTGTAAATGATAAGTTTCCTCTTCCTGGAGATACTGCTTTTTCTGGATCTACTACGTTACCCATAACTCTTGTACGACATCCCATAGTTGCAACTTCTGTTTCAGGTCTTCCTGGAACATAGTATTGTAAGTTGAATGGTGCATCTAGGAATTCAAAGTTAGGGAATAATCTCTTAGCAGATACTTTGCAAGATAATTTGAATAAATCATAGTTTGGATCTTCTGGATTGTAGTTAACTCCTTCTTTTACCTTAAAGATTGAAATTGGGAAGATTGGAGTTTCGCTATGTCCTAATCCTGCATCTACTGCTAATAAGTAGTTTTTAACGATCATTCTACCTTCAGGAGAAGTATCTGTTCCGAAGTTAACACTTGAGAATGGAACTTGTGCTCCTGCTCTTGAATGCATTGTATTTAAGTTATGAATAAATGCTTCCATAGCTTGGTAAGTAATTTTATCTGTTTTCTTAACAGCTTTTTCTACTGCCATCTTGAATAGTCTTTCAAGTGAAGCATTATCTTTATATAATTTAGCGAATACTTCATGACTTATGTCGATTGTAGTAATCTTTGATAATTCAGTTTCTAATGCTTTTTCACTAACAAATGAAGCAAAATCTGAATAGTCTAATAAGTCTTGAATAGTCATTCTTAATTGTTTTTTAAATGTTTTAATGATACCAGGAGCTAAATAGTAATCAAATAATGGAATTGCTTGTCCTCCGTGTTGATCATTTTGGTTTGATTGAATTGCTATTGCAGCTAATGCTGAATAACTCATAATATCATTTGGTTCTCTTAGGTAACCATGTCCTGTTGAGAAACCACCTTTAAATAATTTATCTAAATCTATTTGTAAGCATGTTGTTGTACCCATTGCTTCGAAGTCCATATCGTGAATATGAATATCTCCTTCGTCATGAGCATCTGCAAATTTCTTTTTCATTAAATATGCTTTTGCAAATTCTTTTGATACGTTAGATCCAAATTGTAACATTGTACCCATAGCTGAGTTTCCATCGATGTTACCATTTTCTCTTTTTGTATCGTCTTCAGAAGCACTCTTTAATGCAAGTCCTTCTAAAGTTTTTAGGAATTTATGAGATTTGTTATCTTCTGTAAATGCTTCTCTTGATTGCGCTCTTCTTTCACGATATTCAGAGAAACTTGTATAAACATCTTCATATCCTTTTTCTTGTAAAGATTTTTCAATTAAATCTTGGATTTCTTCGATTTTAATTTTATCTTTATCTACATATTCTTTTTCTATTTTATCTAATACATCATGAAAAACTACTTGCATGTCTTTTTCTGTGTATTTAGGTTCTAAATCTTCATCAAATGATTGGTCAATTACGTCATCGAAACCTTTTTTGATTGCTATAGCAATTTTTTTAGGTTTAAATTCCATTTTTTTACCGTTTCTTTTTATTACTGTTAAGTTACTTAGAACTTCTTCTTTTTTTGCTGCCATATTAATAAACTCTCCTTCTACCTTTTCCATAATTTAAGTTTAAATTATATGATTAAAATTAGCAATATGTAAATTGAAATTTTTTTTCATTTTTTTGATTTTTGAAAAAATTCAATTTTGCGATTTTTGCGATTTTTACTAGGTTTTCACGATATGTGGTTTTTCTTCATCTTCTCCACAAAAGTGAAACAAACCCAGGTTTTACCTGGGTTTGCCGACTTTTTTGCTTTTTTAGTGTTCGATTTACATAGCATTTACTTTTTTCAAAAAATTGGATTTTCACAAAATTGACATTTTTCATTTTTTCGATTTTTGAGAAAAAAATTATTTTTTAAAAGTCAATAGTTTTAATCATTTTTGTTATAATTTTTTAATCTTTTTTTAGAGTCTATTATATGTTTTATATATGTCATTTTTGGACAAAAAAAAGAAGAACACTAATCGTTCTTCTAGAGATAATATACAACAACTTTTGTAAGAGATCATATATTATCAATTTTTATTGTTTAATTTTGCATTTATTCGTTTTAAAATTAAACTTTTATATAGTTTTCATTGAATTAGTTAAACTCTTTTGATAGTTTTCATTAAATACGTCTATTATCTAGCCGATATTCCAATTCTATACATCCACGTTAACTATATTCGTTTTTTTTGAGTTCTCCATTTCATCTCTAAATTATATTTATACGAGCTTCAAAGGTATAGTATCTTGTAACCTATTATAACTTAGCTGTTGTTATAACATTTACTCAACATATGGATTACTTGATTTCCTTGCAAGACAAGTTTAAGACTCATAAACTTCAAAACGTGTTACATTTATTTTATTTTTTTATATTATTTCTCGTATTCCCATAAATCTTTGGTTTAGACCTAATTCCTACAAGGAATATATAAATTTAAAAATAAAATGTTTTAATGCATAACATACTGGCGGCAAATTTTAACATAAATTCAACCTTAACTAGTATGAAAGCTATTCATCATTTTCATATCGCTCTTATCATCCTTATTGGAATTGTAGAAAATGCTAACTACTAATAAG
The DNA here is from genome assembly GCA_051886175.1 of Candidatus Coprovivens sp. Taxonomy (GTDB): domain Bacteria; phylum Bacillota_I; class Bacilli_A; order RF39; family UBA660; genus Coprovivens. The sequence continues at coordinate 5,561 of JBJEXV010000014.1, read as the reverse complement.
TTAAATATGGTATTTGGTACTCTATTAGTTAGACGTGATTAAAAGGTGATGAATTATTCCTTTTAATGACTTTCATAAGGCTTCAATATTTTTTAGTAACATTAATCGTTAACTTCTTTTTTTACTCCCTCTTCGACACTATATTGTCGGATTAATGATCTGTGGTCTTAATGATCTATCATTAATGTACAAATATATTTATTTTCCTATAAATATACATGTTGCAGTATCATGTTATTTTGTCATAAATAACAAATGGATAAGATTATCAACTTTGTACTTGTTAGAATACTTTGTTAACAATTTATCTTGTTGTATAGGGGTTTGATTCCTTATGTATACCTCCTTACTATATTAAGTATAATTCTTTTTAATTTTTTAGTCAATAGATATTAATTTAAATTTGGTGTTACGGGATGTTTATGGTATTATAAATTACATTAATTTAATGAATTAAGGGGTGTTTTTATGACTTGGACTATTAAAGATATTAAGAAACGTATTTTTGATTTAGAAACAAGAAAGAAAAGTATTAAGAATCCTAATAAAGTATTTAAAATAGACCAAACCATTGCGTCTCTATATGAAATTATAGATTATATGTCTAGTGAAGTTGTTGATAGTAAGTATTCTATTAAACGTATTGTTAGGGATGATAGAAGATATATTAATGCTCACCTACCTTATGCTAGTATGGTAGATAGTTTTGCTACTAGTTATCAAGATAAGGAAACTATTATTTCTTTTAAACCAGATTATGTACAAATTGTTGATATGAGTAAAGATAAGGTATGTAGTGTTACTAAGGATGTTTATGATACTGTTAAAGATGAAAGGTTTACTACTCCATTCTTAGAATTATTTAAGAAGAGATTTCATTATTTAAACTATGTTAAGAAACCTAAAGTAACATCTCATGGTAATGAAGCTGTTACTTTACCTGTTTATAATACTAGAGATGTTTATATACATATGTATAAGTCTGGGGATATTCATGATTACTTAGCTTCTATTCATGAGTATGGACATGCTATTACAGCTTTAATTAATCAAGATTTTAGATTTGAGTATGGTAAATCATTATTTATCGAAACAGATGGTATATTCTTTGAAATGATTGGTAATGATTATTTAGGAGATAATGAAGTTGATAAGGAACAATCTTTAGTTGCTGATATAGATAGATTCTATGATTTTGTTTATTATGCTGTAGTTATTCAAACTAAGTTAAATATGCATAATGATTTTAATAATTTAAGAAAAGCTACTGAAGATGAAATGTTAGATTATATACATAATAAAGCTAGATTACAAGATAAGGATTCTATTGATGAAATATTACATACTCCTATTAGTGAGATATATCATTATGTAACTTCTTATTTAATGGCTATAGAATTATATATGTTATATAAGAAGGATTCTAATAAAGCATTGAAAGCATTACATGATTTAATTACTTTTGATAGTAATAGTAATCAAGAAACTATGGATATGTTAAAAGATACGTATGGTATTGTTGTTGCTGAACATGTTCATGAATATTATTTATCATTAATAAAAAGAGTTGAAGAGGTACAAAATGGCAAAGAGATACAACATACAATTAAGTGAGTTAGATAATCTATTAGATATGTTTTGTGCTTATTCTAATGATGAAGATATAATGACGGATATAGAAAATCTTAAAATATTTATTGAGAGATTAAAGAAATCATTTAATACACCTAAGCAAGATAGTACTATTGAAAGAATAGCTATTAACTTAGGTCAATTAAGTAGTTATAAACATTTATTTCCTTATATTAAAGTATTATTAAATAAAGGAATGTATTTTAGTGATTCAGTTGATCCAGATTATGAAGAAATCAATTTAAGTCATGAACATTCAATTGATTTATGTAGAGATTTCTTTTTAGAACAAGGTTCGTTCTTTAGTGATGTTTTTGATGAATATAGCGAAGATATTGAAGATAGATTAATGTTTATTGAACCTAATGAGAATTGTGATGGTGAAATACATTTTTTAAGAACTACAGGAGACGCTTTTTTATTAGCTCCTAATTATAAAGATATAAGAAAAGTAACTATATTAACTCATGAGTTTGAACACGTAATAGATTGTTTTAATAACCCTAATTTTTATAAGAATACTTTTATAAGAGAGATCAGTGCAATGTTTATGGAAATGATTGGGTGTGATCATTTAGCTAAAAAGTTAGGATTACATGAAGATTGTGTTAGTAGAAGATATCACATTCATTCTATTGTTAAAGCTAATGCGTTTTATATACCTGATAAGATGGAATTAATGATATTTATGAATAAACATAGAAATATGGACGAAAAATCTATTATTAAAGAAGTTGATAAGGTATTAAAGTATGATAAAGATTATGTAGATTATTTATTAGGTTCTTATTTAAGTGAAGATTATTACTACCCTATTTCTTATATGATAGCTATAGAGTTATATACTATATATAATGAAGATAAGGATAAGGCATTATATATATTAATGGATATTATAATGAATGGTACTGATAAGAATATATTTAATATATTAAAGAAATATAATATTAATATTGGTAATAATATAGTTAGTTATGAACAAGATATGTGTTTAAAGTTAGGTATATAAAAAGAGGATTAATTAATCCTCTTTTTGATTTAATAAATAATTGTAATATTCATCTATTATATTAAACATGTCTTCTGACGTTTTACTTTGACATATTTTATTTTTTATTTCTTTACTTTGTGGCATTCCTTTTAGGTACCATATTATATGGCTACGTATTTCTAGTAATGCTAGTTTCTCGTTTTTATCTTCTGTTAATAATTGATAATGTTTACGCATCATTGCTACTTTTTCTATAAATGATACTTCTTTGGGTTCTGTACCATCATTTAGATAATCAACACATTCTTTTATAAGCCAAGGATTACCTAGTACTCCTCTACCTATCATTACCGCATCTACGCCAGTTTCATCTATCATTCTTTTAGCTTCATAGCAACTTGTTACATCCCCATTACCTATTACTGGGATTGATACTGCTTCTTTAACTTGTTTAATTATATTCCAATCAGCGTGACCACTATAACCTTGAGCACGTGTTCTTCCATGAATTGTTATGGCACTTGCTCCTGCTTGTTCACACTTTTTAGCTATTTCTACAGCGTTAATATGTTTTTCGTCCCAACCGCTTCTTATTTTAACTGTTACTGGCACGTTAACTGCTTTTACTACAGAAGCAACTATTTCATAAACTTTATCTGGATCTTTTAGTAATGCACTTCCTGCTTGAGCTCGTACTGCTACTTTAGGAACTGGGCAACCCATATTAATATCGATAATATCAGGATGCATTTTTTCTTCAACTATTTTAGCTGCTTCAATAAATGATTCTTTATCGCTACCGAATATTTGTTGAGCGATTGGTCTTTCTTCTTCACTCATTTTTAATAAATCAAATGTTTTTTCATTAGAAAAACAAATGGCTTTATCACTAACCATTTCGGCATATATTAAACCAGCACCCATTTCTTTTATTATCTTACGATATGAAGTATTTGAAATACCAGCCATTGGTGCTAGAACTACTCTATTTTTTATTGATACATTACCTATCTTCCACATATAGTTCACCTCAACAAGGGTATTATATCATAAATTTTATGTATATCTAAATATGATTGTTGCATAATATTTAATGGTGATATGTTTGAAAAAGATTATGGAGTATATGTTAGTTATTTTACCTTTAGTATTGGGTATTATTGTATCGGCATTTGTTGATTTTAATATTTATGGAAGTTTGAACAAACCAGACTTGGCTCCACCAGCAGTGGTATTCCCTATTGTGTGGACAATACTTTATGTATTAATGGGTGTTAGTTTATATATGAATAGAAATAATAAGAAGAATATGGTTACTTTCTTTATTCAATTAATGCTTAATTATTTATGGGTATTTGTATTCTTTGGAATGCAATCTTGGTTAGGTGGATTTATTGTTATTATTTTATTGGATGTTATGATTCTTTATACTATATTAGAATTTTATAAAGAAAATAAGTTAAGTGCTTATATGTTGATACCTTATTTATTATGGTGTATATTTGCTTCTTATTTAAACTTTCAAATATTTTTATTAAATTAAAAAAGGATAAGATTACTTATCCTTTTTAACTGCTTTTTTAGGAGCAGCTTTTTTTACTGTTTCTTTTTTTACTACTGCTTTTTTAGGAGCAGCTTTTTCAACAATTTTTTTAGGTTCTTCAACCTTAATTTCTTTATCTTCTACTTTTGCTGGAATTGGAGCTGGTTCTTTAACTTCTTTTTCTTTAAGAACAAATTTATAGAATAATGCAGCAAGTACACCACCTACTACTGGAGCTACGATGAATACCCATAATTGGCTCATGTATTCTCCACCCATAAATAATGCAGGTCCGATACTTCTTGCTGGGTTAACACTTGTTCCAGTAAATGGAATACCCATTATATGTACTAATGTTAATGTTAATCCAATAATTAATCCATTTGTTCCTTTATCTTTTTTAGCAGATACTGCTAATACTACTAGTACAAATGTGAATGTTAAAATAATTTCAACAATAATAGCTGTACCCATTGTAGTAATAGTAGGTAGTGCACTTAATTTTCCAAAAGCATTAGCTGCTAATGATTCATAACCACCAAAGATAATTCCTAGTAGTTCTGCACCAACAATACCTCCTAAAATTTGAACAATAACATATTCTACACATTCGATTACACTTATTCTTTTATCAATAGCCATAGCGATTGATACAGCTGGATTTACATGTGCTCCAGATATGTTACCAAATACATTAGCAATTGCTACAAGAACAAGTCCGAATGCTAGTGCTATTAGAACCATTGTAAATGGTAGTGATACATTGTAGATACTAGATACATAAGTGTTTACTGCTACTGCTGTTCCACAACCAAATAAAACTAATAACATTGTTCCAACAAATTCTGACATTAATTTTCTTACCATAACAAAATCCTCCTTGTATTAATTATATCATTTATTATTATGGATTGTTTATGCTTGTGTTATAATTTATTTATATAAAATAGTTATAGTTAGGATTGGTTGTTATGAAAAAAGTATTAATAACATTAGTTAAGTTAGTTGTATTAGTTGTTTTATTAGGTTTATTTGGTATTGTAGGTATTGTTGGTTATAGTGAAATACAAGCTACTAAAGCTAAAGAACATTTAATTATGGAATATGATTTTACTGATTGGAATGTATTTGCTATTAAGGTAACTGAGTACGTTTATGAAAAGGAAACTGATTGTTCTACTTTATGGTTTAAGAAGTGTACTGATGATAAGGAGTTAATTAAAGAGTTTACTTTTTTAACTACTGAAGGTGATACTTTTGATGTAACTGAATATAAGAATGGAACTTTTGATGTAGGTTTACCACAAGAAGACGAGAACGAAAAAAAGGAAAGTTAATACTTGAAGTTGTAATATAAAAGTGTACACAAAAAAAAGTGTATGCTTTTATTTTTGC
>JBJEXV010000013.1:0-55991 GCA_051886175.1 Candidatus Coprovivens sp. | reverse complement strand
AATCCTCTAATTAGAAACTATTTATAAACTGTCCAACTTTTGGGGTTCAGTTCAAAGTGAACCCCAAATAGTTCACACAAAAAAAAGAAGACTTTAGATTAATTTCTAGAGTCTTTTTGATTTTTTTGGTTATGTTAGAATAACTTACTGTCGAGGGATAGTTATGAATGAATTAGAAATTAATAAAGTAGAAGAACTAAATAGTATGTAATGACAATGAATAAAAAGGCTTAGATAAAGCCTTTTTTGTTTTTCTTGAAAAATGTCTATATTTTTTTTATAATAAATTTATAGATGATTAGATTTGTTATGATTTTCTATAAATTTAAGATGGAGGTATTGAAATGGATAAGGCAATGTTCATTTTAGCACTTCTTGTTGGTATGATTTTAGGTGCCATTATCATCTTAGTTGTTAACTTTATTAAAAATAAGAATAATGAAAATAAAGCTAGCAAAATGATTGAACAAGCAAGGAAAGAGGCAGAAAAACAAAAAAGAGATGCTTTATTAGAACTTAAAGAAGAATCTTATAGATTAAAACAAGAAACTGATAAAGAAATTAAAGAAAAGAAATCTGAAATTAAAGAATTAGAAGAAAGACTATTACAAAGAGAAAATAGTTTAGATAAAAGAGAAGAATTGCTGCAAAAAAGAGATGCTATGTTAGATCAAAAAGATAGTACATTGGTAAATAAACAAAAAGATCTACAAGAAAAAGAAGCTAAGATTGAAGAATTACTTAAGAGCGAAATGGAGCAATTAGAAAATATTGCGAAGTTTTCTAAAGAAAAAGCTCACGATTTAATTATGAAGAGAGTAGAAGAAAATATGTCTCGTGAAATCGCTGAGTATATTAAAGAACAAGAAACTGAAGCTAAATTAAAAGCTAATGAAGCAGCTAAAAACTTAATAGTTGGAAGTATGCAAAGATATGCTAACGATGTTACAAGTGAACAAACAGTTAGTACTATTACACTACCTAGTGATGAAATGAAAGGTAGATTAATCGGTAGAGAAGGAAGAAATATTAGAACTATTGAAAGTGTTACTGGTGTAGATTTAATTATTGATGATACTCCAGAAGCAATCGTTATTTCATCTTTTGATCCATTAAGAAGAGAAATTGCTAAAATTACTATCGAAACTTTAATTAGAGATGGAAGAATTCATCCAGCTAGAATTGAAGAAGTTTATGAAAAAGTATCTAATGATATGAATGAGAAGATTACTGAGATGGGTAATGAAGCTTGTTATGAATTAGGCGTTACTAAATTAGATCCAAAACTAGTTAACTTGATTGGTAAATTAAACTTTAGAACTAGTTATGGTCAAAATGTTTTACAACATTCTAAAGAAGTTGCTCATTTAACTGGTTTAATGGCAGCTGAATTAGGAGAAAACGTTAACTTAGCAAAACGTGCTGGTTTATTACATGATATTGGTAAAGCAATTGATTTTGAAGTTGAAGGTAGTCATGTTGAACTTGGTGAAGAATTAGCTAAGAAATATAAAGAAGATCCAGTTGTTATTAATGCAATTAAATCACATCATGGTGATGAACCTGCTAATTCAATTATTGCTGAATTAGTTCAAATTGCAGATACATTAAGTGCTGCAAGACCTGGTGCAAGAAATGATTCATTAGAAAATTACATTAAAAGATTAGAACAATTAGAAGAAATTGGTAATGGATTCGAAGGTGTTGAAAAAACATTCGCAATGCAAGCTGGTAGAGAAGTAAGAGTAATGGTTAAACCAGATGAAGTAGATGATACTCAAAGTTATAAGATTGCAAGAGAAATGAAAGAAAAAATCGAAAAAGAAATGCAATATCCTGGTACTATTAAAATTACTGTTATCAGAGAAACAAGGGCACAAGAAGAAGCTAGATAAGCTTCTTTTTTTATGTAATAAAAAAGGAAGTTTTTAAACTTCCTAATCTTCTGCTGATTGTCTTACTTCCATTATTACTGGTAATACAATTGGTCTTCTACCAGTTAGTTGATTAATGAATGGATGTAATTCTAAAATAATTTTATTCTTTAAGTCTGTGTAGTTATAAGCATTGTTTGCTAAATATTCTGTAACTACATCAGAAGTTTTCTTTTCTATTTGATTAATTAATTCAGCATTTTCATTTACTAAGATAAATCCGCGAGTTGTGATATTTGGTTTGATTAATAGTTTTCTTGTAAGTGGATTAACGTTGATGATAGTAATTAAGATACCATCACGAGACATTAACTTACGATCTTTGATAACTACTGAACCAACTTCACCGATTCTTGAACCATCTACATATACATCTCCAGCAGTAACGCTTGGTCCACGATGTACACCATTATTATCCATAATTAATGACTCACCATTTTGCATTATGAAAATATTTTCGCTAGGAATGTCACAAGCCATTGCTAATTCTTTATGTGAACTTAGCATTCTATATTCACCATGCATTGGCATGAAGTATTCTGGTTTAATTAATCTTAACATTAATTTTAATTCTTCTTGTTTAGCGTGTCCGGATGTATGGATATCACTAAATTCTGAATTAGTTATAACTTTAACACCTTTTAAATATAGTTTATTAATTATTCTATTAATACCAGCAGCATTTCCTGGAATAGGATTTGATGAGAAGACAACTAGGTCATCTGGCATTAATGAAATTTGTTTATGTGTACCTTGAGCAATTCTTGATAGAGCTGCTAGTGGTTCTCCTTGAGAACCTGTACATAAAATACATATTTCATTTTTCTTTAAACTTTTTGCAGCATTTGAATCAATGAATATTGATTTATCTTTGATTAAACCATTATTAACAGCTAAGTTTGTAATGTTTTCCATACTTCTACCAAATACAATGATTTTTCTATTATTTTTTTGGCATGTTTCTGCTATATGTTTAACACGATAAATGTTTGATGCGAATGTTGCAATAATGATACGGCCATTATAGCCACTAACTATATCACTTAATGCTTCGTCAACTATATCTTCTGATTTTGAGAATCCTTCTGATAAGGCGTTTGTACTATCACTCAATAATAACTTAACTCCTTCAGAACCAACTCTAGCCATTTTATGTAAGTCAGCCATTGGTCCGATTGGTGTTAAATCGAATTTAAAGTCTCCAGTTGATACGATTGTACCGTTTGGAGTGTGAAGAACTATACCGAAACTATCTGGTATTGAGTGTGTAGTTGCAATAAATTCGATATCAAAATATTTTGTTTTAATTCTTGTATCAGAATCAATTACTTCAAGATTTTGGTAATTGATTGAGCGATCTTCTAATTTGTTTTTTATTAAGTCTATTGATGTTCTTGCACCATATATAACTGGAATATCAACACTTTGTAATAGGAATGAAATACCACCAATATGGTCTTCATGTCCGTGAGTAATTAATAAACCTTTAATTTTACTTTCATTTTGTTTTAAATACGTTACGTCTTGTATTACATAATCGACACCTAATAGGTCACTTTCAGGGAATATAACACCGGCGTCAATTATGAATATTTCATCCTTATGAGTGAACACATACATGTTCTTTCCGACTTCTCCTAAACCTCCTAAGGCGATTACAGACGTAAAATCGTCCATACTATTCATAATTTTAATCTTTCCTTTCAATTAATAAAAAATAAAAAAAGTATAGTTCTTCGCTGTAAGTAATTATAATATAAAATGGTGAAAATGTCTAGGTATATGTTATTTAATATAAGATAGGTGTAAAGGGTTAAAATATTAAGTTTTTATGGAAAAATAGGGGGATTTAAGGTATACTAATTGTGGTGATTAAGAATGGGATTTTTTGATAAATTAAAAAGTATAATAACTAAGAAAGAAAAGAAAGTAGAAGAAGTTGAAGTTGAAAAAGTAACTGCATCTGAAGATATAGAAGAAGTAGAAGAAATTAATAAGTATGATAAGGGCTTAGAAAAAACTAGAAAAGAATTTGTTTCTAAGTTAAGTTTATTAGGTGTTAAATATACTAAGATTGATGAAGAATACTTTGAAGAATTAGAGGAATTATTAATTAATGCTGATGTAGGTGTTACAACCGTAATGAATTTTATGGATAGACTTCGTAAGAGAGTTAAAGAAGAAAAGATTACTGATACTGAATATTTAAATGAAGTAATAGTTGATGAGTTATTCATTATATATGTTGATAATGATACTTTATCAGATAAGATTAATATTGCAAGTGAAGGCCCAACTGTTTTATTATTTGTAGGTGTTAATGGTGTTGGTAAGACAACTACTATTGGTAAGTTAGCTCATAAGTATGTAAGTGAAGGTAAGAAAGTAATGTTAATTGCTGGTGATACATTTAGAGCAGGTGCTGTTAAGCAATTAGAAGAATGGGCAGATAGAAGTGGTTCTATATTCTATGGTAAAGAAAATATTGATCCAGCTGGTGTTGTGTTTGATGGATTGGTTAAAGCTAAAGAAGAGAATGTAGATATAGTATTAATAGATACAGCTGGTAGATTACAAAATAAAGTTAACTTAATGAAAGAATTAGAAAAAGTTAATAAAGTAATTGAAAGACATATACCAGGAGCTCCACAAGAAACATTATTAGTAATAGATGCTACTACAGGTCAAAATGGTATTAGTCAAGCTAAGGCATTTAAAGAAATTACTAATGTAACTGGTATTGTATTAACTAAGTTAGATGGTACTGCTAAAGGTGGTATTGTACTTGCTATTAAAGAAGAAGTTAATATTCCTGTTAAGTTTATTGGACTTGGTGAAGGAATGAATGATTTAAAAACATTTGATATTGAAAATTATATATATGGTTTATTTAAGGATATGATGTAATGAAAGAGTTTGTTTATTATAATAGTTTATTTGATATTTATGGTAAGTTATTAACTGATAAAGAACAAGAATCTTTTAGAGATTATTATCAAGAAGATTTATCTTTAGGTGAGATAGCTGAAATAAAGAATATTAGTAGAGCTGCTGTACAAAAAACTATAAAGACAGTATTAGAGAAGTTAGATTATTATGAAGATATATTAAATATATATAAGAAGAATATGAAACTTAAAGAAGTTTATGATATGTCAAATGATGAAGAAATAAAGAATAAAATAGAGGAGATACTAGGGTAGTATCTCTTTATTTTCCTTTAATTCCTTGAAAAAAGAGTGATTTTATTATATTATTAAAATGAGGTAGGTAGAGATATGAGAGGAAAAATAATTGTTATTGAAGGAACAGATTGTTCTGGTAAGGAAACTCAAACTAGTTTATTAGTTCAAAGACTTAAGAAAAGCGGTAGAAGAATTGAATTAATGAATTTCCCTAATTATTCTTCACCAACAGGTAAGATAATTGGTGGTTCTTATTTAGGGAGAAGTTATATTGGAGAATGTGTATTCCCTGAAGGTGCTGATAAAGTAGATCCTAAGGTTGCTGCTTTATATTATGCTGCTGATAGAAGATATAATAGACAAAAGATATTAGATTTACTTGAAGATGGAGTAGATGTAGTAATTGATAGATATGTAGAAAGTAATATGGGCCATCAAGGAGCTAAGATATTTGATAAAGATGAACGTATGAAATTATATGATAATTTATCAACATTAGAATATGAGTTTTTAGAATTACCAAAACCTGATTTAACAATATTTTTATACATGCCTTATAAGAAAATAGCGGAATTAAAAAAAGGAAGAGATGACGTTAATTTACTATATGTAAGAAATGCTGAACAAGCTTATTTAGAATTAGTAGATTTACATAAATATAAGAAGATAGATTGTGTAGATAGTAAAGATAAGTTAAGAGATATGTTGGAAATACATGAAGATATTTATAATATAGTAAAGAAAGAACTTAAAATAAAATAAAAGAAGTAGATAGTAATAGAAGTTGCTACTTTTTTTTGTTATACTATAGGACAAGGTGATTAAAATGTTTGAATATATGGGAGATAGATTATCTAATGCTTTAAAGAATATTAGAGGTATGGGTAGAATTACTGAAGAGAATATTAATGAAGCAATGCGTGAAATTAGAATGGCATTGTTAGAAGCAGATGTTAACTATCAAGTAGTAAAAGAATTTGTTAATAAAGTTAAAGAAAAAGCATTAGGTATGGAAGTAGAGAAATCTATTAAACCTGATGAGTTATTTATAAAGATTGTTAAAGATGAATTAGTGGAATTATTAGGTGGGGAACAAGCTGATTTAGAAGTTAGTAAGAATCCTACAGTAATTATGTTAGTAGGTTTACAAGGTAGTGGTAAAACAACTACTTGTGGTAAGTTAGCTAATTTTTTAAGAAAGAAACATGCTAAGAAACCTTTATTAGTTGCTTGTGATATTTATAGACCCGCTGCTATTGAACAATTACAAACAGTTGGTAAACAATTAAATATTCCAGTTTATACAGAAGGTAAGAAAGATGTTAGAGAAATAGTTCCTAATGCATTAGAATATGCTAAAGAAAATAAACATGATTATATTATTATAGATACAGCTGGTCGTTTACATATTGATGAAGATTTAATGGGTGAGTTAATTGATGTAAATGAAATTGCTAAGCCACATGAAATATTATTAGTAATTGATGCAATGATGGGGCAAGATGCTATTAATGTTATTAAAGGATTTAATGAACAATTACCACTTACTGGTTGTATTTTAACTAAGTTAGATGGAGATACTAAGGGTGGTGTTGCACTATCAGTTAGACATTTAACTAATGTACCAATTAAGTTTGTTGGAGATAGTGAAAAACTAGATGGTTTATCAACATTCCATCCAGATAGAATGGCTGAACGTATTTTAGATATGGGTGATATTTTATCTATAGCTGAAAAAGTAGAAGGATTAGTATCTGAAGAAGAAGCTCAAGAACAAGCTAAGAAGATGATGAGTGGTAAGTATGATTTAGAGGATTTCTTAAAGAACTTAAAACAAATTAAGAAGATGGGACCTTTAGAAAATATTTTAAAAATGCTTCCACAAGCAAGAAAGATGGGATTAAATAATGTATCTATTAATCCTAAAGATATGGCACATATAGAAGCAATTATTTTATCTATGACACCATATGAAAGAAAGCATCCTGAAGTACTTAAGAATAGTAGAAAGTTACGTATAAGTAAGGGTTGTGGAAGAGATGTTGCTGAGATAAATAGATTACTTAAACAATTTGAAGAAATGAAGAAAATGATGAAAATGTTTAGTAGTGGAAATTTTAAATTACCATTCTAATAAGAACATACTTTATAGTATGTTTTTTTTAGGTAATTATGTTATAATATTTTTATAGGATAGAAAATATATATCGAGATTGGAAGGTAATATATTATGGAACAAGGAAGAAAAATACAATTAGTAGCTATATTAGCTTTAATGATTGCGACTATGTCTTTATTAGTAGGATTCTCATCACTTAATGCTCAATTAGAATTTGCAGGTACTGCTAATAATATTAAGAATGCTAAGTGGAATGTACATTTTGGTAATGTTATGAATGTAAGTTCAAGTAATGAAGCTTATGCAGCATTTAATGTTAAACCAAATGTTAATATTGATAATCCATTAGCAGTTAATTTTGGTATTGCAATTAATCAACCATCACAAACATTATCATTTGATGTTGATGTATTAAATGAAGGAGCTATGGATGCTCAAGTATCTGATGTATCATTAGTTGGTTTAGAATCTGTTAGTGATGCTGTTACTTATGAAATAAGTGGTATTAATGTAGGTGATGTAATAGCAGCTGGTGATAGTTTAACTGTTAAAGTAGTTGTTACATCTAATTATGTTTATGATGCTACTCTAAATTTTGCTGCAATTAATTTAGATAATGTTTCATTAAAAGTTAATTTTGTACAAGCTAAGTAATTTATAATAAATACAAACAAAAAACTATTTCTTTCATACTATATAAGTAGAAAGGATAGTTTTTTTATGTTTGTAAATAGATGTTATGAAAAAGATAATAATGGAACTGGTTGTTGTATGAATGTTGGATGTGGTTGTGTACAAGAATGTCCTTGTGTAATGGAATGCCCACAAGAAAGAGTGTGTCATACACAAACTTTATATAATGTTCCACATGTTGTTCCAATTAATACTAGAGTGATTAATCATCATATATATAGACATAGTTATCAACCTATGTATACTACAACAATGGAAGATACTGTTAGTAATGTATGTGATGGAAATCCAAATATGTTTTAAAAAAGTCTTTATAGACTTTTTTTTATGTGTTATTATTTTTTTGAAAGTGGTGGTAATAATGAAAAAGAAAATAATGACACATACTTATTTAAGAGATGTATCGCAATATAGAGTTAAATTATTTATGGATATAGATGATTGTTATATTAGTGTTAAGAAGTTAGTTAAGGTAGATATTCCTTTTGTTATACATGGTAATGTAACTGTTATGGATGATGATTTTTATGTGTTGGAAGTTGTTCCTAAGAATGAAAATTATGCGATGAGATTATTTTTAAATGAAAAGAAAGAACCGTTAGAATATTATTTTGATATTAGTAAGAATAATGGAATAGAGAAGGATAGTTTAGTACCTAGTTATGATGATCTTTATTTAGATATTACTTATATGGATGGAATGATAAAGATTATTGATGAAGATGAATTCTTGGAAGCTTATGATAATGGGGATATAAGTGAAGAAGATTATAATTTAGTACTTAAGGTAAGAGATAAGTTATTAGATGAGTTAGAAAATGGCACTAATGAATATATGAATAGAAATTATAATGAATATTTATTTGATTAATTATAATTTAAGGTCGAAAGACCTTTTTTTATGTTATAATTAATATGGTGATAGTATGAACAGTAGAGGTTATACAGGAAAAGAATTATTAATTGTAATTATGATAATGGGTGTTATGACTATGGGTATTATTGGTTTAACATCTAATGCATATAAAGATAAGACAGATGATTATTATGGTGAATTAGTTCATTCAATGGAAAAACAAGCTGCTTTATATGGTAATACTTTGGATAGTTTAAAAGAAGAAGGGCATTTAACAATTACATTAGATGATGTTGTTGAAGGTGGTTACTTTGTGGCAAATAGTGATGGTAAAGTAGTTGATCCACGTAATAAGAATGGCGATTTAAATAGTACAAAGATTAAATTAACTTATAAAGATGGTAAAGTAACTGCAGAAGTTATTGAAGAATAAGATATAATTGTAAATATTTTGTCAAGAAAATAAAAAAAACTATATAAAAATAGTTTTTTTTTGTATTATATAGGTGTAAGGGAGCGATTATTGTGATATATCCATCTATAGACAAGTTACTTAATATTGTTGATTCAAAGTATAAGTTAGTTCATATAGCATCTAGAAGAAGTAAACAAATGTTGACTAATAAGCATTATCAAATGAAAATAACTGATTATACTAACAAGAAAGAATTAGGTCGTGCTTTAGAAGAAGTGGAAAAGGGATTAATTACTATTAAGTAATTAGTTTTTTTTTGCAATAAAATAGCACAAAAAAAAGATTCTTGCGAATCTATAAAAACGTTTTGATATTAATTTTATTTTTCTTCTTTTTTAATTGTTCTAGCTTCTCTAGCAGTTAAAACAACTTTTTCACCATTAACAGTTACTTTTTGGAAGTTAGGTTTTTGAGCATGTTTAGTAGCATTTAAAGCATGACTTCTTCTATTTCCAGATAAAGGTTTTTTTGTACTAATTTTCTTTGCCATAATTTGCGACCTCCTTAAATAAAATCATTTCATTAATGACTTTACCATAATTGATTATTAATGTCAAACTATTTTTACTTCTAAGTGTAGATAATATAAGGAATTCTAGTATTTATAGAATACGTAAATTTGTTTGGGAAATTGGTGTTAGATAGTTTAATATAGTATTAAAAAATGGTATAATTTTAGTGATAGGTGGGTGGTAAGACTATGTATATTCCATTAGGTATTAGAAGTGATTATTCATTATTACAAAGTTTAATTAAAATACCAGAATTAATTGATGTTTTAAAATCAAATAGTATTACTGCTTGTGGATTACTTGATGATAATTTATTTGGTAGTATGAATTTTTATAATAGTTGTGTTAGTAATAATATTAAACCTATTATTGGACTTAAAGTAAAGGTTAATGATTATTATATTTATTTGTATGCTAAGAATTATGATGGTTATGTTAATTTATTAAAGGTAAATACATTAGTACAAAAGAATGAAGTTAATTATGTAACTTTAAGTACTTATAGTAAAGATATAATATGTGTTGTTCCATTTAAATATAAAGATATATTAAGTAATATAGATAATATATATGAAGATATATTTATTGGATATGTAGATGATTATGAAAAGAAGAATGCTTTATTATTAAATAGAAAAGTATTGTATATATGTGAAGTAGCTAGTTATGTATTTAAAGATGTTAAGTATTTAAGTATATTAAGGGAAATAGATACTGGTGAAAAGATAGATTTAGATATATATACTGATAGTTATTTAATTAAGGAAGTTAGTGAGTATGATATTAATACTACTATAGAGTTTAGTAATTTAATTGATTTAACTATTAGTAATGATAAGAGATATATTCCGCATTATGATGATAATATTAAAGATTCATATAGTTATTTATGTGGTTTGTGTAAAAAGGGTTTAGAAAAACGATTAAATGGTAATGTAAGTAAGGAATATAGTGATAGATTAGTTTATGAGTTAGAAGTAATTAAGAAGATGGGATTTGTTGATTATTTCTTAATTGTTTATGACTATGTTAAGTTTGCTAAGATGAATAGTATATTAGTAGGTCCTGGTAGAGGGTCTGCTGCTGGTTCTTTAGTTAGTTATGCTATTGGTATTACTAATGTAGATCCTATAGAGTATGATTTGTTATTTGAAAGATTTTTAAATCCAGATAGAATTACAATGCCTGATATAGATATAGACTTTGAATATACTAAGAGAGATCAAGTTATTAATTATGTTAAGGATAGATATGGACATGATAAGGTAGCTAATATTATTACTTTTGGTACTTTAGGTGCCAGACAAGTTATTAGGGATGTAGGTAAGTGTTTAGGAGTAGATAGTTATTTAATAGATAAATTAAGTAATTTGTTAGATCCTAAAGCATCTTTAAAAGATAATTATAAGAATAAGTTTGTTAAGGAATTTGTTGATAGCAATAATGATGTTAAGAAGGTATATCAAGTTAGTTTTAAATTAGAAGGTTTAAAGAGACATATTAGTACACATGCTGCCGGTGTTGTTATAGCATCATGTGTATTAGATGATGTTATTCCAGTATGTATTAGTGGTAATGAGTTATTAACAGGTTATACTATGGAATATTTAGAAGAATTAGGTTTATTAAAGATGGATTTCTTGGCTTTAAGAAATTTAACTATTATTCAAAATGTATTAGAGTTAATTGAAAAAGAAAAGGGTATTAAGATTAATTTATCAGAGATACCTTTAGATGATAAAGATACTATTGATGTATTTAATAGAGTTGATACAGAAGGTATATTTCAATATGAAAGTTCTGGTATGAAGAATTTTATGGCGAAGTTAAAACCAGAGTCTTTTAGTGATTTATATGCGGCTGTAGCTTTATTTAGACCAGGGCCAATGGAAAATATAGATTCTTTTATTAGAAGAAAGAATGGGCAAGAAAAGGTAGATTATATAGTAGATGATTTAAAACCTATTTTAGAAAGTACTTATGGTATTATGGTTTATCAAGAACAAATAATGCAAGTATTAGTTAAGATGGGTGGTTATAGTTTTGCTGAGGCAGATAACATTAGAAGAGCTATGAGTAAGAAGAAAGTTAATGTTATGGAAAGAGAACGAGAAGTATTCGTTAGTAAAGCTATAGAAAAAGGTTATGATAAAGAGAAATCTAATCAAGTATATGATTTAGTATTAAAGTTTGCTAATTATGGATTTAATAAGGCTCATTCAGTATCTTATGCATTAATTGGTTATCAAATGGCTTATTTAAAAGCTAAGTATCCAGTTTATTTTATTGCTAATTTACTTAATATGAGTATTGGTAGTGATATTAAGACTAAAGAATATATAGATGAAGCTAAGCATAAAGATATTAAAGTATTTAAACCTAATATTAATGTAAGTTTAGATAGTTATGTAATTAAAGATAATGCTTTATTGTTACCACTTAATGCAATACATAATGTAGGTGGTCAAGCTGTAGAAGCTATTATTAGTGAAAGAAAGAATAATGGTAGATATACTGATTTTTGTAATTTTGTAGCTAGAACATATGGTAAGAGTGTTAATAAGAAGACTATTGAATCTTTAATAGATGCAGATTGTTTTAGAGATTTTGGTTATAATCATAATACTTTAATGAATATGATTGATAGTGCACTTGATTATGCAATGTTATGTGGTGATTTAGATGAGTCATTAGTTATGAAACCTAATATTGTTGAATTAGAGGAATATAGTGATGGAGAGATAATGGCTCGTGAGATAAGTACGTTTGGTTATTATGTTACTAATCATCCTTCTAGTAAATATAAAGATGGTATTATGAAAATAGAAGATATGAAGAAGTTTTTTGACAAATATGTTAATTTAGTTGTTATAATAAGTAGCGTACGAAAGATTAAGACTAAAAAGGGCGAAGATATGGGATTTATTAGTGCTAGTGATGAAACTGGTACATGTGATTTTATAGTATTTCCTAAGAATAATAATTTATTAATAGATATAAGGAAAGATGATCTTGTTAAGATAAGAGGTCAAGTTACTAGAAGATTAGATAAATATCAAATTGTAGTATCTAATATTGAAAAGATATAGGAGGTAAGAAGTATGCAACAGAAGTTACTTAATTTTTTTACAAGTGTAGGGTTTGTTGATCGTGATGGAGACTTTGAAAGTGCAACTATTTCTAAAGTGGTTTTAAATAAGCAAAAAGAGTCTTTTGAAGTGTTTATTGAGAATGATAGACCAATTAATCCTGTTGCTACTTTTGCCCTTAATAAATGTGCTTTAAACGGTATTAATGGAAGTAAGAAATGTCATATTAATTATATATATAATGATATGGATGATAATGATATATTAGAAGCATTTAAAGTATTATTAGGTGATTTAATTATTAAAAGACCTTCATTAGTTAGTTTAGAAAATAAGAATATTAGTATAGATGATGATTTTATTATTATAGAGTTAGATTCTAGAAGTGAAGAATATGATATTCTAAAGAAAGAAATAAAAGGTTTAGGTGAAGGGTTGGTAGATTTAGGTTTCTATGAAATGGAAATTACTACTGCTATTAATAAAGAAAATGAAAAAAGAATTCAAGAAGAATTAGAAGAAATTAAATCTAGACCTATTGAAATAGAATTTATGCCAGAACCAGAAACTAATAATAATGGTGGTTATGGTAAAGGTGGTTGGACACCTAAGAAGAAAGTTGAGTATTCTAGAGAAGGTGTTGTTACTATTGATAGTATTGATCAAGAAGAGAACAATGTTAATTTAGAAGCTTATATATTTGGTTCAGAATTTAATCAATTAAAGAAAAAAGATGGTACTGATTTATTTTTAATAACATTAAAGATAAGTGATAATACATCAAGTATTTTAGCAAAGTCTTTTGCGAAAGATGAAGAAGAGTTTATTGCTAAGAGTAAGGAATTAAAGAATGGAACTTGGTTTAGTTTTAAAGGACAAGTAAGGTTTGATAATTTTGCTGATGATTTAGTATTTAATTTTAGAAGTTATGAGAAGTTAGAAAATGTTCCTTCTTATAAAAGATTAGATAATGAAGAAAAGAAGAGAGTAGAACTTCATGCTCATACTATGATGAGTCAAATGGATGGAGTTTGTGATGAAGTTAAGTTAGTTAAGCAAGCTATGGAATGGGGACATGCTGGTATTGCTATTACTGATCACGATTGTTGTCAATCATTCCCACATGTTTTTGGAGAAGTAACTTCATGGAATAAAGGTTTAAAGAAAGCTGCACAAGCTAGAATAGATGAATTAAATGCATCATTAGAAGAGATTAAAACATCTGGCAATGAAGAAGGTATTGCTGAGATGGAAAAGATGATTGCCCAAGCTGAAGAAGATAAGAAGAATTTAAAATTCTTTAAAGCTGGTTATGGTACTGAAATTGAGATGTGTGAATCATTCTTAAATGTTTGTTTTAATCCTAATGATGAATTATTAGAAGATAATATTTTTGTTATATTCGATACAGAAACTACTGGTTTTAATCCTGGGTTGGGTGACTCAATGATTGAAATAGGTGGAGTTAAAATTAAGAATGGTGAAGTAGTTGATCGTTTTGATGAATTAATTAATCCAGGACATCATATTGATGCTGCTATTACAAGAGTTACTGATATTAGTGATGATGATGTTAAAGATGCAGATAATGAAGAGAATGTAACTAAGAGATTTAAAGAATGGATTGGTAATTTACCACTTGTTGCTCATAATGCTAGATTCGATAAGAATATGTTAGATATGGCTTATTATAAATATGGGTTAGGTGAAGTAGAAAATCCAATAATTGATACATTAATGTTATCAAGAGTTATTAATAGAGATTTAAAAAAACATAGTTTGAAAGCATTAGGTAAATTTTATGGAATTGATACTGGTGAAGAAGACGATGATGAAGAATCTGTTAATGAAGGTACTGGCGGTAAAGTAATAGATAGTGATATAGCTGAGGTATTTACTGTTATTAAAGTAGATGGTGAAGATGTATTAAAGATAGAAAAACAAGAATACTACGATACTGATTTAGCTACTGAAGAAAAGGTTAAAAAATATCGTAATATATATCATATGAATACTATTCATAAAGCTGCTAAGACTGAAGAAATTGAATTAACTGTAGAAGTTAAAGATGGAATTGAATTAATAGATTATAGTAATGTTGTTAAGTTACACCCAGCTGGTAATGATATAGATATTAAATTTATGGATGACTTTGGTGAGAAGAGTTTAACTATTACTGTTTATGTTGGGCAACACCATGGTGCTGATGTCGACTCAGAAAATACAGGTTATATATTTTCAAAAATGTTACAACAAATTAAAGGTATTGAAAAGATTAGTGATTTAAATAATTTAGCATTACTTGAAGAAGTAGCATTTAGAAATAATCCGAAGTTATTAGAGAAGATTGGTGAATTTACAACTTACAAAAATTACATTATTAAACCTACTGAAGAAGATGTAGTAGATGATAATTTAGGTTATCCGTTTGAAAAATATGGAAATATGGATTATAGATGGAAGTTCCCTTGGTGCCATGAAGATAATTTACAAATGTATGAAAATATACCAAGTAAGACTTTTAGTGAACATATTGCTAATATGTATGATAATGGTAAACATGTTACGTTTATTGCTAAGAATAGTACTGGTTTAAAGAATCTTTTTAAGATAGTTAGTTATGCTAATACTAACTTTATTCAAAGAAATGCAAGAATTCCAAGAAAGTTAATTGAAGAAAATAGAGAAGGTCTTTATGTAGGTAGTGCTTGTTTAAATGGTGAAATATTTTATATGGCTACTACTAGAAGTGATGAAGATATTATTAAAGCTATGGAATTTTACGATTATATAGAAGTACAACCTCCAGAGAATTATTCTCATTTATTGAGAGGACATGATATAAATAATTTAGAACATTTACATTTCTGTATTAGAAGAATTATTGATTGTGCTAAAAAAGCAGGTAAGTTGATAGTTGCTACTGGGGATGTTCATAATATTAATAGAGAAGATAGATTATATAGAGAAATAATTGTTAATCAAAATGTTCCTGGTAAAGGAAGACATCCTTTAGCTAGATATTTAAATGGTAGTAATAAGGTTTGTACTAATTTAGATAATATTGATAGATGTATTCAAAAAGCACAAGAACAAGGTGTTATGTTAGGGGATATAGAGAAGAAAGTTCTTAAGTATGTATATGTTCTAACTAAGATAAAAAGAATTGCTATTACAGCTTTAAATATATCTTATATATATGCTGTTGATAAGAATAATCTAGCTGAAGATATGTTTAAAGGTAAAGAAGGAGAGGCAGAAAAACTTAAAGCTGTATCAACAGCATTAAGAAAGTTAACTGTTGCTCAAATAGTTAGAGAAAAAGAAGGGGAATATGTTTTAAGTGGTTCATTATATAAAGATAGTGAAACTGCACAACCAGGACATATACCTAATCAGTTCTTTAGAACTACTAAGGAAATGAAAGAAGAATTTAGTTTCTTAGGTGATAGTGATTTAATTGAAGAAATAGTTGTTGATAATCCAAATAAGTTAATTGATGAATTAGATATTATTGAGGTAGTTGATTATCCAGATAAGCCTTATTCACCAATTATTGAAAATTCACAAGAAACTTGTAGAGATTTGGTTTATGATAAAGCTCAAAGTATGTATGGAGCACCACTTCCTAGAAATATAGAAGAACGTATTGCACAAGAGTTCTATGGTGATAAGATTATGGGACTTGTTGAGGAAAAGGTACGTTTAGAACATCCTGATATGAGTGATGAGGAAGTAGATGCAATATTGCCACAAGAAACACATAATGTAATCATGAGTGGTTATGATGGTGTTGTCGGATTAATGGCTGAAAGATTAAAAAGAGAAGCTGAAGAACCTTTAAGTGATGAAGATGCTATAGAAAAAGCTAAAGCATCTTTAGGTGGTATTATTGGTGGTGGATTCGACGTTATTTACTTGATTGCACAAAAGTTGGTTAAGCATTCAAATGATGATGGTTATTTAGTTGGATCACGTGGTTCAGTTGGTTCATCGTTTGTTGCAAGTATGATGGGTATTACAGAATGTAATGGTTTACCATCACATTATTATTGTCCAAAGTGTTGTCACTCAGAGTTCTTAAACGAAGAAGGTAAACCATATACAGAAGAGTATGCATCTGGTTTTGACTTACCAGCTAAAGATTGTCCTAAGTGTGGAACATTAATGATTCATGAAGGTAATGACATGCCATTTGCGACATTCTTAGGATTTAATGCTGATAAGGTTCCAGATATCGACCTTAACTTCTCAGGAGATAACCAATCATCTGCACACGAATATACTAAAGTATTATTCGGTACAGATAATGTTTATAGAGCAGGTACTATTGGTACTGTTGCTGATAAGACAGCATTTGGTTATGTTCAAGGTTTTTATGAAGAAAGATTACATGATATATTAAAGATAGAAGCACAAAGTTATGGCTTAGGTGTTATGGGTAAAGATGATTTAAAGAAAAAAGGTGTTATTAAGTCATTTATACGTGTACCTGAAGTTGAAAGAATAAGTGTAGGATGTACTGGTGTTAAGAGAACAACAGGACAACACCCAGGTGGTATAGTTGTTGTACCAGGTTATAAAGATATATGGGATTTTACACCATTCCAATATCCAGCTGATGATCCAACATCAGCATGGAGAACTACACACTTTGATTACCATGCTATTGATGCGGACTTATTAAAACTAGATATACTAGGACACGATGATCCGACAGTATTACGTATGTTACAAGATTTATCAGGTATTGATGTAACTAAGATTGATTTAGGGGATCCTGATACTATGAAGATATTTACAGGACCTGAAATACTAGGTGTAGATAGATATAGATTAAGAGGTTTAACTGATAAGGATGGACGTAAGTATTGTCCGACTGGAACACTTGGTGTACCAGAGTTTGGTACTTCATTCTTGTTGGGTATGTTAGAGGAAACTAAACCAACAACATTTGCCGAATTAATTAAGATATCTGGTTTATCACATGGTACTGATGTTTGGTTAGGTAATGCAAGAGATTTATGTACTCCTAATGCTGATGGTATTATTGAAGTTCCATTTAAAAATGTAATTGGTTGTCGTGACGATATCATGGTTAACTTAATTGCATGGGGGATGAAACCTGCTAAAGCATTTAAGATTATGGAATTCGTTCGTAAAGGTAAAGCAAGTAAAGATCCTGCAGCATGGGCTGATTTTGCAGCTACAATGAAAGAAGCAGGTATACCAGATTGGTATATCGAATCTTGTCGTAAGATTAAGTACATGTTCCCTAAAGCGCATGCTACAGCATATGTAACATCAGCATTTAGAATTGCATGGTTTAAGGTACATCATCCAATATGGTATTATTGTGCATACTTGTCTATTCGTAGAGATCAATTTGATATTGCATCTATGATTAGAGGAGAAGATGCAATTAGAGCTAAGATTGATGAAATTGATGCTAAGGGTAATCAAGCATCTAATAAAGATATTGATACAAGAGATACTTTATGTATTTGTTTAGAAATGGTATGTAGAGGATTCTACTTTAAGAATATAGATGTTGATAAGAGTGATGGTAAACATTTTATTATCACAGAAGATCAAAAAGGCTTAATTATTCCATTTAGAGCATTAGATGGTTTGGGTGATAACGTTGCTGATGCAATTGTTAAGGCTAGAAAGAATGGACCTTTTATATCTATGGAAGATTTAAGGGAACGTGGTAAAGTAAATACTAGTGCGATGGAGAAACTAAAAGAATTAGGTTGTTTAGATAATATGTCTGAAAGTAATCAATTAAGTTTATTTTAGATAATAAAAAAAGTTCAGTATTAACTGAACTTTTTTATTTTATTATTTTTCTTTTTTAATACTATCGAATGTAAATTCTTTAGTTTCTTCATCATAATTGAATGTAACTGTGTATTTTTGGAATTTATCTAAATATTCATCTTTGATTCCATCTTTATCATCAGTAGTTGTATCATATACATCTTTATTAGCTTCTTTATCACTAGTGTATACAACTTTACCTTCAATTATATGAACATATGCAATAGCAATTGTCATATTAACTTTATTATCTTTAGTTTTTGATTCGATAATTTTATAATCTACATAATGTGTTCCATCAGTAGGGAAGTTTGCACTACTTTTAACTTTTAAATATACATTTAATGTTGGAACATAAATGAAATCAAAACCAAATGTATTATCATTGTTTCCTGAACCAGGTGTTAATTCTTTACCAAATATTTTTTCAACACCTTCAGTCATGATTGCACCATCTAATGCTACGATATAATCTTCTGATTTATATCCCATTTTTTCTAATTGTTGTAACATATTGTTACTTGTAATAGTACCTTCATGGTCATTAGCATAGTTAGCTGCAACATTTAAAACAACGTTACGATGTAAATCTTCATATTTAGTTTCATCTGCATCATATAACTTATCAGTACCTTTATATTGTGTTGGGTAGTGAGTAGTCATACCAAAGATACGTGTTTCAAATAATGTAGTAACTGCTTCTAAATCTTCTTCGGTAGTATCTTTTCCTTTTGAATTAAATAGTGCTAAAGCAACAATTCCAGCAACGATTAAGATAGCTACTATAATACCGATAATA
Organism: Candidatus Coprovivens sp.; assembly: GCA_051886175.1. Lineage (GTDB taxonomy): Bacteria > Bacillota_I > Bacilli_A > RF39 > UBA660 > Coprovivens. The sequence goes on along the minus strand of JBJEXV010000013.1, from coordinate 36,506 downwards.
ATAGTTTTTTTATTTAGTTTATCCATTTTTATTCGACTCCTTTTCTATTATAAATAATATCATAATTATAGAAAATAATCTATATTTAATTTATAATAGATATATATATTTGGAGTGATATTATGAAAAAGATTATTGGTATTTTAGCTACTAGTAATTATATGGAAACTGACGATCCGTTTAAAGATACTTATAGATATGGAAATAATTATATTAAGAAGATTATTGAATTTGGAGCGATACCTTATTTAATACCATTATGTAATGATGAAGTAATACCTGAAACATTGGATATGTGTGATGGTTTGTTGTTACCAGGTGGTAGTAAAATAAAGAGTGTTAATTTCGAAATAATAGATTATTTTTATAAGAATAATAAACCTATATTAGGTATTTGTATGGGTATGCAAGAATTAGCTATGTATTCAGTTAATATAGAATGTGATAATAAAAGAATTATAAGTGATATTAGTACTGGTGTTGATCACTGGCCGGTGACATTATATAGAGATAATTTAAGTACACTAGCTCATGATGATATTATAGATAAGTCAAGTAAGTTATATAATATAATTGGTAAGGAAGTTATTAAAGTAAATAGTTTACATAAGAGATGTATTAGTGAAGTAGGTAGTAAATTTAGAATAAGTTGTAGAAGTACTGATGGTATTATAGAAGGTATTGAATATAAAGATGATGATAAGTTTATTATAGGGGTTCAATTTCATCCAGAAGTATTAGATATGTATGATAATTTATTTGAATATTTTATTAATAAATGTTAGATAATAAAAGGAATATGGAGATATTCCTTTTTTATATGGTGAAATAAGGAATTTTGATTAAAAATAAGAGTGAAATATAGGAATATTTGGTATAATAATTAACAGGTGATAGTATGAAAAAAGTAATATTAATAGATGGTAATAATTTTATGTTTAGAAGTTATTATGCAACTGCTTATACAGGTAATGTAATGAAGAATAGTAAAGGATTTCCTACTAACGCATTATATGGATTTATTAATATGATGAATAAAATAATACAAGAAGAAAAGCCAGAATATATGGCAGTGGCATTTGATATAGGTAAGAATTTTAGAAAGATGAAATATGAAACTTATAAAGATGGTAGAAGTGAAACTCCAGATGAGTTGAAACAACAAATGCCAGTAGCAAGAGAAGTATTAAATGCAATGGGGATTAAGTATTTTGAATTAGAACCATATGAAGCTGATGATATTATTGGAACTTTTGCTAAGAAGTGTGAAGAAGATGATGATTATGAAGCATTAATTATTTCTTCAGATAAAGATTTATTACAATTAATAAGTCATGAAACTTCAGTTAAATTATTAAAGACAAAAGATTCTATAAAATATAATCCTAAGAACTTTAAAGAAGAATGGGGATTTGAACCAATAAGAATGATAGATTATAAAGCATTAGCTGGAGATCCTTCAGATAATATACCTGGTGTTAAAGGTATTGGAGATAAGACTGCTATAAATCTATTAAAGCAATATGATACTATTGAAGATATTTATGAACATATAGATGAAATTAAAGGTAAGATGCAAGAGAAACTTATTAATGATAAAGAGAGTGCATTTATAAGTAAGGAGATTGCTACAATATATAGAGAAGTACCTATTGATATAGAATTAGATAATATTAAATATGATGGACCAGATTATGTAGCATTAAATAAAATATATGAAGATTTAGAATTCTTCTCATTATTAAAGAAGAATGTTGAAGGTAGTAGAGCTAATAATGAAGATGTTAAGTTTAATAATGTAAGTGATGTTAGTGTACTTAATAATTTAGACGATACTATTAGTTTATATATTGAATGTGACCAAGAAAATTATCATGATGCAAATATAGTTGGTTTAGGTATTAGTGATAGTAAGAATAGTTATTTTATTAATGGAAGTATGATTGATGAAGTAATTCCAGTAATTAAAGATAGAAGAATAATTACATTTGATCAAAAGAAGAATCATGTATTATTAAGTAAAGAAGGTTTAGTACTTAATGTAGATTTTGATACTATGATAGCTGCTTATTTACTTAATATAAATGTTAAAGATGATATAGCTTATTTGATGAATAGTAATGGATGTGAAGTAACATTCTATTCACAAAGTATTAAGAATGGTTTTGATAAGAAAGATATAGTATTAAAATCTAAATATTTAATAGATAGTTATAAAGAGTATGAAGATAGATTAAATAATGAAGAAATGATGGATTTATTTAAGAAAATTGAAATGCCACTTATTACAGTACTTGCTGATATGGAATGTAGTGGTGTTGTAGTTGATAGAAGTATCTTAGAAAATATGGAACGTGAAATGAGTTTACGTATTAGTGAATTAGAACAAAGTATTTATAAAGAAGCTAATCAAGAATTTAATATTAGTAGTCCTAAGCAATTAGGTGTAGTATTATTTGAAGATTTAGGTTTACCATATGCGAAGAAAACTAAGACTGGTTATAAGACTGATGTTAATATTTTAAATAAATTAAAAGATGTTCATCCAATTATTGAATTAATATTAGAATATAGAAGATTAACTAAGATAAAAAGTACTTACTTAGAAGGTTTAGCTAATTATATTAGAGAAGATGGTAAGATACATACTATTTATAAACAAAATTTAACTAGAACTGGTAGATTATCTAGTGTAGAACCTAATTTACAAAATATACCAGCTAGAGATGAAGAAGGTAGAATGATTAGAAAAGCATTTTTACCAAGTAATGATTGCTTCTTAAGTGCGGATTATTCACAAATGGAATTAAGAGTACTAGCGCATGTATCTGGATCTAAAGAATTACAACAAGCATTTATTAATGATGAAGATATTCATACTAGAGTTGCTGCTGATATTTATGGAATTAGCATGGAAGATGTAACTAAGTTACAACGAAAGACTGCTAAAGCAGTAATATTTGGTATTGTTTATGGAATATCTGGATTTGGTTTAGGAGAAAACTTAGAAATAAGTCCTAAGGAAGCTAAGATGTTTATTGATAAATATTATGAATTATATCCAGGTGTTAAAAACTATATGGATAATATAGTTAAGGAAGCTAAGGAACTTGGTTATGTAAAAACATTATTTAATAGAAAAAGAGTTATTGATGAACTTTCTAGTAGTAATTTTATGGTAAGACAAAGTGGAGAGAGAATTGCTCTTAATACACCAATACAAGGTACTAGTGCAGATATAATGAAGATAGCTATGGTAGAAATATATAATGCTATGAAAGAAAATAATTTAAAAAGTAAAATGTTATTACAAGTACACGATGAATTAATATTTGATGTATTAAATGATGAAAAAGAATTATTAGAATCAATAGTTAAAGAAAAAATGGAAACATGCGTTAAGTTAGATGTTCCATTTAAAGTAAGTAGTGATTATGGTACTGATTGGTACGAAGCGAAGTAGGAGGGTTTTATAATGGAAGTAAGGAAGTATTTAATTACAGCATTAATAATATTTGTAATTAAAGTATTGTTTGGTATTTTATTAAGTAGTAATACGATGTTAGCAAGTAGTATATTAGAAGTAATGTATGTTGTATTTAATTTAGTAGGTAATACTAAAAAAGAAAATAAAAAATATAAGGGTATTATATCTTCATTAATAAGTATTATATTTATAATAATAAGTATAGGTGTTGTATATTATAGTTTTATAGGTGGTTTAAATAAACCTAGTTGGCTATTAATATTAATATGTATTGTATTATTATTTGTAAGATATATGGTTGTATGTATTGGTATTATTAAAACATATAATAGTAAAAAAGGTTTATTAATATATGGTAATATGACTAGTAATATGGATTTTATAATATTAGGTATTATATTAGGTAGTTTAGTAATATGTAAATTAAGTGGTTTATTAAGTATATTAAAATATGGAGATATAGTAGGTACTATTATAGTAAGTTTAATAACTATATATTATGGTTTAAGAGTTATTGTTAATAGTATTAAATATATGGAAGATAAAGAATATCATATAGCATTATTAGAAGATGAAATTACTAAACAAAAAGAAGTTAAGAAAATTAATAGTATTAAATATTTAGGATTTGGTGGTATTAGAAGAACTGAAGTTAATATTGAATTAAATAATGGTATTAATATGACTGATTTAAGTGGTTTTGCTTTATCACTACAAGATTATGTATTAAAGAGTGGAGAGATTGCTCAAGTTAATTTAATTGATTCAAGTAAAGTTTTTAATAAAGTTAATAAGCCTCATGTAAGGAGTAAAAAAGAAGATGCCAGAAATAGCAGAAGTAGAAACAGTAAGACAAACTCTAAAAAGAAGAATACTAAAAAAACAAATAAAAAACGTTAATGTATTATACGAAAGAATGATTGAATCTGATGTAACTGAGTTTAAAAAGAATTTAGTTGGATTAGAATTTGATGATATTTTAAGAAGAGGTAAATGGTTAATATTTTCCATAGGTGATTATTATTTATGTAGTCATTTAAGAATGGAAGGTAAATACTTTATTAAAGATAATAATGAAGAGATTAATAAACATGAACATGTAATATTTGAATTTAGTGATGGAACTGATTTAAGGTATCATGATACAAGAAAGTTTGGAAGAATGAATCTTGTAAAAAAAGATATGTTAGAAACAGTAGAAGGTGTTCATAAACAAGGTATTGAACCAATAGATGATAAATTAAGTAAAGAATATTTATATGAGCATTTTAAGAAAAGTAATTTACCAATGAAGACTTTATTACTTGATCAAACTATTATATCTGGATTAGGAAATATATATGCTGATGAAGTATTATTTGCAGCACGTATTAATCCTTTAAAGAAAGGTAAAGAAATTAGTTTAGATGAATGTCAAAGAATTAAAGAAGTATCTAAAAAAATAATTGAAGAAGCAATTAAATGTGGAGGGACAACTATTAGGAGTTATACTTCTAGTTTAGGTGTTACTGGATTATTTCAACAACATTTAAAAGTTCATAAAAGAGAAAATGAAGAATGTTATACTTGTAAGAGTATTATTAATAGAATAGTAGTAGGTGGAAGAAGTACTTATTATTGTCCTAAATGTCAAAAATAGATTTGTGTAAACAAATCTTTTTTTTTTGAAAAAAGTTTGCAATTTATTAAACTATTTGTTATTATTTTAACTAGTTTGTTCAAAGAGGAGGGGTTTTGATGGCAAATTTAGATTATGAAATGACTATAGCAAAAGATTTAGAAGATAGAATAGTAAGTCATTTAACACAAAATAATGAAGAAATGATGCAAGTAGTTAGAATGTATCATATGCAAGAAGTTGCTAGTATTAGACAATATATGATGAGATTTTTAGATGGATATATTAATGATGCTAGAATGTTAAATGCAAGTTTTTATAGTGCATTAAGAGACTTAAATATTAATTGGAGCGATTTATTAAAACCAGTTAAAAAAGTAGAAAAAAAAGAAGCAGTTCTTATGATAAGAGCTTTATAAGAGAATTTATTCTCTTTTTTTTATGTTATAATGAATGTAGGAGATGATGATAATGCCTTATGTTCGTATAAGAACTAATAAAGAGATTAGTAAAGAAAAAGAAATAGCTATTAAAGAAAGATTGGGTAGAGCTATTACATTGTTAGGTAAAACTGAACAATGGTTGATGGTTGATATTGAAGATTCATGTCGTATGTATATGGGTGGAGAAGATAATAAAGGTATTGCTTATGTATGTGTTAAAATACTAGGTAGATCTAATGATGAAGCTTATAATCAATTTACAGGAGAAGTTACAGATATGTTAGTAGGAATGAATGAAGATATGAGTCCTAGTGATGTATATGTATCTTATGAAGAACATCCTAGATGGGGATGGAATGGTAGTAATTTATAGAGCAAATTTTCAGAATATGACCTATTTATGTTATTATTAAAGTACTTAAAGGGGAGTAGTTTAATATATATTCCGTCAACAATATAATGAAGTATATGGATACTTAAAATGTATTTGCAAGACTTTTATGATTTAGTTCATAAAAGTTTTTTTTATTTCTTTTATGAATGATTAGGTGGAATTATTTATGGAAGAAAAAATAATGGTATAAAACTTACAAGTGCTTATCTGGAAAGAATGTTTAACGTTTGTAAAAAAGATGGGCTACTTTTAAGAAAGGTGTAATCGTATTAGTTATAGCTGGTATGTTATTTACTATGTTGGTGGGTCAAGTATTAGTGAACGTAATGATAGTAGTACTTATACTGTTTATCTTTTTTTGTTGTATGAAAAAAGATATTTGTTATAATAAGTAACTAATTGGAGGAGATACTATGTTGAATTTAAGAAGAGAATATTTACCACTTAAAACGACTACAGGTAGATTATTTACAATGAGTAGTAGTCAGTTACAACCTTTAAAAGATGAGTTGGAAGTATTTTTAAGTGGTGAACAACAATTAAATAGTAGATTATTTTCTAAAAGAGTTATGTTTACTCATGAATTAAAAGCTAATAATACTGTTGAAGGTATTAATGACTCAGTATCTCTTATTGAAAATGTTATTAAAAAAGCTAGTAGTATTACTGATAAAGAAAGAAGAAATAGAATTATTAATTTATATAATGGATATAAATATATATTAGAAGGTAAAGAAATAAATGAAGATACTGTAAGAAAGTTATATAGTATTTTAAGTAAAGATTTATTAAGTATTGAAGATAGTAGTAGAATGGGTGAGTTTTATAGAACTGCACCAGTTTATATACTTAATAATGGTAGATTAGATGATTCAATGGATCATGGTATAGATTCAGAAAACTTAAGTGATTATATGAAAGTATTTTTTGATTATGTAAATAATGGAGAAGTTATGGATAGTCAAACAGATTATTTTATTAAATCACAAATATTACATTTTTATTTTGTATATATACATCCATATTTTGATATTAATGGTAGAACTAGTAGAACTATTGCAATGTGGTATTTATTAAATAATGAAATATATCCATATATTATATTTAATAGAGGTATTCCATTTGATGCTTCTTATGATAGTATTATTAGAGATTGCAAGGATAGATATGATTTAACTAAGTTCTTAAAATATATGTTAATAACTGTTAAGAAAGAATTTGAAAAAGAATATGTAATGCAAAGAATGAGTGCTTTAGCTAATAGAAAATGGGAGACGGTTGATTATCAAACTATGCAATATTTCTTATCTATGAATGGAGAAAGAACTATATTAGATTTTGCTAATATGTATAGACATTTTAATGAAAAGAAAAAGATAGATGAGATAATTGATGGTATGTTAATGCCATTAATAGATGATGGTACATTAAGTATTGTAAGAGAAACTAATAAAACAATGAATAATGGAAATCGTAATATGGTATTATCTTTAAATAGAAATAGATTAGGTGAAGTAGATCCATCTAAAGTAAGTAGAATTAATTTATAAGAAATGTTATAACGAATTATTATTTAAAAGGTAATAAAATAGTATTTGAAGAAAAAAATAATACTATGTTATACTATATATATAACAATGATGAATTAGTTGGATTTAAATATAATGGTGATACTTACCATTATCATAAAAACTTATTTGGAGATGTTATAGGAATCTATGATTCCAATAATGACGAAATAGTAACATATGAATATGATAGCTGGGGAACGATAGTAAATACTATTGACAATAGTAATATCAACTTATCTACTATAAATCCATTTAGATATCGTTCATATTATTACGACGAAGAAACTAAGTTATATTATCTAAACTCTAGATACTATGATCCGGAGTTTGGTAGGTTTATTAATGCGGATGCTTATGTATCAACCGGTCAAGGTACAATTGGTCACAATATGTATAATTACTGTGGAAATAATCCAGTTAATAGAAGCGATGATGGGCATAAATGGTTTGAATCTGTAAAGAAAAAACTTAAAGAAATAAAGGATAATATTATTAGTGAACCAAAAAGAATATATAAAGAGATTAAGGAATCTGATAACATTATCGATTATTTAAAAGATAAATTCGTATTTGAATGGGGAACTGGTCTGGGAGTAAAGACTAAATTAAATAGTGTGTTCAATACTGGATTCGCTACTACTTTTGGAGAAACATACAATAATGGTGAATGGTATGCGTATGATAGATTTGGTGCAGATGCAACTTTGGGCTTGAATGAGAATTTAGAAGTTGGCTTTTCGTATGAGGCTACTCATTATGGACACGGACCTGGAAATGATTACGTGGCGTTTAATATTCCTGAAATAATTAGTTGTGAACATACTGAAGTTGATACTACACTATTTTTGCAAAACCAAAAGACTAATGCCAAAATTGATGGTACTTTTGTTGGGTTATCTATAGATTTATATTTAATAGTTGGAGTTAGTGTGAAAATTGGTTTTGTTGTTTAGAAAAAATGTGGTATTATAGAACTAATATTGTGAATATTAGTTCTTTTTATTTATTGAGTTGAGGTGGAATATGAAGAAAATATTAAGCAAAGTGATTTTTGATATTTTTTTTAAAAATTATATATATTTTTTTGTTGTTTTAATTTTTTTTTATTTATTTGAACCGTTATTTTTATTTTTGATTGTATTATGCGTGTTATTGATGTTTTTAGGTATTAGGTGTATTATCTTGTTTATTCAATGTTGTAAAGTACCTAAAGAAATTGATAAATTGATTAATAAAGAATTGAATGATGTTGTTTATTATTCTTATGATAAATATCTTTTGCTACCAAATTATTTTATATTATTAAAAAATATGAAGGTTCTTAAATATGATGATATTGAAAAAATTGATTTTTTTGGTATTCCAAGGCCATTATCTTATTTGGAAAAAGTTTATATGTGTGTGAAAACTTGTTCTAATACTTTTATTGTATTATATTGTATTAAAGATCGTTCTGGAAATACAAAATCACATTTTGAAGATATAGTTGAATATTTAGAAACAAAAAATCCAAATATTGAAATTAGTACTAACGGGTGGTTAGATTAATTTATAAAAAAAGAAGACATTAGTCTTCTTTTATTATTGGTATGTTTTTGATATCGAAGTTATCTAGTGATTCTTTAGTAGCTTGTTCGTAAAGGTAAGCTGCTTTTAGTTCGTATTTATATATTATAGAATCTTTATCTGGTGTTGTAGGTAGTGTAATATCTTTTCTTATATCTTTTAGGTATTGTTGACCTAGTTTATTAAATCCTAGTATTTTTATGTAATCTAGTTTTGTTTGGTCATTATCTTTTTTAGTTAATCCTATTAAGATATGTATTAACATACGATTTATTTTATTATATGTATATCTTTTTGTTTTTATATTACTTATTAGTTCATCAAATGAATGTGATTCATTTATGTAACGTTGTAATCTATATTCTATACCTTCATCTACATCTAGATAGATACTTAGATCGTTATCTGTTAATATTTTAAATTTAAGTAAGTTATATAATCTATCATTTGATATGTTGTTTATGTAAGATATGTTGTAATTAGGTATGTAAGGAGAGATATCTTCTCCGTTATATAGTTTTTCTCTTATATTAGTTGCACTAATGATAGTATCGTTAGATGTAATATCATGATAGTCATTAGTTCTTTTTATAGTTATTGGATTTATGTTAGGATTTATTTTATTTATTGCTTTTATGTAAGATATACCTAATAAGTCATTTGGTGTAGCTATGTTAGAATCTAATTCTAATGCTTTAGACATTGCAGTAGGGTAGTTAATGCCTTCATCAAGATATTCTTTTACTTTTTGTTCATATTCGGGAGTTGATTGTTTAGCAACAATGTCTTTTAGTAAGTTAATATCATTTGATTCACTACCAAATACTAATGTATCTATTTTTAATTCGTTTAAGATAGTAATAGCTTGGTGAGCAAATATATCTGATGATTGAGTACTATATATGAATGGTAATTCTAGTACTATATCTATATTATTATCTAATGCTATTTTAGTTTTAGATTCTTTAGATAATACTGAAATATGTCCTCTTTGAGTGAAGTAACCACTAGTTACTAATACTATTAATGAATCAGGATATAATTCTTTTATTTTATTAATATGATATAGATGTCCATTATGAAATGGATTGTATTCTGCTATAATACCAATTATGTTCATATTAGTTCCTCCTTATTTCATAATTAATTTTAGTATATTAAGTTGTAATATTCAAGAAAAGTTGTTATAATATTTTCGCTAGTGGGTGAATAATATGTATATAGATTTAGCAAAAGTAGATGAAAATGGTATTGTAATAGATGATACAGTATCTTTTGGTGAAGAATATATTAAAAATACTCCTATTGTAAGATGTGATGATATCGTAGTTAAAGGGAGAGCTTATTACAGTGTTACTAATGAAATAGTATTTGATTGTAAGGTAGATGGAAACATTGTTTTACAAGATGCTATGGATTTAGAAGAAGTAAATTATCCAATTAATTTAGAAATATCAGAAATATTAAGTGAAAATGATGATGAAAAAGATCAAAATCAAATAAAAACACTTGATATTATGGACATTTTATGGCAAAATATTGTACTAGAGGTTCCGATTAGCTTTCGAAAAGACCCTGATAAGAAATATGAAATGTCAGGTGAAGGCTGGGAACTAGTAGATGAAGAAAGTAAAAAGTTAGATCCAAGACTAGCTCCTTTGTTAGAGCTACTTGAAAAAGAAGGGAAGGAGTGAAATCATGGCAGTTCCATTTAGAAGAACAAGTAAAACTAAAAAGAGAATGCGTCGTACTCACTTAAAGAAAGAAGTTGGAACATTAACTAAATGCCCAAAATGTGGTGCAACAATCCAACCTCATAGAGCATGTGGTAAATGCGGTTTCTACAAAGGTAGAGAAGTTATCGCTGTTAATACAGACGCTAAAGCTGAATAATAGTTTTTAAGCATAAGCAACTACTCTTTGAGTAGTTTTTTGTTTGTTGATTTTTTTTGTAAATATGATAAGATTTATTTGTAGAGATAATATATATATTAAAGGATGAATTATTGTAATATGGAAGAATTAATAATTGATTATAAGAAAGAAGTTAAGAAAAATAATTTATTGGGGTTTGTTAGAATAACTTTATCATTTATATTAGCGATAGTATTTATTCTTACTAAGGTATTATTTGGAATAGGAGTAGTATTTCTATTTTTAACAGTATTCTTTTTATTGTCATTTATATTTACTAAAATGATGAATAAAGAAATATATTTAAAATGTAGTAAAGAAAAGAAAATAGAATTTGATAAATATGAGTTAAGTCATAGAAAGTTTGTAGAAGTTTGTAAAGCTGGATTACCAGATGATACTTATATAATTGTTAATGATAAGGTATATAGTATATGTGCTCAAAAGAGTGGTTATTATATTAACTTTAAGAAGTTTAAGAAACTAGGTGAATTCTTAGATTATAAATTTGATGGTGATTATTACTTAAATAATTTAAAGAAAGTAACTTTTTTACAAGTTAGTGGTGGAGACCCAAAGAGTTATTTTGAAAATAAAGAATAGGTTATGGAACCTATTTTTTTATGTATAAATATGTTAGAATATATCTAGTTAAGGACGGATGTTTATGAAGTGTAGTAACTGTAAAAAGAACTATAAAGATACTTTACCTACATGTCCTAAGTGTGGGGAAGTTAATCATAAAATGTTAGAAGATAATACTATTGCTATTATGGAAGTTAATGAAGATTTATCTTTAACTGGATTAATTAATAATCAAATAGAAGAATTTAATGAAGATAATAATAAAGATATAGTTAATAAAGATAAGAAAGATAATAAGAATAAAAAGAAAGTAAGTAAGAAGAAAAAAGATACTGAGTTTGGTACTAAGAAAGATATTAAGAAACGTAAGAAGATATTACTTAGTATGAGTATTGTTATGTTACTTATAATATTAAGTATAGTAGGTATTGTATTTTATTATAGTAGAAATAAAGATACTTATGATTATGTATATGAATTAAATATAATATTAAATGATTATGATAATATAGAAGAGAATACAGAAATATATGATGTACTTGCATATGTAGTTAATGATAAAGATAAGATTGATATAGTTAAGAATAATACTTATGTAGCTATTGAAGAATGGATTAAGAATTATAAAGATAAAGAATATTATAGTAGTGAAGATATTGAGAATAATACTAATATATTGAAAGATAAGATAGAGTATATAAGAAATGTAGAATATGAAGATATTGAATTAATTACTAATAAGGAATATGATAATTTTATTAAAGATATAGATACTTATTATGATGATAGTAAGGTATATTATGATGGAATTAGTTATTATAATAAGAAATATTATAATGAAGCTTATGCTATATTTAGTAGTGTAGAAGGTAGTTTTGAAAGTAAAGCTAAGTTATATCAAGATAAGATAGTTAATAAGGTATTGGAGTTATTAGTTAATGATATTAATAATATTAAAGGTAATATTGTTGATAGTAGTACTGATCAAGATAAGTTAGATTATTATATGCAAATAGAAAATGTAATATTAGTATATAATAGTGTGTATAGTAATTTATTACTTAAAGATAATAAAGATTATCAAACTTATTTAAGTGAATATAATGCTTTAGTAATAGAATATACAGATATTGTATATGGAAGTTAGGTGAAGATATGAAATTTGAAATATTAACTGAAAAAGAGTTTAGTAAGTTTGTAGATAAACATTATACTAAGAATTTTTTTCAAACAGTTATGATGAAGAAAAGATATGATAAAGAGAATGTAACTAATTATTTAGTTGGTGTTAAGAAAGATAATAAAGTAATAGGGGCTTCTTTAATTGTTGAGAATGGTGCTTCGTTTATGGGTAAGAAAGTATATGAAGCATATAAAGGTTTTATATTAGATTATCAAGATAAAGAATTAGTTAAGTTTATGACTGATGAAGTTAAGAAGTTCTTAAAAGAAAAGGGTGCTTTAAAGTTAATTATTGATCCTTATATACCTAATGTTAGTAGAGATACTGATGCTAATATAATAGAAGATGGTGTTGATAATAGATGGGTACATGATTATTTATTGAGTTTAGGTTATCAATATAATGATAGTGGAGCACAAGTTAAATGGTGTTATTGTTTAGATATAGATGGTAAGGATTCTAAGACATTGTTTAATGGATTTAAGAGCAATACAAAGAATTATATTAATAAGACATTAAATAAGTTTAAATTGGACGTAAGAACATTAACTAGAGATCAATTAAGTGAATTTAAGAAGATTACAGTTGAAACATGTGATAGAAGATCATTTGCTGATAAGAGTTTAGAATATTATGAAAATATGTATGATGTATTTGGTGATGATGTTACTTTTAAAATATGTGAATTAAATTGTGATAATTATATTAAGTTCTTAGAAGAAGAAACGGCTGAGTATCAAAGAAAAGTAGATGCTTTACCTGAATATAATGCTAATAATAAAAAGAGAGATGAATATATTAATAATATTAATATTAATAAGAAGAGAATTGAAGAAACTACTAAGTTAAAAGAAGAAAAAGGTAGTATTATTCCATTATCTGGAGCTATGTTTATGTTATATGGTGATGAAATAGTTTATCTATTTAGTGGGTCATATGAAGATGTCATGAGTTTTTGTGGTCAATATAGATTACAATGGGAAATTATTAAGTATGCAGCTGATAATGGATATAAAAGATATAATTTCTATGGTATTAATGATGTATTTAATCCTAAGGGTAAAGATTATGGAGTTTATCTATTTAAGAAAGGATTTAATGGTTATGTAGAAGAATTGTTAGGTTCTTATACTTTAGATATAGATGGTACTGCAAAAATATATAATATGTTAAGAAAGATAAAAAAATTATTTAAAAAATAATTTCTTTATCTTTTTTTATGTTATACTTAGAATATAAGGAGGAGTAAATAATATGTGGCCAGTAATTATAGTGTTAGTAGTATTAGTACTAATCATTGGAATTTTTGTTGCAAGTAATTATAACTCACTAGTAAGTTTAAGAAATAGAGTAAAGGATCAAAAATCTCAAATTGATATTCAATTAAAAAGAAGATTTGATTTAATTCCTAACTTACTTGAATGTGTTAAGGGTTATATGAAACATGAAAAAGATACTTTAGAAGATATCGTTAAAGCTCGTAATTCATTTGAAAAAGCTAGTGACGTTGAAGGCGAAGTAAAAGCTGATACAGAACTTACTAAAGCAGTTACTAAATTATTTGCACTTGCTGAAGCTTATCCAGAATTAAAAGCTAATGAAAACTTTAATCAATTACAAGATGAGTTAAGTGAAACTGAAGATAAAGTTGCTTCTGCAAGACAATTCTATAGTGATTCAGTATTAATGTATAATAATAAAATTCAAATGTTCCCAAGTAATATTGTTGCTAAATTATTTGGATTTATTGAAGAAAAATTCTTCGAAGCTACTGAAGAAGAAAAAGAAAACGTTAAAGTTAAATTTTAATAAAAAAAAACATACGAAAGTGTGTTTTTTTGTTTGTGTTAACTAAAAAAGGTTGACATATATAAAATACTATTTTATAATCTACTTGAATTTTAAAGAGAGAAAGGAGTGAGAAAATGAGCAATAAAATTCAAAGAGAAGTAAAAGTAAACAAAGAAGCAATTAGAGGAAAAGGTAGTAAGTGTGTAGAAGCATTTTCTCACGATTTTTAATCTGAGATTAACTTGTTTTTACATATAACTATACCTGTATAGTTATTTTTTATGGAGGAGAAAGTTATGAAAAGTTTAAAGTATTTTAAAGTATTATTACGATACTTTAAAGATGATAAACTCTTACTTTCTACTTATATTATTTTTACTATATTAAAATTTTTTGAACCATTAGTAAACTCATTTATATGGGCGTTTGCTTTTCAAGCATTGTCTGATGGTAATAAAAGTGAATTTATAAAATATTTAATATTATGGAGTTCCTTAATTATAGTAGCTTGGGTATTTATCCAGTTACCTACTTCTTTAATTTATAATAAATTAGAGAAAAAATTTATGGCGAATTGTAGTAAGGATTTATATGGTAAGGTATCTAATATGCCTGCGATAGCTTTCGAAGATATAGGGGTTGGAGAATTTATTAATAGAATGTATACAGATCCTGATCGTATATTAGAATTATTACAAAAGCTTATTAAATTAACTTGTAGATTAATAATAGCTATAATTATTGTATTCTTATCATTTAGTGTATCTATATATGTAGGTATAGAGTTATTTATTTTATGTATTGTAATGTTTGTATTATCAAATATTTATTATCCTAAGATAAAGAAGACTCAAGAAGATATTAAGAAAGATTCAGATAATTATGTTAAAGTTGCTACACAAAATATTTCAGGTATTCGTGAAATAAAAGCATTAGGTATTAAAGATTTAATTAATAATAGAATGTATGATAATATACGTAAATTATTTGGTAAACAAGAAAGAATTGGTGTTACTGAAAATGTTTATTATGCATTAAATAACTTTTGTTATTTTACTATTCAATTTTGTATATTATTAACATTAGGTATGCAAGTATTTAATGGTTCGATTGCATTAGCATCATTTATATTAATTGAAAGATATATATGGCGTATTGATGATGTAATTGAGTCATTATCAGAATTTGGTATATCTTATAATAAAGTTATTGTATCTTTAAAACGAATTGATGAAATTATAAATAATAGACTTTATAATGATGAGTATTTTGGTAAAAAAGAAGTTAATAGTGAAAAAATAGAAATAGAATTTAAGGGTGTTAAATTTAAATATCGTGATGATGAAGAATTAATATTAAAAGGTCTTGATATGAAGTTAGAACCAAATAAGAAGATTGCTATTGTTGGTAGATCTGGTCAAGGTAAATCAACATTATTTAATCTATTATTAAGATATTTTGATTGTAATAATGGCAGTATCAAGGTTAATGGGGTTAATATAAAAGAATTAACAGAAGATAATTTAAGAGAGAATATATCAGTAATTAGACAATCTCCTTATTTGTTTAATGAAAGTATTTTTGATAATTTTAAAGCTGTTAAGGAAGATGTTACTCTTGAAGAGGTAAGAGAAGTATGTAAGAAAGCTTATATAGATGAATATATTATGTCTTTACCAGAACAATATAATACATTGATTGGTGAAGGTGGTATTAATTTATCTGGTGGTCAAAAGCAACGTATTGCGATTGCTAGAACATTGCTTAAAAATACTAAAGTAATATTATTTGATGAAGCAACTTCAGCTTTAGATAATACATCACAAGAGTATATAAAAAAGACTATTGATGACTTAGTTAAGACGCATACAATTATAATAGTTGCTCATAGACTCTCTACTATTATGGATGCGGATTTAATATATGTAATTGAAGATGGTAAGGCATTGGAACATGGTACACATGATGAATTAATGAAATCATCTAAGTTATATAAGACATTATATAGTCCAGAAGTATTAGATTTCTAATACTTCTTTTTTTTATATACAAGTAAGTATATAATAAGGTATAATAAAGATGATAATAAGGAGGTCTTTATTATGAAACGAATATGTACTTTATTTTTTGTGTTTTTATTAAGTTTTTTAGTTAATGTAAACGCAGATACTTTAGTATTAGAAACTAATAATGGTACTGAAAATAGTATTGCAGTTGATATTAAAGTAAAAAATTCTACAAGAAGTAATAATGTTTATGAAGGTATTATTAGTTATGATACTAAAAAAATAAATAATTTCAGTATTATACAAGATACTGGATGGGAAGTTTATACTAAAGAAATAGATAATGGTATTAAGTTTATGGTATTTAGTATGGATAGTGTTGCAGTTAATGATACAGTATTATTTAGACTTAATGTTAATTATAAAGATATAGCTAATATTGGTATTAGTGATGTTAATACTGCAAATGGTACTGATGGTATTAGTTTATCTAATCTAAGTTATTCATATAAGTATGAAGTTTATGTTCCTCCTGTTGTTGATAATACTGTTAATAATAATCCGAATCCTGTAATTCCTGAAGATGTTACTAATAACGTTGAACCAGAAATAAAGGATGAGGAGATTGTTCCTGATAATGAAGAAATAAAAGAAGAAGTAGTAGAAGAACAATATGAAGCTGTTATTGAACAAGAAGATACTCCTTGGTGGTTGGCGATAATAATTATTTCAGTAGTAGTACTTGCTGGTATTTATGTTGGACGTAAAGAAATATTAGGAGGTGAGAAGTAATGAATAGATTTATTAATAGTGTTAAAGGTAGAGTTTTAATGGCTGTTTTAGTATTTATGGTTATTTGTATACCTGCTATTTTTACTAGTTATTCAGTTCCTGATTATTTTGCTGGAGAAACTACAAATAAGCCAACTTTTGATACTGTTTCGATGGGGTTAAAAGATAATGTTCAAGTATTGTTTGAAGAATTGTTAGTTACCAATTATGGAATTATAAATTCTAATACTTATTTAGTTACTGATAAATATATTGAAAGAATTGAACCTAATACAGATATTAGTGAGTTTTCTAAAAAATTTAATAGAATAGATTTTATTATTACTTTAGATGGTGAAGTAATTAATAAAGGTATTGTAAAAACTGGTATGGTTCTTACTATTAATAATGTAAGTTATACTTTAGTAGTAAAAGGTGATGTTAGTAAAGATGGTTTATTAAACTATGTTGATACTAGTATGATTATTAACAATAGTAAAACAAAAGAATTGGATGAATTATCTTTATTAGCTAGTGATATTAATGATGATGGTATTGTTAATAGAGATGATGTTTTATGTTCTATAGAATATATATTTAATGGAACTTTAGATATAAAAGAAATAAATAAAGTTACTGCACCAACTTTAGAAATAGTAGAAGGTACTAAAGGTAGTGGCAATTGGTATCAAGGTAATGTTACTGTTAAGTTTAATAGTAATGGTGTTGAATATGGGGCTTATAGAATTGTAGGTTCTAAAGATGAAACTATATATAATGTAGAAGATGGTACGTTAATTAATTTACGTGGTGGAGCTTATAAGATAATTGCATGGAATTATGCCGAAGATGGTAATAGATCTAATTCGGTTTCTATAGTTTTAAAAATAGATGAAGTTAATCAATTTAGATGTACTATTGAAGAAGATAGATTATATTTAAGAGAATATTTAGGTACAGTAGATGAAAATACTGACTTTGTTGTTCCAGCAACATATTATGGATATCCTGTATATGGTATTGGTAGTGATGAAGAAGTTGTTATGGAAGCTACAGCATTTAAAACGTCTACTAAAGATATAACTACTATAGTTCATAAGAATATATTTGGTGATGATTTATTTGATGCTGATTTAGATGAATTTACAAATTTAACTATTATTAATAGTTTAACAATTGAAGATGGTATTAAAGAAATTGGTAAATCTTCTTTTGCTGCTTTAAAAGAAAAAAGTGGAGATTTATATATTCCGGATTCTGTTGAATATATTGGAGATTTAGCGTTTGCATCGAACTTTAATCAAGCCGAAGGATCTAATGTATATATTGGTAAAAATGTTAGATATATAGGGATGTCAGCATTTGGTTTGACTAGAAGTTCTAATGGATTAGTTATTCCAGAAAATGTAGAGTATCTAGGTGAAGAATCTTTGGCTTCAATGGATATTAAAGGCGACGTAGT
Organism: Candidatus Coprovivens sp.; assembly: GCA_051886175.1. Lineage (GTDB taxonomy): Bacteria > Bacillota_I > Bacilli_A > RF39 > UBA660 > Coprovivens. Next base: position 17,715 of record JBJEXV010000013.1, on the reverse strand, counting down.
ATTTAAAACTAATAAACTTACTTCAATTCCGTCTTATGCTTTTTCTGGTTCAGTTATTGATGGTGATGTAAATATACCTGATAATGTAGAACTTATAGAGGAATATGCTTTCCAAAATGTTGTTATAAATGGTGATTTAAACTTAGGCGGTGTTGTATCTATAGCTGATAATGCTTTTTGGGGTGCAGTAGTTCATGGAAATATTAACTTAGGTAATAAATTGACTACAATTGGTTATCGTGCATTTTATGATGCTAAGTTAGGAACTGGAGATTTAGTAATACCTGATTCAGTTACTTCAATAGAGCCATATGCATTTAGTGCATTTGAAGCTCCAAATTCAAAATTAGTATTAGGTAGTGGAATAACTGCAATTGAAAATAATACTTTTGAATATAGTAAGTTTGCAGGAGATTTAACAATACCTAATTCAGTTCAAACGATTGGTAATAGAGCTTTTGCTAGTGGAGGATTTACTGGAAATTTAGTTATTCCAGACAGTGTCATTTCAATTGATACTTATGCATTTAGTTCTAATGCATTTAATGGATACTTGCAACTTGGAGTCAATGTAAAATCTATTGGTGCATATGCATTTGCTTATAATCCTAATTTAACAGGAAGTATTTATTTTGAAGAATATGGATGTGATCCAACAGCGATTGTTGAGACTAATATTAGTTCAGTTGGACCTTTGGGTTAAAAGATGATATTTTATCATCTTTTTTTATATGGTAAAATTTGAAGAAAATGGCATGTTTTAGTATAATATTTACAAGTTAGTGGGGGATTACTATGGTTAAGAATTTAAAACTTTATCAAAAGGTTCTAGCTTTAGTTTTAGCAGCTGGAATTACTGCTTCAGGTATTGCTGCTGGACTGAAGTTACATAAGACTAATGAAGTAAATAGAGTTAAAGGTTATTTGGAAGATTTTACTACACAAGATGGTTATGTAGATTTAAGTAGTATAAGTAGTACATATAAAATAAAAGACTTTGATGGTGAATATTTAAGATTAGCTATGGAAGAGTTAGATATTGATTATGTAAGAATAACTGATTCATATATATTTAATGGAGATTATGAAAATGATTTTCCTATTATGTTAGCTTTTAATTATAATAATTTATTAGGTTATGATAATAATGGTAATCCTGTGTATGAAACTTATGATCCAATAAGAATAAGTACTGAAGATGGAGTTAGATATATCTATCCAGAAGGATTTACTTTAAAAGAAGTAGTAGTTAGTATTGATCCAGTATCATATAAGGAATTAGGTGATAGTGAAGTACATGTATCAAAAGATAGTGAAGATAGTTATACTTTAACTTTAAATAAAAAATAATAATGTGTTAAAATAATTTATGGTGGTATTATGGAAGTTAAATTAGGAGATTATGTAATAGATGTTGATATTGTTAGAAAGAACAATAAGAATGTTTATTTTAGATTTAAAGATAATACTTTAGTAGTTACTGCTCATAGATTAATTAGTGAAAGAGAAATAAAAAGAATGATTCAAGAAAATGAATCATCTTTATTAAATATGTATTTAAAAACAAAAAAAAGAAATGATAATAATATTGGTTTTAAATACTTAGGTGTTCCACATGTTAAAGTGTTTGATGAATCAGTTAAACATGTATATGTAGAAGATGGAATGATATATGCTAAGAATGAAAGAGCATTTGATAAATGGTATAAAGAAGAATGTGAAAGAGTTTTTAGTGAAAGAATTAATTATTGTTTGCAATCATTTAGTGATATACCAAGATTTTCATTACGTATTAGAAGCATGAAAACTAGATGGGGAGTTAATAATGTAACTAAGAGGATTATTACTTTAAACAGTGAGTTATTAAAAAAAGATGTTACATTAATTGATTATGTAATAGTACATGAGTTATGTCATTTTTATGAAGCTAATCATAGTAATAGATTTTGGTATCATGTTGGATTACATTATCCGGAATATAAATTAGCAAGAAAAAGATTGAGAGATGAGTAGTATGGAAGTAATTACATCTTTAGATAATAAGAGAATTAAGAATTATTCTAAATTATTAAATAAGAAATATAGAGATGAAGAAGGATTATTCTTAGTAGAAGGTGAACATTTAGTTATTGAAGCTAGTAAAGCTGGTTGTTTAATTGAAGTAATTAAGTGTGAAGATTATGAAATGGATTTTGATGTAACTACGACATTAGTTACTTATGATGTAATAAAGAAGTTATCTAATACTTTGAATCCACAAAAAGTAGTTGGAGTATGTAAAAAGTTAAGTGATAAAGAAATAGGTAATAAAGTATTGTTATTAGAAGATATACAAGATCCAGGTAATTTAGGAACTATTATTAGAAGTAGTGTTGCATTTGGAGTAGATACTGTAGTATTATCTAATAACACTGTTGATTTATATAATGATAAAGTTTTAAGAAGTAGTGAAGGTATGATATTTCATATAGATATAGTTAAAAGAGATGTATATGAATTAGTAGATTTACTACACGCTAAAGGTTATAAGGTATATGGTACTAAAGTTGATGGTGGTACTGATTTAAAAAATGTAACTGTTAGTGATAAATGTGTAATAGTTATGGGTAATGAAGGTAATGGAGTTAGTTCTAAATTATTAGACAAATGTGATGAATATATTTATATAAATATGAAAGGGACATGTGAAAGTTTAAATGTAGGAGTTGCTACAAGTATTATATTATACGAACTTTTATAGATTATTATGAAAGGGGGGATAGGTTATGGAAAAGATAAGAATTAATGATTTTAAGATAATTGAATTAGCTAAAAAAGGTTTAGTTGATGTTGGTTATCCAGAGAATATAGAAATAAGTAGTTATGTAGGAGATGATGATACTCCAGTTTATTATGCTACTTATGAAATAGAAGATATAAGTGAGAAACATATTAAACCATTAAGAGTTAAAGATATAATTATGTTAGTTCAACATGCTATGGAAATGGATGGATATGACTCACCAAATTTAGATATTATAGTAAGAGATGGTCAAATACATTATTCTGTTGAAGCAAATATTGTTACTTATGGTAATGGGAAAGGACTTAGTAAAAGGAGAAGATAATTATGGAATATATATGCGTTGGTAAAATAGTACAAACACACGGTATAAAAGGTGAACTTAGAATAAGAAGTAATTTTTTAAAGAAAGATAGAGTATTTAAAAAAGGATTTACTTTATATTTAGGTGATGATAAGAAATCAGAAGTAATAAATACGTATCGTCCACATAAGGAATTTGATATGGTTACTTTTGAAGGTTATGATAATATTAATCAAGTATTAGATTATCTTAAATTATTAGTATATGCTAAAAAGGAAGATATAGAATTAAATGAAGATGAATATATCTTAGAAGAATTAGTTGGATTAAATGTAATTGAAGATGGTTTATGCCTTGGTAAAGTTCATGAAATCGTGTATAATAATAGTAATATTTTATTAAATGTTATAAGTGAAGAACATAGTTTTTATATTCCTAATAATCCTAATTTTATTAAGAAAGTTAATTTAAGTGATAAAGAAGTTATAGTAGAAAATGCTAAAGGATTGATATTATGAGAATAGATATTTTAACATTATTTCCAAATCTTTTTACGGGATTTGTTAGTGAATCTATTATAAAGAGATGTATTGAAAAAGGTTTAGTAGAAATTAATGTAGTAGATTTTCGTAAATATTCTAAATTAAATAATAATATGGTAGACGATACACCATACGGTGGTGGTGGAGGAATGGTTCTTAGAATTGAACCGTTATATGATGCTATTAATGATATGAAAAATAATAGTAATGATGCTAAAGTAATATTATTAACACCAGATGGAATACCATATAAGCAAAGTATGGCAGTAGATTTATCACAAGAAAAACATTTAATATTTGTATGTGGTCATTATGAAGGTTTTGATGAAAGAATTAGAACTTTATGTGATTATGAAATAAGTATAGGTGATTATGTGTTAACAGGTGGGGAAATACCTGCTATGGCAATTAGTGATAGTATAATAAGATTATTAGATGGAGCTATTACTAATACTAGTTTAGATAGTGAATCATTTAATGATAATTTATTAGATTATCCTACTTATACTAAACCACAAGAATTTATGGGAATGAGAGTTCCTGATGTATTAATTAGTGGTGATCATGCAAAGATAAAAGCATGGAGAGAAGAAAAAAGAATAGAGAGAACTAAAGAACGTAGACCAGATTTATTGAAGTAAGAGGGTGAATGCAAATGGCGAGCTACTTAATAAATAAAAGACATAAAGATGAAAGTGTTGTTTCAATTAAAGAGTTAGAAGGTTATCAATTTAAACCTAGATCTACTAAAGATAGTTATATTAAAGTAGATAGGGTAACTATTGTTGATAGAGTGATGATTGATAAAATTTTAACTATGAAGTTTAATAAATCATTTAAAAAAGTAGTAGCTTTAGCTATGCAAGTTATCAACGATGAGGATGCAGATGATGGAGATGCAACTATTGTATTAGGTGAAGTTGAATTAGTTCGTGAAATTCTGTTAAATAAATATCAAAAATTCTTAAGTTATGAAAAAGAACAATTATTTTTAAAAAAATTAAGATTAATTGAAAATGAATTAAGATTGAAACAAGTTAATATAAAAAGAAAAGCTCAGTTATTAGAAATGCAAGAAGAAAAAACTAGAACTAGAGGAAGATAAAGTATTATTTAATAATACTTTTTTTTATGTTATACTTTATATAGTAGGTGATAATATGAAAAAGTTATTTTTCTTTTTAAGTTTATTTATGTTTATGGGAGTAGTTAGTGCTAAAGATATTACTTTAGATGAAATGGTAGATACTATTAATAATGGTATTATTACTAAGGAAGTTATAGAGTTAGATAAAGCTACTTTAGTAGATGGTAAACCTAAATGGGAAGAAATAATTATTAATGCTACTAAGATAGATAATGGTATTAGTATTATGTTTACGTATGTTGGTGAAGAAGCTCATGTAGGTGAAGTAAAAGCTAATTTACAAGAAGATGGTAAAACATTAAAATCAGTTATTACATATCATGAAGATGATAAATATATTCCAGAAAAAGAAATTGAAATACATGATTTATTAGTATTTTGGGCGATAGAAGCTAGTGATAGTTTTGAAGAAATTAAAAAATATAATAAAGATGATGAAAATTATTTAGGTATGATGGTTCCTTATTTTGATAAATGTTATAGAGAAGAAATGCATGCTTGTAGAACTAATGTATCTAATTATGGAAATTATGAATATATAAGTGATGTAGAATTAAATGAAGAACCAGCTAAATATGTAATTGGTAGATTAAAAGAAGATAAAAGAGTAGAAGATAATAAGAAAATGTTATATATGATATTTCTTGTTGGAGTTGGTATAGCTATCTTATTTATTATTGCTAAAGCTTGTGAACCAAAGATAAAACCTATTGAATATTAAGAAATGTTATTAAAAAATAACATTTTTTTTAATTAATCTTGCATAAGTATGGCTTTTTTGTTATAATCGTAATTGCTTCAAGGAGGAGAATCCGCTGAGAAAATGGTCTTATGATTTTCTGGTAAGTAAATATAGTATGAAAGGATGTAATATAATGGCAAATTTAGTAGATGCAATTAATGCGAAGCATGTAAGAAAAGACATTCCTGAATTCCGTGTTGGAGATACTGTTAGAGTAGACGTATGGGTAAAAGAAGGTAAAAAAGAAAGAATCCAAGCATTCGAAGGTTTAGTAGTTGCTAAAAATGGTGGTTCTGTATCTGAAACTTTCTCAGTACGTAAGAAATCTTATGGTATTGGTGTAACAAGAGTATTCCCAGTTAACTCACCAACAATTGATAAAATTGTAGTAGTTAAGAAGGGTGTAGTAAGAAGAGCTAAATTAAACTTCTTAAAAGGAATGAAGAAAGAATACAAAGTAAAAGAAAGAAATTAATCTCTTTCTTTTTTTTGTGCCTAAATAATGATAAAATTAAATAGGTGATTAATATGGTTAAGAATAGTAAAGTAGTAAAAGATATTGAAATAGAAGAAGTTAAGGATGAAGAAGAATTAACTGATAAAGAGAAAGTTATTAAATTTATTAAAGAGTTAGTACCATATGTAGTTATATTAATATTTGTTATTGTACTTAGAACATATATTGTTACACCAATTAGAGTTAATGGTAGTAGTATGGATCCAACACTTAATGGGGGAGAGATAATGTTATTAACTAAGTATGATAAGGATGATTTAAAGCGACATGATATTATAATAGCTAATATTGATAGAATAGATGGTATTAATGAAGATGTTATAAAACGTATTATTGCGTTACCAGGAGAGACAATTAGTTGTGAAAAAGGTCAATTGTTTTTAAATGGTAAAAAGTATACTGATGAATATGGAAAAGGATATACTAATGATTTTGAAACAATTAAGTTAGGTAAAGATGAGTACTTTATTTTAGGAGATAATAGAGATAATTCTTATGATAGTTCTGAATTAGGTCCTATTAATAAAAAACAAATTAAAGGACATGCTAATTTGGTTATATTCCCTTTTGGAAAGTTTGGTAATGTATAATAGTTAGAAGGTGATTCATATGAATATGGAAATAGTTCAATTAGTTAATGAATATAATGCATCTAATAGAAAAGCTGATTTTGAGTTTTATCAAAGTTTTTTAGACATTATTAAAAGAACTTATGGGCTAGATGGATATTTGAATGAATTAATATATATTTCTAAAGAAGATTATAAGAATCCTAAGTATGATAAATATACTAAAGGTATTAGTGGTTTGTTTGGACAAGCTGGTTATGAGTATGAAACAGGTAATTTAGTTATTTATGCTTATAATATTGAACGTGATAAGGAACATGAAGTTTTAAAAGGTAAATTTGAAGGAACTAGTAGTGTTATAATGTATAACTTATTAGTGCTACAAACTTTATTGCATGAGATTGAACATGCGAAACAATATAAATTAAAAGATAGTGGTACAGATATGGAAAGTGAGTTAATTAGATTAACTGATGTAGATGGGCCAGAAACTAATGAGTCATATGAATATAGTTTTGTTGAAAGATTAGCTGAAGTAAGAAGTTTTGAAACTGTTTTAGATATGTATGAACAATTAGGTTTTAGTGATCAAAGAATATATGATTATTTTAATAAAGAGTATTTTGATGCGGCCTTACGTGGTTATCACTTTGAAGATGAAAAAGGATTGTATGCATCAGAAGAAAATGGTTTTTTGGTTGCACCAACAGTTAAGTATCTTTCTATGCATAACGGGAATTTAGTTAAATTAAGCGAACTTGCACTTTCAATAGAAGGTGATGATAGGATTATTTATGGACTACCTATTAGTGTAGAAGAATATAAAGCTTTATGTAATATGAGTGAAAGTTTAAAAATGTAGGTTTTAAAGTTATAGAAGAACAAACTTGGAAGAAGTTTGGTAAAGAAGTAAAAGGGGTATTAGTTAAAATAGAATTGTAATATAAAGGTTTTGGTTGATATGTATTTAGAAAGAGATAGAAAGAATAGTCAACTTAGTTTGATTGATAAAGATGAAGTTGTATTATCTATGAGTTGGTTTTTTGATGAGTTTGTATGGATGATTAATGGGATTGGTCCAATAGAAATAACTCGTGAAGTTGATGAAACGTTATTTAATAATTTATGTAATTTATTAAGTAATGAATATATATTTTATATAAGTAATGAGTTAAGTAATCAAAGTGAAAATAGAATTGAATGGTTATCTGATCAAGCAGTTGATTTAGAAGATAAGTTTGCAACTGATACAATTAATAGATTAATAATTGAGAAGATTGAAGATAAAATTATTATTACAGTATTAAATCAATTTTGTAATAAAAATGGTATTATTAGACGTTCTAATACTATTGCTTTTTCTCCATCTGGGAATGGCTATTGTACGAAGAATGTTAAGAGTGGTATGAGTTTTCAAGATGATATGGTATCTTTATTTGCTCATACTATGGATGGAGTTAATGTAAGTGATGTAAAAGAACCTCAAAAGAAATTAAAATAGAGGTGGAATTATGAAAAATAAAGATTATATAGAATACACTTACAAACATAGAAAGATAGTTATTTATTTAGCTAATAAATATTATAAAGATAACAAAGAATTATTAGATAAAGTTAAATTACATGATTTAGATAAATTATTTATGTATTTATTTTATGAAAAAGAAGATGCATCTAATATACATAGAGATTTGATGAGCCATCATCAAAATAAGATAACAAAAGATAAATTAGATTATATGGAAATGGTATTAGATTGGGAGAGTGCTCGATATACTAAACCAGATAAACCATTGAATGCTTATGATACTTTATATAGGTTTTATCCAGAATTAGAAGGACATATATTACCTATATTAAAAGAATTAGGTATAGATAAACCTAGTTTACCTATGGAAGATGATGTATGGGAATATACACAAAGTATTGTTAATGTATCAAAAGAAGATATAAAAAATGAAATAATAGAATATTTAGATTTACTTATGTAATGGAGGTATTATGAAGATAATTGAATATGAAGATAAGTATTTAGAAGATGTAAGAGATTTATTAGTAGAATTAGAAGAATATATTGTATCTATTGATAAAGATGAGTTAGATCATGTTCATTCAGAATATAGAGAAAAGATGGCTTTACTTGATTTAGAAGATGTAAGAAATGAAAATGGTAAATGTTATTTAGCTATAGAAGATGGTAAAGCTGTTGGTTTAATTATGGGAATTCTTCCTGGATATGATGAATATGATTATTTAGATTATAAATGTCCTAAGAGAGGTGAGATAACTGAATTAGTTGTTTCACAAAAAGTAAGAAGTAAAGGTATTGGTAGAGAGTTAATGAAAGTAATGGAACAATACTTTAAAGATAATGGATGTGAATATGTATTAGTAGATGTGTTTGCATATAATGATAATGCTATTAACTTTTATGAAAAACATGATTATCATGCAAGAATGTATGTAGATATAAAAAAACTATAATGAATCAGGGGGATTTATATGGTTGATAGTAAAGTTTCTAAAATAATATTAGGTACAGGTAGTTATGCTAATTTAAAGATAGGTAATGTTGTTTCTGTTACTGGAGATGGTGGGAATGCATGGGGATTTTATGGACCTGCTTATAAGAAATTAGCTCCTAGATTAGTAACTTATTTACCATATGCTGAAGGTTATGAAGAAATAGTTAAATTAAGAGAAGATTTAACTAAGTTAAAAGAATATTTAACTTTAAGAAAACAAATAGAAGATCAGTATATTAAAAGTTATTATGAAACTAGATTAAAAGATTTAGATGTATATGAATTATTAGATATTTTAGAAAGTAAGTTTGGAAGAAATATAATTCTTACTTGCCATGAAGATATCGATGAGTTTTGTCATAGAAGATTAATTGCCGATTATATTGAATTAGAAACAGGTATTTATATACCAGAGGTAGTTACTGATAGTAATGGTATGGTATTAAAAAAGAATCCAATAAGATATAAAAATAGATTAAAGGATGTAATTGAAAGGTGATTAAAGTGAATTATGATAGATTAGAAGGTAATAACGTAGTACTTAGAAAAGCCAGATTAGATGATTTAGAATTAATGTATGATAGAGTATGGTCTGATAGCAGATGTTGTAAGTATATGTTATGGGAAGTTAATAAGTCTTTAGAAGAAGCTAAAGATAGATTAGAAAGAACTATTAATTATCATAAGGATCATTATGCTTATTTTATTACTTTAAAAGATACTGATGAAGTAATAGGTTTTGCTGGTTTAAAAGAGATAGAGCCGAATGTATATGAAGATAGTGGAGTATGTATTGCTTGTGATTATCAAGGTAAAAGATTAGGTAAGGAATCTGTTAGTTTATTATTAGATTTAGTATTTAATGAACTTAATGCTAATAAAGTAATATTAAGTTGTTTTACTGTTAATGAAACATCTAGAAGAATGATATTATCTTTAGGATTTAAGTACTTTAAATATGGTAAGATTACTAGAGAACATGATAATAAAGAGTTTGATTTAGAGTTTTATTATTTAGATAAAGAAATGTATAAAAACTTATAATTGAGGGATTAAAATGGGAATTATAGATATTTTACTTACTAGTGTTAGTTTAGCTATGGATGCTTTTGCGGTTGCTATATGCAAAGGTTTATCAATGAAGAAGTTTAGTATTAAGAATGGTTTAATTGTGGGATTATATTTTGGATTATTTCAAGGTTTAATGCCATTAATAGGATATTTTTTAGGAAGTTTCTTTGAAAAATTAATAGTAAGTATAGATCATTGGGTAGCGTTTGTTTTATTAGGTATTATAGGACTTAACATGATAAAGGAAGCATTATCTAAAGAATGTGAATGTAGTAATGATAAAGTAGATTTTAAAACTATGTTACCACTTGCTATTGCAACAAGTATTGATGCATTAGCAATAGGAATTACTATGGCATTTTTAAAAGTTAATATAATTATTGCAGTACTTAGTATTGGTATTATTACATTTATATTATCTTTTATAGGTGTATGGATAGGTAATAAATTTGGTACTAAGTATGAAAAGAAGGCGCAGATTTTTGGAGGAATAGTTTTAATATTAATTGGTATTAAAATATTATTAGAACATTTAGAAATTATTTAAAAAAGCAGATATAATATCTACTTTTTTTATTGGTAATTTGGTATAATAAAAATAATAATAGACTAGTGTGGTGTAGTTATGATAAGTAAAAAAATGAATAGGGAATTTAAAATAAAAAATATAATGCTAGCAAGTTTATTAGTATTATTTGTTTTTACATGCGTTATATGTTTTGTTAGTTATGCTAATGAATCTGAAATAGAAAAAGTGTTAAAGAGTGAAGATTATGATTATCTTTCAAATAATGCAAAAGATTTTATTAGAGAAAATTATGAATTATCAGGTAATATTTTATTAACTGAAAAGAATAAGGAAGAGAATAGACCATATTTAAATCCTTTATATGTTAATTATTTAAATATGGAAGAAGAAGAAAAAGAAGATCTTTCTTATATACCTGCTGTAACTGTAGTAGATTTTGTTCCTACTAATGATGTACAAGATGTGGAATTACAGCAATATGATTTAAGAGATTATAACATTGTTACACCAAATAGAAATCAAGGTAGGTTGGGATTATGTTGGGCGTTTGCTACGGCATCTACTTTAGAAACTAGTATTATGAAAAAAAATAACACTACTTATAATGCGGATACTACACAATTAATTAGTGAAAGACAGTTGGATTATGCAACATCTGTTGATGGTATTAAAGATTATGATAATGAATATGTTAAGTATGTTCAAAGAAAAGTTGGTAGTGGAGGTAACTTCTATATTTCAACTATCGCTTTAGCTAACGGTGTTTCTGTTGCCGATTATGGTTGGGCTGCTTATGATGATACTGATAAAGAACCTAAAGAATTAGAAAAAGTATTAAGTTATAGTAATTCATTATATGAAGTTACTGGTACTTTAAATATGCCAATATTTGTAGATTCTTATTATTCTAGTGATATATTAGAAGAAGCTAGATTAGAACATATTAATTTAATTAAACAATCTATTGAAAGATTTGGTTCAGCAGTAGTTGCAACATATTATAGTGATGCTTGTATGCATTATGAAAATGGTAATGCTAATCCTTTATTAAACGTTAACAGTGCTTGTTATAGTGATAAAGATGGTCATGCAATGACTGTAATTGGTTGGGATGATGATTATGAATATAATTATTGTGCTGATACTAAACAACATATAGATAGTATAGATGGTTGTACTAATGTTGTTTCAGGTAGGGGTGCATGGATTTTAAAGAATTCATGGGGAGCTGCAGATGCTAATCCATATTTAGCTTATACTTCTCAAATGAGTCAATTTCATTTAATTACATCTATTAAGAGTGCAGCGGAAAAAGAATGGGATAATAATTATGTAATTGGTACTAATGCATTTACTTTAGAATCTACAAATGTATTTGGTGCACAATATAGACCTGTTAAAGAGGAAAAATTAAAATATGTTAAATTTATGACTGCTGATTTAAATGGTGAATATAATTTTCAATTAAAATTAGCGGATGGCACTTTAACTGAGGTATTTAAAGTTACAATAAATAGTCCTGGTTTGGTTACATTAGATTTTAGTAGTAAAAACTTTAGTGTTAATGGAAATTCGGAAATAACTATTAGTGGTGGAGAGTTTATTGATACTATTTCAATATTTACTGAAGATATAGCTACTACTCAAGAGTTTGATGTTTCTTTACTTGATGGTGAAAAGTTAGATGGTTTAGAAACAAGATTTTATTCGGAAACAAAAAATATTCCATCTGGTCAAGAAATAGAATATTTATTCTATGATAAGGATGGTAATAGTGTTACAGATAAAGTAACAGTTACAAATAATAGAATTGCTGAAAATAATATAAATGCTTTAGTAAAATTTGATGCTAGTTTAGGTGGAGCAACGTATGAAGTTCGTCCTACTATAAATGGTGAAATAATTAATATATTTCATGTTGATGTTCCAGAAGTTTATGCATTACCTGGTAGTGGTACTGCTGATGATCCTTATTTAATTGCGAGTGAAAGCGACTTGAATCAAATAAGATATAATTTAGATGCGCATTATAAATTAACATCTTCAATTCAACTTAGTGAAGAATGGGAACCAATTGGTACATTAGAAGAACCATTTAGAGGTTCTATTGATGGTGATGGATATAATATTAAAAATTTAGTAATTAATGCTGATACGGATGATCCTGTTGCATTTATTGCTTATTATTTACCTAAATATCATTATGATATTCAAACACCAATTAGTGAAAGTTATACTGAAGATTCTTATATTAGAAATATGTTGTTTGAAAATGCTGAAGTTACTAATACAAGAGATGCTGCAGTATTAATAGGTAAGTTAATATATGATAATAGTGGAGCTCCTGAAACAGCGTTTAATGTTGATCAAGCAATACTTAATATTGAAAATATTCGTTTCTATGATCCGGTAGTTACTTCTTCAAGTGGGAATGCTGGTTCTTTAGCAGCTAGTATTAAAGTAGTTGCTTCTAGTTTTGATAAACCTTATTTAAGAATTAATAATACTTATGATAGTTCTCATATTAAAGGATATTTATCTAGTGGTTATATTGGATATATAGAAGATATAAATATAAGTGGTTCGGGAATTATGTTAGGTATTGAATTATCCAATTTCCAATTTACTAGTGTATTAGAACCATATGATGAAGTATATGCTGATAATTTAATGCATTCACCAGTTATTGGTGGTGTTTATGGAAATGTTGGAGTTGAGTTAAGTAATTATATTATTAATAGTATATTTACAGATGTGGATTATTTTGGGAATTTTGTACATTATAAATCTAATTATGCTATTGGTTATTATGATAATGCTACATCAAATAATGTAAGTGTTGGTAAGAATAATGGATATTATGTTACTAAGTTTAATCACGAAAGTAATGCTAATACTTATGTAAGTGCTAGTGAAATAAAGGATATGAATTTATATTCATCTTGGACTGATTTTGAAACATATTGGATTATTTCAACAAGTGATGGCATTCAAAGATTACCATTATTAAAGACAGTTGATTCATCATATACTGATTTAGATGATATTAATCTTGAATTATATGATAGTGTTTCTTTGTTAGATTACATATATGGAGCTAATGATTTCCAATATGTAGAATTAGTTGAGCGAGAAACTGGTGGATTAGTAGCTGATATTCAATATAATATGATAGATCCTAATAAAGATTCTGGTTATTATGATGACATTAGTATTGATGCTTTAGGTGTTGGGACTGTAAAGGTAAGAATTATTAATAACTATGATGGTTTTGATAAAGAAATAAATATTAATGTAACTGCACCAGAAGTTGAAAGACCTACTATCACATATTATAAAAGTGGTTTAGGAAGCGAAAGTTATACACAAGAAGTTGTTGCTAATGAAGCATTTACATTAAATTCTAATACTTTTAGTATTAAAGGTTACTCTTTTGAATGTTGGTCAACTACTCCAGATAATAGAACTGGTAGCGAATGTTACGAAGATGCTTCACAATTTGAAAGTGGAATTAAATCTAATTTAAATTTATATGCTCAATGGGTAGGAGATACTTATAAATTAAAGTATGATGCTAATGGTGGTACTGGTGAGATGCCAGATAAAACATTTACTTATGTAGGTGGACAAAGCGCTTTAAGTATTGGTGAAAATTTATTTACTAGAGAAGGGTATTCTTTTAATGGATGGAATACTCAAGCTGATGGAAAAGGTATAAGTTTCCCTAATCGTGGAAGTATTTCTCATACAATGTGGACTAATGCAGATTTAACTGAAATTACATTATATGCACAATGGAGAGTTAAAGATTATTCAATAACATATAATGCTAATGGAGGTAGTGGTTCTATGGAACCAACTGAAGGTACTGAGGGAAGTACTGTAATGATTAAATATAATATATTTATTAAAGTAGGAAAAGAGTTTAATGGATGGAATACAGAGGCTGATGGAAGTGGAACAAGGTACACTGAAGGTCAAAATATTACATTAAATTCTGATATGACTTTATATGCACAATGGATTGATACATTTACTTATTCTATTAAGGATTATAGTGATGATAAAACAAATAAATATATTGATTTGATAGGATTAAAAACTAGTGTAAGTGATTATAAAAAGAAATTTACATTAGCTACTGGTGTTACTATTGAAGTAGATATAGGAACTAAGTCTTATGTTTATACTGGTAGTAAAACTAAGATATATAGAAATGGAATTTTATTAACAGAATATACTAATATAGTTCGAGGGGATATAAATGGTGATGGTAATGTATCTGCTATGGATTATGTTAAGATAAAGAATCATATAATGGGTACAAATAAAATAACTGATCCGTTGCTTATGAAAGCAACTGATGCAAATCAAGATAATAAGATTTCATCAATGGATTATGTAAGAATAAAGAATATAATAATGGGAGGGGCTAAATAATGAAGAAGTTAATATTGTTGATATTTAGTTTAATATTAATTATTCCTTGTAGTGTATATGCTGCAGGTGGATTAACTGTTTCAAAGACTAGCGTAACGATAGCGAAAGGAAGTAGTGCTACTATTACAGTAACTGCAAGTAATGCAGCAGGTAGAGTTGATATATCTTCATCTGGTTCTGCTATTAGTGCTGTAAGTAAATCTGAATGGTTAGAAAATAGTAGTACATCTGTTACTTTTACAGGAGTTGCTGCTGGTACTGCTTATATTTATGTTAATCCATCAGATATGGCGACATTTGATGAAGAAGAAGTTACTTCAAGATATGTTATTACAGTTAAAGTAACGAATCCATCAACACCAACGCCTACTCCTACACCAACACCAACACCAACACCAACGCCTCAACAACCATCAACTCCTGCTGATACGCGTTCTAATAATGCTAATTTGAAGAGTTTAACAGTTGATGGAAAAGAGATAAGTTATGTAAATAATGCTTATACAGTAGATGTTGCTAATTATGTTACTAGTGTAGATATTAAAGCTACTGCTGAAGATTCTAAAGCTAAAGTAAGTGGTGATGGTAAGAAAGAATTAGTGGTAGGTCAAAATACATTTAGTATTGTAGTTACTGCTGAAAATGGTACTGCTGTTACTTATAGTGTTATTGTTAATAAAAAAGATTATAATACTTATGCAGATTTTAATAATGTAGTTGATTCTGGTAAAGATGCTGAGATAGTAATTACAGATAGTGATAAGTTAAGTAAAGATGATATTGATAAAGTAATTAAGAGTAAAAAGAAAATTACTTTAAGTAAATTAGATGAAAATAATAAAATACTATATAGTTGGATTATTGATGGAAGTACTGTTAAAAATAGTGGTGAATTTAATCCTAATTTACCAGTAGAAATTAAAGATTTAGATAAGTTAGAAGCAGCATTTAATTATGCTGAAGGTATTTATTTAGATTTAAGTAATTGTATTAATGTTCCTGATGGGATTAGTTTAAAATATTATGTTGGAGATAAGTATGATAATGATGAAAAAGTTAAGTTATATGCTTATGGAAAAGATGGTAAGATAACTCAATTAAAGAGTGATTTAGTTGTTAAAGATGGATATGTTGAATTTGAAGTTAAAGATAATGGAACTCATTTTGTTAGTATGACTACTGTTAATAATGCAGTTGTTGTAAAAGAAGAAAGTGGATTCAATATATGGATGATTATAGCTATAGTATTAGGAGTGGTTGCTTTAGTACTTGCTGGTTTATTAATTGTAAGTAAGAAGAATAAGGAACCTAAAACTATTAGTGTTAAGAGTGAAGTTAAGGAAACTAAAAAGGAAGAAAAGAAGGAAGAAGTTAAAGAGGAAGTAAAAAAAGCTAATGTTTTAGTTGATGATCATAGTAGTATTCCTCCAGTTATTCCTGTATCAGAAGAGAAGGTTAAAGCTCCGACTCCAGAACCTGTTCCTCAAATTAAAGTTGTAAATACTGCTCCAGCAGAACCTGCTAGCGTAGAAGTACCAAAGGTAGAAGCTGCTCCAGTAGTTCCTGAAGTTAAAGAGGAAGCAGTTCCTGCTCCACAAATTGATCCAAATGCTACTGATGTTAAAGTTAGTGAACCAATTCCTGCTCCAACAATTGTTGCAAAACAAGAAGAGGAAAAACCTTTAGCACCAGTTATTGATAAGGATGCACAAGATGTTAAGGTTAGTGAACCTGCTGTTAAGGTAGCGCCTGTGATGCCAAGAGCTGCAGATGTTCCTGCTCCAGCACCAGTACAACCTGCTCAAGTAGCAACACCTGCTAAGGCCCCTGTTGCAGTTAGAGCAACTGCTGCTGAACCTGCACTAGTACAAGC
Source organism: Candidatus Coprovivens sp. (assembly GCA_051886175.1). GTDB lineage: Bacteria > Bacillota_I > Bacilli_A > RF39 > UBA660 > Coprovivens. The sequence goes on along the minus strand of JBJEXV010000013.1, from coordinate 674 downwards.
TACTACACCTTCTAAAACTGTTGTAGAAGCTGCACAACCAGTTCAAACTAAGAGTGCTGCTACAACAGTTGCACAACCAGCTCCTGCTGTTGCTGCACCAACTGCAGTACCTAATGCGGTGCCACAAAAACCGGCTGCACCAGTTAAACAAGCAGCTCCTGCTCAAACTGCACAACCTGCAGTACCAGCAGCTACAGCTACAGCAGCACCTGTGAAAGTAGAAACACCAAAGGTAGCAACTTCAGTACCACAACCTGTTCCTGCACCATCACCAGCTAAGCCTGCTGCACCAGCATCTGCAAAGGTTAGTGTTCATTCAAACGCTTCAGTACCAGTGCAACAACCTGCTCAACAAGCAGTTCCTACTGCAAAACCGGCAGCAACTACACCAGTTGCTCCGGCACCAGAACCAACTCCGGTTCCTGTGCCTGAAGCTAATGAACCTGTTATTACATTAGAACCAGGTCCTATTATTGAACTTGATTCTGGTATAAGTGCAAGAGATATGGTTTAATAAATAAAAAGTAGATATAGTATTGTGAAGTGAACCCCAAATAGTTCACAATAAAAAAATGGACATTAGGTAAAAATCTAATGTCTTTTTGATTTTAATCGTGAAGTGTTGTAAAATAGTATCCAATCTTCTACAAGTTTTTGGTATTCTTGTAAAGATG
>JBJEXV010000012.1:19741-56107 GCA_051886175.1 Candidatus Coprovivens sp. | reverse complement strand
TTCTCTATAATCTCTTTCAGTTTTAGCCTTGAACCACTCTAATTGATACTTCTTGGCCAAGTCTTGTTGTTCTAATTGTAATTTAGCCTAGTTAAGTTGCTCTATTTTCTTCTAAGACTTCTATAATTCTTGGGAAGCCTACTAAAGTTGCTATTGTAACTATTCTATCTACTAAGCCATTTTCTACATCTGATTATTTTCATCCTTCTAAATCTACATAGCTTTCCTTACTTTATATTTTAAGTCAGGAATACTCTTACTAGTAATAGCTTCTATAATAATATCAGGAGGTAATCCACCAGATTTTACAAATTCTGGAATTAATGTCTTAATCTATTCTAAGTCTTTAACTATGTCAGTACTAGTAATTATACGTATATCATGATCTGTTAAAGTAAAATATTCTGGAAGTGCTGTAAATACTTTCTAGTATTTATCACCTAGTATAATAGTTCCTTTTAACCCATTCTTATAAACTACCTTAGCTAAATTAAGACTATCTAGTAACATCTCATTAACTATTAAATCCATCTAATGATAATACTACTTAGTAATTATGAATGAATTATTCTATCCTATTTTTACATTAGTTACAGCATCTCTTTGTTCAATTCCATTTAATCTTTCTCGAAATACTCCTGTAATGGATGATGTAGTTTGTTCTACTGCATCTATAGCTAGTTGAATAGCTTGTACAGCCTGTGTTTTAACTGTATTATCATAACCATGAAAGATAGTATTAAGAGGAGCTTGTCCAGACTATAATCTTCCTTCCTAAGAAGAATCAAGAACTGCTAATCCCTATTTCTTTAATGCTTGCCATTTAACAAGTCTTTCTGGAAGATTTACTCCAAGTTCTGCTGGAATAAGAGTATAATCTATCCAATCTCCTACTGTTCCACTATTAGCTGCCAGATTATCTCTATAGAAATTTAAAAGGTCGTACTACAAATATCTTCGATGTAAGTCGTTAATTTACATCCGTGTTAGAATCTTTTGATCCTTCACTGCTCTAGCTTTCACTAGAAGTTGAGACTATATCATATATTAAATTATATTTTATTGTTGGCAGTAATTCATCGGTAAATGTTTCAGTAGAGGAGCTATATTCCCATCTGCTAGGAGCATATAGATTAAACTTTATTATTTGTTTTAATTTTAGCTCAAACTCTTTACATTTTATTGCATCGGGAAAAGTATGTGTATAAATAACTTCAATATTATAATTAAGACTTCTATATTCTCTAAACCTTCTTATATCTCCATTTTTTAATTTATAAGATATTCCGAGTTTATAGAAAGATTCCTTCTCATCATAAAGTCTTACTAAATAAAAAGTATCTGATTTTTCCCAACTTTTATTACAACAAGGACAACCAGTTCCAAGAAAAATACTATCCGAATCAATAGATTGTTTTCCATGTATAGGACATATCAAAGTAATTCTACCTTTATGTCTATCCGTAGATTCTATTTCAAAATCATATTTATTATCATATAAGAATAATAGCTAGTTCTTAAAATAGTCTTTTCTATTAATAGCAGATCTAATATTAGGTTCATGTCCATGAAGTAGGTTATCTGGAGTAACACTTACTAACCCATATTTAGTATTAAATAACATTTTTTCTTGAGCCTTAACGTATTCAGAAGCAGGAGAAAGTTTTTCTGCTATGTCTGGATATACGTCTCTTAACTAATTCATAAAATATTCAGTCTTGTTAAGTGCTGCTTTTATGCCAGGTCTAAAATGGATAAGCTGTCTAGCAGTTTTTATTTGCATAACTCCATACTTATCTTCACACAATATTGGATGTGTTAATCCTTTATACTTTCCAACAATTTTAATTTCGCCATTATAAATTTTGGCTACTTCTGCTTTATAAGTTTCTTCATTATATTTCATAACTACTTTTATTTTAATTATTAATTTAATATTCTCGCACTTCAAACCACTTGGTTCTATATAATAGTCGTTAACCAATTCCTTTTAAGGACTTGGGTGCTGATTGCCCAATCTTTAAAATTTTTACACTTAGTATTTAAAGCTCTTAGGGGTTCCCAGCAATTCACGAGATTTACCCAGGACTAGTAAGTTAATCCTGCAAGTGGGCACAAGCTAAAACCATAGAATAAGGTTTTAATCCTCTATTAAGGAAATAAATTCCATTAACAGATAAACTACAATAAGTCGGATTAGATTTACTACGCATTACTGTTTCATCCTTACCTTTAAGAATATATATTTCTTCTCCTATTCTTACTGTGGTATATCTCTACATAACATAATCCTTATCCACTTCTATCCATTCTACTTCATAGACAGGAATTAATTCATGATATTGTCCTGCTCTACTATCTGGATAGCCTGGAGTAATTTCTGTTCCAGCTTGTAAACCATCTGTTGTAGGAATTCCATTTGTTTCTCCCATTCTTACATAATATACTGCTGTATCGTATATTGCATCCCATTTTTCATTAAGTAATTTACGGTCAGCACTGTTCATATCTTTGCCATACTTATTAAGGATTTGAGTTTTAGTCATCCAATTTCTTACTACAGCTCTATATGAATCTTTTATATAAGGAGATTCGAAATTCCTATCTATAAATGTATTAAGAGGACTTAATACTCTTATTTTTATATTATTATTTCCTACTGTAGGTTCTACTTTGTAAAAGGCATAACCTGTTATTAGTAAGTCAAGAAATAAACCTCTTAATACTGTTATTATATCAGTTTCTCTAGACTACATTATATATTCTATTACATTCTATGCAGCAATCTCATATTCTGATATAAAATTATTATTTAAATCTTCTTTTATTCTTTTTAACTATTCCTAAACTAATCCATCATTAATTGGTTTACCATTTATAAAGTTTAATATTGAATTCTTTAAATGACTCTTTAAGTAATTCTAAAGTTCAAGAGAAATCTTTAATTGTTTTTCTCTATCAATATTAGTTATAGTTTCACTGTCCTTACAGAAAATTTTAGGAACTATTGGAGTTCCTAAATATTCTCCTATTAAAGCATCAACATGTTTCTTTATAAGAGGTGTAAAATGTAAAGTTGTAGGAGTATTAGTTCCATAGACTTCTTCTAAGTATCTAAACTAGTCAGCATCTCTAATTCCATTATAGTAATTATATGCTTTCTATAAATCATACTTAGAATAAACTAGTTCAGTAATAGCTTTGTCAGTTTTTTCTATTAACTCATCCTTTGTCATGACAACTACAAGGTTTATTTATTGCATTACAATCGTATTTATTAACTAAATCTAATTTACCGTAGTATATCAAGTTAAATCTTTTATCTTTTAACTCCTACTTTAGAAACTTTAGAAATGGCTAGTCATCCAATTCTGCATAGATAGTTATAGGTTTATTTCTCATACTGAGTTCAAACTATATAGAATACCCTACAGGATCTAATTTAGTAATATATATTTTACTAGTATATTCTTTCTTATAAATATCCCTCAAGTAGTCTCGTATTACTTGTTCTAATTCTGTTGTCGTCATATAACTATCCAAAATTATTATTAGTTAATATCTAATTATTCTATTTAGGAATAACTCCATATCTTCTCCTACCTTCTAAGTCCGTATAAAATCCTATATCTTGCCAAGTATCTTTAATTTCTTCTACTCTTTTCGGAACTATTCCTTGCAATTCTTCATCTGCTAGCAAAGCCATTGCAGCGGATGCTACAATATCAAACTTTCTTTTATTCTCGTCTGTATATCTATTAAATTCATCAAGCATTTCGTCAAACCATATTAAATAACAATAATCATTTATATAGTCTGCTATTAAGTCTGTTTGATGATTAATAATAGCGGGAGTAGCAGGAGTTCCATACTATTTATTTGTATTCCTAACAGAATCTCCTAGAGTAGCTCTAGGTCTTTTCATAAATAGTTTTAGAAGTTTTCTTTCTCTAGCATAAGGAATTATACTTTGTCTAGTAGCTTCTATATTTATTATAGCATTATAATATTGAGCTAATTTTATAGCTATCTTATAAGCTTCTCGTATATCATTAGGTCTATCTTTATAAAGAGCTACAAATTGAGGTTCAGAAGTACCATAAGCTCTTTTAAAGACAGTCAAACAGAAATCAGATGGATCTTTAGTATAATCAGAAGTCTATGATTTACCTATATCAATTCCGTCTATTCCTATTACATATAGGTCTCTTATCCTTTCAGGAGGTCTCCAAATAACATTACCATCTTCATCTCTCTTCTCTGGTAATGTCCATAGAGGATGTTCTAGTATTTTTATTTTTCCATTCTAATTAGGAATCCATCTAAATCCATCGAGATTTTGTTCTATATGTGCTCCTTCTTTATACTTGTACTCTAAGAATCCAATTTCTATTGGAGGACACTTCTTTAAAGCTCTAATTTGAGTAAGCTGCTCGGCTATATTTACTTTGTTGAATTTATTTTCACCTTCTAGTGAAAAAGCTTCACTATCATTAAAAGGAAACTCAGCCTAGTGCTATATTAAAGCCTTTGGACTAGCCAACATAGATTCTCTAACATTATTATGGAATGCAATAGCCTTTTCTTCATCAACATATCCTCTATGTGATAAAAATGTCTTTCTGTCTTTCATTATTTTAGTACAAGGCATAAAGAAAGCAGTTAAACATTCCTCTTTAGTCATAGTATATGTGTGCCTAAAAGGAAGAATGGCATAAGTCTAAGGATTATAATACATATCTCTTAGTCCCTCAAGTGCTGCACCAGTATCTCCTGACGTTCCACCGACTATTCTTATTCCCCACTAAGCTCCTTTCGGACCTACAAGAGCTGTAGACTATATATATGCTTTAGTAGACCCTGTCCAAGATCCACAGTTATGAACTATTGTAAAATCTTCTAATAAAAATAGATTATCAGTCTACTTATTATATGATTTTAAGGTAATTCCATAATATTCTCCAATTCCAGCTTCAATTATATTTATAGGAGTTGAATTAGTAGTATTAAATCTATCATTACTACATATTTTTCTCTATACTTTAACTGGAATTTTATTTATCTAACCTTTAATAGAAACTTTATAAGAAATAGAACCGTCTTTAAATCCTTTTCTCATTATTCTACTATTATAATGAACATCAAATCCACAGGTTTGTGCTAATACTCCTATTTCTTTAATTAAGGTCTCATTAGACATTGCTACTTCATAACTCCTATTTTTTACAATATTTCCGTCTGTGTCTATTATTCCGGCTAAAACTTTTAATTTATAATCCAGAGTGGAATAAAATACTTCTTTAGGAATATGCTTATTTCCTACTAAATTATAAGACTAAAACTAATATTTTATAGGATTAGTTTTTCTCTAATTTATAGATGCCATTAACTTAACACATTGAGAACAATTTTCACACTCATATTCAGTTATATGTATACCATTATACTATTTAAAATAGTCCTAAACATATTGATAGATTTCTGGATCTTTATCCCTATTTATAATAATTTTTTGTGGAAGAGCAGTATATCCATCTCCTATCCATAGGCCTAAATAATAAGGGTCTATATCGCATACATCTTTTAGGTTATCTATAGGGTTGTTAGTCTTTCCATAAGTAGTTCTTTTATTATAGGAAGATAACTAATTATATTCACCTACAGTCATTAACTCAATATGGTCTGGTATATTACCCATTCTAGGACGTCTTTCTAAGTATAGTTTATGTTTAGAATTAACAATATAGTTATTTCCTCTTTTTTGCTAGACTTCATATAGAGAATCTATTCCATGAGTAGTATTCATTACTTCCTATGGAGTGCCATCTAATCCAAGTACAAAATCTCCAACTTTAATATCTTCTATATTTTTAATAGAATAATCAGACATTCTTACTTTAGTTCCTTTTCCGAAACATTCTTCCATTACAAGTAAATCAGAACGATAACCTCTGATTTTAGAAGGTTTATCTGCTGTTATACCTATTATTTGAGACATCCATCCAGTTTCAACTTTCTAACCATCAATCATTTTATATACAGATGCTCTTTTATGGTCCTATTTATCAATTACTTGCCGTAATTTAAAAAAGCCTCCGTCTGTATTATCATTTAAGAATGACAGACAATTCCATACTTTAGATAGAGTATTATTTAGATGGTCGGAATTAAAAGCTGTAACTAGATTTACTGTATTTCTAATACTATTATAACTATTGGCTAATATAGCCGCTATGGATTCAGAATATCCGACTTCACGGCTCTTCATAATACAGGCATTAAGTCTGAGTTTTCTACACATTTCTACATAGTGAAACCACTCATATTGCCCAGCATAAAAAGCTGGAAATATATAAAGACGTCCGCCACCTGCTTTAGAAGTATTATCCAGATCCATTAACTAGAAAAAATTAAGGAAAAAATAATTATCGCCTGTAATAGTATAACCATGAGAAGTCATACCATTTCTACATCTTCTATACTATTCATCCCAAAATTCGGCATACGCTCTTGTATTTGGTCTAAATTCACAATAATGTCCTGTTCTTAGAAAAGTTTCTCTAACTTCGGTAAACCAGTCTGGATTAAAATCTAATCCCTTATCCTTAGTAATAGGTCTATATCCAGTTAATTCATAAGATAAATTAATATCGAAGAATTCTATTGGCTAGTCTATTGGAATATCCCATATAGGTAACTAGTCTTCTGATATTATAGGCTATTTAATTATCTCTGATTTCTGCTGAGTTTCTTCGACTAGCTACTATATAGGTTCAGGAAGTTTAATCTTTTTTGGACGTCCTCTTTTTCGTTTAACTTGTTCCTCCATAATTAGAAATTAGGCTAGTATCCATCTACTGCTCCAGCTCTAATAGAGGATTGTTCTGATAATTCTTTCTTAACAGCAGCTTCTAATATAACCATTTCTTCATGCACCTTATGTAAAGAAGAGATTTCTGCTATTACGTCTTTAGTTTTATTTAAGAATTTTCCAGTAGTAGGATCTGTAGCTAGTAAATCTAGATTATTAAAATAGTCTATAAAATTATCTACTGTATTCTATGCAGCTTTTAACATTTTAATCGATCTATGAGATTCCTATAATTGTTTAAATTTTCTACAAGCAGTTCTAAATTCAGGATTATTAAATTCTTCTTCTGTTAACTCAGAATCTTTTAATGCCTCCTAATGTCTTTCTTGTTCATCTAAATCTCTATAAGGACTCTACCAATGCAATGCTAAATATATATATTTAAATTCTCTAAATGCTCTTAGATGAAACTTACCAGTTTTATCTTCTTTGCATATATTACGAGAATCTTCCATTAAAGCTGCAAATTCTCTTATTAATAGTAAATCTGGACTATTTAATGTTACTTGCCCATTAGCATTATTATAATCAAAAAAATTATTCATTAATTCATTAACATTCAAATTTATTTAAGACTTATTATTTAGCCTTCATTTTCTTTCCGCATTTATCAAATGGAACAAATCCTCCATTTTCGCATTTCTTCTTCTTTACTTTGGCACCACACTTATCGAAGTTAATTTCTCCGCCAAATTCACACTTCTTTTTCTTCATCTTGGCTCCACACTTATCAAGAGAAATATCTCCACCAAGTTCTTTCTTCTTCATTTTGCGGCCACACTTAAATTGGTCTACTGGATTCTGGGGAAAATCTCCTCCTTCTTGCATTGCTTTTTTCTTCATGCATTTCTTACACAGTTGTCCACCAGCCTTGTAGTACTGAAGTTCATATCCTTCTGGACATTGACCTCTAAGACTTCTAATATAGTCTATCTTAGCACCAAACTTGGCAGCTCGTACTTGCTGTTGCTACATCATTTGCATAAATTCTGCATAGGCTTTTTTAAGTCCATCTTCTCCGAGCTGTTGGATTACTTGTTCTAATTCCTATTGTGTCTTTGCTCCAGTTTTCTGTGCTAGAAATTGAATAAATGCTTGCTGTAATTCTTGTTCGTTCATATTTAATTGTCCTCCTTGCTATTTTTTAGCTGGTTTACTTACTGATTCAGCTTCATTAAATCTTCTTTTTAATATCTCATACTCATCTCCATTAGGCTAGTATGTAGAAGCTACTCTATATTCTGGAATAACGATTCCATTATGTCTGGGTACCTCTACATAAACAGTATCATTAGCCATATATCCTTCTGGATATACGCCTGTTCTAATTTCTCTTCTAATATTTCTACTTATAGGATGTAAAAAATCTTTATCATTAGCACTTACTATTGAGATTTCTTTTGGAATTCCATGCGGATATGCTAAATGTCTTTTATATATAATCTTAGGAGTATCATCCTAATTATAAGTAGCTATTATACCATTTTTATAAGCTTCTTTTGCTTTAGGTGCTGTAGGTTTCGGCATTATTTTAAATTTTAACTAAATCCTTAGTAGAGAATGTAGCTTCCTACAATTCTCCTGTAGTTGTAAACCATCTACATCTGATGCCTATTAGTATGGGCTTCTTATCATTTAATCTTTTACTATCATGTTTAAATACTGAAGTTTCCTTCTTAATCACTATCATTACTGGCTTATTAGGAATGTCCTATTTAAGAGTTACTATTTCGCCAGGATTTAAAAATATCTTATCTTCCATATTATACATTTTTAAAACGTTCAGTTAATCCCTCGTTTACAGCTGCTATAACCTGATTCTCCGCGAGAGACACAAGACCTTGTTTAAAGAACGGTACAGGTACTACCGTATCTCTTCTATAATAGATTACATCACCTTCTTGTAGATATTTTACATCAGGACCAACTTCTACCACACATCCAGTAATTATAAATTCTTTTTGCTCTTCATATTTACCAGATACTGGATTAAGTTCTGCATGAGGAGTATATCCACCTGCATCTACAATTAAAGAACCTCTCATTTCAATCTTCTGAAATGGATTATGAGCAAGAGGTTTTACAATAATACGAGAAAACATTGGTTTAAGTTCTGCCTTCTCAATATCATAAGGTAGTTCACTCTGAGCTTGTTCAGTCTTTTTATTGTTTTCATTAAGAGCTTCGTTATAAGCATCTACTTGATCATTAAACTTGTTTGCTTTTTCTCTATTAATAAGAGTATTCAAGTTATTTTCTTGCATATTAAATTTCATGTGGTCACCAAGTCCTAGTGCTACTTGTGCCACTTTTTCATTTTCCGTTAAATTAAGTCTTACATTATCCATATTATTTACCATTTGTTAGCAGGGCATTTTTCATTAATTACCGCTGCTTTACTTTTTAAAATACACCCACATATATTACAATAATTTCCAAAACATAGTTGAATTTTATTGTTTTCACAAGTCTTACATATCTATAATCTAGGGTATGAAATCTCCGTCTTTTTATTAGTTATATTATAATAAGTGCCAAGTATGATGTGCTTAAACTTCGTTAGCAAATTCTTTATAATATTTCTTAGCTGCTTCATTTCTTGCTTTAATAGCGTCTTCAATATTATCAAATCTTCCTAAATGAACACATTTTCCATTTAAAGTAATCTAAGTATTCCATTTCTTTCTTGCAGATTCCCAGTAAACTCCTTTATGTCCAGATTTATTATTTTTAGGAAGATTACAATTACATAAATTTTGGGAATTGGTACAAATTCTTAGATTACATTTTCTATTATCTAATCCATTATGATTAATATGGTCTACTATAACAGATCTATCAGTTATATCAAGAATAAACCTATGAGGTCTTCCAACTTTATTAGACCTACAATAATAAGTAGATCTCTATAAATCGGTTCTATTCCAAGTATGATCCTTAACTTTATCTATATCTTCAATATCGAATATAGTTTCCGCAATCTTATTCCCATGCTTGTCATATAAATCCATTACTGCAACTCCATTAATAATATTGATTATATTCTCTCCATTATTAATTTGATCTGAAATTTTTCCATATTTTCTCATCTAGTCATAATGCCTTTGGCACATGCCCTTAGCAAATATTTTATCACATTTACATCCCTAAATTATACACATATATCATTACCATTTATTAGCAGGGCAAGTAGAAGACGGTAGCTTAGTTTTTTGAAGCAATTTACAACTGCAGCCTCTTACATACCCCTTTTTCATTGTTGTGCTTACATCTCCAGTATTTACATCTAGCCATAATCTACTATTACATATTCCTCCAAGTTTATTAGAATATAGAGGACATCTATAGCAAATCTTTAATCTGTTCTTACTAATATCTTCATTAAGATTGAAGATTTCATTAATGTGTCCGTGTACAATATTCTTTATTCCCATAATCTATAAAAATAAATAATAGAATATTTATATATAAGGTGTTGACATCTAATTTGTATAAAGAAATTCAGTATGTCCTAATAATAAAGATTAATATTCTATTCTTTTTCGTTTACTTCGTTGATTTTCTAAAATAAGTTCTTTCTTATAATGACGTAACATTCTTTCTACATCTGCTTTTAAATAATCACAATGATATAAAGTATTATTACCATTATGGTCATAATGATTTAGTATTAGGTCTTTAATTATGAAGTTAGGGTTTATTTTTTGCAGCATCCAAGCATAAGTAGAAAGCTGTAAAGTATAGTGATAGAAATTAGCGTCGTCTAAATTATTAAGAGGAAATTTCATTTTAGCAGAAGACTTAGTTTGAGTATTATATCCTGCTTTTAAGTCGATTTTCTTATTAGTATTGTGGGTTGGAATCATAGTATATCCAAAACAATATGTATGTGACGGACTATCCACTGCTATACATTGAGTTTCTACAGTCTCACAAGCTTCTACTGACTTTATTATTCTAAAAGAACATTTATCCATTTTTGGTTTCTGAATGGTTTGGTTTCTAATTAGGAAGGGACTAATTGTCATACTATTAAAACAAACATTCCACCCTTTAAATTCCTTTCCATTACATTTATTGGTAGCACTAAATAAAGTTGGCTTAATTCCTAAAGTTCCAAGCAGTTTTATTAAGTCTCTAGCTTGCCATTCGCTATCGGTATTCATAACATATCTATGTCTTTTAATATGATAATATCCATCAGTATCCATTAATCCTCTTAATAAATCCAATCTTTGAGAATAGGAAGCTCTTAAATATAAGTCTGGAATATGTTTGTTATTTATAAGATTAAGTTCCTTTAATTTAGTAATAAGCCCAAAAACAGTTCTCGATTCAGTTCCTTTCCGATTTTCATCGTGTATTAAATTATCTCCTAAAGAATAACCTCTATTAGTTATTTCTTCCCATAACTTAGAATCTTTACTTTGTGTTATTACTCCACAAGATTTAGAACCATCTCCTAGCCAACATCCCAAAACGTAAGGATCTATAGGTAGCTCCCTATATTCCATATCTATAGGAGATACGTTTAATATTTTAGGAATATTAGTTGATATTTTATGGTCTTTTATGCTATCTAAATACCATGATAATTCTTCAGTAGTCATTACTTTATGAATATATTCTCCATGATATTTACTACTTTTAGAAGTAGAAAAAGAAATAAACCATCTATGCTCATGATCTGCAATAATTGACTCTGAATTATCAAATGTAATTTTATAACAAGGGTTATGATGTATTCCTGATTTAGCAGTAACACTACATAATTTTCCATCTTTATCAAACACCTTATCTCCTATATTTAAGTCTTTCATTAATTTAAATCCATCTTCAGTAGCGATAGGTGTATCTAAAGGTAATCCTTTGTGGTCAACTATTACTATCTCATTACCAGATTTAATAATTAAGTCTACTTGTCCTGCTAATCTTAGTATTCCATCCTCAGATTCTCTATAAACAAGATATTCTGGATATATACCGTATTCCAAGTCTAACTCTGAATAATCCTTTTTACATTCAAACTTTCCTCCTAGTCCGAATTTCTTGAGAGAGATATTATGTGGACTATCATAGAAAGAGTTCTCTATATCTGCATGAATCTTTGTTCCTCTTTCACAAGATTTTCTATTCTCTTCATCCCAAGCATCTAAAATTTCTTGTTGAGTCTTATTAAAGTCATTTTCAGATATATTATATACATCTAAAATCTCTTTATTAAACTTCTTAGTGTTTAATAGAGATTTCTTTTCTATATTCCAACTTTCTTTAGGAATAAGTTTTTCTAATGCCTTATAAGCACTCCAGAAATCTTTATCAAATTCCTGAGTATATCTATGAATAAGAGTAGTCACAGATATATACTCTTTAGAAGGATCTGTAATATCAAAATACTTATGATTTCCCTCAGTAAAGGCTACATTACCATTTTTCTTTTGATACTCTGGACATTTCATTTCCTCATTAACATTTACATTGCTATTTTTCATATTACACTATAATTATAATCATTATTTCATATTATCATCGAAGTTCTCTTATAAGTCTGCTCTTGTAAATCTAATATTTATAATTATAATCTATTCCAAGTATTGCTCCTATAAATGTACTTGTTTCACCAAAGGCTATAAGTACAGAACTATCAATTATGCCTAAAGGAGGTACCATAAATCCAGCTATTAATAGTCCACATCCAACTATAGTTAGTACAGAAGCAACTGCTAGTCTAAAATTTAGTCTTGATATGTAAAGCATTAACTAATAAGTATAAAATTAATATTTTATTACATATAATTATAACAATAAAAGTATCATATATTTTTATATATCAGTATTTGCCCTATTAATTTTAATTATACAATAATAATGATTAAATTTGAATAATCAAATAATCAACTTTACTAAATAGAAATCATCATCATGAAACTCAGTAAAAATCAAATTTCTAACTTCGTTAAGACTATACAAGATAGTAATGAAATTATATCTTCTATGTATAGTCAATTTTCTTTAGATAGAATAGATAAGTTTAAAAAAGGAAACAAAATTAAGATAAAAAAGTAGAATAGAGGTAAATTCACAGAATACTGCGGAGGAAATGTAACTTAGGAATGTATATAGAGAGGAAAGAATAGTCCCAATCCTAAGATCAGGAAGAGAGCAGTATTTGCAGATAATGCTAGACACTTCAAACATTAATAATTATGCCAGTACCTTATATTGCTTAGGCTGATAATACTAGTGTAGCACCTGTTAAGGTTATGCCAGTATTTGACCCAAAATATAAAACTACATTTGCTATTACAGATTAGTATGGTAAAAGAATGTTTGTAACTCCTAGTAAAGCAAAGAATGCTACCATAAAAGAAGATAAAAGAAGTAAACAAGAAAAAGAGATTAGTTAGAAACGTGCATAGATAGATGCACAAAATCAAAAAGAAGAGAGAGAATAGTAGGAAGCTATGCAGAAACTAGCTGGATTTGGTAAATTTATATCTCCGTCTACTTATGTAGGTCCTTTACTTGAAGATAATGGCAAATCATATTTAAGTAATGTCGCTACAGGAAAAGGTTTTGGAAATGGATTTATAAATTTTGCATTTGATATATCCTCTCCTTTTCTATTTAAAGGAGCTGGTAATGCAATAAATAAAGGAACTTAGTAGGCTACTTATGCACTAGCTAGAAATGGTTCTAACTATGCTAGAAGCAAGGTATTCAGTGATATGCTAAATCAAGCATCTCGTAATTGGGACGGAACTGTTTCAGAAGCTTATTTTAATTCTCCTTATAATTGGTATAGATATACTGAATCTCCTGAAGTATTTGGTATAAAAGAAATTGGCAAGAATATTACTACAAGAGATGCTAGTGGTATGTATATTCCATCAAATTAGTTTAGATTAGCTGTAATTGATAATAATTTAACTTTTAGAGATGGATATTGGTATAAACCATTAAAACCCACAATTAATTTTAGTAAAAGAGGAAATGCACATGGAAATACATCTCAAGCGTCTAAAGGATCTTTATGGCAAGGAACTTTTGCGGGTTCTCATAAATTTCCTCAAGTAATACTAGAAGGAGATATGCCTGTGCAGGCTTATAGAGGATTTAATCCAGCTACGGGAATAGATTCTAGAACTAGTTTTCATCTAGTCGATTCAGAAACTATTCCAATGGGAGCTAGAATAGGATTTCATACTGGAGAAATGCCTATAGAAGGATTACGTAGTTTTACTAAACTTAGCAATGGAAGATATAGATATGATGGCCCTATTATTCCCTATAGAATAATAGAATTTTAGGAACCTACTATATTAAATAAAAATAAATAAAATATGATAAAATCTTTTATATATGACTGATTTTAGTAAATATTTTGTAACATATGAATAGACAGATCCACCTCCAATAATTACAGATGATTATAGAGAAGTAAAAGATAGTTATGATAATTATGGTATTCCCCTATTAAATACATAGTCTACTGATATTCTTAATGGAGAAATTAAATTAGAAAATCCAATAAAAGCAGTAGAAGCAGCTAGACAATTAATAGGAACGGATTTCTACCAAGATAGTTCTAAATTAGTTTAGTATGCCTATAATTAGGTGGGAATAAATATTCCAACTAATACATCTAATGTAGGAGATAGAGTAAGTTCTTTAAGAGATATTTAGCTCGGAGACTTAATATATAGTAAATCTAATGATGTTGAAATGGTAAGTAAAGTATAGAATAACTAGATTTATACTATACAGTCTAATAATAATAGAGTAGTAGAAGCTCCTCTAGAAAATAAACGAATTAAAGATATTAGAAGAGTTTCTAATAACTCTAGTAACTATATTGTACAATATTTTGTTAACAAAGGACTTACTTTAAACTAGGCTAAAGGTATTTATGGAAATATAATGCAAGAATCTAGAGGAAATATTAAAGCATTATCTAGTGATGGACATAACTCTTATGGTATAGCCTAGTGGACTGGTAAAAGAAAGTCTAAATTATTTAGTATGTATGGAACTAGACCTTCTTTAGATAACTAGTTAGATTTCTTATGGTGGGAATTAAATAATACCGAGAAATCATCTCTAGAAGCTCTTAAAAATACTAATACAGTAGAGGAAGCTACTAGAGTATTTATGAGAAAATTTGAACGACCTGATCCTAAATATGCTAATTTTAATAGAAGATTAAAATATGCAAAAGACGCTTAAAACAAAAGATATAACTTCTTTCTTAAAATAGATAATTACAGCAAATTCAGGAGTTAGCAGTAAAAGAGTGTGTGGCATGATTGGTTTTATGGTAGTTATATTTGTATTAATATATTGCACTATAACCAACACTCAAGCTCCTGTAATGATAGATACTTTTATTTATGCAATTTGCTTGTTACTAGGTATAGATTCAGTAACAAATATATGGAAAAATGGACGAAAACGATAAATAGTTTGTAGCACAAAGTGATAATACTAGAGTGTTCAGAGCAGACCCTAGTTAGCTATTTAAATTGACTCCTGAATAGATACAGGAACATAATGCTAAAAAGATACAAGAGAATCAAGCATATATCTACGATAAAGACAAAATAGACTACTATACTAATATGTAGAACTTCTATAATTAGAATGTCTTTGGTAATGGACTATAGGGAACTTAGACTAGATATAATCCATATACTTCTTAGGGCTAGTAGGCTATCTAGGCTGCATTTGACCAATCTCGCAGTAATGCTGTTGATTTCCTTACTAATACTGCTGGAATTGGAGTAGGTTAGGTAGCAGGTAAGATAGGTCTTAAAACTGCATAGACATATAATAGACTTACTAGAGGGGTATTTAGAACTCCAGCTAAAAATGGATCTTTAGGTACTCTTGCATAGTATGCCAAAAATCCCATAGGAGGTGGTGCTGAAGCAGTAGTTATAGAAAACACTCCTACTACTGTAGGTAAAATGACTTCTATTCCTGTAGAAGAAATGGCTTTAAGAAACAGTGTTCCTAATTCAGTACCCAATAAATATATAGGATATGTAACAGACGGAGGTACTAAATTGCCTACATATATCTAGACTAAATTAAAAATATTAACAGATGAAACATTCCCTTAGTATATTTAGAAATTAGATAGAGCAATGAAAAAATCTGGATTCAGAAAAGTAGAAGATCCAGCATTATATGGAAGAGCCTACACTAATGGAAAAGTAGTTATTGATGATGTAGCTCCAGGAAATGTTGGTATAACTACTGGTTATCCTTGGCTAGATAAGATTTTACCTGACTTTATGAAAAAACCTAAAATAGTAGATATGATTTATTAGTCTACTGATGATTGGAAGGCAATGGGATATAGTTTAAAGAAAGGCGGTAAAATTTCACTGAAATATATTAATAATTTAATGGCATGATAATAGTTCCTAGATTTTAGAATTCTGGTAAGATTCCTATAATAAATAGAAAAAGTAATAAATAGAGAAGTATAAAGAAGAATAAATATAAGAAATTTTATGATTGATGTGTGGATCTGGAATAAAAGTAAACATTCCAGACCTCTTAAAACTATTAGATTCTAGATGGATAAATTTCCAACTGAAGATGATTGTGAACGATAGTTATACTTAGATAAAGATGCTTAGTTTTACCTAAGTAAAGATATGGAAATAACTTATAATAATTTAAGAGAATATGCCGACTAAAATAAACCTAAGTAATGGCTATTATCTTTGCTAAATAATCCTAATAAGTACAATCCTGGACAAGGAAACTATGTACAGATGGTAACCAATATAGGAAATGAGGTATGGAGTGATCCTCAAATATAGAATTGGTGGAATACTGAAGGTATTAAGTATTATAATAAAGGTTTAAAAGGATTTTAATATTTATTAACATAAATTCATTTGGAATTAATATAATTTTGAATTATATTTGCATTGTAACCAAATAAATAAAAAATATGAACAACGAAATGCTACAACTTGAAAATGTACTTAGTCTGATTCAAAAATTCATACCTGAAGGTACTGAAAAGAGTTTTGAAGCAGATGGAGTAAAAGTTTCTCTATCAAATAAGGATGGAGAGTTTAAGATTAATATTGTTGATGATGAAAAAGAGGAGAAAGAAAATGATAAGATTAAAGTTCTTATTGAAGATTTTAAAGAAAAAGTAGATGAACTTGACGATGACATATTTGGTGATGTTACTAATGAGTTCTCAAAGGCTTATTGTCTAAAGGATTTTGACACGCTGCTTAGTCTGGATTCTTATACAGATGCTGATGCTGATAGAGCTACTAAAATGATTGACATTTTCAATGCTTGTGTACGTAAGCATCTTACTAGTAGAATGGATAAGCTAGCAGCTTTGTATGATAAGTTTTAATATACTTAGCAGGTGAAATTCCTGCTAAAATTTGGGGTGTAGTCGAGCGGTTTCAGACTGAAGACTCTAAACAAAAATAATAATTATGGAGAATAAAATTTATAAACTTAACGATGAACAATTTATAGACTTAGTTAAGTCAAGTCTTAATATATCAGAAGTTTTATTTAAGTTAGGCTATTCTACTAAAGTCAACTCTTGGGGATATTCCCAAGTAAAAAGAAGAATGTTAGAACTTAATTTAAGTGGTAAGGATTTTAGAGGTAAATCTGCTATTATTTCTAATTTATCTATTAAAAAAATAGATACAGAAAAACTACTATGTAAGAATTCAAAACATACTAGAGCAGTTCTTAGGAGATATATTATATCTAATAAGTTAATTCCTTATAAATGTTCTATTTGTGGAATTACTGAGTGGCAAGGAAAAACTTTATCATTAGAACTTGACCATATTAATGGAGAAAATAATGATAATAGATTAGAGAATTTAAGATTCTTATGTCCTAACTGTCATTCTCAAACAGATACTTATGGGTCTAAGAATAGTAAACCAGCACAAAGTAAATATGAGCTATCAGAGGAATTAAAAGATAAGATAGCCTCTTTATACCTTCAATTAAAGAATCAAGACAAAGTTGCCGAAAAACTTGGAATACATAAAAAGGCAGTTAAACAAGCTATTACAGAATTAGGTTTAAGCAAGCCTTCTCAAAAATATGTAATTCAATATGACAAGGACTGTAATGAAATTAATAGGTTTGGAAGTATTGCAGAATGCTGTAAATGGCTAATAGACAATAACTTTGTAAAGACTAAACTTATTAAGACTTGTAAGGCTACCTTAAATAGACATAAAGATATTCTCTGGAATAATTATTATTTTAAAATATTGGATGCTTAAAGGATAATCCATAATCTTTAAGTAGAATCTCTCTTAATTGACTTGGAAGCGATTTTAGCGACAGGGCGCAAGTTTAAATACAGCGTGAACGACTAAACAGAGAGACCGGTCCTAGGACTGGATGCGATAGTCTAATCCACTACAGTGGTATAAATGAAATCTTTGCATTACGCGGGTTCGAATCCTGCCGCCCCAACTAATAAGATGTAATATGAAATTTATGTATAATGGAAGGATATATAATCCTGTTAATGTCGAAAAGAAATTAAAGAAAATGGGAATAACTATGGATGACATAGAAATTATTCCCGTTAAAGAAGAAGTGATAGAATATGATGATATTAAAACTTATAAATTTATAAATAAAAATACAAGTAAATATATCGTTAGTATTTATGATAATTTAGATGATTTAAAAGACCTTATTAATGTTAATGATTATGAAAAAGTTAGAAAAGAAGATTGATTTCTTGAAACAACTTATGACTAGAGGAAGATTCCCGAATGAGAAAAATAGAATTTGGACAATGTGTCAAGCCTCTTTGTAGATGTTAATTATGACTGTTATAGAAGCAGAGAAAGCTAATATGGTAAATGAGCAATTCTATCTTCAATTTGAAACGGCAGTTAATTAGTTGAGTGTAAAAGACCACAATAAAGATGATATAAGGGATTTTAAAGAAAGCTTGGATAAATTTATGGCTGACTCAGAGTAATCTGGGCCAGCCTTTTTTATTATGTCAATATGTAAGTATTCTTAATGTCAAGAAGTTTTTTCATTTTTTCATTTTCTAATTTCATCTGTTCTGACTCTCTTTTTAAGAGAGTGATATCATCAGTATTCTTTTGAATCTTTTCATCTTGCTATCTGAATTTCCAGATAAATAGTTGGTCAAGTTCTCTTAATTTAAATCTTTTTACTAGTTCGGTTGAGCCTTCTAAATAGCCTTTTTCTTCTAAGGAATGGTTACATTTACTTATTTGGGATTCTGACATTTTTATTAAAGAAGATAATTCTTTATTAGTAATCGAAACTCTACCTTCATTTTCGTCTTTATACATATATTGCTGAGTTGAAATTAAATAACTTTTCTCTGTAAATGATAAATCTTTTTTATCTAAAAAGCTATAAGAGAATGGTTCGCTATCTGAAATATTATAATTAAATATATATTTTATAGGAGAATTACTACGGTCAACTTTTAAATATCCTAATGATTCTAATTCCTCAATGTATTTTCTAATTGTGTGAGTAGAAAGTTTAGTATTATTATAAATAACATCTAAACTAATAGAACTAACATTATCTACACTATAGAGTTGTATAGCTAAATATAATAATGCTAATTTTGGAGACCCTTTAAAGTTATTAGGTAAGTATACAACATCATTTTGTATTTTATAAGTTTTATCAGGTCTATTTGTATGTACATAAGAACGGTCTCCCTTTGTAGTGTTGTATCCATTATTGACAGAATCATAATATGCTATATAATACTCTTCTAGTTCATTTAATTTATCTAGTAATTTTTCTTTATCCTCTAATTCTAATTTCTCTAATATTTCATACTCAAAATTATCTATTCCGTATTTTATTCTAGCTCTGTCAATTTTTGATAAATTATCAGAACTATTAGATGTATAGTATCCATTTCTATTTTTAAATTCATTATATCTTCTTTTCTTGTTAGTTGTTTGTCCAATATAAACTTTTCCATTTATTTTATTGCTCCATTTGTAAATATATCCTTCCATAATAAATTTTATTTTAAATTAAAGATATAATATGTAAATCTATTTCCTTTAATCTGTCTTTGTTTCTTAGTATAATCAGGAAATAACTTAATTGACCTAGTTCTATCCCATTTAAGATTATGTTCTTTAAAGATTGGAGAGAAGATATTTTCAAGTTCTTGATAAGTGTATTCAAATTTATTTCTATCAAACATTTCTTGTTTAATCCATTCAACTCCCTTAGTAAGACTAGGAGTAATAGTTGCTGTAAATCCTGCATTAGAACATTCTGTTAATACTGATATAGAATCACTATATATTTCACTTATAAGATTATAGTTATATAAGTCCATTTTTCTTAGATTCTCATCATAGAAATATTTTTCATTATATTTTCGGACATACATAGTTGCAAAAGTATCTTTATTATAAGATCTATTAAGAGTATCTTGATCTATCTCATTACTAGAGTTATAAATCCTACACCAGTTATTGCCGGCAAATTTACACTTTTCTACTTCTTGTAAAAAGTCTTCCTTATTAGTTCCAGCATATCTATGATTACTTGTATTTAAAACTAGAATACATTGGTCTTTATACTTACTATCTCTTAACCTTCCACATACTTGACGTATTTTAGTAGATATGTCTAGTATAGTTGTAGAAATATTAGTATCACATAATATAATACAAATTCCATTTGGTGAATATATATCCGCTCCTTCAAAACTACAGGAAGTATAGAAATTAAGATGTTTTACTTTGTCCGTTATTCTTGCATAATTAGTTATCTTACTTTTATTAGTACTTGAGCAAACTACTCTATAATCTTCTGTATCTAATTTGTTTATTATATTTCTAATAGTAGAGACAGAGTTTAAAAAGATATGTATTTCCCTGTCTTTATAAAGGTCCATTAAGTTTATAAGTTCTTTTTGTATAAAGCATGTATCACGTATTGTAATATTAACTTTAGTAGCTCCTTCCCATTCGTAAGTTATTTGGTCTATATCTTTTAATTCTTCAAGTATGAATTCCTCTTTTAAAGGAGTAGCAGTTAAGAATGCCCAGTCTTTAAATTTTCGGAAATTATTAAGTACAAATAATATTGCATCACTCCTAAAACTATAGTCATTAAAAAGTAAGTGATATTCATCTATTAATAGGAAATATTCAGAATAGTTAGGAATGATTTCCATTAGTCTTGGAAGTGCATCATAGGTTGCTATTATCTTTTTAAATTTAGTTTCCTTTATTAGGTAGTTTTTAATTTGACTTTTATTTACCTTACTGGTAACTCCGAAATAGCCTTGTGCAGATTTAGATTCTACTAAATTACATGTAGGACATAATATTATACTATTCCTTTTTGATTCTAATTCTACTGTAGTTCCACCACATCCTGTAATTCCTTTATTAATTAATTTATGTGATGGGATAAAATCTAAGAAGTCTGATAGAAACTTAATTTTTGCTGGAATTTTTATTATATTCTCTCTCATAAAAAAATTATTAATTTAAAGTTAATATAAAGTTAAAATTTTCTTTAGCGTTGCACTATCTTACTATTACACTTCAGAGCTACGAAGCGTATGGTTTCAATGCTCCTCAATTATAATAATTGAAATTATGAAGTCAAAATAAATTACATACTTTTTTAAAAATTGAGAGTTATAGTAAGATAAAATTAATCCCCCCCCCTCCTGAAAAATAAAAAAAAGGAAGCTCTTATGAGCCTCCTTTTAATAGTTATTAATATTGTTATGTAATAAATTTATCTGCTTCTTAAACTCTTCTATTGGTAGTTCTCCTTTCATTAGATTAATTATGTTGGTTGTGATAACTATATTTCCTTCTATATATCCTTTTGATGAGTCTATTCTATCTATGGAATACTCTTTATAGTTACTTGGAATAATTCCAGTATAGTAATCTTTAAGTCCTTGTTTTAATAATTGTTCCTTTATAATTTCTGGAGATAAATTATACTCTGAAATATTTTTTCTATGCTTATATCCTTGATAGCTCTTAGTGTAAAGAAAGTTAGCTATTCTATCTTCTTCAAATTTCACCTCTATATTTTTTCTATTTAGTGTAGTTCTATATCCAAATTCTGTATATAAAGAATCTTCTGGAATTAATCCAGAAATATATTTTATATTTTTAAGTATAGATATAAAAGTATTTCCAGTAGATTTTTCTATTTTATTTAGAACAGTATTTAAGTTTGAGATATTCTCATTATTGTTTATTCTTCTGCACATCTCCTTTTTTGAAATAGATTCATTTATATTTTGTTCCAAACATTTTAGAAGGAAATTTTTCTGAGGTGTATTTAATCTTTCATCTAATATAAAATCTGGACATAAATAAGGGTTTAATATTTCAAATCTTTTATAATATCCGCTAACTGTACAATCTCTAATATATCCTTCTATCTCTAATTGTCTGAACATTTCTGGGATATTCTTTAAAGAAATTCCAAATTTTTTATTAATCTCGTTAACTGAGCAATGCGAATATCCATTTTCTGCATCATAATAAGCGTTAATTATTGCCAATAGTACTTTACTTGAACTTTTACCCACCATATTTATATATTTTAATTACAATACAAATATAATTAATTATACTGGTAGGTAAAAATAATTTATGCACTTTTTCTAATTTTGAACTATATTTGGATATTTTCTTTAAATTCTTCGTCTGACAAAAGCCTCCATAATAAAAAATTTAGGAGAGTTATGCGTATGAGTGAATACTACCCATTTTAATCCCCCCTCCAGTCTTGAACAAAAACCAAAAAACATTTTAACACTCTAATTTCAAAAGATTATGAAAGAAGAAATGAAAAAGAAAGTGTGCAAGGATGTTGATCTTGCCACTATGGCTACCAAGCAAGTTGGTGAAACTCCTATTCTGAAGGGACAGGTACTGACTTTCCAACAAAAGGAAGGACTTGTACACTCTGTGACCCGTGACATCAATGGAGTATCTCAAACTTGGAATGTAGTTGATTCAGACGAAGGCTATGAAGTCTCCCTAAAGCAATTGCTCCGTAACCACAACGGACTTAACCTTGGACGTGGAACACAGGCCGAAGTATTCGATAAATTCTTGGCTTTGTTCCCAGATGACGGAAAGCCTTTGGTACTCAAAGTTACGGATGTCAAGAAGGTTGAATCTTCATTCAGTGAAGGCAAACAGTCTTATTATGTCTTTGCAGTAGCCTAACGAACTTAGAGGGGTTTTATACCCCTCTTTGTTTTGTGTAATTGTGTAAAACTTCGGAATAGATGGCTGCATTTAGACTATTCCGGAGAAACTCCTAAGATTTAGACAACCGTTATGTGGTTTAGGGGATAAGTAAGTGTAAAATACTGAAACTAATAGTCTATAAACTCTGAAATCTGAGATGGTGTTCATTAACTCGAATTTTTCAGATACAGCTAGAAATTCTCAAATATTCTTATGAGATACATAACTGTAAAAGGAACTTTTCACGGCGAGTACATAAAATCAGAAGGAAATGTATACTGGCTAGATAAGGACTCCAGAATTTATGGAGAGAGATATGCTCTATTAGAGAAAACTTGGCAAGGTTCTTATGTATTGTTAAGAACTCTAAAAATAGAGTAGAGATGGATATGAAGTGAAAATATTGAGGAGAGAGGTATGGTGAAAGGGTGGAAATGAGAGCTTATACATCCCCACACACCTTTTCACCTCTTTTCTCACATTCTTAATTTTTTCTTCTATTTTCATTTTAGTAATCAAATTCAATTTCTCTCCAAACTCAGAAATTTTAATTAGGTCATCAAATAAAAAAATAAATATCATGCTTACTCTCAAGAAAATACGTGTTCGTCTCTATAGAGATCTTGGTGCTTCTTGGTCTAAGTGTTAGTGACGATTAGAATTCCTAGTTAAAAAACGAAAGTCGTATATAATATAATAAAACCGTAATCGTAGTAATCATGAATGTTAATATAATAACGTTCAGAGCTGTGGAGAAGAGGAACTCCATTATTAATCCTCATTTTTTAAACAAAAAACTCAATATAAAAGATATTGGCTATTAAAGTTTCAGTATTTCCAAGTTGTTGAGTTAAGGTATTTTGGAAGACTATTTTATAGTTTGAAGTTCGATTCTTCAGTACCCACTAATTGATATAAATCTATGGAAGAAATTTGGAAATATAAGTTTTAGCCGTAAAATACAAATCAAAAAACAATTAATAGTATGAAAAAGAATCTTGATATCCTAGAAGAAACCCTTAGAGATCTTACTAAGGAAACTAAACAGTTTTCAGTAAAGAAAAAAATATACAATAATCATTGCCTATTCTCTAGTAAATAATTCCTATTCAGAATTTCCAAGAATGGCTTGTACACATAAGTTATTTGATACAATTGAACAGGCACTATGTGCAATTTCAGCAGAAATCGAAGACAAATATAATAATTCTGATTACATAGGCTTAGAAGTACATCTCCCAAAAATAAAGAACGGTTATACGTATGACGGTTCTTTTACTTGTGCTTATAAGTTTGGGCCAGAAGTAACTTATACAATCAGAATTAACACAATTTACATGTAAGAAGATTTTTCATTTCTTTAAACTATAAGACTATGGAAACTCAAATTTTTGTCAGAATTCATTTTACAAATGAAGGTACAGTAGTTGAAATAATTGCTCGTACAAACTAAAGCCTAGTAGAACTCTTTAGTAAAATTGCTGATAAAGTAATAATAATATGAAATACGTTATCCAAGACACTGAAGGAAACTCAATTGCTTCCTTCAATAATTTCAATGACGCTATAAATGCGAAAGCGATTCTATATCAGCGTCCTGATTGGAGAATTGTCCGCAAATCGATTAACAACACTCAATTCAGACAATCTACCCCTCGTCAAAGAGGAGCAGTAAGTTTCTGCGAGAGCCTTAATTACCCAGATTTTATGGGCGATAGAAATAATTTCTATGAAGTCTCTGTATATCTCTCCATGTACTTAGAAGATGCAAAGCGTCTTTATGATGAAATCTCCGGTGAATATGAGGCTTATATAGAGTCACTCGATTAGTTTCTTTTCATACTTGATATAATAATTATCCAACTATGGTCTGTGAAGATAATAGTTGGAGTCTTTAAAAAAAAATCATGAAAGAACCAAAAATAGTTAAAATCCTTTTCTGGACAATAGCAATTCTCTGGATAGGAGCAATTCTACTCCAGCAATACTTATGGTGGACTTCTGGAGAATGGGGTCCTTTATGCTTTATCTGGGCTATAATGGCTCTAGGACTACCAATACTAGTATATCTAGCATTTAAAGATTAACCATGAAAAAGATAGAAACATTTATAGTAGTTCTTCTTTCCTGTCTTGTAGTATTACTGACGGGAATTAATATAAATTTCTCTAATAAAATTGAGAAATATGTAGAATACTATAACGCGACAGAGAATCTTCTCGATACTCTTGAATATCACGACAATTGGGGTGATAGATTTGATCCGATTGACTACTACGAGGCTAGGGAAGCCTTGAAATAAGAATAAAAATGTAAATAGTAAATTGGAAACAAATCTGCTCCAACAGTATTGTTTCGAGTTTCTATTATAGATTTGCCCTTATGCTTTTTCTTTCATTTTTAAAAGTCATATCAAAATAAAAGATAAGATATGATTTAGGCTTGTTTCTACCATTCTTTACATAAATAGAATGGTCTTTTTATCCTTTGTATAGCTGTGCGAATAATAGTAACACTTGGTTAAACTATGCTGACATTGCTGCTTGAAAGTAAGCAGAATAAATTCTAGCATTAAATAAATCCTGCTAGAGGGTAAAACTCATGATTGGAAAGAATTCTAATTATGTAACTATTCTCACTGACAATGGTAATGAAGTTCGTGTTCAGATTAACAAGAACAACAGTATCTGTGACATTAGTCTTACTGGAGAGGTACGTAGTAAATTCCTGAATAAATTTCAAGGAAGACAACTGTCTCTTGTAGAAGAATCTATGTGTAACTTCATTAACACTTACGTGGAATGAAAAAGTTTGTCGCTCTCGATCACATCAAGGATTTCAATCTTATTAAGAAGTCTTTAAATACTCCTTTTACTAAGGCAGAATTACAGACTCAACTTAAAAAAGTTGGGATCCCTGCCAACACAGTTTTCTTCGCTACCTTAGTAAAGTATAAGGTATTGAAGAGAATCTCTCGTTCTCAATACATTTTCTCTAATAATGATCCGATATATTTCAAGTTACTTGAAAATGCTTATAAAGACTATTCTAATCGTCTTAATAAGTATATGGATACTTACAGAGAAAATAAAGCCAAGAAATCTCAAGAAGTTCAAGATGCAATCCAACTTCTTAAGAGTCTTGGTTATGAGATTTACGCACCAGTAGGAGAACTTTACTCTAAGCTGTAACATAAAGAGTAAAGATAATAAATAAATTTGCAATTTTATTAAGAAATAATTTTTTTGTAAAAATTCTTTTTATTATTCAGATTTATTTATTATCTTTGCTTTACTAAAGATTTAAATTGTATAAGAATGCACACAGCAATAAAAAATATTATACTTTAATTATTTTCCATATTCCATATATTTTTTTGCATTCTGTTAACTCTTTCTTTAGGTAAGACGTATTTTCCCCCGTATGACAGACAATCCGTTAATAAAGTCTGAGGTTCACATCTCTACCAAAAGAAGATGGGTTAGCAGACTGGCCTTAGCAGTCTCGGTTTCTTTGTTTTATATGTACCTGAACAGATAAAACATGCCTATTATTAGTACACACCAAAAGACTGTGGGAAAGTCTTGTGCTTTTAATAGGCGACTTGCCTCGTTAGTATAAAGGTTATTACGACTGACTGTTAATCAGTGAATAGTGGTTCGATTCCATTACGAGGCGCAACGATTATTTTGGATATTAAGAGAATGCCGCTTATGAAGAAAATATTATTACTATTAGTATTCGTATTCATATGTTTCCACATTTCTCCTAATACTAGCATTAAAAGGGAAGTTTCCTTTTTAAATGCAGAACTGAATGACTCTACTTTATATCTTGCACTAGTACATTATAAGGTTAAACATCCAAAAAAAGTATTAGCACAAGCAAAGTTAGAAAGTGGAAATTACACTTCTTATCATTGTAGAAAAAAGAATAATTTTCTTGGACTATACAATAGTAAGAAAGGTGAATACTTTAAATTCAATCATTGGACAGATTGTATTCAAGGATATAAAGACATGGTTGAATATAAATTAAGGGATGGAGAGGATTACTATGATTTCTTATTAAGAATAAAGTATGCATCTTCTCCAGATTATGTGAGAAAAGTTAAGCAGATTGAACGTGTATTATAATTACTTTTATTTTAATTGGGCCATAGTGTAATTGATAACATAGTAGAATTTGGATCTATTGTTACGAGTTTGAGCCTCGTTGGCCCGACTAACTTTATAAGTAGTTTGGATTAAAAATTGTTTAATTAAAAACTTTTAAAACTATGAAAATTCTTTTCTTTCTTATTTTTGGAGCTGTTGTAAGTTCCTGCTGTAATTCTACTAGTCAGAATGTTGATAATGTAGATAGTACCGCTATTGACAGTGTTGTAGTTGACACTGTAGCCTAAAAGATTAATTCCCACCTTGCTGAATAAGCTGTTTATGAATGGCGGTGGGATGACTGGGGTATAATTCAGCGGTTAGAATGCCATTCTTATAAAATGGACGTGGCTGGTTCAACTCCAGCTACCCCAACTAACAATAAACTTTAATATTATGAGATACATTTTAAAAGTAGGTAAAAGAACTCTTATAAGAGTTGAAGATACAGAAATTATCCTTACCAAAGAATACGAAGGAGCAACTAAATTTGATAAAATTGGTGATGCAATGAAAAAAGCAGCCGAGATAAATGAAGAATTAGGTGCTCATATTGTTAAAATAGTCTCAGTTTCTAGTAATCTATAAACTAGTGACTTTTTGGTAAAGTTTCAACAAGAAACTTCCTAAGTTGGCTCACTTAAACAAAGAGTACAGGCTATAGCGACAGGAACTAGTCAATATATGACTAGAGACAATCATATAAAAACTAGTTCCTATTTCTTCTCTTCACTATTCTTTAATAGGATAGTTTAACATACCCCGATTATTCGGGGACATTTGCGCTTATAACTCAGTTAAGTAGAGTATCATCCTTTTAAGATGAGAGTCCTTGGTGCAAATCCAAGTGGGCGCACTAATAAATATAAATAAACACTAACAGCAACAGATTTTCAAAATGCTTTTAAAAAAGCACATGGAGGAATGTATAAGAAAGATATTCCTTTGACATAGAACATCTTGATCCCTATGAAGATATACCTAGAATCATTAACATACTAACACAATATAAAAATGGAGGTAAATTCTATAGATAAAATAGTTAATTTAATAAGTAATCTTAATTTTGAAACTTTTAGTCCAAATTATAAGATTAGAAAAATTGATTATTGCTATGAATTAAAAATTGATGATTATACGATATTCTTTGAGGATATATATTATGATAAAGATAAATATCTAGAAATTAGTTATAAATTAAATAATCCTATCGAAATAAAATTAGGTAAAAAGGATATTAAATACTTTAGAATAATATTTAAGTTACTTCTGATTAATTATCTTAAAAATTTCAGACTGTAATAAATAATATAAAATCGTAGACAATACGTCTACGAAAGGCTAGTATGTAAGAACCTCCACGTGGTACTAGCTGGGTAACGCTAATCTTACATTTATTAACTATTTTAACAGATAAAGCTTATGAAAACAATTAAAAAAGTATTTAAATGGTATTTAAAGCAGTCATCACAGAATTATGCTTGGCTGTCTAGTGGGATGCTTCCCTATTTAGATTAATTTTCTTTTTAAAAGGATATTCTCAAAGGGAGAATATTCTTGCTGGATGTGAGAGATAGGTCTCAAATATAGTTCGATTCTATAACATCTTCTAACTTTAAATATTTAAAAATTATGCCAATAAAGAAAATTAATAAAAATAGTAAATAGTATTAGGAAAACTTACGTAAGCAATAGTTCTTAAAAGCAAATGGAATTAATGTTAAATTAGATGGCAGCTGGGGCCCTTGGCAAGAAGGATGGTATAATAAAATTATATCTAAATAGAAGGGAACTCAGCCTAAACATAGCTGGTTTGCTAATGCTTCTATAAATACTGCTGTAGCAGAAAATCCTACTATAATGATGGCTTCTGGATGGCAGCAAGATGAAAATGGAGATTGGGTTTAGGAAAGAACTAGAGAATCTGATGATTTAGCAAATAATCTGGCTGAATTATCTTGGACTAGCCCTACACATCCTGGAACATTTGTTATGGGGATGGCTGCAAATAAAGCTATTAAGTATGGCAGAAATGTATATGATAGATATAAATTTGTTAATATGCCGTTAGCTTCTACTAAGGAAATATCAAAAGTTTTAAGGAAATATCTTCCATATTCTAGAACTGCTAAAGGTAAACCTTATTATTCCGAAACAAAAGGTAAGTAGATACTCTAGGATGGAATAATTACAGCTGAAGGAGGAGTTTTAGCTCGACCTAGTAAAACTATTGAGTTGCATTTTAATCCTGATGTCACTGCAGATCCTAATACTCTAGAAATTTTATCAACCACTCCACGTTCTTCATCTAAATTAGTTGGAATGCGTATAATAAAAAATGTTCCATCAGGAACTGTTATAACTTCTAGTAGATATGCAAGAGCTATTCCTCAAATTATTCCTTAGCAACCCTTAAAAAATAGATTTTGGTATTATGCTACTGGCCAAACCCCTAAATTTGAGCCTAAGATTGTGGATGGTTATAGTACAGATATAATAGAAATACTTTCAAAGGCTAGCCAAAGAGGAAATGGAATAATAACTCCTTCATTAACTACAAAGATGAAAGGAACAAACTTTTTTGGAAAATCTTTTGATAAATATTCTAAATATTTTCCAAAGGCAGGAAAAGATGGTTTTGTAGAATTTTCTACAATGTCTCCTGAATAGGTAAATGCTTGGAATACTGAAATGGCTCCTATAACAGGAATGTATATAGATCCAGAAACTAGATTAGCTGACCATTTAATGTATATAACAAAATGATAAAAGGATATTTTGAACATTTAGGATTAAAAACATCTAAGGAAACTCTACAACAATATTATATAGCTGAAACGGAAATGGTAGAGGAAATGTTAGAATCAATAGAAAATAATACTAAAGTACTACTGGAATAAATACAAGGTATATAATATTCCTGTTAACCTGTGCGTTAATTGGTTACATTATACTGGTAGGAAATATGGAATGACTTATGAATTCATCAATGTCATAATATTCTGTATAATATGGCCGATAATATGGCCGATAATAACCATAACTTTTTTATTACTAAACCTATGGCTAATAATGAATTTATATCTCAAGCTTTAAAAGAGAGTAATATAACTACTTCAGAAAATGGAGCAAAGAAATATAGTACAAGTAATAATGACTTTGTAGATAATTTTGCTTCTATATCTCATTATAAGAGTCCTAGATCTTATGAAGAGGTATCTAAAGATATGACTTTACTATGGAGTCAGAATCCTTTACTTTGTCTGAAATTAACTGTATACATTAGACTTATTACTCGTAAATCTAAATTATCAAGTAATAAAGTTTTAGAAGTACAGAGAGGAACAGGGTTAAAGAATGAAGGTATTATGCGAATGCTATGGATTGCATATAATTATCCAGAAGTATTTGAATATAATATCATGCTTTTTATAGCTGCTGGATCTTGGAAAGATGTATTTACAATGCTTTCCTATGATTTACGAAATGGCTGGGAAAATAGAAAGCTAGATTGGGGTTTATTTTATCTTATAATATGTAATGGATTATTTGATCTAAATACTACTCATTTAGTAAGGAAATATCTTCCAACTATTAAGACTGATAAGAAATGTACAACATCCGCTGCTCTAGCTGATACTTTAATAGGTAGATGGCTGGCTAGAGTTCTTTTTAAAGGATATAAAAAAGAAACTGCCTATAAACTATACAGACAATTAAAGTCTAAAGGAACAGCACATAATTGGCAGCAGCTTATATCAAAGCAACTTTATGATAAGATTGATTTTGATAGTATAGCTGGTAAAGCACTTTCTCTATTAGTAAATTCTAAATTCCTAGAAAATCATAATCTTACTGATAAGTATTCAGAATGGATTAAAGAAAAACCTGCTGTTAAATATACAGGGTTTGTGCATGAACTTTTTGCTAACTTGAATATGTATACTGAAGAGCATGTAAAAGATACTATTAATGCTCAATTTAGTAAGTTAGTTCAAGTAGGAAAAGTTAATAATAATTCATCTTTACTTGTAGTAAGAGATACTTCAGGTTCTATGACTGGTAAAGCTATTGGATGTAGAGTGTCTTCGAATTGTATAGCAAAATCAATAGCATTATATTTCTCTGAATTCTTAACAGGAGAATTTGCTAATACATTTGCAGAATTTTCTAGTGAATGTAAATTACATAAATGGAAAGGTACTACTCCAGTAGATAAATTCCTTAATGATAGATGTGAAGCTTATGGAGATACTAATTTCCAATCAGTTATTGATTTTCTTATTAAGATTAGGAATCAAGGAGTGCCTGAGAGTGATTTTCCTTCTGGAATACTATGCTTGAGCGATGGTGAACTGAATAATTGTGGAGATATTACTAATTTTCAACTGGCTATTAAAAGACTTATAGAAGCTGGATTTAGTAAAGAGTATGTAGATAACTTTAAGATTATACTCTGGGACATTCCTAATACTTTCTATGATAGTAATCCTAAAGTAAAATTTGAAGATTTTGCAGATACTCATAATTTCTTCTATTTATCTGGTTATGATCCTAGTATTTTAGCATTCTTAATAGAAGGAAAAGCACCAAAGACTGCCGAAGAACTATTCTTAGCAGCAATGGATCAATCATTGCTTAATATGCTTAAAATTGTTTAACTAAAGGATACCCTCTTGATGGAAATGGTATACATACAACACTTAGGATGTTGGTTTTATGAGTTCGAGTCTCATAGGGGGTACTATAACAGAGCATACTACTCTTAATACTAGAAAAGGAGAACCAGAGTATGCCTTCTACTTACTAATAAAGCTCTATAATACTAGTCTGAGGAGCAACGTAACTTACAGAAAGCCTAGTTATATTAGTAGTACTATAATAATATAAATGCTTACTTATCTGTTGGATGTCGTAGAATCCACCTCATGCAGGGAGAGGATGATTCCCTGTCTTGCCTCTTTAGTATAAAGGTTATTACACTTGGTTTGTACCCATGTAATGTAAGTTCGATTCTTACAAGAGGCCAAATAATAAAAAAATTATGGGATATATTTATTGTATTACAAATTTAATTAATGGTAAACGATATGTAGGTAAAACTGCATATTCTATAGAGAAAAGATTTAAGGAACATTGTTCGGACTTTTGTAAAAGAAAATGTGAAAAACGTCCATTATATGATGCCATGAATAAATATGATATAGAGAATTTTATAATTCTGTAAATTATCGTAATATATAATGCTCTGTTATAAATATTAATGATTATAAGCACCTATAACTCAATTGGATAAAGTAACAGACTTTAGAATTTTTTAATTTCTATAATTTAAGAGATTAGAAAAATAGTTACGTAAAGTAACTAGGAGGGTGGGCAGGATGGATAATGCATCAGTCTTCTAAACTGACGACTATTTAGTCATAGTGGGTTCGAGTCCCACACCCTTCACTATAAATAATACTATAAAATTAAAATACTTATAAATATGAATACACAAAATGAAACTCGCTCCGCATAGATGTTTGTTGATTTTCTATGCAAATTAGAAGGATGGAAGACTAGATGTAAGAATTTACACTGGGCAGCTCCTAATAAAGATATACACGAATATCTAGATGAATTTTTAGAAATACTTGACGGTTATCAAGATTCCTTAGCAGAAGATATTATGGGAGTACTTGGTAGTAGATTGAATCCTAATAGTATTAATGGCACTACTTGTAGAGCTAATAATGCTCTGGAATTTCATAGCCAAGTAGAAACAGATACTATAGCATTCTATAAAAAGATTTCCGATGATGCAAATTATGCAGGAATAAAATCAGAAACTGATGCATTTATACATAATATAAAGAAGTATAACTATTTATTTAACTTGTGTGATATTTAATGGACTTAAAAATTGATAAAGACCGTAAATCTTGTTTCATCGGAGATAAAGAAATTATATTAACTAGAGTAGAATATAATCTATTAAATCTTTTCGTAGATAACAAGAATAAAGTACTTAATAGAAGAGAAATAGCAAATGCTGTATGGGATACTAAAGTATCTGATAGAACAGTAGATGCTGTTATATCAAGATTAAGAAAGAAATTGAAAGGAATAGACCTAAAGACAAGAACTGGATTTGGATATGGTTTACTAGAATAATATATAAGAACACTTACAGCAAATCACTTAATATTAGACTGAACATAAATAAATAATTTAATCTCTAGCTGGTCTAGATAGTTTACTTATTAGAATAATAAGTCCAATGTCTATTAAGGTAATGTAGGCCAAGTTTTTGTTAGTTTTTGATAGAATATAAAAATTAACACAAGTGTTCTGAATAATTGAATAGAGCGAAAAAGGGTTAATAGTAGTCTATAAGAGTCAGTAACCCTGAGATAATATCAAAATCAACGGTTAGACGTAGATGAGCTGTAGCTTATAGATTTCTATTCAATTTTTAACTTTTGTTTTCATAAATTTAAAACTAATATCCCATAATGGTCTGTGAAGATAGTTAAGGGTATTTTGGCCCAATGGCGGAATGGGTAGACGCAACAGACTTATTGAATTATTATTTAGAAAATATACGGCTCATATCGTACACTTCTTTAATTAGGAGGATAGTTTAATGAAAACATCTAAATAATATAATTTGAGTGCACTGATGGAAACATTGGATGTAGAATCTCCCTAACAAACGGAAGCCTCGTTTATGGTGACATAAACTTTGGTGACGACTCTCTAAATTGGACGATACTAGAAATAGTTGAGATACTTTATACGTTTAATAGTACTTACAATTGGTTATAATGCTCAATTATCGTTCATAAATGGCGTACAGGCCATACAGGAGATGCCTAAAAGAGAAATAGGCAATTATGATGAACCTGAACAAGGACAGAGGTAAATAACATTCTAATATAGTGTTGCAACACTTATATATTAGTGAATTTCCGAACAGTGGCAGAAGGTAATAAGCATAATTTAGTTCCTAACTTGCAAGATTTCTCTCATGGTAAAGAAATGGTCGAGACCACAACGACTTATAAATATGCTTGTTTGTACTTAGATGGAGAGTAAACTCCCAATGATAATATTAAATTAAATCTGTTAACAATTAGAGTAATTTTATAAGTTGGCTCGTATAAAAGCAAGTGTGGTAAGAAAATCTGTCGATCCGTATGGATCATGCCAGTTCAAGTCTGGCTTGGGCTACTAAAATTTTAACTTAACAACTGATAAATATGGAAAAGATTAATCTAGTAGAAATTCTTAAGAATTATTCTGTAGGAACTAAACTTTACTCTCCTATATTTGGTGAAGTTACTTTTATGAAAATCAATGGAAGTAATCAATATCCAATAACAGTGCTTACTTCTAAAGGTGCTATAGAAGACTTTACTGCTGAAGGACGATATTTGTCACAATACAAAGATTCAGAATGTCTTCTCTTTCCCTCTAAAGATCAGAGGAATTGGAGTAAATTTGGAATTCCAGAAATTGATCCAAAGATTTTTAAACCTTTTGATAAAGTATTAGTAAGAGATAGTGATAACGGAATTTGGAAATGTTCTTTATTTTCTTGTATGAATGATGATTCATATTATCCTTATGATACAGTGAGTACTATGTATGCACAATGTATTCCTTATAATGAGGAAACGGAACATCTAGTAGGTACAACAGGAGAACCTCCGATTCATTATAAATCTTTATGTAATAACAACTAAAGAAGTTATCGATAAAGTATGCCGTAAATGTCTAATACGAGAATATTGTGAAGCAAACTTTGAATGTAAGTGTCATGCTTATTATTCAGCAATTCACAAGAATAAACTATTTTAATAATTAAATCCTTGTGAGAGTTTATACTCTTGCGAGGATTATTTTTTTTGTATATGAAAAATTATAAAATGTACAACATTGGAGATGTAGTTGAAATTCTACACTCCCATTCCGATGACAAAGGTAAAATCGGAACTATCGTAGAAGTAAGGCCTTCATTCTGTAAAATTGAAATTGAAGGTTATCCTAAGCCAAAGAATCATACATATGGACAATTTAAAAAGATAAATCAATGAAAAAGTTACTTCTAAGTTTATTTTGCTTATTTTCTCTTACCCTTTCTGCTCAAATCCAGAAATATCGTACAACTCAGTTTGCAATAGCATCTGTAACTAATGGACGCTATTCTTGGAGTGACTGGGAAAGTTCTAATCTTTATCTGTACATTAATCTAGATACTGATCAAATTACTATATACAGTACTAGTATTCAGATCTATCAAATCTATTCTGCATATAATAATGGCAATGCCTATTCAGATTCAGAAGGAGGTAAGACTATTAAATTTAATGTAATTGATCAGGACCTTGATAAAGGTACTGTCAGACTTAGAATAGATAGAGAGGGTAATTCTCAAGTCTATATTGATTTTGCTGATGTTGCTTGGGTATATAATGTAGTACGAACAAATTAATTACTTTATGGAACAAGAAATGTATGTAGCAAGAGACAAAACAAATGATTTGTATCTTTATATAGGATATGCTCCTGAAAAAGATAATAAAGAAATTTGGACAGTAAATTTAAACGCGAATTATTGTGAATTAAATCCAAATCTATTTCCAGAAGTTAAATGGACTGATGAAAAACCTACTAAAGTAAGACTAGAAAAAATTATCTAAATAAAAACTTATTTAAATAATTAAAAATGGGAAATAAATATAAATTAACAGATGAATACATAATGCATCATAGTGTTAAATTATTTCGCATAGAAGCCTTAAAAGACTTCAGAAATGCCAGAAAAGGTGACAAAGGCGGTTTCGTTGAAAACGAGAATA
Source organism: Candidatus Coprovivens sp. (assembly GCA_051886175.1). Lineage (GTDB taxonomy): Bacteria > Bacillota_I > Bacilli_A > RF39 > UBA660 > Coprovivens. Next base: position 19,944 of record JBJEXV010000012.1, on the reverse strand, counting down.
ATTTGTCACATGATGGAGACTGCTGGATAAGCGGAAATGCAAAGGTCTATGGCAATGCAAAGGTCTTTGGCAATGCATGGGTCTTTGGCAATGCATGGGTCTATGGCAATGCAAAGGTCTATGATAATGCATGGGTCTTTGGCAATGCATGGGTCTATGGCAATGCAAAGGTCTATGATAATGCATGGGTCTTTGGCAATGCA
>JBJEXV010000012.1:0-19641 GCA_051886175.1 Candidatus Coprovivens sp. | reverse complement strand
TGGCAATGCAAAGGTCTATGATAATGCATGGGTCTTTGGCAATGCAAAGGTCTATGATAATGCATGGGTCTTTGGCAATGCAAAGGTCTATGGCAATGCGTTTGTAAGCGACAATGCGCCAGTATGTGGAGATGCACTAGTATGCGGAGATGCATTCATAATATCCAAGCAAGATTACATCGTGTTCAAAAATTGGTGGAGTAGTGGAAGATACTTTACATGGACACGCTCCAACAATAAATGGAAGGTTGGGTGCTTTTATGGCACTGGCGATGAACTAATTGCTAAAGCATATAAAGACAGTGAGTTATCCGGAAGAGAGTATGAGCGAGTTGTGAAATACGTGGAATCCATAATAAATGAAGATAAGATATGACACAAGAAGAATTAAAAGAATTTCTAAAAGAACATTTAAAAATAGAATTATATAATCATGAAGATAATGATTTTCATTCCTATTTAGGTGTAAGATTAACGATTGATGGAGAAGAAATTGATTCGTCAGTTAAATATGAAGTTGAATTATGACACAAGAAAAGAAATTCTTCAATCTTTATAAAGACTTTATTTTCGGAACTTAATAATAAAAGGATTATTATGAAAAAAGTAACTATAGAAATACCAAATGATAAAAAAATTGAGATTAAAGATGGTAAGATAACTTTCGTGCCCGACACTTCTGTAATGGAACGTATTAAGACATTTAAAGATGCCTACAACGAATTAGGACATAACCATCCATTATGTGAAGAATATTATCAAATAATAAATTTAGATTGTAAAGTATCTAAAGAACTCATAGCATATCTTAAACTACGAATTATCACTGCTGCTCTTACTAATAAATGGAATCCCTCATTTACAGTAGGTGAAAAGCGTTATTATCCTTGGTTTTGGTTATACACAAAAAAGGAATATGATAATATGAATAATAAGGATAAACAGGATAATATACTTCGCTCTGATTACGACCCAAATGCGGACTATAGTCTTGTTTATGTCTATACACATTACGATGATTCACACTCATATGGCTTCTATGGATCGCAGCTTGTTTTTGAGACAAAAGAACTTGCAGAATATGCGGGAAAGCAGTTTATAGATATTTATAAAGATTTTATATTTGGCAATGAATTATACACTCATAACTGATGGTGCATATTCATCAAGTAGAGATCAAGGTGGAATAGGATTAGTATTTTTAAGAGATAATGATAAGATACTAGAATATTCTAAGGCTTATAAAGGAGTCACTAATAATATTATGGAGGTCACAGCAGTAATTGCTGGATTGAGCTTTATAAAGAAGCCAATAGATTCCCTAACTATTATTAGTGACTCTATGTATGTCATCGGATGCGCTGTTAAAGGTTGGAAAAGAAAGAAAAATGTAAAACTCTGGGAAGAGTTTGATAAACAATACTCTAGAGTACAAGAATTATGTCCGAATATAAAATTTATTCATGTTAGAGGACATCAAAAAGATAATTCTGAGCTTACTAAGTGGAATAATTATGTAGATAAATTAGCTGTTTCAGCTACAAAATTACTTTAATTTTATTTTATCAAAATTTTTGTTATATATAAAATATACTTAGAAAATTCTTTATAAGTATAAAATATATATATAGGCATTAGTAGACTAAGTATAATCTAAAAATGAAGATACATGAAAGTACTAAAAAGCTATCTATCAAGCATTTTCCAAGGGATAGACGATGGAAAGAGTTTAAAGATTGCTATAGATTTTTTGTTAATATACTAAGATAGAAAAATGTGTTTTATACTTAATAAAAAAGATAATATTATACTTTCTGCTGAGAAAGATATAGTAGTTGCTAAATATGGAATTAAGACTAGCAGTCTTAAGATAGATTCCTTACCTAGATTTAAAGAGTATTACTTTGGTATATTATACCAATCTAATATAGAAATTTTTCAAGGACCTATACTAGAAGAATATCTTACAGGAAAGGGATTATACTCTATTAAATTAGAGGATACCTATAAGGCATATTATAATGAATTGTATAGGTATTGCACTAGTCCTTATTTTAGAGATTTCTTCCGTTATACTGATAGATCACATAAATTCGTAGTATGTAAAGCTATAATTCCTAAAGGCTCTAAATATATTCAATCCTCATTGGGATATGTTTCTGATAAGCTGATAGTATCAGACGAAATTATTCCTAGTAAAATTAGTCTTAATCCGGAAGACAAATTCTATAATGAACTTAAAGAAATATTCTATTAATTTAACAATAATTGAAATCGTATGAAATACAAGAAAAAAATAGCTAATCTCAAAGCTGCTCAAGAATGGTGGAACAAGCTTCCAGAAAAGGTAAAGGCAGCTACCACTAGACCAGGAAGTATTAAACAAAGAATTATTACAGGATCAAAATGATTATAGAAGAAGAAGATTTCAGGCTAATCCCTTCAGGTGATTCTTTTGATTTAGAGTTACTTTATAAAGTACAGCCTAAAGGAAAAGAATCTAGAATGGAATTTAAGAATGTAGCTTATGGTATTAGTCTTCCTTATGCTATCCAAAAAATTGCTAGATATAGAATAGCACAAAGGCATGGAGATAAGTCTATACAGTTATATACTTATATTAAAGAGTTGAAAGATGAATTAAATGCTATTAAGCAATTATGCCAAATCTAAAACGTCTTAAATGGTCATTAAATAATCTTTGTAAATTTCTAGATGAAACCTATGATATTAATAGTGGAGGATGTTGTTTACTGACTTATTTAATAGCAGTTAATCTAGAAAAATTAGGAGTAAAATATGATTTAATCATCTATAATGATAGAGCAAAGAATCTAAAAGGTATAATTAGAGAAATAGTTAAGATGGAGGAAGAAGAATCCATTGAAAGCTCAGTTATAAAAGGAGGAACTTGCACTCATTATACTCTTAAAATACATAGAGCAGGAATTATTAATAAAGAATACTATAGTTCTGACTATTATTTTGAATATAGAATAAATAAAATAAATTCCAATAACATTAAGTGGATTTACGAAAAAGGTTTTTGGAATTCATATTATAATACAGCTAATTCTATTTCAATACAAAATATTGTTAAATCTTTTTTTGAACAATTCTATGAAAAGAGTAAAGAAAGAACCTGATGGACGGGTAAATGTTCATGATGACGCATTGATGGTAAAACTCGGCATGCGACCTCCCACGCTAGAACCTAAAGATCCTAGTGTATGGACTAAAACTCCTGAAGAAAGAAAAGCATTGAGAGTACTTAGAAGGAAGCATAAGGAAAAGATGCATTTTCATACTATTCCTATTAAGCCTATTCCTGTTAGAGCTAAACTTATTATTCAGTTAAAGAATAACAAAGTATTTGATAAGAGTACTTATTCCACTGAATGTTATATGCATCAAGTAGGAGAAATCCTTTCTAAATATTCTAATTTCATTATTAAGTATTCATATAATGGAACAACTTATAAGCCATATGAAAGACCTTTCTGGCGATGAGTTCTATTTATATGAAGAAAATGGAATAAAAGAGTATGATTCCTTTATATATGAAGTCAGTTTACATAAGTATTGGAAGAATGGGTATTGTTTATTAGGTTTAAAATTATATAAATCTAATAAATTTATTCCTACTAATCGTATATGTAAGAAGTATAAGGATTATACAATAGAAAAAGATATAATTCTTATAGCTGCCCCATATAAATTTATTAAAGAGAAAAATCTTCCTATTTATAAAGTTAACCCTAAGAAAACAAAAAGTAAAAAATGAATCAGTACACTAAAATTATCAAGGACTCTTTTGTAGACTATGCAGGTAAAACTCATTACTTTGTAATTGCAGCAGTTAGTGATGTACGGAATCTTCCTTGTCTGTGGTCAGATGCGGATGACCCCCTAGTAAAGAAACTTCATCTTGGTATCTCTATCTGTAATCCTGAAGATAAATTTGACGAAACGGTAGGTACTAGTAAAGCTATTGCTCGAGCAAAGAATAGTCCCGCAATTCTATTCTCTACTAAGCGTGGTTATATTAATGATACTCTTGTAGAAGCTCTTCTTAAGCAAGAAGCAGAATATCTCAAGAAGAATCCTGGAAAGTTTATTCCTGGATATGACGATGCTCAGATGAGATATTACAGAGATAAGAGTATGCAAGCATATGAGAATAGTATGGATGACGTAGAAAAGTTTGTAGTAGAAAAGGTACAGAAAGATCCAACTTTTCTAGATAGGATTGTTGAATATATGAAATGGTTATCTAATAGGCCTAAATGGAAGCGTTTGGAAAAGTTTGGAAAGTAATTTGTGCTATTATAGTCATGCTCAATATATTTATAGTATATCGAGCATGTACTAGAGAAAAGACTGAAGATGTAAATGAGTATATTACTAAGATAGATTCTTTAGAAGCTGAATTAGCTAAAATAGAGAATAAGAAAGACTCTATTAATAAGGAGATTGATACTGTATATATTAAACTTAAAGTTGTAGAAAAGGAATATGAAGAAAAATATAATGACATTCTTTTTAATTCTACTAGCGACGACTACCTCTTTTTCACAGAGTATGTCGAACGATACGACAGTATTAATAACCGCTGACCAATTAAAGAGTACTAATCTTATCTTTGTAGAACATGAAGCTCTTATTAAGACTAATACTCTACTTAATAAGCAGATAGAGAATTATAAGATTAGTAATGACTTACTAGTAAAGTCCGATTCTATTAGAAAGAAAGAATTGGAAGAATATAGATTATATATGGATTCATTTAAAGCTAAGGTAGATAAGGAGATGAAACGAAAAGATAAAATACTTTTATCTTGGAAGATAGGTGGAATAACTTTAAGTTCTGGACTACTTTTATGGCTTTTATTAAAATAAGTTCATTAGACAAAGACAAATATGGTGTAAAATATAAATTCCCTGATAGGTCATGTAAGTCCTGTAGTAAATATCCATGCTTTGCTGAGATTAGTAAATTATCTTCTGACCTTGCTAAATATGGATGTGTCTATTACGAAGGGAATTACTATACTGGCAAAGTTAGTCGCTAAAGAAAAGGATACTCTTGGCTACATTACCTATGTATTTGAATGTTTAGATGAAGACATAATTAAACAATCTAGATATATTATGTGTACAAGATTTCCTAATTGGAATCATCGTAATATAGAAATTAGTGAAACTGGCTATCTTAATTTCATAGAAATTAGAGCTGGAATTGATAAATGGTTTGATGGAAATAATATGATTCCATATAACTATAATAATATTCAATTCCTTAAGTTTATAGCTAAACCTAGATCAAATAATTATGAATATGTTATGTAGATTATTTTATTAGAACTTTTTAAAGAAATAATTTGAAATATGAATATGACAATCCAAGAAAAACTTACTGAAGCAATTGAGGCAAAGAACAATGACATTAATACTTTTGTATGGAAGTTTGCTAAAAATAATGATGGAAATCAGAATGAAATCCGTTTAGTAGATGCAACTCCAGAACAACTTAAGTCTTTCTATAAGCATTGTATGTCTATGTTGCACAGTACTGATAAAGTAAATCCTGGAAGATATGAATTGCTTAAGATTATAGCAGACCAGCGTAAAAAGTGTAATGTAGAACTTTTCCTTCGTAAGTTGGAATCTGGCTCTATCTGTGCTGATGGCAAGCCTTATCCACGACATCTTTATATCCAAGATTTGCGTGCTTATATGAGTTCCCATAAAGATGATTTTCCTTCTAAGGAACTTAATATTATTCCTATTTCTGCATGTACAAGCGGACTTCCTCGTGAATTTGAACGTTTGTCTATTGATGAAGTCCTCAATGCCGGTCTAGATCAACTTGGATTCCTAGATACTAAGCATATTACCTTTAGTTTTATTCTTAATATGGGAGTATATCTTACTCCAGCAGAAATGAAAGAGTTTGACGAAAAGGATAAAGACGGAAATCCTCGTAAGAAGCTGGAAGTAATTAAAGAAAGACTTAACATTAAGAACTCTGTAAAACTTATTGTTAAGCCTTCGGGACTTAACTTTAATGAACTTAGGGCAATGGTTAATCTCCGGCCTAAGAAGTATTCCGAACTTACTACTGATCAATTGACAGTTCTTCGTAATAAAATTCTCTTTAAGCTTGAGAATGAAGTTATGTTCCATATAGACCAGTGGGAAAATCGTATTAATCAGATACGTAAGGTAGCTGAAAGTAAAGGAATTAATCTAGACTAATAGTTAAAATGACTAGAGATGAAAGACAAGAGTTAGCAAGAGTAAAATGGATTAAAAATAAATGCATAGGAACGTTAGTTCAACCTACGGGATGTGGCAAGACCAGAACTTCGTTAAAATGCTTAAAATCTGTAATAGATAAGTATCCTAGGCTACGAGTACTAGTAGTAGTTCCTACTGAAAATCTACAACAACAATGGAGAGTACAGTTAGACGATTGGGGACTGGGATTTAATACAGAAGTAGAGATTATAAATTCTGTTATTAGACATGAATGGTCAACTGATATACTGGTACTAGACGAGGAGCACCGATACGCCGCGTCTACTTTCCAAGAAGTCTTCAATAAAGTAAAATATAAGTACATATTAGGACTTACAGCTACTTTTGAGAGACTTGATGGTAAGCACGAGTTAATTTCTAAATATTGTCCAGTAATAGATACTATAACTCAAGCTGAAGCTCATGCTAACGGTTGGGTTTCTGACTATAAAGAATATCTTGTTCTTATAGATGTCGATGACATAGATACTTATCAGAAATATAATAAAGAATTTGTAGAGCATTATGAATTCTTTAATTTTGATTTTGGACTTGCTATGTCATTACTAGGTCCTAAAGGCTTTATTAACAGAGCTAAACTACGTGATGAAAGATGCCCTAATGGAACAGAAGAACAGCGTAAAGCAATGTTTAAAGCTATTACTTACCATGCTACTGCTTTTATGCGATGTATCCAACAACGAAAAGCCTTTATAAATAATCATCCTAAAAAGATAGAGATTGCTAGACGTATTATTGAAGCAAGAAGTGATAAGAAAATTATTACTTTTTCTAATAATATTAAGATGGCAGAATCTATAGGAGGTGGAAAGGTCTACAGTGGTAAAGATACTAAGAAGAAAGGCAGAATAACTTTAGAAGAATTCCAAAAAGGCGATTTTACTTTAATTCATAGTGTGTCAAAGCTCAATGAAGGAGCAGACTTAAAAGGATTATCAGTTGCAATCATTTTAGGACTAGATTCTTCTGAGACAAAGGCTACCCAGAGGCTTGGTAGAGTAATTCGCAAAGAAAACGATAAAGTAGCTGAAATCTTTAATATAGTAATTAATGATAGTGTCGAATTAAAGTGGTTTCAAAATAGTCACGCTAATCAATCATATATTACTATAGATGAAGATGGACTTAATGATGTTTTACAAGGTAAAGAGCCTAAACCTTATGTAAAGAAATTAAAGGATTTTACTTTTAGATATTAATTTATTAATACATTATGCATTGGATACGTCCGGAAACGGTTATTAAATAAATAGCAGTTTTATAATACTTATAAAGCTGTTTTGAAAAACTTAATATTAACAATTAATGAAGAAATTTCTATCATAGAGAAATATAAGATCACACCTAATGAATTGATGTTTATAAAGACTCTCTTAATACTACAGGATGAACAGAATGAAGAATTCTTTAAATCCTATATAGAAACATTATATTCTTGTGGTATAAAGACTAGAGAAGTAATTCTAAGTTTACAAAATAAAGAAATTATTCTTAAATCTTTTAAAGTGCCGTTAAAATAGCGGCTTAAAGTTGTAAAATTTTAAGAAAACCCTTTTAATTACTGGAAACTCATTTTTACATAAATTTACTTTGGTTTATAAGATAAAAATATTAAATTTGACCTGAATAAAATTTAATTATTAATATAATATAAATTATGGGAAAAACAAAATTATCTTTAGAAGACTTAGCAAATTTAGAAGAAATGACAATCAGTATCCAACCTACTGATGAAAATTGGACTACGATTAAATAGTTTCGTAAAAGAAATAGCACAACTATTACGTATTATTATTTACTAAAATGTAAAAAGTGTGGTAATGAATAGATTGCTACTATTGGGTCAATGTATAAACCAAAATTTAAATGTGAAACTTGTGCATTGGATAGTAGAATAGGTGAAATACATGGTCCGTATGAAATAATTTCATGGGATCACGATGAAAGAGGTAATATTCCTAAAGGAAAAGTCTTAGGAAAATTATCACACTACTATAAAGTAAAATGTATACATTGTGGTAAAATTTCTGTAAAGTAGTATAATCCAAACGAATGGAGAAAATAGAATAAATGTATAAATTGCGGAGAAAATAGAATAAATACAAATGAAACAAATTCTTTAAATGGTATATTAGCTACTTATAAGGATGGAGCTAAATCTAGAAATATAGAATGGAATTTAAGTAATGATGATTTTGTAAAATTAGTTACTTCAAATTGTATATATTGTGGAGCAGCCCCTAATATTAGAGATAAATATTCTAAACATTATAAAATTAATATACCAGTAACAGGAATTGATAGAATTAATTCTTCTAAAGGGTATCCAATTGATAATTGTGTCCCATGTTGTTCTATGTGTAATAAAATGAAATTGAATTATACAACTGACCAATTTATAAACAAAATTAAAAGTATCTATTTTCATTATGTAGAAGGTTCAACGACTATCGAAAACACTACAAATGTAGGAAGTGAGTAGAGTACACTACAAGTTAATGGTAGTGGAAATGGAGGGTCTCCAGAAATGGAGAATGATATAGTCTAATCTGTATGGTAACATACAGCAGTTCATAAGAGAACGTATATAGTGTTGCGAACTATATAGAATATAAATGTACAAGGAGAGGCTTTTAATCCCTATAGTATTCCATTTAATAAGAACTTTATTAAGAATCTATATAGAAGTTCTTTTGAAATGGGAAAGGAATTATTTGAAGTATTTCCACAATTCGGAACAATTAATGGAAATATGGTTCCTTTACGTACTGTAGCAAAGAAATTTGATTCATTAGAAGATGCTTATCTTAGATATGGAAAATCAATAAGATGGAATAACGAACGTCATAATAACATTCTTGAGCTTGTAAGATGGGCAAAAGATAATAATATTATTAATTGTAGTTTAGCAAGTTTTATCATTAATCAAGGATGGTTAGATTTAGAAGCTCTTAAAAATGGAAATGGAGCAAATATTAACTTTGATGCTATTAAACTTGTATGAGTACAGGTAAAGAAGAGTTTTTTAATCTTGTTCGTGAGGGGCGAGAGGGCAAAAACATAGGATTATCTGTAGGTTCAAAGAAATTAGAGAATTTTATAGATGGATACTTACCCGGTACGAGTTATCTTATCGGAGCAATTTCCGGAGTAGGTTGCGTAATAAAGGGACGCATTTATCCCTTTAAAAGAAACAGCCGTTCCAATAGAGGAATCTTTGGAATTATTACAGACCAATATCGGTGAAGGCTGTGATGCTAATACCGAGATAAATACAGAAACTAAAGAATCTGTATCATCGTACAGCGTAGAAACTGAACCTGAGAAATCAGAATAAAATGTTTCCAAGAGTGGTTTGCACCCCAATGCTTTTTATAAAGTAATGGGTGAATATGTACGCGGAGCTATAGCAAATTAAGAAGCTATAGAAGTATAGATAAAAAGCTATACGATAACACAACTGAAATCCACCTATACGCTATGGGCATTTATATATCAACCACTTATACACTATCTTAAAGGAGAATATATAGAAAGAGATCCTAGGTGGTTGCTATTTAGTCTTGAAATGACTAGGTCTCAAGTGTATGCTAAACTGGTATCCATGTATATTATGGATAATTTCGGAATAGAACTACGATACAAGCAGATATTTTCAAGAGGTAAAGATTGCATTCTCACTGATGAAGAATATAAACTTCTAGAACAATCTTCATCTTTTATAGATATTCTTGACGAAAGATTAACTTTCTATGAAGGAAGTCTAACAGAAGCTATTTATTTAAGAGAAGTAGAAAAAGAACTTAGAAAATATGGTAAATTTGAGGATAATAGATATATTCCAAATAACCCACAACAAATTCTAGGTGTATTAGTAGATCACTTTACTTTAGTAAAGGCTTCTGTTGGAAGAACTAAAAAAGATGAGATTGATGCTATATCTAGAGATTCAGTAATGCTTAGAAATAAGACAGGTATTATGAGTCCTATTCATATAGCTCAATTTAACAGAGATTCTGCTAATCAAGAGAGAATGAAACAAGGTTTACAAGATCCGTCGTCAAATGACTTCAAGGATTCAGGCTCGTTATATGAAGATAGTCAAATAGTTTTAGCTCTATTTAGTCCTCATAAGTATAAACTAGCTTCATACAGAAAGTATGATATAAAAACTCTAGAACAATGCTTTATAGGATTATTTCTTTTAAAGAGTAGATTTGGTACTTCTGATATTATGATACCGATGTGCTATTACGGGGACAGCTCGCATTATATAGAGTTGCCGAAATCTGATGAAATATTTGATTATGAGAAATACAAAAGTATTGAATGGGCCTATAACCAAGATAATATAGAAATTGAAGATAACAATATTAAACAATCTAAATTTGTATTATAATGGCTATAACACTTCCAACAAAACCTGTTCCTAAGCTCACTCAAGATCCTAAAAATCTTATTCTATACGGAATGCCTAAATGTGGAAAGACTACAACTCTTTCTACCCTAGAAGATAATCTAATTGTAGATTTTGAGGATGGTTCTGATTACGTAGAAGCTCTTAAAGTTAAGGTCCATAATCTTAATGAATTTGGAGAACTATGTAAAGCATTGCAAGAATCCCCTCATAAATACAAGTTTATAACTATTGACACAGTAACTGCTCTAGAAGAGTTTGTTAAACCATTGGCATTGAATATGTATAAGAAGACTCCTGCTGGAGCTAACTATACAGGAGATATTATTAATGCTCCAATGGGAATTGGATATAGTTATGTTAGACAGGCAATAGAGTTTGTAATAGATAAACTCTCTGCTAATACTACTAATATTATTTTGGTAGGTCATGTAAAGGATAAGACTATTACATCTAATGAAGGTAAGGAAGTTGGATCAGTAAAAGACTTTGACCTTAGTGGTAAGAGCGCACGTATTCTTTCGGCGAAGAGTGATGCTATTGGATTTGTATTCAGAGATGAAAATAATAATCTCTGTATTAATTTTGAAACAAATGGCATTGCATCAGCAGGAGCTAGACCAGAACATCTAGCTAATAAGAGGATTATTGTTGCAGAACGCCAAGAAGATGGAACTTTCGTATCTCATTGGGATAGAATTTATCCTAGTCTAAATAATTAATTATGTCAGTAATTAAAGAGAAATTTATTCTAACTTTAAGTTATGAAATGTCAGTAGATACGTCTACTGGCGAAATCTTGGAGACTAAACTCCTTGATAAGAAAATAGATAAACCTAGTAAAGATAAACCTAAGATTAAAGAAGATGATTCTACTGAACCTATTCTTACTCTGGAAAGTAGTAAATTTAGTTTAAATTCTAGTGCAATTAAGCTAATGAATTTATCTACTGGAGATAAAATAGATATTAAGTATGAAGATGGAAAGGATGGTAAATTTCCTGTAATAGGGGTAGATGAAGCCTTTGGAACTAAGGGTGGGAATAAATTAACGGGTTCAAATACAGTAGCATTTAGAGGTAATAAGAATACTGAACTTGCTAAGTATGGAACTGAGTTTAAAATAACTCCTCATCCAAATAAATCTGGACTATTTATCCTGTCTTCCGGAAATCCCCCAGTATTAAATGGGGATGAAAATGTAAATACAGAAGATTTTGATCTAGATTTAGATAATATAGAAGAAGATACAGATATAACAGAAATTGATGCAAGCTTTTTTAAACTTTAATTTATAAATAATATGAGTGAATTTAATTTTGGAACACTGGCAACTACACAAGCAACTTCTAACGTACAACGTCTTCTTAAGCCTTGGGGCATTTATTCTGTTAAGTTTGCAGGAGCTCGTAAAGAAGTAATTAAGGGAAAGAAAAATCCTGATGCTACTTATGAGATCTTGAAGGTACGTTTTGAAGGAGAAGATGGGTATTATGAAGAATCTATTTTCTATCCCAAGCCCGGAGATGAAGAACGTCCTACTTATACAAGTAGAGATGGTCATGAATATCAAGGAGCATCTTCCTTTGATAGGACTATGACCTTTATTGCTCAAGTAGCAGAAGTTCTTAATCCAGAAGGCTTTAAGAAGATGCAAGCAGCTAGTTCTAAGTTTAAATTGTTTGATGATGTAGTTACTGCCTTTATAAAGATTACAGATCCCGTTAAGGGTAAGGCAACTCATCTTAAATTGGTAGGTAAGACTAAGGATGGTAATGTTACAGCTGTTCTTCCTAAGTTTGTTGCAATTAGTAAGAATGGAGAAAAGTTTACTTGCGATAATTTTGTCGGAGATAAACTGTTCTTCTCTGCTTACGAAGAAAAGAAGAAGGCTGAATATCAAAATGCTAAGCCTACAGATATGAGTAGTGTAGACTCAACTATTGCTGAAAATGTAGATGGGCAACCTTCCGAAGAAATAGATTTCGAAGGGTTGCTCCTTTAATAATATATTGTTAAGTAATTTTGGTTTTTACTAGAAATTTATTACTTATTAAAAGTATGAATCTCTCGTTTGAACCTAAACTTACTAAAGAATTAATCTTATCCAAGTTTTCTGAAGAGCAACTTATGGAGTATTATCTTAATATTCCAGTTAAAAAAGGACTTTTTAGATCTCCATTAAGAGAAGATAAGAGGCCCACCTGTAGTTTTTTCAGAAATAATAAAGGTACTTTAATGTTTAAAGACTTTGCTACGGGACAATGCTTAGATATATTTAGTATAGTCCAGCAAACCTTTAGATGTAACTATTTTGAAGCACTACGTATAATAGCTAATGACTTTGGGATAATACAAAGTAAGACTCTTCAGAAAAATCCTGGAAAGATTAATGAGAACCCTATTAAAATAGAAGATAAGGAAATATCTAAAATACAAGTAGAAATACAAGACTTTACTGAGTTAGAATTAAAATGGTGGGCAAAGTATGGAATAACTCCAGAAATACTTAAAAAATTTAATGTATACTCATGTAAACATGTATTTCTTAATGGTAACTTACTTGCTAAATCTCAACAACATTGTCCTATATTCGGATATTATGGTAAAAAATATCATGGTATAGAATTATGGAGATGTTACTTTCCACAACGTACTTCCTATCGATTTATAACTAATTGGCCTTCTAAGAAAATACAAGGATATGACCAATTACCTAAGAAAGGAAAGTTACTGGTAGTTACAAAGTCGTTAAAAGACACCATGTGTCTATATTCTCTGGGTATTGCTAGCTGTAGTCCAAATTCTGAAACACAGTTTATTTCTGAAAAAGTACTTGAAGATTTAAAAAAGAGATTTAAATATATTGTAGTATTATTTGATCTGGATCATACTGGTATTCAATTTTCTAAAAAAATAAAAAAAGAGCATCCAGACTTAATAGTTACATTACTTCCTAGGGTAGATAAATGCAAAGATATTAGTGATTATTATAAAAAATTTGGAAGAAAAAAGACACTATTAATGATTAAAACAAAAATACAATTATTTAAGCAAGATTTATTAAAAATTCCAGAAAAATAATTTTATTAATTACAGAATTATTATTATATTTATATATGAAATTTTTATAAATATTAATAATTATGACAAAAGCATCTGTTAAAGTTGGTGATAAATTTTTTACAAAATATGGACCTTGTATAGTAATAGAATATCAAAACTGTGAAAATGTTTATATTAAATTTACTAATACTGGAGGTATAACAAAAACAAATACAACAGATTTAAGGAGAGATGAAGTTAAAGATTATTTTTATCCTACTATAGAAGGAAAAGGGTTTTTTGGAAATGGAAAATATAAAGCTAGAATAAATAATAAGTTAACAGAAGAGTATGCTACTTGGCAAGGAATGTTGAAACGGTGTTACAATAAGATAATACTAAATAAAGAACCATCGTATATAGGATGTGAAGTTTGTGATAATTGGTGTAATTATCAAAATTTTGCAGAATGGATGAACAAGATTATCGTAAAGTTGGATGGCAATTAGATAAAGATTTAATATCTTTTGGTAATAAAATATATTGTCCTGAGAAATGTCTCTTTATACCAGTAAGTATAAACAAGGCTATAGCTACTAACAAGTCTAATTCTTCTGTCGGTATTAAAGTAAAAAGAAATAAATATTTAGTAAGTATAAATATTTATGGAAAAAATACTTATTTTGGTTCATACGATAGTTTAGAAGACGCTAAGGCTGTATATAAAGAAAATAAATTAAAATATATTTATGAATTGGCTAAGAAAGAAAATTTACCAAATTTTATTGTAAATTTATTTGAACCGTATTTTAATAATCTACAAAATCAATAAATGTATTATGAGCAAAAAATAGGAATTGAATACAGCAGTTAAAGTAACTTTTAAAAATGGAATTTCTAAAGAATATTCGTCTATAGAAGAAGCAAGTCAAGATACTGGACTATCTATTGCTTCAATAAAAGTTAGATGTAATAAGTTCAGAGAAGGAAGTTCTAATAAAAAAGACAAGATTCACTGTATGTGGGTTGATAGTCATACTTTTAGACACTATTCTGCAAAGAGGTCTAAGTCGAAAGGAAATAAATTTGAACTAGATATTATAAAAGAATTAACATCACTTGGTTATACTGGACTTAAAACTTCAAGAAGTGAGAGTAGAACCCTAGATAATGCTAAGATTGATGTTACTGATACAGAAAATGTATTAGATTTCTATATACAAGCTAAACATACTGCTAATACTCCAAGTATAACTAAGTTGAATAAAGAGGTAGGATTAAAAGATAAACCTCTAGCTATATTCTGGAAAGTAGCTAATGTTCAAGACGAAGAATATGTAATAGTGCCTAAAAACTACTTTTATAAGTTAATTAAGGAATGAATAAGTATATTATTCCAATATGTAATTTACCAAAATCTAGGGTATATAATGCTGTCATTATGGCTAATTCTCTAGAATCCTGTCAAGATAAGTTAATGAATATGTTTGAAGACTATTCAGATAGCTATGATTATGACGAATTCATTAAAGATCTTGATGATAAGGATATTTTAATTGGTGAAATAGCAGATATAGAAACAATATAATGTCAAAACTTAGAATTTCATTAGATATTGATGGATGTATATGTGACTTTTACAATCCATATATAGAAAGATTCGGACATCCTAAAAAGGATTCTGACATTTCAAAGAATGTATTTAGAGTACTTAGTAAGGATAAAGAATTTTGGTTAACATTGCCAATAATTAATGTTCCTACTTTTAAAGTACAGCAATATACAACCGCAAGGAGTATTCCTAAGCCTTGGATTAAACAATACTTAGAAATTACTTCAATGCCTAAAGCTCCTGTTTATCAGTTACTTAATTACTGTCTAAGTAAAGTACCTAGAATTAAAATGGGAGGTTGTAATCTACATATAGACGACTCTTTAAGAGTATTTATAGATTGTAATTTAAATGATATTCCTTGTCTTCTTATGGATAATCCAGCTAATCAAGATTGGGGTCCTATTGGACGTATATATTCTTTGGATAAAGAGGAAGTAGAAGACTGTTATCATCTTTATATGGATACTATGTTTCCATATTTTAAAGAAATACTTAAAGAATATGGACGACATTAAATTGATACCTTTGCTAGATACATTAAGACTAGAGAAAATTGATGATTCTATTTACTTTAGTGAGAAATATAGTGGTTATATATCAAATTCCAGATTATCTAAAATAGATCCAGATAAAGGAGGTAGTCCTGAAGAATTCTTTGGTAGAATGAAGCCATTCTATACTCCTAGTTTACAGATTGGAAGCTGTGTTCATGAGTTAACCTTGCAAAGTGATTTATTTATCTTATCTGAGATAGATAAGCCTACTGCTAAAATGGGTATACTTGCAGATAAACTATATTCTTTAGGACATTATCCATCTAAAGAGGAAGTTTTATCAGCTGCTAAAGAGATAGACTATTATAAAGGTAATCTATCAGAAAATCAATTAGAAAATGTATTTAAGCAGTGTGAACAATATTGGACTGAAAGAGGCAATTTCGAGGCTTCAAATTCCGAAGTAAGAGAAGTTATTTACTTGGATAAGAAAAGCCGTGAGATTGCTTTAAATTGCGTCACAGCACTACGAAATAACAAGTGGATACAGGAATTACTCCACCCAAAAACTCTTCTTGGGGAATCTTGTATTTCAGAAATGGAACAAGCAATATTACTAGATATTAAAGTAATAATGCCTAATAGTAACGAATTCATACTTAGATTTAAAGCCAAACTTGATAATTATACTATAGATACTATATCTAATGAAATAGTAGTGAATGATGTCAAGACCTTGGGCAAGATTTTAAGTGAATTTGACAACAATATAAATAGATTCAGCTATAATAGGGAGCTTGCTATCTATTCTTGGCTATTGAGTCTATGTGCTAAGAAATACTATAATATGGATAATCCTACTATTAAAGGTAATTATCTAGTAGTATCTACTGTACCTCAATATTATACTAAGGTTGTCTCTATGACTCCTTCTATGTATAGAGAAGGCTGGAAAGATTTCAAAAGACTGATGAGAATAGCAGCATATCACTATAATAAAGGATATAGATTTGAATAATATGGATATTATAGAGACACCTCCATATGCAGAGATGCAAAGAATGTATAGTAGGTATTTTTCTTTAGGATTTCTGAATAAAGATATTAATACGAAGTTCGCTTTGATTTCTTTAATAAATTATTTAACAGATAAGATAAAGAGCAAGAGACCTGATACTACTCATTATCAGATAATAAGAAAAATAGCTGGTAATGATTTAGAAGAAGATTTTGCTAAAGGTTTAGCCGTAGTATGCTCTGATTTTGCTTATGGATGTAAAGAATTTCCAACTTTTGGAATTGAAGATAAAAATATTCCAGCAAAAATTAAAGAAATACTATCAAACAGATTACCATTCTAAGATTTATTTATAAAGTAAATTTTAACACTTATTAACACAATATTTCTTATAAATCTCTTTGGAAATCATAAAATAAGTAGTATATTTGCTTTACTAGAAAATCAGATAATTAGAAGAAAAATTTACAAAATATTATTTGGATAATTCAGTAAACGATAGTATATTTGTAATGTTAGATGTAAATGATTTATACGAATTAATGTTTAATTTTTAAATTTTATTGAATTATGGCACAATTTTTGAATTTTAAGGTAATGGAAGTAAACGGAGCTACTAAGGAAGAAGCACTTGAAAATGTACCGTTTGATATTATGGGTGATGCTACACAGGCTTATAAGATGTGGAAGAAGAAGCAAGTAGGTACTATCACTGAGTCTGATAAGCGTCAGTTTATGCTTGACTATCTTGCTAAGAAGTCTAAGAATGTAGCTGGTGTTGGATTTGTAATTACTCTGGAATCCGCAGTTGCTGATACTCGTGAACGTCCTTATCGTATTGATGATGTAAAGAATGAGATGGGAACACGTAAGTATAAGACTGTTTATCAGATTATGGATAAGGATACTGGTAAGGTTCTTGCTCAAGCTGAAGGGACTAAGGCTAAGGCTAAGGAACTTGTTAAGTCTCTTTATACAGACAAGGGATACAAGGGTAATATTATAGCTTCCTATGCTAAGGTAGTTATGGATGGACAGCCTATTGCTTTCACAGCGACCTATACTCCTTCTAAGAGTACTCGTAATGGCAACTATATTTGCTTCGGAGTAGAAAGAAATTGATTTACTAATAATTTAGTAATGATTTAATTTAATTTTCAATGGTGGTTATCTTTTTGATAGCCACCATTTTTTATTATCCGCATAACTGCTTTAATCTAAGTATTGAATAAATCAATTAAAAATAAATGAAGGACGAAACAATTAGGAAATACAATGAAATCATAGAAGCTGCTAAGGCTAGCAATAAATCAGTAAAGAAATATTGTGAAGAAAATGGAATTAGCTATGGTAATGTGTATTCCTTTATGAGAAAACAATCAAATAATAAATCAGAAGTAGAAACTGTTCGTGATGAGAACAATATGATTATAGAATATAAAGTAGTTGTATATAGGCAAGATAAAGCTCCATTTAAGACTACTTTAAGTAGACAAGATGCTGAAACTCTGTGGGGTTTATATACTTATTATGGTGGAAATGTAACAGCTAGAAATGTTGCCAATGAATTTCCTAAGTATACTCTCCCAGAAGTTAAATATTTATTTAGAGCATTCGGTATTACTAAGGACTCTATGTGGGCACCTCAACATCTTATTGAGGAACTTACTCTAGAAGAACTCAGTCAATATAGAATGAATCTTAAAGAGAGAGCTGCATTTAAGTATGCAGATGCTCGACAAGAAAGAGATTTTAATAACCAAATTAAGAAAATGGCGAGTGAAATAAATCGTCTAAATGATAAGAATGCTATTATTGAATCTCTTCTTGGACCTATTAATTATGATAAAGTATCTGTTAAAAGCAGTAAAAAGAATCATAATTTAACTGGTATTATATGTCTGGCTGATTTACATATTGGAGCTTTTAATGTTCCAGAAGGATATATAGATTTGCCAGAATATTCGGAAATTGAAATTAATAGACGACTGGATATAATAATCAATTATATTAAGAATAAGAAATGGGATAACGTAATTCTTCTTAATCTAGGAGACAATGTTGATTCTTATAAGAAGATGACATCTTCTATGACACATCAACTCCCTTGTGTAAACACTGATAGGGAAATAGCTCAGATGTATCTACGAGTAATGATGCGCTTTGTAAATCAAGTAAAGCAACTTATTAATAAGGTAACATATATCTCTATAGGAAGTGGTAATCATTCCTCTACTTGGGGATGGTTGCTAGATATTACTCTATCTCAACAATTAAAGAGTATTAATGTAGAATCTTATGTAAGTAATAATGAAATAGATAGCTTTGATGTAAACGGTACTTCATTCGTCTTCCTACACGGTAAGTCAGATGCTGCTAAAGGACAATTTAAAGGATTTCCTCTTAATCTAAATGAGAAGACGCAATGCTGGTTTAATGATTTCTTTGCAAATACTAATCTTAAATTGCAGAAAAAGAAGGTAGTATTAAAGGGAGATTTACATCAGTATTCTATTAATAGTGTATCTTCCTTTGACTATATTAATTGTCCAAGTATTTACGGTAGTTCTACTTATATAGTCTCTAATTTCGGAAAGACTCCTTGGGGTTGTGCTTACTTGGAAGTAGATAGTACTGGATTTTATATGTCAGGATTAATTAGAGAATAGTAGATTTACTTATAAAGCACAATATTGCTATTTAAATGATATTTCAATTTATAAACTAAATA
>JBJEXV010000011.1:0-3652 GCA_051886175.1 Candidatus Coprovivens sp. | reverse complement strand
AATATTAATATAAATTTAGTGTTGACAAAACTTAGATAGTCAATTTGTAGAGCAGAAATGCTCTTTTTTTATTGTTGTAGTGATAAAAAGTACTGATGGAAATGAAACGGAAAATAATCGGAAATCACTCGAATAGCGATTTTTGGTATAGGTCTTTTGAAAGACTTGTGATATACTGAAAATGTCAACGAGGATAGTTCATATAAGGTACGAATATCGCACCAAAATGCAAATAAACTCGGTATTTACCGAGTTTTTTCTATGTCCAAAATACCATAGTAAACCTATTATGTAAACATAACAAAAAAGTATTTTGTATTACACTCAATAGATATAAAATAAAATTAAGAAAAGGAGAAAAAAGGTATGAAGAACAAAATCAGTATAATAATTATTTTAATCATGGCAGTTGCTATTGGAGTATTATCGTATAAATTAGTAACAATAGAACCTGTAACAGAAGTTAAAGAGTGTGAAAAACAAGAAAATGATAATGGAAAAATAAATATAGAACATCTAGATATTGAAGAATTATTTTATGATATAAAAGTAAATATCAATCCATTATTAAATAATAAAGATAAAAAAGAATTAAAACCTTCTGAACTAACAAAGGAAGAACAATTAAGTATAATTACAGCGTACATATTGAGCAAAGAATTATATACATTAAAAGAAGTAGGAAACACAGATTATATGTATGCAGATGGAAAACAAGCAACAATAACAATAGAACAAATTAAAAAAACAGCTAAAGAATTACTAGGAATAGATAATTATGAATATCTACCAGAAGAATACGACTATTATCCATTAATTATGCAATTTAAAAAAGATGGAGAAAACTATGTTGGAAGACAACTAGTAGGCGGATTTGAAGCACGTGCAGAATATAGTTATTATTACGATGGTTATGATGTAAAAGATAATCAAATAATCATTCACATGATTGCTGGATATACTGTACCTTCAGAAGGAATATATAAAGATGAAGGAAACACTGAATTAATCAGAAGAGAAGATTTAATCGATCTTCAAACTATTAGATATGATAAAGACCAACTTCATACATTAACATATGTATTAGACATAACTGAAGATGGTTACCAATTAAATAAAATTACAATCCATTAAAAAAAGACTCGATTTGAACTAGTCAACAAAATGTAGACAGTTTATAAAAAGAAACTAGAACCCTGATTCAATTTTATACTGAATTGGGGTTTTATAATTTAATGCATAACTAGGCCTTTTAATCAAAGTATGTTCTCCACCATTAATAACTAAATTAACGAAACTACGTATTTGACTTAACGTACTTTCAACAACTTCATCTCTCATATCTCTATTACATTTTTTACCATGTAAACAATGAGCGCAATCTAAGTTACATCTATCAGTAATTATCATCGCTAAATTTTCAACATAACATTTATCCATAAAGCACCCCCTTAATTTGTTGATAGTATAACAAAACAATATTTTTTGGTAAAATTATAAAGAAGGTGATCAATATGTGGGGAGCAATAATAGGAGACTTAGCAGGTTCAATATATGAATTTGATCAAGTAAGTGAGATAAAACCAATAAAAGTAAAAGAAATAATTGAGGCAGAATCATTTTTTAGCGATGACACAATATTAACTATTGCAATATTAGATGCATTCTTAAATAATAAAGATTATGAAGAATATCTAAAAAAGTATGCCCTAGAATATTTAGATTACAAACCAAATCATGAACCTTATTTTAAACGCCCATTCTCTCCAGGATTCATAAATTGGGCATTAGGTAAGAAAGAAGGTTTAAGTAACGGTAATGGAGCCATGATGCGTATTTCTCCAATAGGGTATTTATCAACCAGCGAAGAAGAATTAATTGATAATGTTATCGCATCAACAACACCATCACACAATACCGAAGAAGCAATAAATGGAGCAACAACAGTTGCTAAAATAATCTATTTAGCTAGAAAAGGATTAACAAAAGACCAAATTATACAAAAAATATGTATAAAATTACAATATGAACCTTTTACAAGTTTCAATATGACTTGTGATACAACTATAAATAATTGTTTATATGCCTTATTCACATCTAACTCATTTGAAGAAGCAATAACAAAAGTTATATCTTATGGTGGAGATACAGATACAAATGCTTGCATAGTAGGATCAATGGCTGAAGCGTTATATGGTTTAAATAAAGAATTAGTGGAACAAGCATCACAAAAAATACCAAGTAACTTTGTCAAAAAGTTAAACCAAGGCTATTCTTCTATAAACAATAGTTAACGTAAAGAACCGTAAAGAACCGATTTTTTCGGTTTTTTTGTGCTATAATAAGACCCGTTATGGAGGTCTTAATATGGAAAGTAAACAAAAAATAATTGAAAAAATTGAAAAACAAGCAAACAAAGAATACAACAAAGTTGTAGAATACGCAGAAAAATTAGGTGACATAAGATGTAACGATAATGACATTAAATTATTTGGAGTTATTGGTTTTGGAGCGTTAGCTTGGGCAATTAGTATGATTGCAATGCCATTTATAGTAGGAACAGGTGCATTACCAGACGAAATTATCCAACCTCTATTTGTTACAGTGCCAGCACTAGCAGGTATAGGTGGAAGTATGGCTTTACAAAAAGGATTTAAGAATAAAGAAAGATTAAGAAAAAGAACATCTGCTAAAAAACAAGAAGATAGAACAGCAGCTTCAACAAAATTATTAGCTGAAAAAGAAAAACATGCTGCAAGAATGTACGTTTTAGATGATGCAGCAAAAAAACTAAAAGAAAAAAATACAAAAACTCCAACTGACGATAGGACTCAACAAGAAATGGAAGCAAGTATTAGAGGAATAGAAGCAACTATCGAAGAAAAATTAAAAGAACTAGATCTAACAACTACAAAACAAACTCTTAAAGAAAGATTTTGGAGAGTAAGAGACAAAAATCAAATATTAAAAGATACGGTTTTAATAGGTCTATTATCTGCATTAGCAGGATTTATAATTTATAACATTCCTTTATTTGCAATGCATGGAATTTATAGTGTATATAATTTCTCAGTTCCAGCATTACAACTACTAGCTCCAGGAATCATAACTGGTGTTGCTGCAACTGGTTTTGCAATCAAACATAAAAATGATGAATTAAAAGCTTTCAGAAAAGTAAATAAAGAATTATTAGGAGATGAAGCTCTTCCAGAATCTATCGATGATAGTGCTAAAAAAAGAAAAACTAAAGGTCATAAAGTTCAAAGATTTGACTTACAAAAACTTGGCCAATCAAATGAATTAGTAGAATTAATTACCTTTTTAGCACGCGAAAAAGAAGCAAAAGATACTAAGTACGGTGAAGAAAGTATCTTATTCCAAGATTTTGAACCTGTAAAAGTAACAGAAGCAACACGTCAACATGTTCTTGATCATCCTGAGAAGTATCAAAACTGCCAACCTAGAATTAGAGAAGGTAATTTCTATACAGATGACGAATATGAAAGAAGAGCTGAAGAAGTTTTATCAACACCACTACCAGGTGAAGACGACAAAGGAATTGCGTTTACAAAAAAAGATAAAAGAAAGTAGTGCTTAATGAAGTTGTAATATAAAAGTGTACACAAAAAAAAGTGTATACTTTTATTTTTGT
>JBJEXV010000010.1:41514-56768 GCA_051886175.1 Candidatus Coprovivens sp. | reverse complement strand
ACTGTACTATCAGTAGTTCTACTTCCCCCAGTTGTCATTGGTGTACTACCTGTAGCCCATAAAAATCTACCTTCTATTTTAGTCCAACTACCACCAAATAAAGTTGCTGGACTTGTGGCGTTTGTGCTCATATAAACACTACCAACAGGATAAACTAAATCAAATAGTTTATCGAGCGTCTTGCCCCCCCCCTCGTAAAGTATTGAACTTGCATTAAGAAGGACGGGGTTACTTTTTACATATGTTTTTCCTTTATCCATAAAATAAATCGCAAAGATTGTTATACCAAAAAGAGGTATATTAACTATAACATACCTCCTTTCTTTTTAAAGTTAGAGGGCGCAACAATCTTATTGATGTGTCGCCCCCCCTAATTGAATAATTTCTCATATTTATTCACTCCTTTTATCCGTCATATTCTCCTGTTTTTACAAAGATAAGTGCATTATCTTCGAGATATTTAACACGGTCTTCTAATGAACCACTAGAAGCGCTTTTACCGTGCTTTATAGCGACCCAAGAATTAGATAATCTTCCATTCTTAGTGCACAATTCAACAGAGTCCCCAGAAGATAAAGACTCATTGCTTTTATTTAAAACATTATTAACAAATCTGCTGTTATCAGGAGGTATTGTAACGTTTACTGTACCATCATCATTAACTTTTGTAACAACAGCCGCAATAAATGATGTTATACCGTAGTTTTGTAAACGAGCGTCTACAATATCTTCGATAACCTTTTTAAAACTAGCAATATCTTTTGTATCAAAATTCACGTTACATCACCCCAATTTCTAACTGATTAAAGTTGACAATATTAGAACAACTAATTGTCATTTGACATTCGTTTCCGATAGTATAAGATATAGACTGAATTAAAAAACGCTCTCTATCTAATTCGTAATAAGCGTCAGTAATATTAATCAAATTATTAACAAATAATAATGGATTAAACGATACATTAATATTCATTGTTGTTTTTAGAATACCAAATTTTCTTAATTCATAATCTGCACGTTGTTGTGCTAAATCATCACTATATATATTACTATCATTGATATATTCTATACGACGACCAATACGTTGTATACATAATGGTGATGCTGGATTTTTATTTTGTGCCATAGCAGAAAATATTTCGTTATTAATATTATCACCAACAACCTGAATTTCATTTACAGCATTTTCAAAGTCATAGTTGGCACTTGCATTGAAATAATCTCTTTCAGTATCTTTATAATCCCATAAGGATGCCTTTTGAACATCTAATGTAGTTTCATTAATGCTAATAAAACATAAATTCCCTTGAGAATTGTAATATACTTCCGCATTCAAGATTGTTCCAATTTCTAACAACATTTCTCCTAATGTGCTACCAGCGTCTTTAGATAAAGTATATGGCATTTTTAATCCTTTGAACGACCTGTCATAGATAATAGGTTTTAAATCGATAGGATAACCAGAACCATTATCTAATGTCAAAATACCTATGATTGCTTTTTCTATATCAGAGTCAACTGGTATCTCATAAGTTGCCTCAAGAGTACCAGCTTTACCCTCTAACACCGCAAATTTATCAACTAATGTTAAACTTACTTGTTTATCTGAGTCTTGATGTGAAGCAGATGGATTTCCTAAAATATAAATTCCTCTAGGAAACCAATATACTTGATTATCAAACTCTAAACCTATATCAAAACGGAATTTATTATGCACCCATATAGTATTAATACTAGGTGTATATTTTCCGTCTATATTAATTAAATTTATATTTACACTTTTCCTTTGACCACTCTGATAATTCTCTGTAAAGTTACCAGAATTAAGAATTATATCCTCTTGTGGTATTTCGTAGTTAATTGTCTCGTCTGGGTTTAAAACAAATAGTCTATAACGCGCCTCATATTTAGGACGTTTTAATATATCTGTTAAATAACTCATACTAATACTAGAACTGTCCACTAAACGAAGAACTTCACCATATTGACTCCAAATAATTCCATTTTGAGTATCTGCTAAAGCTCTTGTATCATAACTTGCCATTACACACCAATTACTGTAATGTTAGAGTTATCATCAACTTGAACCCAATCAAAAGTAATTGTATTAACTTGTTCTCTTGTTACGTCATCAATTTGTGACGAAGTGCCGTTAATCATAACCAACATCGCATTACCCTTTCTGTCTTTTAGTAATTTTATATTACCATTAGCACAAAAATCATTCCATTCATCTAACATTGTTGCAGGTTCTACATAACTAAGTGAGTTATCATTGATTTTTTGAACATCACCAAGTAAACAAGTTAAAGAACCAGATGAATAGTTTAATTTTCCAGAGGATACTTTTGGAAAACGTGTAAGATTATTATATGTAGTGTTGTTTAAATTTTGTGTTCTGGCAGAACTCGACACATTTAAGTTAAATTTCCATATTTTATTAGAATTAGCATAATATAAATTTTTCTCTGTTGGACTAGGAATTAAATCTACTAAAGACCAATCCCACCAACAAGTTGTAATATCATTTGAGATTACAGCTTCAGAGATAGCTGACTCATCCTCTTTAAATATATAATATTTATAAGTAGTATCATTAACTACATTAAAATCTGTAATAGATAATCCACCATCACCAATTCTTGCAACATACATAAGTTGATTAGTATTTTTTATTTCTCTATAAATTGAGAATGTGTATCCTAATGCAACATCAGCAACACCTCTGGCTATTGTATTAGCCTCATCAAATGTAACTAAAAATCTCGAATAGTTATTTAAGGTTGGTTTATATCTAGTACTGTTAAAAATATTATCATTAGTAGAGGATGCCTCTTCTAAATGTAAAAAGTCTAATTTTACATTAGAATTTACTGTTAACTTTGATAATAACATAATTCATCCTCCTTTATTATACAGTAGGGTAGATTTCTTCTATTTTAATACCCTCTTTTGTAATTTGTACTTTCCACCAATGGTTACATACACGTTCCATTGATGTTCCTCCTTCAGTCCAAAAACCACTATCATCCCAAGTGCCAGTGTCTAACCATACATAGTCATTATTTATTTGCGCAACACTACTTGGAGAATTAACAAATACTTGAGTAACACCAGTATAAAATGAAGCCTCTAAAGATATATCAGGATTTTGTGTAAAGACAAGTTTATTCTTATTTATAGCAACAGCAAACTCGCCATCACCACTAGCATCATCGGTCTCTCCCTCAACTAAATTCATTTCTTCGTGATAAACTCCATTTATATCGTAAAAGAAATTTTTATCTGGATTAAATTGTAATGAAATATTCAAATCATCTGGTAATACGCATAAACCATCTTCGTGTTGCCAAACCGCCTGATAGCCATTGGTGTATAAAGAATTGACTGTATTATATGGTGTATTATATAAATAATTAGCACCAACGGGTTTCTGTGTGTTAACATCTAATAAAGTGGCAATACGTTCTGTTGGAGTTACCCAGGCAATATTAATTGCATTTTCTTTATTATAAAATGTTGCAACTGGTTGTTGTAAATATTCTACAATATCATATGAAACATTAAATGAATATAAGTCTGTTGTTGATATAATCCCCATATCATTTTCTACAGTCATTTGAATTAGATAATTACTCCCAGTTCTAAAAGCATCATATGTATATGATAAATTTGCAGAATAAACCTTGCCAGATGTATCAATCAATGTTCGTGAACCATCATCGTTTTGCATATATAAATCAAATTCGTGATAAACTATAGGAACATTATCTGATTGAGCATAAACACCTTGAAAGGTGTGATATTTAAGCGTCAACATCGATGGTATATTACTAATAGATACGCTAGGAGTTTGTCTTGCGTACACTATATAATCAGGAACTGTTTCTATAAAGTCAGAATATATATAGTATTGAGTACCAACAGATGGCGTTGATGAAAAAGCACTACTGACAACCGCTAATCCAGTATCTACATCATAAGATGAGATTGTTTTAGATTGACTGTTGATTGTTAAGGTCATACCTGCTTTTATATTAATATTTGGTTGTAAATAGACATTCGTAGTGGTACTTGTAGATTGAACCAAACCATACGTAATTAACATATCAGAATTTGGTTGGTATAATCTTACACGCCATTTATAATTAGAGCCATTGCTTAAAGCAACACTACTGGCACTAACTGGAATTTCTAAAATATCGCCATTATAAAGATAGTTAGATAGTGTAACTTTAGAACCAGTATATATATCGTTATTGTTAAAATCTACTATTAATAATTGATATGCAGACACATAAGAATTAGTTTGTATTTCCATTGAAAATGTATTATTTACACTACCATCTACTGATACTGACGAAGGTTGCACATTACGTGGTTGATAAATCATAAAAATCCTCCTTTCTTTATTTTAGTGGTCACCGACATTAAAGTCGGCGACCCTTTTTGGTAGCGACATTAGTGTCGGTACCTATTGATGTTTTGTTATGTTTACTAAAGATTTTAATTCAGTAACAAATTGTTTAGCATTTGTTACATTAGGTAATTCGATATTTCCAAAATTATAATTATTAACTGCTCCACCACTAGTAGGTAAATTACTTGTTACCTGTGGTCGTGTAAGCGTAGATAACATATTTCTCATTTGGTCGTTATTTAATACAAATTCTGGTTTAGATTTAGTTCCGTGAAGCATTGCTAAACCAGTATAATCAACCATACCACCATTAGCATATCCAGGAATTGTAAGAGTTTGTCCAGGATAAATACGGTTTGGATTATTTCCTATAACTGATTTATTTGCGTTATAAATCTTTTGCCAAGATACACCATATTTGCTTCCGATACCACTAAGAGTATCTCCGCTTTTAACTGTGTATGTTTTACTAGAAGAACCACCAGAACCAGATGAACTACCAGAACTAACATTAGTACTAGTAGGAGTATTATATCCACTTAATTTATCTGCTGGTGTATTTTCTAATTTTTCAATCTCTGCCATTGTTGCTTTATATTTTTCAGCATATTCTTGCACTTGCTCTATCTTTTGTTGTAGTATCTTTGCCTCAGCATCTGCGCCTAATTGTTGTGCTAAAATTTGTTTTGCTTGTTCAAACTCGTAACTATCTGTTACGTCTTCCCAGGCTTTTTTATAATCCTCCCAAGCCTTAATTTGTGCATCAATAGCAGATAACTCTTCTTCTTTTTTCTTTTCTAGTTCGGCAATTTTTTGCTCGCTATTAAACTCGTCAAGAGCTTCTTGAGCTTCTTTGATAGCTTCTTTATCGGTTTCCCAGACCCAACCGATGCCCTCACGCCATACACGTTTAGTTTTTTCGTTTTTAGCGTTTTCCAAAGCCTCTTGTAGTCTAGCCAACTCAATAGCCTTTTCAGTTTCTTCATTAGCTTTCTCTAGGTTAGATATTTCCTCATCCCAATAAGCCTCTTTTTCATCACGTAATTCTTTTTGTTTTTCTATTTGTTTATCGATAATTTTAAGCGCAGCATCTTCTGCTGTACCAAGGTCATCTTTTTGTCTATCTGCTTTATCCTGAAGTGCTTTCTTAATCTTATCAGCTAAATCATTCCAAGCATCAGTACCTTGTTTATAAGCCTTAATTAATTCTTTTAATTTTTTGATATACTCATCAAGACTAATTGTTCCACGTTTATAATCGTCTTCAACCTTAGTAAGGCGTTGTTTTTGAAGTTCTTCATTAATCTTACGCCAAGCATCAGTACCTTTTTGTACACGACCAAGTAAATTATCTAAACCTCTAATATATTCTTCAATAGTAATTTCATTATATTTGAACTGATTTTTAAGGTTTTCAAGTTCAGTTTCCCACCATTCTTTTTCTGTTTTAGATGATGAGTTTTTTGAAGAATTAGAATTGCTAATAATCTTAGCAGAACCAGATGATATTTGACCGATAGTCTTATTTATGTCTTTAATAAATCCAGAAACTTGATTAATACGTTTTTCAATAGCCGCAATCTCTGTTTCTGTAAATTCTCCGCCATCGACAGCAGCAGCGTTCAAAACAATATTTTTCGCTAACTCATTATTATTATTTTGTAAAGCGGCAGTTAAATTATCTACAGCACTCTTTGTTGTTGCTAACTGGTCTCCCTCAGCGGAAAGACTTTTAACATAATCTAATAATTGTTGAGCTTGTTTAACTTTTAATTCTTCTAATTGAGCGATTGCTAAATTTCTAAAACCTTGCTCATTAAGTTGTAATTGACCATTTTCATCATATAAATATTGTAAATAATCAGCACTATATTTAGAGAGTGTTTGTAAAGTGTCAACGCTAAAATAACCTTGATTATTATATTCTTGAATAGCCTCTGCTAACGAACTATATGCCGCTTGAATGTTATCAATTTGTGTATTAATATTTGTTAAATCAACATCATCAATTTCTTTGTTTAAATGAGCAAAATAATTATATATATCTTCTACTGTTACACCTAAACCTTCAAAACCTTCTGCAGCTCCTTCTGTACTATTAATAAGGTCTGATAATGACTCTTTAGTCATTGTTCCATTATCTGCCATTTCTTTGGCGTTATCATAAAATGTTTTATATTTTTCACTTAACGCATCTAAATCTTGAAATAGAGTACCAACAACAGTATTGTCTTTTGCTTTTTCATTAGCACGTTGATATGCATCGCCATATTGTATAATAGCTTGGCCATTAGCATAAATCGTATCTTTTAATTCTGGCGATAATACATAAGGTAATGGATATTGGCTTGTACGGATATTGTTCCATACAGTTAAAAAATCATTCCACTCCTCTTCCCCAGTGCCACCATTTTTTATTGCTAATTGATATGCTGCAATCTTTTCGTTAAATACATCGATGTTATCAAAAATAAGTTGAAAACTTTGCTTAATGTCTTCAGGAGAAGCACCATATCCAATCATAGTTTTTAATGCATTTTGCATAAATGACTCATCAAAAACTCCAGAAGCGTTATCTTTAAACATATCTTGAAAGAATGTATACATAGTATTATAACGTTCATCAAAAGCCTTAGATATAGTATTGAAATCTGGTTCATATGTACCAGCCTCTGTCCAAAATTCATCCCATTTCTTAGATGCATCTGCACCATATTCCTCAATCATTCTAAAATAACTTTTTATATATAGGTCAAGGTCTTCGCCAAGTAAATCATCGCCAGCGCTAATTTGATTAAATAAACTTAATACAGGTATATCACCATATAAATTTTTAGTGTTATATTTTTGATTTTCTCCACTATAATAATGACTTGCTGTTTGTTTAAACGCATCGTTGTCTATTTGTTTTTTTGCCTCTTTTTTTAATTTGATTTGTTGTTCTAATAAAAAGTTTGCATCCTTATAACCTTCATTTTCGTTATATATTAAATCAATATTTGTTCCTAATGCTTTATTAAGTTGTGTTTGCACTGACAATAATTGAGACTTGTTACCACGAGCATTTTTTAATTGCGTTTGTAAACTTTCTAAATTAGATATTTCTTGTTCGAGAGCATCGCGCTCCTCTATAATATTATCAAACGCTGTTTTAGATGCTTCTGCTTGCTTTTCAAATTCTTTAATAGCACGACCTTGTGCAACATTAAAAATAGCTAATGCTGCAGCGGCGGCTACTAATACCGCTATATATGGATTGATTGATGTAATTGCTACTTTTGTCGCAGCAGCAAACCCAGCCATACCGCCGCCCGCTACTTTAGATGCAAACGAAAGCGCAATTAAATCAACCGCTATCTTTTTAGCGACAGCAGAACCCAAAAAGGCACTTAAAGCTACAGAACCTGCTTTTAATGCTAATGCAAAAGTTGCAATGTATATTGTTGCTTGACCTAGTGGTGAATTAAAGAAATTTATTATACTTGTACCAAAGTCAACAAGCCATTTAATTAAATTACTACTAATTAATGAATTAGATAGCTGCTCAAAAGCACTTCTAAAGTTACTAACTTTACCCTCAATACTATCCAAAACAGCATCGTTTTCTCTTATAGCACTACCATTTGAATTTAAAGCAGTAGTTGTTGCATCAATAGCTGTACTAAAATTATTTAAAATAGCAGCAGCATTTTGTGCTTGATATTTACCAGCAATAGTTTCAGTGATATACGCTTTTTCAGCAGCGGTTGCCGTTTGATAAATTGGTGCTAATTCTTGTAATATCTCGTATGTATTCTTTAATGAACCATCTGTTTTATATACTGATAAATTTAATTTATTAAACATTTTTTCCATTTGAGCCATTAATTCAAGACTGGTTTCGCCTTCATCATCCATTCCTTGAAGACGTAAAGTAATAGTTTTTAAACCATTAGATACTTTAGAAGCATTACGAGTAATTTCTGTACCAGCAGTTAATAAACCAATCATTTGTTCGTAACTATTACCAGCGTTTGCCATTACTGCTGACGATTTACCTAAATTATTAGCAATATCTGCTGAACTTACAGCAAAATTATTTGCAACCTCATTTACGGCATCAATAATATGTATAGCGTCTTGCGCCTCTATATTAAACGCTTTCATTTGTGCAATCATAAATTCCGCAGACTCAGCAGCGCTTACCTCTTCGTCAGCAATGTTTGTATACATTAACGCTAATTCTCCGAGTTGTAAAATTTGATTTTCATCATATCCTGCTTTAGCAAACTCTGTTGACGCTTGTACCATTTCAGTACCAGTTTTTGCAACATTTTTTGCAGCATCATATGCGTTTTGAGTAAATCTTTGAAGTGACTCTCCTTCTAAGTCTGTTACCTTTTTTAACTCAACTAAAGCACTATCTAAATCCGTTACCTCTTGTATCATATCTTGAATAGTGTTTTTTATTTGATAGAATACAGTTGTTACGGACATATATGTTGTAAATGATTGAAACGCTTTAGTCCAAGAGTATTGCCATTTGTCTGCCTGTTTTACACCCTCAGCAGCAGCAGTGTTCATTTTATCCATACCTTGTTTAGCAGAACTTAAATTTTTCTTTAAATTTGTTTGACTAGTAGCGTGATTTTTTACAGCCTTTGCAACCTTTGTTTGGCTTTCTGTTAATTTGCCATCGGTAGAAATAAGTTCTATTTCTTTGGCTACAACTTCTTGAACCATCTTTTTTAACTCATTCAAATTTACTGTACTTTCAAATTTTGATGCCATCAACTACGCACCTCCTTTCTTGACTTGTTGTAATAATATCTTTATATATTCATCTAATGCCTCCATTATAATTTTATATGTATAATCATCAATATCATCAGTACCTAATGCCTTATTTACATAATCATAACCGTCAAAACGCGCTCCACTAGGTAAAGTAAAACCATCGTTTAACCATTCTGGAACCATCTCTTTTACTGGTACTCCTTTCCAAGTAGAACTACCATCTAAACTCATATGCCAATTATAAAAATTATTAGGATTATATCTGCTAATAATTCTATCAAAATCAATAAAACGTATTTTTATATCACCATTTGGCATAACTTTAATTTCTGGAGGATTTCTAAATGCATCGATAACCTCGCCAGTCCTATCATAATATTCAGATTGAGTCCCCGCCAACGATGCTTCTAGTTTGTTTGCCATTTTTTCTCCAGCTTTCTTTACAGAGTTATTTAACGATTTTTCTATATAATTAATGAACTCTTTATCACTCCACATAGAAACACCTCCAATTTTGTTATTTCCTAAAAAAAAGAAGACTTACTCGTCTTCTTCTATAGTAGTTTTTCCTACGATTTCATTATATTCATTAACAACCTTTTGCCATTCTTTTGGCAATTTATTAACCATTTTAGCCATTGCTTTAGCGTCTGGTAATTTATTAGAAATCATTTCAACAACATTCTTTAAATTCTTATCTATAATATTTTCTAAACTTGATATTTGTTTTGATAAAGACATCATTAAATGATACGCCTCATCTGCATTTGTTACCACTCTTAATAATTCATACTGTGCACCCATATTATAATATTTATCATAATCTTCAGTTTTATCCAAATCGTAATCTTCTATACAAAAATCGAATAATAATGCATAGAAATTAGTTATCATACTAATTGGGCTATAATCATAACCGTCTATGTCCTCTGGTTGATTATAAATTCCTAAAGCAATCTTTACAATTTGAGCAACCTCTCCATTTGTTAAATAATCTTTCTTTAATGCAATTTTATTATCTTTCACTGTTATTTCCATATTTTATTCCTCCTTATTTACTAACTATTCAACTGTAGTTGTTGGGATTTCTGGTATATCAATACTTGTTGTAATATCCAAACTAATTACTACAGATATTTCAGACAAAGAATACGTATCTAATAATTCTGTAATTTTATTAATCGCCTCTGTTTTGTCTGTTGTTGACCAATCACCTTCAGATGGTGAAATTTGATAGTATTTATAATAATTTACATTATTACTCTTAGATAATAATAAAATTTTATACTTCATTCTTTGACCTCCTCATATCTTCTATATATGCCAAACCTAAACAAATCGCTTCAGCTTTATCATCGTCTGTATGACGCGTTTTTGTTTCGGTAGCATTATAAACGAAATCTAAATCATATAACTCATTTATTTTATCAACAGCTTTTTGTTTTTGTATATCTCTCTTCATACCCTGTCTAGTACCATCATATGTACCAATAATACTACGCCAAGACGATGGGGCATAAAATGAATATTGTATATTATATTTAAAACACAACGCCAAAATAGCTCCCTGTAAAATACATAAATCCTTACCAGTTTTTAAATTATTATGACTAGTTACAGGAACATCTTCTAAAACCACGTGAGTTATATTATTGTTATTAATAATATCTTCGATAGCATCATATACTTCTCTTATTCTATCTCTAGGCTCGTTGTTTATGGTTCTAATCACACCATAATCATATAAATTAGCCTCTTCATCTAGCAGACCGTATCCTGTTTTTTTGGTTGCCATATCAAGACCCAAAATCATTAATGCGGCCTCCTTTCTTATTTTAATAGTGTTTTGCCTTGATTGCCTTTCTTCCTTTGTTTCATATCCCTCTTTAATCTCTCGTGTTTCTCTTGTTCTTTTAACTTTTCTTCTATATATATCCAAATTTGTTCTTTAAATACGTTTACGCATACAGGTAAAACAATTAAAAATAACACTAAAATTAATAATATAAATTTCAGGACTAAATCAATCACTTTCAATCACCTAACTTTTTAAGACTATTTATTACATTTCTGATAATTTATTTTCCACAAACCAGGCAAATTTTTTTACTGCGTCCTTATTTACAAAGTGTGAGTCACTGCTACAAAACTGTACCGCTACAAACCCAACTGGCTCTCCAACCTCGTTACGAATAACTACATCATAAAAAGATTTAATACCCATAGTACTCTTTAAAGCATATGTAGATGGCATTGTAGGCTTAATATCTTCTAAATCTTTTACTAATAATTCCCCTTTATCTAATAATGTTTTTATAAAATTAGGAATAATACTAAGAGGAATACCAGATAAAATATTTAAACAACTTGATATTCCATAACGACAAGTTTCATAAGTACAAGTAGTTTTTAATGCACTCCTACCATTAGCATAATGGGTTCCATTATGAAATTCGTATACTTGTACCCTGTCAGCATTTAAAAGCTCTTTTAGTTTTTCTGCCTCCTTCATTATCAAACAATCTATCTCTGATTGTTTGCCTATCTTCTTAGGAACGTCAGATTTTTTTTCATCCATCACCTTGTCTAGTTTAGTTTTAAAAGTTCTAAAAGACATATATACAGTAAATAAAACAGTCCCACAAATTGTTGCAATACGTTCTAAATTTTCTATAGAAAATATTTCACTCCAATTCATCGAACCCCTCCTATTTTTTCTGTATTCTTCTAATGGTATAGAGTTTGGGGTTTGAACCCAATTAATTCCCAACTGAAACTCTATATAAAAAAGAAAAGAAATTAATAATAAATTTCTTCACCCTTATGATAAGTATTCTTTTTATTAATAGTAATAGTTTCGCCATTTTTATCAATAACAAAATAACTAGGTGTAGCAACAATAACTCTGCAAACAGATTTTGGTGCTTTCTTTGTATTTCTAGTTATTGTTTTCTTTTCTTCTACTGGAATTGTTGGCTCAACTGGCTTTACAACCTCAGTAGTTTTTGTTTCTTCTATTACTTCTTTTTCTTTATTTTTTTTGTTTTGAAATACTCTCATTACTATTCTCCTTCCTTACTAATCTAGGACATTGTTCCCAGTCATCTGTATGTACTACTTTATTTTGCTTGTGACAAAACTTTTGCTTTAAACAATAATCACACGTTAAAGAGCAGTTTAAAAACTGCTCAAAAACGCTTTTTGTGATATATTGACTATATTTGCAATACATAATTATTCAGTTACTGTTACAACAACGTTAGCGTCGATTTCAGGAACTTCTGTGATAGTAGCTTTGATTGTACTTGAACCAGCAGCAACACCAGCAACAATACCACCTTCAACAGTAGCTTTTGATGTTTCAGATGAAGCGAATGTTAATCCACCTACAGGAGCTAAGAAAGCAGCTGAACCATCATTTTTGATAGCATAAACTTGAAGTGTTTTAGAGTCTCCAGATTTTAAATCAAAGTCTCCACCTTTAATAGCTAATGCTATAACGTTATCATACCATTTAGCACCATTAATTTTTTCAGTAATAGTAGCGTAGATTGGTCTGTTTCCATCACATCCACCAGCAGTTTCTGTAGAAGCTAAAGCTCTTACTGATAATGGAGTTTGTGCTACAGCATCTGGAGTCATACTTAATGTAAATGCACCAGTCATTGAAGCACGAGGAACTTCGATTTGAACTGTACCGATTTGGTTAGTTGTACTATCAGAACTTGCTAAAGTACCAACCATAACTAATCTAATAGTTGATGGTAACATATCGGCATAAACTGTTACTTTACGAGCAGCAGCATCATTTGTATAATATCTTACACAAACTGTTCCATTATAAGAACTATCAGCTAATGTGAAATTAGCACCAGTAAATGCAACCCTTTCTACAGTTCCGTCTTCTTTAGTTACCCAACCATAAATAGTTTGAGTTTGAATAGCTAAAGGAGTACCTTTTGTAACAACACCAGCACCATTTGAAACTGTTACAGTTTCTTCAGTCCAGATATTAGCACCAGTTTCGATTGAAGAACCCGTATTTAATGCTAAGAACTCTAATGAAAATTGTGCTTCGTTAATAGTGATGTTCATTTCAGCTGTGTGGTAATAGATGTATTGTAATTGGTTACCTTTACCTGCTCTTACGTCTGTGTTAGATAAAGTAGTTTCAATAGAACTGTCTAATAAAGTTTTACCAACGAATAATAAGTTATCGTTAGAGTCATAACCATATACATCAGCTGTACTAACTAAAAACTTTTTCATATATTTTATCCTCCTTAATTTTATTGTTTTTATTTGTTGACGCTTTCTATCTTATTTCGCATTGTATCCATATCAACCTTAACGTCAGAATATTTATCATCTTTCGATAAGTCATTCATCCAATGCTGGATGGCGCCTTCATCCTTAAATTTAACAAAACCAGACATAGAAGCATTAAGATAAATTTCATAGTGGAGTTTTGCGTCAACACGTTGTAAAATCTTCTCAAACTTTCTAATGGTTAAGTTATATATATCATTCATTTTTAAAGAAGTGGATATAAGGACACAAATCATCTGTTCCTCTAAAGAACACATTTTTTGTTTATTTTGCCTCATTTTATATTCTTCTGCTTTTTCTAAAGCATCTCGAACTTCCTTTTGAATTGTTTCATCAATAGGAGTAATACAGTTTTGTTCAAATATTATTTTAGTAATATTATCAAAATCATCTGCATTATATTCTATACCACGTACTTTAAAAAATGCTTTATTTTTATCGTCAACGTAGAAGTTTATTTCTTCGTTGATGTCTATATGTAAAACTAAACACAACAATACTTTAATCATATATATATAAGGTTCCTTGTTTTCAAGAGATTGATAATATAAAAAACGTAAATATGACATACTAATAATATTGACATCAGGAATACTATTTTTATCTATCAATAAACAGCTTACAGCCAAATGAAATTCTAAATAGTCTTTCATTGTAACTGGATAAATTAATAACTCTTTATATGGTATTGGCTCATCAAAATATAATTCTTTAATGTGCTCTGTCATAATTATCCCATATTAACAGACATTTTTAACAATTTACCTTTATAAGGTTTTTGCCCTATTGTCTGTATTTTATCGTAACGACTTGCTTGGTTATCGAAAAATAATACTCCTATACCACCAATATCAGCACCATTAAGAACGTCTATTAGCGTTTGTATAATTACATCCACTCTAGTGGTATAATTGGATAAATGATTAATTTTAGAATGTGTAAAAACTTCAAAATTAATTGTGCATAACCCAGTTACTCTATTTAGAGGATATACTTCTGCTGGATAAATCCTTAATATTGTATTCATCTCAGTTTCGGCGTCATCCATCATAAAGTCAAAAAAGACTCTATAATCAGTCTGAATAGCTTCCCCTCTATATATTAAAGCCGCTTTCTCTTTTTGAGTTAGGTTTGGTTTTGTGTAAGCATTAGCATCATCATATTTCAATAGTTTCCATATAATTTCAGCCTTAGGATTGGTCATTAAATGTTCAATAACCTTATATGATACATTAGGCATATTTGAATATGTTGCATATTCTCTTTCCTCAGTAATCATTAATATAACCCCCTCAACATAATATTAAATTCTTTAATAGTAGTACCACTTACACACTTTATAACCACTGGATTATTCATATACATTCCATTATTATATAATGTAAATGAGTTGTCATCATCTACTATAATAGTATATTTACCAGCAGGAATACCACTAGAAATATCTAGGAATGATACAGCGTCATCTTGTTTAATACCATTTTTATATAAATATACTGAAAATTGTTGTGAAGTGTTTTGTAAAACATAATTAATGTTTGGATTTATAATTAATTCATATTCATCAACGATTGGCGTATCTGAGACATTAATATCAACAGAATAAGAAATTGACGTATCTTTTATAGATGCTGTTATGGTAGCAGAACCTACAGATTTAGCTGTAACAACACCATCGATAATATCTAATATACTATCATCGGATGTAGACCATACAATATCTGCATCG
>JBJEXV010000010.1:17838-41414 GCA_051886175.1 Candidatus Coprovivens sp. | reverse complement strand
GTACCAAATAAAAATCTATCATTAGCCTGAATTTGAGACGTTCTTTTATTACGTTGACACCACACTTTTTGTTCACCATTACCAACAGTAATAGTCATAGTGTCTTCATTATTGGCGAAACGTAATGTATAATCCATAATACAAGGTTCATAAATTCTTTCTCCATTATTATCGAAAAATCTAAGAACATTATTACAACGTCTAACCTCTGCTGATGTAGCCATACTTGCATATGAGTTAGTATTAATAACTAACCAATAACTATCTTTCCAACGAAATTTCATACCATAATATGGTTGAATTGGAAAGTCTGGGGCGAATACAAAATTTTTGTAATCGTCACCTAAAATGATACCTGTATTGTAATCCAATATAGTATCAACACGAACTCTGTCTAATGTAACGAAATCGTTTTCTCCATAAGTTTGTTCATATTCAACTTCGTCATAGACAACATTTGGGGCATTATCGAAACCGAAGTCCATCATTGCAGCATAATCTGCATAATAGGATGCTTTAGGATTTGGCTGTCTAATCTTATCAGTGGCATTATAATATTTAAGACTCATTATTTAAAATCACATCAATCATATTGTTAACTAATTTAGTACAATGATGAACGATGTATTTTACCCTATCGTGTTCGTCTTCTTTGAAGTCTTGCATACCAACTAACATATATACAAGCTCCACATAATATTGATTATCTTGCCAAATTTTACTTGCACCAGAAACTTTGGTTATTAGAAAACACAAATGTTTTTGATAATTCTCGTATGCCTCTTCACGAGAATAAACAATTTCGTTTTCTTTATTTTTTCCTTCAAAAATTGGTAGAGTCTTCCAACATTGATTAATTAGAATTTTTAATGACTGAATTGTCGCATTATCATCTAATTGAAAATCACTATAATTCGTAGTTGCCATTAGCCCACCCCTTCCAATCGGTATGTTTAAAACCATATTCAGTTTGTTTATGTTTTACATCTTCAACCATTTGAACACGGTGGTCTGTCTTAGCTTTTAAGTTGTTAGCTTCAGAGTATCTATGTGCTTCATTTCTATTTTGAAGCATAGCAGTAATCTGACGTGTGTCATTTATCTCCTTGTCTAACCACATAATAGCAGTCCAATCGGCAATAATAGATTTCTCAAGGTCGTCTAATTTTACATTAAATTGATGTTCAATTTCGTCCCTATCAGAAAGGTCTTTTACGCAATTATTGAAATTAGACAATCCTCTAATCATAAATCCCTCTAAAATCAACTTAAATTCAGCTGGCGACTCCTTATAAAGTTTATTAAGTCTATAATCTTCAATAGAGACTAACGCCAAATCCAATATGTCATCATATGGTGTCATATATCCCAGCCTCCTTTAATTTTCGTTATTCAATAACTCCTTACTAAAATTAATACTTGATAGAATATCAATATTTAAAGACTCATTGATATATTGAACAATATTCATATCAACACTATTTTTACTTTTTGATAATTTATCAACAACAATATCTCTAAAAAGTTCTTTTTGAGTATCTGTCATCGCATCAAAAATAGCTGGAAATTTAGTACGTTCCGCAGATAATAATTCTAATAAAGAGTCTTTGCTTAATATTTTCTTATAATCATTAACTAAATGTTCAGATTTAATTAATTCATCATCGGCAATATAGCATTTTCCACCCTGAATAAAACTTTTATTACTCTTTATAATTCTTTTTGCGTCAGAATAAGGTATTGATTGCTCTTCTCCAAATTCTGTAAAAGTATAAATTTCTCCTCCACCATTTGGTTCTGTTGATAGATTTAATATATGATTACATAAAGATATAAATGTTACATCTCTATCTCCAGAAGGGGTTCCGCTATTTGCAGTCTGCTTCATCAATAAAGCAATCATATTATTCAAATCTGATACTGTTTTTTCTAATTCTTTAATTCTCTTTGAGTCATTACTATTACTTTTAGTACTTGTTTTAGTATTTGCCATCTTTATCTCTCCTTTTTTTCTAAATTAAAATAAAGAGAGGCCTCAATGAAGCCTCTCCATATATATACTAAGTGTTATAATTAAGATAATTCGATAACACCAGCTAATGCAGAACTAATAGCACCTACACCATAAGATTTATATAATGTAGCTGTTTGTTGTAAGTTAGCATTTGCATAGTTACCTTCAACATTTGATAATGTAGAACCTTCAACGAATACTTTAACCATTTTGTCAGTACCAGGACAGATTACGTAGATTTTCTTGTCATCTAATTTTACTGCAAATTCAGAAGTGTAATCTGCAACTTGTTCTAATTCAACAGTTGAAATACCCATAAAGTCTCTCATATAACCAACTTTAACATATTCGTCTCCTAATAAGATACGAGTGTTAGTTGATGCAGGTAAAATTTTGCTTAATGCTAATTTAGTACCTAAGAATACAGGTTTTGCTCCACCATTCCAAGCTTGAACTTTTTGAGCTAAAGCGATTGCAGTGTCTTGAGAGAAACCACTAATTCTTAATTGACTAGCACCAACTGTGTTAGGAAGTGCGTTCATTGCAGCTGCGAAAGCATCATAAATATCATATTTCATTTGAGTTTCAATAGATAATACTGCTTTAGAAACAAATTCTGCTAATGAGTAAGTTCCTTTTAATACATCATATAAAGATACTCCAACACTAATTCCTCTAACTTCTGGAACAATAGTCTTTTCTCCTTTGAATTGACGAGTAATATCGTATTCTCTACGGTTTCTTCCACCTTTAGATACAACGAATAAATCTCTTGGTTTAAGTTCAACTTTTAAGCTGTCTCCCCATCCACCATTTTTAATTTCAGCAATCATTCCTAAATCTTTGATTAAAGCATCTGGAATAATTAAATCAGTTAACATACCAACTACTGCGAAAGCAGCTTCCTTTACGTCACTGAAGTTGCAGTATTGAGCTAAATCTGCACAATCTGATTGTTTCTTTCCTGATAATCTTGCGATTTCGTCAGAGAAGAATGTTAACATTTTTTCGTTCATTTCAGAAAAACTAACACCATTGGCATTTTGAGTTTTTCCTTCTTTATATAAACTATAGTATTCTATAAAGTTAGTGTAACCTTCTTTTCTTTCAGCACTATCTGCTGTAAAGGCTAACACGTTATTTGGTAATTTTGCCATTTTCTTTTCCTCCTTAATTTTATATTAATAATTATTCTTTTATTTTTATATATTGAATTTATTGGTTGTTAAAATTAGTTAGCTACGCATTCTAATAAATAAGCAACAACTCTTTGAGAACCAATGTTATTTGCACTAGCTAATGAGATATAAGTAGTTTCAACAACTTTGAAACTTAAACCATCGATAGCATCAGCAGCAAAAGCTAATTTACTTGTTCCATTAGCAGCAACAGCATAATCGTTAGCTTCACCTTCGATACCGTCAGCAGAAACTAATACTAAATCTCCTACTTGTGGTTTAAATCCACTAAATACAGTACCAGCAACATTAGTAAATGCTCTTGGGTCTAATGTACCAACTTTGAATTGATTTCCTAATCCATCAGTTAATACAACATCTTCAGGACTATAAGCCATCCATAAACCAGTTAATGAACCTGTAGCAGGTGTAACTGTTTGATATACTTGACTTTCACCAGTTTTTACTGAAAGTTCTCCTTTTCCAAATACGTTTCCGTTGTCTAAATCTGTTTCAGATACGAAACTTCTATTTAAAGTATCAATATTTTTAGCAGCAATTAAACTTGGAATTAAAATTGATTTTGCCATTTTCTTTTCCTCCTTAATTTTATATTAATTTATTTTACCATCCATATTTAGATGTTTTGTGTTCCATTTCCTCGTTAATTGGCATTCTTTCAAAACTATATTTTTTACCTTTAACTTGGTCGGCAACAACTTCAAATGCGATTGCTTTTACTTCGTTTTCAAATACTGATAAATTATCTAATGAGTAATTTACAGCTTCTTCACGAAGTTCTGCAATGCGTTCAGCAGGTAATACATCAATTACCTTAGATAAAATCGCTTCAACTGATTTATCTTTTTCAGCTGTTTCATATGCAGCAAGTTTTTCCTTAAGCTCGCAGTTTTCTTTTTCTAAAGCCTCAAATTTAGTATTGTTTTCTTCATACTCTTCAAATTCTACATATCCACCACGCATAACTCTAGTTTTTGAGTCAACATCGATTGTACAATTTGTACCGTCTAAAGTGTAAGAATATCTGAAAGTATTGTTTTCACAATAATCATAGATGTATAAATATTCGTCATCATAAGTTTCTAAATATCCACATCCATTAAGAGACTCTTTAACAGCAGAGCGGAATACTTCATATTTTTGTTCAACAGTTAATGACTCAAAGTCTTTTCCACATTCCATATCTTCTTCTTCGTCTTTGTCATCATCATCCTCTTTATCGTCTTCTTTTTTATCTTCGTCAGACTCTTCATCAGATTTTTCGTCTTCAGACATTTTATCTTCTTTACACTCACATTTTTCATCTTCCATATAAGTGTCTTCGTCAGAATTAGATTTTTCTTCAAATGTTTCTTCTTCTTTTACTTCTTCAGTAACAGGAGTTTCAACTTTTTCTTCTTCAACTGTTTCAACTACTTTTTCTTTTTCGTCCATTTTTTCGCTCTCCTCCTTTCGTAGACCTTCTGCAAGCTCCATATCCTTAACAAAATCCTTTTTAATTTTATCAGAATTTTTTAAACGCTTGCTGTAAACTTTTAATGCATTTTCCTTACTGAACTTGATTATAGATGCATTAGCGCCTTCACAGGCAGGCATATGACTTTCTCCTAGTAATGTTACACCATTAAATACAAACTTAGTGATATGTTCTAAACCATCATCATCACTGACCTCAGTACCTAACACTGTAATTTCCATAGAGACAGACCTATAATTATCTTCGTCATCAACAAATACGTCATAAGCCCATTTTGCATAGATTTTAGACATAATTGCTTGAGCAACAAGATATGTTCTGCCATCTTTTTCCACAAATTTCATTTCTGAACTCTCTGGGAAAAATCCGACAATTTGTTCATCAGGTTCGTGACCCTCAAAATCATCACCGTCAAAACCAGCAACTAAAAACTTATTTTTTAAAGTTTTTTTTGCTTTTTTGATTACAGATAAATCTATAGGCATATTATGATGATTGTTGCCATCGTGGCATACATATACTTCAACAATAGCTAACTGATTATCTGAATAATCATCTATGACGTTAAAACCTTCCACTTCAAAAGATAGTTCTTTATTCATTGATAACACCTACCTTCATAAGAAAGCGTAAGTACAAAGGCATATTATCAATAGCCTTTTGAAGTTTCTTTGTTTTTGCAAATACCATCTTGTTGTCTACTCTTGACAACATAGGAATGCCGCTTTTAATCAAATAATTACCTATCAACTTACTACATTCATAATATTTTTTATCTTTATTATCAAGATTACTTATAAACATATTATTCACCACCAAAAATTCCGAAAGATGTAATGTCGTGGTCAAACTTCATCATTCCAGCATCACTATCCCCATACATTTCAGCTTTATCAACTAAAAGAAGTATATCTTTTGTAATAGGTATAAGTTTTTCTAGGTAATCTTCTAAATATACTTTAGTAGTATAATCATTTGTTTGTTGTGCCAATTTTATTGAGTCTCTTACTAATGACTCAAGTTCTAAATTAATCTCTAACATCTTATTAAAGCAATCCAACGCTGTTTCATAATCTTGGTCTCCTCTTGGAGTTGCACCATAAATAGTAGTACAATCTCTACTATCCATATAATCAGATATTCCATCGGCTAAAATTGGATAGCGATGTGCTAAATTAAGATGGATAAGATTAGATGTAATAGGCATTACAAAAGTTACAGATAAAATACTACACATTCTATCTAACATACGATTACTATAAAAACAATGAGAAACAATTTTCTCTAATGATGTTTTCATTTCTTTTGAAATTAATCCTTCACTCATAAATTATCCTCCTTTATATTTTTCCGCCTTTTTCTATATTTGAAGCATTAGACCTTGTCTTAGCTCCGCTATCAGTTAA
This sequence comes from Candidatus Coprovivens sp., assembly GCA_051886175.1. Taxonomy (GTDB): domain Bacteria; phylum Bacillota_I; class Bacilli_A; order RF39; family UBA660; genus Coprovivens. The sequence continues at coordinate 35,318 of JBJEXV010000010.1, read as the reverse complement.
AGAGGCGTCATCTTTAGCTGGTCTACCGCCATTTGCCGCCGTATCGTTTGACATAGTATTAATATTAATCATAGTCATTAATTTATCTGTGAAACCAGTAGCATTAGCTTCTTCTAATTCTCTTTCTAATTCAATTTTATTTAAACCTAAAGAAGATGCAATCTTATTAGGCAATACAACACCTTTATCAGCATAAGTAAACGCTTCAGTTTGTCGTCTTTGTCTGTCAAACTGGTCATTTGCTCCTACAAATCTAAATTTCCACTTAAATTTTTTAGTTTCTTTATTTGCATAATAATTTAAAAAATCTTCAAATTGTGGATAAATAGACTCTGCTAATAATTCGTCTAAATTCAACGATAATTGTGTTTCTATAGCATTTTGATTTTCGTCTGTAGAGAAAATTACTTTACCACCACTTAATAAAGAACTTGTAATTGCCATAAAATTTTTATATGTATCTTTATCTGTGTTTTCAAATTCTACACCTTTAATATCTTCAGTTGGTAATGCTAATACTTTGATAGCGTTTTCAAGACCTTGTGTGGCCAAACCGATAAATTTACCTAATACATCAGAGTCAATAGCTAATTGATTAGCGACACTAGAAGATTTCTTTTCTTTTAAATATGGTACAGAACTTACCAATAATTTACGAGCAGCAGCTAAACTTTGGTCTACTTGTAATCTTCTCATTACTGGTACAATAGCCATCTCTGGTAACATAGCACTAAAGAATGGTACTTGTAATGAATGCTTAGGATTAAACTTAAAACACCAGAAACCTTCTTCTGGTGATGTTTGTATCCATAACGCAAATTTACCAGTTCTTTTATTTAATTTATTTCCTGGTTTATATGTATTACTATCGCTATTAAATACTTCACGATATTTCTTTTTTAACCAATCTGGATAACAATCTAAATCTACAATACCTTGTAAAAAATAGTTCATATCAATATCATATAATAAACCATACTCAAACTTACCAGTTATTTTAGCGTATTTATTTGGCCATTGTTGTAAAACACTTTTTGTATCAAATTGTCTAAACATACCATAATATGTTTCTTCCATTAATAAATTCCATAAAACCTCTTTAAATTGAGCCCTATAATCAAATTTATCAAGAAAGCTAGCGATTGCCTTATAATCATTTTTGTATTTATTTGTTTTATAATCTTCTGCTGTCGCGTTTATACAAGTCATCTCTAAATCAAAAGCAGGTAAGTTCGCAATATATTCTACATTACGTTTATACATTAGACTGCTAAAATAATATGATTGACTATATGAAATTAATTGTTGTTCGTGATTAGCTGGGTCTTTTAATGCTTCTTCAATACCCGCTCTATCTGGAACAATAGATGAAATATTAAGATTTTTCATTAATGTATTTTGTGTCATAGGACTAAATACACCATCATTATATCCTTTAGCAAACTCTAATATGTCGAATGCATTTTGAACTGCCTCTAAAGTTTCTACAACTTCTTCTTCAGTAAGTTTTTGTTGTGTTTGCTTTGTTTTGCTCATAAGTACACCTGCCTTTCTTTTAATATATATATCCTGCTAAATATTTTAAAACATCTACATCTTTACGTCCTATATCTGCTTTACCTTGCTTTTCGTATTCAAATACAACTGATAAACCATACATAAGAGATGTAGCACGGTCACGCTTGGCAGATTTTACTATTCTATCGTAAATTATTTGCCCATTTTGACCAAAATCTCTTTTTATATTACTTAATTCTTGCATTAAATTATCGTGTTCAACGTGCATTACCTGCTCTTCTTTAGTATATTTACCAGCCTTATAAAGCTCATCTGTTTCATTACTATCTATTAATAGTTTAAGACTTTGGTCTTCAAAACAACTTTTCATATAAGGATAATATGTGCTGTTGAAATCAGCAGTAGCCTGAATACCTCTAATGATAGGGTCGGCATTTGGTAGTGTACGCATAGTCTCTTCATCATCATCTTGTATTAATGGAGGATATTCTTCAACCTCCCCCTTTTCATTTCGATAACTCCAAGGTTCTTCTAATAAAGATAATAAACCCTGGCCAGCACTACGCACGTCTATTACTAATTTTTCTGCATTTGGAAATTGTATATGTAATAATTCACGTAATAAATCTCTTTGCTCTTTTAAACTTGCTCCATTCATAGTTCTAGTAAACACAACGTGTTTATCAAACGTACCATTGCTTTTAGGGATTAATTTTATTACGTGCGTACACGAGTTATCCGAACCTGCTTTTGTAGATACAGCAACGTCGTGTGTAATTATATAAGAATATTGAGTCTTCTTTGGTTGTGATAATTCACATCTATCTAAAACTCTACATTTGTTTGTTAATGAATATGGATAATAACTGTCATTAGAACTTCCAACAAATGTTCCGTTATACTCATATTCAAATTTATCAAGAGTCATATCTGGGCTTTCTCGCTCTAAGTCTATTTCCTCTTGAGAAAATAATCCTGCATCAATACCAACTTTATAATCCAAGCTGGCAACAAAATAATGGGTATCTCCATTAATCATTGAGTGATAGAAGTTAAGAAATTTTTGATATAAATCACAAGTTTTTAACCAGGCTGATGATATATATATCATTCTACCCTTCTCAATAGGATTTTCTGGGTATCTGTCGTGTAAGTCAATAGCGTTCTGTCTTGGGGTTTTAATCATAGGTCGGATTACTTCTGTCAAAGTATTATCTTTAACCAATCTAGCTTCATCCACTAATACTAATTGAAAACGCCAACCACGAGCATTATCACCTTTTTGGTTTGTTCCTAGCGTAATAGCTCTAATAGAACTTCCATTTTTTAATGTTACAATACAGTCATCTGTACTAGTCTTAACATTAGATATTTCCCTTCTAATATTTTCATTTTTAAGAAGTTCCCCCTCTATCTTTTGTTTGATAACCATACGAGCCTGGTTACCATTACCTGATACTATACCAATAGCCATACCAGGATAAAGGATTGCCATACAGACCATAAATACTGCACACAACCAAGATTTACCAAGACCACGACAACAAATTAACATTACATTGGGGTATCTTGCCATTGCTCTCATAATTAATCGTTGAAATGGGAATAGGTTAATACCTAAAATATCTACAGCAAACTTATCAATATAATATCTATAATATGATAAAAACTTCGTCCATTCTTCATAATCAATACTTTCTTGATTAATTGGGTCGTAACTTAAAGGACTATCGGTGTTATTTACACTCCAATCTTGTTCCGCCCTTCTCTTTTTACTAAAATTCTTATAAGAAGCCATTATAAACTCCTTTCAATATTAGCAAATTGTTTAAGAAGTTTGTCATACATATCTTCGTCTGTTGGAATAAAATTAGGAACCCAATTATGTTTTTCAACAGCATCAAACACACGACCAAAACAACCTAAGGCTACATCATTAGCCCCACGTTGACTTTCAGCAAATTGTGCAGATTTAGATAACATATCAAATATTTTTGTAGCTTTTTCATAAGCTAAATCTGCCCCTTCTCTTCCTTCTTGTAATTGTTGAAATGCTTTCATTTGCGATAATGAAGCCTGAGCTATTTTTCTAGCATAATCTCTATGGTTAGTAGTAATGATTTTAAAATCATTTTGTAGACCATTATAGTAATCATTAAGATACTTTAAATCAGCTTTTGTGTATTTACCCTGCCACTCTTCATTCCATACAGGAATATCATCTAAAGCATTTTGTACATTACTGTTAATCTCTTTATCTTCAGATAGTTCATATATACTATCTTTAAAACCTAACCCCTCATATTTTTTTCTTTGAGTAAAATTCATTACTCTTAAATAATCACCAATATAATTTGTTGTACCAGAATTACAAACATCATTCCACACATCCATTATAAATGGTGTATCTAAAACCTTAAGTACATCATATACCGTTTGTAAATCATTAATATCAATAAGTTTGTTTACACAGTCTTTGCAATAAGGATGGTGTTGCACCATAGCATTACGTGATTTATAAAAATCATCCATACTCAAGTGTCTACCCATTTTATCACAGTCTTTATTTTGACAAATTACTTTTGGCCCCTCGACTTTTTTTATAGGTTTCTTATACTTAGTAGCCATTGTGCCCTCACCTTTCTTTCTGAATTATATAAAAAAAACTGGGTTAATCCAGTTCTACAATATTATAAGACTCTATTCCTTTATCTGTACAAACACAAACCATTTGTGATGCTTTTCCAGTTAATCTTTTTTCTATAGTATAATCATCACCACTACCAGCCAAACTACCACCCCTAATAATTTTTATACCACTCTCATCAGACATAGCACAAGTATGTAGATGTCCAAAAGTGATAGCATAAGGGAAGAAGCCTAACATCATTGATAAATTAGCAACTCCATTTTTAGAGAATGCATCATAATCACCGTGAACGTTAATATATTTTTTACCTCTAATATCCATTACGGCAAATGTTGTATCTGGATTATTAGTAATAATATCTACATTATTCACATTGCTTAATGCAGCGTCCATATACCATATAACTAAATCATCCAAACGTTCATCTTTTAGAGCGTCTTCTTTTTTATCTAAACGAGAATGATTACCACTAACGCTAGTAACTATTACTCGATTAAAATTATGACTTAATTCATAAATAAAAGCAGTAATTAGCTCACTTGCAAATTTGATTTGTTGAATAACATTCTCTTGATTAGTAATTGCTATAGACTTATGAATTGAATTACTAATTAAATCTCCTTGCAAAGAAACATAGCATTTATCTGAATTATATTGTTTACCAATCTCAATAATCTTTTTTAAATATTGACCCATTCTTGCTTGAGCAATTTTTGTATTATACTCACCATTAAAACTTTTGAATGTTTGACCAATATGTAAATCACTTAATAATACTAATAAATCATTATCATTTACTTCTGTATTTATATTATTTACATCTGGGAAATTAACCTTTCCAAATTCTGTGATTTTTTGCTCTAACATATCTAATCTAGCATCTAAACGAGCATCATTTCTTAAAGCACGATTATAAGCTGTTCGTTCGTCATTTAACCTATAACGTTCTTTTATAATTTCTTGTTTCTTTTGTTCCATCTTTTTTAATTGTTCATTATCAAAATATTTATCTTTAATAGAGTCAAAAACCATCATAAAACTTTGATACATTTTACGATACCAAGACTCATTGTAATCGTGGTGTAACTCTTCGTTTAATAAATTACAAACATCTTGCCAAGTACCTATTAAATCTTTGTTATCACACACTCGCCATATGTACGCATTTTCATCTTCATTTTCTAATCTTTTAAATGCCTCCATATTATCTCTCCTTTTTTACTGTCATTTCCTACTTTCTTCTTTCATTAATAATATTTTTTAATAGAACAAACGTTTGCCCAGTAAATACAAGGGATTAAGAGGATTGGGTTTTCAAACTCCTCTTATTTTCCTTTGTTTTTCTTATATTTTCTTTATAAGCACAATTTGTACAATATTTTTTTGGAGAGCGTGTTTTTTTAATTACAGTTCCACACACAGCACATCTTTTATATTCAAGGGGTTGCTCATATAATAATAGTTCTCCTAATATATTATCATAATTTGAAATCTCAATAGCCACTTCTCCCTCATTCACAGAAAAAGGGATATAAATATAATTATGAGATTTAAAATTATCTATTTTATATAATCCTTTGCTATATAATAAATTACATAATCTATATCTATCTGCCACACGTAATTTAGAAAGACCAGCAAGCTTCCAAATATCATTATTATTTTCAACGACCATAGTTATATCATTCTTCTTACTATAAAATTGTAGATGCTTAATATTTTTAGCCCACTTATAGTAAACTAAATATACAAAAAGTAAATTCCTTGCATAATCATCTTCGACAGTCTGTATTATATCTAACTCAGATTTATATATCTTAACTGTAATATCTGTAATAAAATCATACTCATTAGCCTTAGAAATAATTTTAGAAAAGATGATATTTTTGTCTCTATCTGATAAATATTCTCCCCCTGACATAGGTATCTCAGATAAAACATCTTTTATTGCATCTGTGTTATATCCAAGAGATGTTAAATATCTAACCAATATACATCTTTCCCTTCCTTGGGTTTTTACAGTACTATACTTTTTATTGTTAATTATCTCCTCAGCATATTTCTTTTCATCAAATACTAACATCTCTTCACCTCCTCTAAAGAGTAGTGATGTCCTAAATACTCAAAACCATTTTCATCTTCTACAACAACTTTAGTTTTTCCGTAAGGGATAATATCTATAATATCATCTCCAATAATATCCCATATACAATCATACGACCAATTATGATTTTCACACATAACTATCAAATGATTAAACAACTCTTGTGATGATGTAAACAATTCTAACATCTTATCTTTATATTCATCTTTGTTTGCATATAAAATATTCTTTAATATTTCATTCATATCATCATCTTGTATACCCTCATTATTTACCATAGTTTCAATACCTTTATATTTTCTTTGTGCCTTATATTCTTTGTAAATTTCAGTTAGATTTTCTAACTTCTCATTATTAATATTAGACCTGTCTGCAAAATTAGGTAAAAGACTAACACAATTAGGTTTATATTTTATATCAAACTCAACATTTTCTATTTCTTTACATAAAATATTCATAATACAATCTGTTTCAAGAACAGGAGAGTATTTTCTATATTTACGAATTAAATTCATCTCGCCATCTGTATGTTCTTTTTTTCTTAACAATACTTTAATAGGAACGCCAAAATGAGTTAAACTAATACTATTAAAGTTTTTTTCATAAGCCTTATATTCGTTCATTAAGGTATTATATAAGTATATAAAGAAATAAGGTTTCTTCTTAACTACCATTGAATTGTATTTATACTTTTCTGCTTTTGTTATATCGTCATCGTCTTTATTTATTTTCACCCAATGTCTCCAAGATTTCGGAAAATTTGGTGGCGTAGTACCTTTAATCTTATCAATTTCCGCACCCTGAAGTTCTCTTAAGAGTTTCAGACGTGTTTCTATCTCCTCTTTTTGTTCTTGCTGTTTTTCTCCTCTAAACAATGGCAACATAGCAAGCATACTTGTAGAGTAGTTTGTAATCTGCCCAACCTTAGTATCTAATCCTTTAATATCACATCTTACCTGATTTGGTAATGTAATCTTTTGAGTTGGAACAGCTTCCTTATCATACATAATAGGCAACTCGTCTCTTTTTGCTCCTTTTAAAAAATAAACATTATCAGTAGACATACAAATATCCCCATCAAAATCTGAGTCAGCGTGCTTTACAACACTAATGTCATATATGTTATAAATTATCCCACTATAAATATGTTTATACCATTTTCTCATTTCCTCTGTATTAGATAATTCCTGAACATTAACTTCTGAATAATGTGTTAGTGGACTTCTTAATAAACAAACTTCTCCAGTCGTCCCTCGTTCATTCCAGAAATTACTATAAACGTGATTAGCTTCTAATAAACCATCTGGAGATAAGCCTAAGGCGCTTCTGCATTGTGCAACTGGGTCACTAATCATAAATTGGTAATTTCCTTTTACCCATATACGACCTATCTTTGCCTGCCTAATACTTTCTTTTATAGAATTATATATCTTTCTTTGAACAAAACCATCCTGCAACATATCTGGATTTTTTATAATGGCTTTTGTAAAAGAACTACCACAAGAATTAATAATACTCTCTACACTTAAAGATGGATTTTTAACACCCACATTATAAGTTAAAGCGTATTCTATATTCCCACTACAAATATTTTTTATCCAATTAGTAGTATAAGATACTAAACCAGCAATATCTTCTTTAGTTAAATCTAATACCTGTATATATTGATAGTTAGTTAATACATATTCATCATCAAATTCTTTATTATATCTAGCCACACCCCATTTTAAATTATAGGCTTTATGATAACTTAAATACCCCTCCCAAGAAGAATAATATTTAGCCATTTTAAATTGGCTCTCTGATAATAAAACATCTACATCATCAATATTATATTCAGTTCCATATCTATCTTTTATAGTAGATATTCCGTGCTCCTTAGCATAGGCTTTAAAATCAAATGGTACTAGATTACCCTTAACAAAAGCTGTTCTTACAACAAATGAACAAGGCACATAATTTAAGTGCATATCTTCAGCCCAATATCTAGCCATTTCTGGACTTATTAAACCCTGACCATCTGCACTATTTAATTTTATGTCTTTGTAAATTTGTGTTACTGTATTACCATCTTCTCCCTTATTAATCCAGTTTAACTTTTGATTTGGTATCACAGTATCAAAATCTTTAATTACACATACGCGCGGTTCTCTTACCCATAATACAGAAGAAAATGATAATGCAAAATATGCAGATAATTTAGCTAAGTTAATAGTCTTAATTTTACCATTTAACCCACACATTAAACGTTCTTGCATATATTCAAATAATTCTTCATTAATAAAAGAAACAGTGTTGCGCCTCATTTGACCAGACCCAACCATAAACCTAACATAATGTTTACCATTAAGGTCAAAACCTTTTCTTCCCAACTCTCTATACTCTTTTTTTGTAATAACTTTAATATTAATAATATCATCAACAAACAATAAGTCATCTAATTGAGATTGTAATTCTTTTATCTTTTCAATATTTTCATTACTAGTCGGTAGCTTACGTATCTCCTTCATTTCCTTACGAATAGCCTGCACCTGATTATATAAAGATACGTGGTCTCTATCGTTGTGATAATATTCTCTAATCTTAGCCAACACTAAATTATCACCAATAGAAACAATATTCCCGTCCCTAGATGCTTCTTTGAAAGAATAATGTGTTAATTGATTAATCTTATTAGATGGTATTTTATATATATAATAAGAATTTTGCAAAACTTTTGCCACATTATCCCCTCCTATATTATTTTTGTTGTTAATTCCTCAATAGCTAAATAAAGACCATTAATATCTTCAGCTTCTATTTTAAAATCAAAATTAAAATCATCTAATGCAATCTCACTAATATGTTTTTGTTGCTCAGAAGTTAAAGATGATTTATGATTTTTTCTATTAACTCTAACACTAACTACTTTGTCTCCAAACATTGCTTTTGGATAATAAATTTCATTAGGAAAACGAGCATCATCAATTATTACATAATCAATATAATCTTGACATATTTCTATATCTTCACAAATTCTACCTACGTGAAAATTTGGCTTATTAAGTTTTTGCCTAATAATATTAGTTCCTAACTGTTGTAATAGTTCTCGGCCTTTTTCATCTTTAGTACCGTTCCAGTCACAATATCTAGTAGCTAAATCTTTTAGATAATAAGCGTATCGTGTAATTACAATCTTGTTTCCTAAAGCCTCTAATTTACTTTTTAAAAACTCAGCAGTCGTAGTCTTACCATTTTCTGCTTTACCACTAATTAAAATCATTTTCTTCATTCATAACTCTCCTTTTATTGTTTTATATCTTCTAATGTTGCATAATCATATATAGAGTAAAAAGATAATATCTCATCTATTTGGCTCCAAGTATTAACTACTAAAATATTAGTGTTATCATAGTTAGATTGCCAACTAAAATTATGACCATCTTTATATAATATCTTTATTTCTGCATTAGTATCTAAAGCATCAGTACAATCGTCTATCTGGATACCACCAGTCATATCGACTTGCTTTTTACTTAAACTATCATTATTTATTCCTACAAATCCAATATCACACGGTATGTTATCCTTAACCCACTCTTTCTTCTTTTTTAAGTTTTCTTCTGTGCCTTTAGTAGTAATAATAAACTTAACTTTATCAGAATATTTATTTAAAACTTTCAAAAAGTCACTTTTAAATCTTAAATTAGAAAAGAAATCATCACTAGAAAAAATACTTAATTTTTCTTCCTCTGTGATTGGGGCTATAGATTTATAACCATAATCAACTAAATCATCTTCAGTTTTAGACAAACCATATCGTTCATTTAAAATTTCAATAACTCTTTGATTACTTTCAACTATTGTATTGTCGAAATCTACATATACAGTCTTCACCTATAGGCCTCCTTCCTCTATCCTATTTTATACCTACATTATATCATTTATGGTTGAATTTGTCAATATTAATTTGACAAAAATAAAATAATATGATAGAATAATGACGGTGATAATTATGGACAAATTTACAATAGAAAAAGTTTTTATAGGAGAAAAGGTGATTGATGAAATCACAGATGAGTATGGGGTTAAATGGTATCCTTTTAAAAGATTTTTAGAGTCTATATTATGTAAATATGATAAAGTTTCTAAATTTAGAGATAGTGTAATAATTAGATATATGCAAGTTATAGAATATGCTGTAAATCCAAAAGCGCCAGAAAGATTAGTTAAAACCTGGTGTATAAATGAAAATGGCATTAAATATTTGTTAAGGCATATGAATATATTTCAAAAAGGAAAAACAAATATTAATCTATACAGAGCTAGAGAGAAAGGTTTTTTTGAAGCGTGTTTATATTTTAAAGTAAAAACACCCGATAAATTAGACCCTTTATATATCAACTTTCCACCTAAAATAAATCAATATGACGTTTGGTCAATTTTATGTATAGAAAATGACTTAAAACTTAAAAACAATGATAGATGGAAGAGATGTGAAGAATGTAACTACTATTATCCAGACCGAGTTCGATACTTTGGCTCTAACAAAAAAAATAATAAAAAATGCTTACAATGCCAAGGGAAAAACTTTGAATGTCAAAATAAAATTATACAATTTATATATGATAATGGAGGATATGATTTATTATATAAACTACACTCAAACAACCCAAGTGATGATATTGTTAATGAATTAATAAAATTCATAGGTTTAGGAGGGAGAAAAATAAATGAAGATTAATATAGTAGACGCTGGATGTGGAGTTGGTAAAACAACAGCACTAATTAATTTAATAAATAATGATACTAGCAACCAAAAATATATCTTTATTACACCATTCTTAAGTGAGGTTGAAAGAATAAAAAAGTCTTGTCCAGATAAAAATTTTGTATCTCCAGACGAGAATAATAAGACAAAACTAGAACACTTCTCAAAATTAATTAATGAGGGTAGAAACATAGTTACAACACACGCCCTATTTAAAAAAATAGATAGTGATAGAGTTTCTATTGAAGCTCTACAAAACTATGTGTTGATTATGGATGAGGTTGCGGATATAGTAGAAGAACTACCAGTATCTAAATCTGATTTAAAATTATTAAGTAATAAAGTTACTATACATCCTAGAACCCATATGGTAGAATGGAATGATAATGACTATCAAGGTAAGTTCGACGAATATAAAAGAATGATAAAACTAAATAATATATTTGCTTATGTAGACCAAAATAATAATATAGTATCTATGATGTGGCTGTTTCCATATAGAGTGTTTCAAGCTTTTCAACAAATATACATATTAACCTATATGTTTGATGGACAAATACAAAAGAAGTATTTTGATTATTTTGGAGCGAGTTATGCAAATTGGTATGTTAAAGACTTTAATTTAACACCTACTCCACAAATATATGATTATAGGCATACAAAGTCGTTAATTAATGTTTGTCAAGACCAGAAACTTAATGAAGTTGGCGATAATAGGACAGCGTTGTCTATATCTTGGTTTAATAGAAATAGACGAACACAAGAAATGGTAACCCTTCAAAATAACATTAGGAGTTTCTTTAGAAGTCACGCTAAAGTATCTGGTAATAAAATGTTATGGACAACTTTTAAAGAATATAAATATAATGTAAAAAGAAATGGCTTTGCAAAAGGATTTGCTCCAATAAATTGTAGAGCAACAAATGAATATAGTAATAAAACAGCAATAGCATATATAGGGAACAGATTTTTTAAACCAACAATTAAAAACTTCTTTACGTTTAATAATATACCAACAGAAAAACAGTTTGAAGATAAATTTGCTCTATCAGAATTGGTACAATTTGTATTTAGAAGTGCTATTAGAAATGACAAACCTATAGATGTATATATACCATCTAAAAGAATGAGAGATTTATTTGAGGAATGGCTAAAAAAACCAAACGATTAAGTTTGGTTTTTAATTTGCTCTGCTAAATTTATAAAATTCTCTTCTGTCCATTCAAAATCATCTGGTATATATTTGTTTATATAATATAAATCTGATGGCTCTGAATACTTTAATATTTTCTCAAACTCTGCTTTACCCTCTTTTGATATTCTTTTACAATATTTAGTAAACCATACCTTAAGTGTAAACCATCTTGAGTCAAGAACATAATCCCAGGCGTCTTCCTCATTGGTTTTCTTTTTTGCTTCTTCTTTTGCTTGGTAAATTAATCCTAGTTTATCATTTGCTTTTGCAACTAAATAACTTTCTATTTCTGTACCTTTTACAATAGGAACATCTATATCCATTTGTTCTAATTGTTTCATTACAGACTCTGTAGCAACTAAAGTATTTTCTTCTAATCCTTTTTCTTCATAAAGCATATCTCTATAATCTGTTAAGAAAGACTCGCTAGCTTCGTCTAACACTTCTGTAATATCTTTAATATCTGTATAACTATTACTGATAGCCTTAAATATTTCGGTACTACATTTTTCTGCTGTTACAACAGATGCCGCAGTTAATTTCTTTAATTCATAATAATTGATAGCCTTCCTATCTCTATCTAAATCTACTACAGATGATTTAAAGTTATATCCATATTGAAAATTGCTATCGCTTTGTATAAATAAACCTTCAACATACATCTTTCCTTGGAATTTCTTATCTAATAAAATAGCTCCATTATCTGACTCAACTACGTTTCCATAATCGTCATTAATACAAGGAAATAATAATTGTAACTCTTTATATAAATCCTCATCAATCCCAGAGATAGCAAACACCACATCATCACACTCTGCATTATCTGGTAATTGACTAACTTCAATATTTAATACCTGGGTTCCAAAGTTATCACTTAACTTAAAACTTGGCCTCCATTCCTCTTCTCCATTTAAAATATCTACTTTCAAACCTTTACGCAATAATACAACTAAAGCAAGTTTATATCCCTCTCCAAACTTACCAATCATACCATCTATGTCGTCTTTGCTAGAACATCCTAATACTAATGAAGATAGTGGCAGTCTGGCTCCTTTGTTAATTACTGTTAGTACCGCTCCATCTGCATTATACAATATTTGTTTTGGATGACCGCAATTATCAGAGTCAATAGCATTTTGTAATATTTCTCTGATAGCCTCCTTAATTCCCCAATTACTTACATAATTAGGCGATATAGGTAATTCATAATTTTTCATTTTCTATCCCTTTCTTTCTTAATAATTTATTAATGCTTCTTCATATTCTTTATTATCTTGTGGACACAAAAAGTTTTTTATATAATCATCTTTTATTCTTTTTGTTAAATCATTATATTCATCCATAAATTCTTTATATGGACATTTTATTAATGATGCAGGGGTATTATCACTATTATAGATATTTTGCCATACAATGTTTAATATATAATCGTATCTATTTTCTTCATCACGAAACTCTACATCTGGTAAATAATCATTGGTATCTTCAAATGTTAAATAAGCAACTAATGATAAATCGCCGTGTCCTTCACCCTCTAATATAATTTTATTTGCCCTAAAATCAATAGTATCAATATCGTGAATATCAAATTTTAATAAGGTATCAAGTTCTTCTTTTAAATCTGATAAATAACTTACATCAAACACACATTCTCCTATTTTTAAACTAGCCCATCCTGCCCCTATATCAAAAATATCAATCATTCCAAATCACCCCTGTTCCTTTGCAAGACCTACATTGTTCTGGTGCTGTCGTTGAGGATATTATAACATCTCCTACACAACTATAAAAACCATTAGGGACAATACCTTTTCCATTACACACTGGGCACTTATAAGGTTCTTTTTTAAATACAACTGGTGTCCAGTTACCACCATAACTTTCTGGAAGTTGATACTCTGGTAGGCTATCTTGCGTATAAACTTTTCCTTCCTTAGTTTCAAAAAATCCCATCCTATTTTTCCTCCTTAAATACAAAAATAGTATTATTTCCTTTATAACCCCTATCAATAGCATAATCTTTACTACTAACAAATAAGTCCAATCTCTGCTCATAGTTAATATACATACAGGCGCCGCAACTATCTAATATAATACCATTATAAACAGTATTATCTATTACAATTTCTATTTCATCATAATAATTATAATATATTTTTCCTTCTTTTTTAGTATTCCAATTATTACAAGCTCCACTATGAGAATATAAACACTCATATGTGGCAGCAGCTAATACTAGTTTGCCATTATATGTATACCATCCGTTGTTATTTATATCAAAGTCTTTCTCACATAACCCAGAACCAGTACAGCTCGAGGTTCCATAATCATCATTAAACCAAAAACTAGTTAATCTATAATTAGCGTATCCCTTTGGTTCTTCAATAATCTCAATAACCTCATCCTGTTTTTCTTCATTTATCACAACTTCCGAGGGTAAAATTTTTTCTTCTTCTTTTACCACGTTTTCAGTCGTTTTTTGCTCGTTTTTAGGTATAATTCCTATATAAATTATACAAACTAATATAAAACAAAGCGATAATTTTATGTAAGTTTTCACGTCCTTTAGACCTCCTATTATATACATAATAACATATTATCGCCCACTTGTCAAATTATATTTCGTGTCTAGGATTGTATTCAGCTCTTTGTTCCTCTAAATATCTTATTCTATCTATTAATTCTTCTTTAGACATATCCTCGTATATATTTTCCTCTTCTTCCATCCAATCAATAGGTTGATAATTCCCATATTTATCTTTTAATAAGCAGGCCTCTGAATATTTTTGAGTAACTATAATATCTATTTCTCCTTCTTCGTCCCACTTTGCCCCAGCTACTAATGTATCGCCAGTTGCTTGAAACACGAAATCTACATCTTCTTTTGACGCTATTAAATCTTCTATGACACCATCAACCATTTCTTGCGTTGTTTTGTCAGAAACGTGTACAGCATCCTCATTTTTACTAAAATATTTACCTTTAAAATTAATTTGACTCATTATTAACTTCCTCCTCTTTCCAAGTATCATCACCATAATTTAATTCATTCATTATTTCAGCAATATTTACTATACTTAGTTTTTCCATAATATCCTTATCGGTAAAAATACCTTTTTCAATTAATAATTCACACAACAACATTATTCTAGCTAATATTTCTGTAGAACACTGATGTTCATAATGAAATACTTCAAGCACATATTTTTCTATTGTTCTTCTTTCTGCATCACTCATTATTATTTCCCTCCTCATAACCAGCTTCTTGTGGATAAACATATGTATTATATAAGTCCTCATACATCATTTTATATCTCACAGACTCATATGTAAGATTATCGATTTGTGACTCTTGTTCTTGTACTCTTTGTGCCAAATCAGTACTCATAGCCATAAATGCCCAGGTTAATAATCCAAGAACTATAACTATCATCCAACCAGCACACATTCCTATAAAATACCAAAACTCTTTTTTAGTAGCAAAGTCATCATCTTCTTCAAAATCCTCGTCTGTTAAAAACCACCCTTTTATCTTTTCTTTTATTTTGTTCATACTAATCACCTCCTAAATAAAAATCCATAGCAAATGCATTCACGATACGAATATCGTTATTTCTACAATGTTTTAATTCACTATCATAAGTTTTAAGATAATACTCTAATTTATTTTCTATACTTTTATTTCTATTAATAATAAACTCTGTATCATCTTGACCTGGAATGGTTAACTCCACACATATATCACATTTGTTTCTTTTAGCTTCCATAAAAATATTTGTTAATTGTTTCTTCGTCATCGTAAACATCCTCCTCTACATCATCATACATTCCTAATCTATAATCGTCACAAATAGCATCTATATCCTCTTCATAAACATCTACCAATTCTACATCGACAACCTCTTCATCTCTAGTATCAATAAGGCTATTTTCCTCTGCCAATTCATAAGCATCTTCTTTATTGGTAGCGGAGACTTTTATGTATTGTTCTTTAGTAACTTTAAATAAATATTCTTTTACCATAGTTCTTTCAACTCCTCATATTCTTCTTCTGTCATTGATATTTTCCCTATTTCTAAACTATCACCAAATTTTACAAAACCATACATATCAATTATGTCAGTAAGGAAGTCTAACGCCTTACCACCTTTTATTAGATGATTACATTTACGTAAGTCAGCAAAGTTAGAACCGCTCCCAAATAATTCAAAGTTTTCTAATATAGGAATTAATTGTTTTTCTTCCCACTCATCTAAATTCTTTACATCTGGTATTCTTTCTATACACTTACCTTCACCAAAATCATAGTAGAAGAAATCCTTTAAAGCCCCTTTATCTAAAAAATATAAAATCATTTCTTTTACATCATCAGGTCTTTCGTTAAGTAACTCTTCCAACGTATTCATACCTAAAACAATTCTTTCATCATCATCTTCGGCATCCATATGATATTCATCATAAATATACACATCTTTACCTTTTAAACCACCACTAATAGTCATAGCCACTAAATGCTCTTTATAAAAATGCTTAGCAACCTCATATCCTTTAATATTACTTTCAACAAATTCTTCACATTTTCTTTTAATCATCATAAACAGTCTCCTTTTTATTTACTTCCATTCAAATGTTTTACTATTACCCTCTCCTACAAACACCCAATTTCTATTATCTAAAGTTTGACATCCTGGGCACTGGTATCCAAACAACTTCGTTAACCCTTTGTCCTTTTTAATAAAGATAAGATGTCCACACTTTTTACATTCAAATACCCAGCAATCCATCTTAACACTCATACTACCCACACACCTTTCTATAATAAGTTTTTGACCTGGATAAATCATATTACTAGATAACCCATTTGTTTTATAGAGTTGTTCTAGTGAACAATTATTGTCTTTAGCGATATTTTCCAAACTATCTCCAGATTTAACTACATATATTCTATTCTTTTTCACAACCGACAACTCCATTTTCCCTAACACTAAATTCAACAATAGTATATCGTTTCTTTTGTTCCATAAGATAGTCCTGTATATCTTTCTCAGTATATTTCTCTTTATGAACAGTCATATCATATGGTAAACTTCTTCTATTTGTTTGGCTTTTAATTGCCGCCTCGGCGCCTTTAATGGTTTCATAGAATGGTGTGTTTTGGTCATACGAGGATTTATACAACATTCCATCTTTGTAAACAGCATATAACTTCATACTATCCACCTATTACCCAACATTTAAAAGCACCTTTGTCATCTGGCTCACA
>JBJEXV010000010.1:11698-17738 GCA_051886175.1 Candidatus Coprovivens sp. | reverse complement strand
TAAACCATCCTTTAATATACTATATGCTTCATTTACAATATTATCATTAGCATTTTCATATCCAGCCATTAGAGAGGTATAATCAATACTGTAATTATCTAATAAATCTAGTGCTTTATCTATTCTTCTAATTAAGACGTCGGTAGTCATCTTCATACTTTTTTGATTACTAATAAGTTCTTTATTTGTTTTGTCAAGCTCACACAAACATTCATCTAATGCTGTAATTAACTCATATATCTTACCACTTCCACGTCCACCACAATCAAACTTTATTGTTTTTGTATTATCACGTAAACATTCCTTAATATCCTTCTTTATTTCTTCGACATTTTCTCTTTTGATTTCCATAACCACTACTCCTCCTTATCTATTCGTTCTTTTGCTATTTCAAAATATTTTTCATCTATTTCTATTCCTATAAAATTACATCCATATTGTTTACAACCAATACCAGTAGTTCCACTACCAAGAAATGGGTCTAAAACAGTCTTATCATCAACATTTGGTATACTTTCAAGAATATTTGTTACTATTTCTGTAGGCATTACTGCTATATGCCCTATATCTTTTCTTTTATGTTTAGGAACAACCCTCCATACATCACTTAGGTTTAATTCATTATATATCTTCGTTTTTTCATTTTTAACCAACCAATATATCCTTTCACTAAAAGGAAAAAATCTTATCTTATCACAATTTGCACTTTTGCCCATATCCCAAGTTATTTCTTGTTTTAATATGAAATCTGATTTTTTTATCCATTCTAGTGGGTGTATAGCTTTGCCATTTTTAATTCTTACTTTGTGATTATAAAACATACTTCCATCATCTTTTAAAATTCTAAAACATTCGTTTAAAACCTTTACCTGCCATTTTTGGTAATCTTCTTCTTTCATATCGTTACCATCATAGGTACCAAACTGTAATCTATTGGAGTGCATTTTACCTATATTATATGGAGGACTTGTAATTATTAAATCTATGCTATTATCAGGTATATCTTTCATTAATTTTAAACAATCACCGCATTTTAAATCAATCTTCATTCACTCACCTCTCAAATATTATATTTTTAAATTTATGCCCTGGTAACCAAGGTGGCAACATCATTATTGGATGTACCCAAATACCAACGCCATCCTTGCTTTTTAAATATCTTTTATTCTTATGTATTTCACCATCTAAATAGTTTTTGGCTAGTTCAGCAAAAACTTCATCAGCCATTTTTGCTGTCGAACATATATATAATATATCTTTACCACCACTATCTTTTCTTGACATTATATTATAAAAATGCATAAAGGCATCTTCCGATGTTTCCGCCAATCTTTTAACTTCGTTAAACAATATCATCTTTATCTAATCCCTTTGTTTGCTTCTTGAATTGATGTTATATATTCTGTTAATTTTTCTGAAGTAAATGCTTTTAATATATCTTCATTAGTAATCAATCCTTTGTTTATTAATATTTCTAAAATAATCATATCTCTAGCAATATATTCATCTCGGTCTGAATAACCTCTTAATAATTCATCAATACCCATCTTACTCTCTCCCTATATACGTAAACGACATTATTGCAACATTATCAACTAGTTCGTTTTGCTTTTCTATATATTCTTTAATTAAGTTTAAATCCTTGGCTCTTTTTATTTTCTTATTCATATCAATTACTATACAACCATTTCCATTCTTAAATGTATATGCCACCAAATATACATAAGGTCTTCTCTTAATAATACTCATTTTTATCCTCCTTCATTAGTAATCCCAGCCTCCATATGCCCAATGTGCCACAATCTCACCGCATTCTTCACAGCACACATCATATTCACATAAACAACCTTCTGGAATATTGTAACCACCAATTTCCTTATTACACTCTTTTAACTTCTTACTACCACAATATCGACATTTCACAGGTTGTCCTTCATAATCAATACATCCGCTGTCCACAAGTTCTTCAACTTCTTTACGATATAAGTCTGCTTCCAATTTCGACTCCCATAAACTCTCAGTCCACATATGCCTTACCTCTCTTTATTCTCCCATTCCCAATGTGTCTTAGGTCGTTCTTTATACATTATCAATACGCTATCATATATATCAAAATCAAATCCTTTGACACTACTACCATTCACAACGAATGGTGTATTGTATTTAATATCTACAACAACCTTATCCTTTATAAAATTATTTATTAAGTCTTCTATGTTTGCTCCCCTGATTATTTTAACTTTCACATTATCCACCTTCCTTACTCTCCTATCTTTATATATATAATAACATAATATATTATATAAGTCAATGAATTTTTCAAAAATATTGACAAATTTTCATTATTGTAGTATACTAATATCAATCAAGGGGAACAATATTAAAAGGAGGAATTTAGAATATGTTTAATTTATTATTAAGTGCGTTATGTTGGAATGCTTTTAAGGCAACACCAGAAAGTCCAGCCAAGAGAAGACGTTACCATCTAGCAACTAACTTTGCACGCAAATAATGGCTACACAGCCATTTTTTTTGTGTCTAAAAATCGTGGGATGTTTTTGGCGTTGGGGTTTGGGGTATTCTCTGACTCCTCACTCGTATATTATACTATATAATACTTTTAAGGAAACGCTCTTTTTAGCCTTTATTTTCAAGGGGTTGAGAGCGCATTTGGGATGTTTTTTTCTCGAAAACATACCACATTCACTTTTAGAAGTCTAAAAATCGCTATCAGGGAGTCCGAACTCATTCATCTCTGAGGAGTGTAAAATTGGGAGCCTGTGTAGGAACGATGAATGTCGTTCGGGAGAGGAGCATTTCCAAAATCTATCACTACTCCATACGCGTTGGAAGTAGTGCTTATGTTCTAGGAGTCTAAGAAAAAGATTTTGAAAATGTCCTCGACCTTATGCTCTGGCTCCAATATGCTCACGCAAAGTACAATAATTATCAGAGAACGCTAGAGTTCAGAGAGCCGAGCTTTGCTCGTTGGAGAGCTTTGAGAGGAGTGAGTGCGGGTACTAAACCCCTACCCCTTTTGAGACAATGAGAAAATATTATATCGTAAAGTACCCCCTGAGAGCCATTTTAAGCCCGTAGAGCGTTGTTTTATGAGGGTTTAAGATATTTATACCTGAAAAAGGTTAAGGAGTCTGTATGAGCCTTTAAATGAGACGTATGTCTCTTTTTTTGTAGTGGCAAATATTTCACCTGTGAAGGAGGGAGGAAAATGAGTGTGGAGTGATGCGACAAGTGTAAAGAGTAAGGAAGCCTTAGTTTACAAGGAGTTTAGCGAAAAAATACCCTCAAGAGGAGAGGGCTTGTAATACAAGGAAGTGGCGATGAGAGGTGAGGGGTGAGGTGGCTGGAAAGTGGGATTTCGTAAGGGAGGTGTGCGAACAGACCAGCACACCTTATAAAACGGGCTTTTTTGCTTTCTAGGTTGTAAAGTGTCCCCCTTATCATAAAAAAACAATACTTTTTTAATGGTGGAGTGGTGGAGGGCACTAAAAAAAAGCACCTTTTAACAAGTGCCGTTTTTTAGATTAATTCATTAGTTCATAATCTTTTATAATAATATACTTACTATTAATCAATTGATTATAAGTGCCCTTTAATTCATTATAAATTGAATTTTTAATCGTTTTTATATTTAAGTTAAAATAATTAACTAATTCATTTATATTATTTTTTTGTGTGTCGATTTTATAATCAATTATATTTTCATTTTTATCTTTTATTACTTCATATATAGTATAATATTTACTAAAACTATAATCTTTTATATATAAATAACTATTATCTTTTATATTATAAATACTAATTTGTTTGTTTTTCTTTCCAAACTCTAAAGCCTCCACCTCGTCAATAATATTAATACTATAATCGACATAATAAAAGCCACCATCAAGCCAAACACCCACAAACAAGCCCTCTTTATCTTGTATATTATTTATATATTCATTTATTTTTTTTGGTACTTCTTTTTTGTCGTTTGTTTTGTACTCGCTACCATAAAGCGACACCATAAAGCCTTTTTTTAATTCTGCTTTTTTGCTTTCCTTGTCTAGTGTTATTCCACCATTATTATTAATATAATCTAAAATATAATCATTTTTCATTTTCTTTTTTTCTCCGTTCCTTTTTTGTTTTTTTTTGTATCCTTAACCTTAATTTCTTAATATTATTATATACTTAATCATTAAAAATATACATATATTTATTATTAAATGATTTACTACTAAAATTATGTATAATATAAGTGTTTAAAGTTATAATATTAATTGATATACTATAAAATAGATAGCAAGTGTTTAACTCTGCCAAAAGCATTATATCAAGCATAATTAAAGCCGTATTAATAAAGTATAATATAAATGATATATAATTCTTTAAAACTCTTCTTTTTTTCATTTTCTCCCGTTCCTCTCTAGTGATAACCTTATCACTATAATTATAATACCATAAATAAAAAAAATTGTAAATAGTTTTTTGTAAATTTGTGTTTTTTTTGTAAAATTTTACAAAAGTCCTATAATTTGATAGGTATATGATATAATTAATTTGTAAATAAAAAAGTATAAAAAAATAGACTTTTTGGAGAATTTAGAATAGCGAACAAGTGTTTGTCAACCAAAAAAGGTTGACAGACTAGCACGAACAAGTGTTCGATAACATAACGAACGAATGTTTGCATAACACGAAATCGTGAAATCGTGGGGAATATAACACGCATTTTGAAGTTTGTGGGGGAATTTTAGAGCCTACTATAACACGAATTTAAAAAATCGTGGGGAAATTTTAAAAAAAGTCCTATATTTCAAAATTTGGTGGTATAATTAAAGCAGAAAAGAGGAGATAATATGTTTAAAAAAGAAAGAATTAATAATTTTAAAACTTTAGTTGATAGTTATAAAGAAATCGACAAAAAAATCGTAGATATAAAAGTTGCTATGCACGACCTAGAAAAATTATCTTATAATGAAGATATAGACTTTTTGGAGAATTTAGAAAAGCAACTTGATAATATGAATATAGAATTTTATAAACTAAAACAAGAAATTATCAAAAAAGTTGAAAAATTTTAATTAAAAGTCCTATAATTTGATAGGTATATGATATAATTAAGGTGTAAAGAGCAAGGAAGAGCAAAAAAAATCTTCCTTGCATATAATAAAAAAGTGAGGTTATGAGATATGAATAATAAAGAATTTAAAACTGAATATGCTAAAAAATACAATTTAGAATTTGAGGACTATAACGGGTGGTGTAATAGGGACACTTGGTTAGTTATGCTATGGTTGAATAACGACTATGAAAACTACCAAAATATAACTAGAATTGTCAATAACACGCACAAGTTAAAAGATTTGAGTGATATGCAATTATACGGCATTTTAAAAGACTTTAACTATGGGGACAAAATCAATTTTAATAGAGTTGATTTGGACGAGGTTAGATTTGGTTTAACTGAAGAATAACAAGCCAAAACGGAAAGAAATCACATATTGTAAAATTATGGAAAGAAATCACGGAATATAAGGTTATGGAAAGCAGAGCCATAACACGAGCCGTGGAAAAGAATGGAAACGAGGGAAAATTATGTTTGAAGATAAAAAAATCACTATTGAAAAGGTAAAAGATTTAATTTATGCACTACAAAATGAATTTGATAATGAATTGGATTACGACTACACGAGCAAGTATAAGGCAGAATTTACGGAAACGGACTTTAATATTATGCTTGAATTTTTAGAGAGATTTATTGGAAAATTTGAATTATCTATTGCAGAAGAATTAGAAGATTAAGAGGTGGAAAACTATGTTTGATTTGACTATAACACACGAGGTAAACGAGTTATTAAAACAAGTTAGAAAAGAATTGAGAAATAAGGGTTATACTGAAAGCAAGAGCCGTACTAATAGATATATTGGCACTATGCACTTAAATTATATAACTGAATATTTTATCAAGGGAAATTTAGTATTTGAAATTGAGAAAGATTTGGAGCATAACACTATAACAACACGACTACATTAT
>JBJEXV010000010.1:2432-11598 GCA_051886175.1 Candidatus Coprovivens sp. | reverse complement strand
TATAGGTGTAAAGAAAGAGAGGAACGGAAAATGAAAATAAAAGAAATTAAAGAAACAATAAAATCATTAGCAAGTAGTCAAGGTTTTTACGGCAGATTATTAGCAAGTATGGAAACAATGGAGGAAATGTTCCCACAAGATTATGCAGAATTGGTGGAAGAGTTAGAAAGCCAAAATTTTCAAAATGCAGTTGATATGATACTATATTTTGAGTGTTAGGAGAGCGAAAACTATGTATGTAATTTTTATGGAATATACGGACATTTACGACCATTTACAACTTGTTGACGAGGTTTGTTTTACAACTTATAAAAAAGCAGAAAAATATCTATTGCAGAATATAGAAAACTATAAACAAAACGGCAACGAGTACGAGATAAATAGAATAACATATTATATTGAAAAACTTGAAATAATTGATTAAAAGTCCTATATTTTAAAATCTTATGGTATAATTAAAGTGTAAAGAGGAGGGAAAACTTATGGAAATTAAAAAAATAATTTGTAAAAATGGAAGAGAATATAATATTGTAAATGAGTATTGGGAAACTAGTCGTGCTTGGGGACATAAAAGCACACTAATAGCACCTTGGGGAGAAGTAGAAAGCAGAAAAGTGAAATATATCAATAGAACTTGGGAGAGATACACTTATGAAAGTTGTATGAGTGGTTTAATTGATACAATACTAGAGGACAATTTAAAATCTTATATAACACAATACAAGGAAAAGAACGACATAACAAGATTAACAAGCCTACAAAAAGATATGATTAAGGCAGAGTGGCAACAAAAAGAATATACACAAGAATTAATGGAAATCAAGGAGAGAATTAACGATAGGAGATTTGATTAATTATGAGATTAAGAAAGTATAGAGGTTTTTGGGACAACGGACACGACACGGGAGAATTTGAGTATTATTCATATCATAGAAATTATAGTAAGAAAAATATGGAAGATATGAAAGCAGAATATATTAAAAAATATGGTTATAGTGCATATAGATACAAAGAATTTAGTTTTGGGTATTTATTAGAAGATTAGAGGTGTAAATTATGAAAATAGAAGATTTAAAAACTGAAAAAATCATAAAACTATTTGGTTTACAAAGTGGTTGTATGGACGAAAAAAGATTATGGGAAATTATCAAAATTAATAAAGATAATAACAACGAGTATATTTTGGAAATGGAACACGGACTAATAGATAGCAAAATGCTTATGATTTTATTAAGAAGTGGTTATACAATAGAAATATATAACGATAATATGTTAAGATTTAAGGTGGTGTAATTATGAAAGAAATCTATGATAACGGCAGAGTTTGTCTAGGAGAAGTTGGAAAAGTAAAGCAAGATTTAATTGATAACGGAGCAGAAACTTGGGAAATTGACGATTTAATTCACGAGTTAAAAGATTTAGACGACGACACAATAGTTGCTATCAATTATGATAATGGTATGGGTTATTCAATAGAATATTGGACTAAAAAAGACATACTACCACCAGTAGAAAAAGAGGAAATATGCAACAACTAAAAAATATTATATATATGTTTGATACGGACAATTTATATCTTGAATTTAAGTATAATAAAAGGGTAGCAAGAGCCAAAGGTACAAACGAGAAAATTATTACTTGTGATTATTATATTGTATCATTTAACAAGGAATTTATAAGATTTAATAATAGTATAAAATCATACGATACCATTAAAAATTTAAGAGCAGAAAAGGTATATTATAATACTGAATTAGAGGGTATTATTATTAGAATAAGAGAATATTGGGAGAGGTAATTATGAAAGCAAAAGATAAATTTTTATATAATTGTAATGTATTTAAAAATGATTTGGAAGATTTGCAAAAAGAAATTGACTATGAAGAATTAGGAGAGGTACACGGCACACTAGCCTATATTGGAGCAAATTATAGTTATGAACTAGCAAACATTTGTTTTGGTTTGGGTTATGCAAATTGGTTTTTTATGATAGGCAATTATAATGGAAATAAATTTGATTATAAGACACTAAAAGAGGGTGTATGCAATACTATTATATCAAATGAAATGATTTGTAATGAATACACGGCAGAGGAAATCAAGAAAATAAAAAAAGAAATTTTAAGTGCAAAAATTAATTAAAAGTCCTATATATAAAAATTGTATGTTATAATATAAGTGTAAAGAGAAAGGAGAACTATGTATGAATAGTAAAGAAATTAAAGAAATCAAGAGCCTTATGTTTAATAACAAAGAGTGGAAAAATATCAATTCAAGTGCAAGAAAATTGTATGAGGAAATGAACCTACGAGAAATGATTATGAGTTGTTTAATATATGGAAATGATATATTTACTAGTGTTTGTATCAATGCTTGTAGTGAATATTATCATAGACCTTATGCAGACGAATATATTGATATATTAGGTTATGATAGGGTTATGGAAATATATAACGACCAAAAAGAATATTTTGATACAAAATGCAAAGTTGAAAGAAATGTTTATACTGATAGTGAGGGTTTAACATACAATAGTTTAATTGAGGAGGAATTATAGTGTATATATCAAATAAAGATTTAGAAATTTTACAAGAGATAGAGTTATATTTATACAATATTAATAAAGACACTATAACACAACTTGATAATAACTTCATAGCAAAAGCAGAAAATATAAAAGATATGTATGCTATGGAATTATATTTGAAATTATATAGTATAAATGAAAGACTTTTACAAAAAAGAAAGAAATCAAATAAAGCAAATTGGAATAGAATAGCCATAAAAAGACAAAAAGATAAAATGTATGGTAGAAGTAAAAAAGAAAAAGAACAACACGAAAGAGCAATAGCCAAAAAATAGGAGGAATAGTTATGAGTTATGAAAAGGTAAAATGTATAACAAGAAAGCCAAAAGAGGGTAAAATATTTATTACAAGTGCTTGTAGTAATGTTCGACCTTTAACATATCATAAATGGGAATTTATGCAAAATTGTAATGATTATCACGAAAAAGAACTAGAACTTATGAGAGGAATAAATGGTGGTGGTTTATCTTTAAATGATAGTTGTTATAATTGGAATTATGCTTACTATAAAACAAATGAAGAAATAAGAGCAAGATATAGTGAATATGATTTATATGAATTATCTACTATGCACTATACTAGATATTGTTTAGGAGAGCAAATAAGCAGTACATATACTCCTATAACACAAGCAGAAATAGAGAGTGGCAACTATGAATATGTTTTAGAGTGGGAAAGTAAAGACGGAAAAAGTAAAGTATATTATAGAGCAGAAGAGTATAACAAGGAAAAGATAAGAACACGAGAAGTATTAGAAAGATACCACGAAGTATTTATGCAATTTTTAGAAGAAAAACACGAGGGTAAATACTATTTATATAGCAATACTTATGGTTATGTTAAGCCAAAAGGTACAAGTGGAAGTTTTTATTATAGTGAATATAATAGTTTTATTGAAACTATGGACTATAAGAAAGCATATTGTTTAAAGAAAGCAATAGGACGAGATGTTGAAGTAAAAGCCGTTCCTACAAGAGAATATGAGCCTATTCAAAAACAAAAAGAAGAAAGCAAGACAAGAATTGAATTATTAGGTTTAGAGCCACGATTTAGTGAAAAATTATATATAAGTGATAGATATATGATAAGAGAAGTACAAGAAAAGGAAACTGAATTAATCAAAGCAATAAATGATTTTGAAAAAGAATACAATGCTTATGTTTATCATATTGTATATAGTAATACTGATATAGGACAATTATATACTATGTTATATGTCAGTAATCACGAGGAAGAGTGGGAGAGTGATAGAGCAGATATAAAAGATAAACAATTATATGCTTATGTTTGGAATAGAACTGATAATTATTGCAGTGAAATTGGTTTAGTAGGAATAGAAAAAGTAGAAAGTTGTAATTTATTAAAAAGAACTTTTTAAAAAAGTCCTATATATAGAAATCTTATGTTATAATGTATATGTAATTAAGGAAGTGATAATTATGATTATGGAAATAAGAGCCATAAACACACTAAAATTAATTGATACACAAGAAATCAAAAGCAGAAGAAAATATGAAAAAATGTGTAAAAAATTAACAAAATTAGTCTTAAAACACGATAAAAAAGCCAAAAATAATGAATTTTTAATAAGAGTAAAACAAAATTCTTATATAGTAAAAAGTGGCAAATATGGGTTTGTGATAGGACTAAAAAAATCTAAAAGTCGTTGGTTATAACACGACGAACAAAACTCTTATGGGTTTTGTGAGTAATATCTCTAAAAAAAATAATTTATCTAAATTATTGAAATATAATTTTTGCAACATTACTTGTTGTATGTAGTAAAAGTCTTTCATCATTTTCAATATCTTTTACTATCATTAACATAGAGGTATTATTCACAAAGCCTATAAGGGCAAAAGACCTATTTTATAGGTTTTATGAATAGTATTATACCTCCGTTCCGTATAGTGCTATTCATAAAGCCCATAGAGTAGGTATATATAACACGAGGAGGGTAAAAGAAATGATAAAAGAAGTAAGAACAAAGAAAAATGTAATAATGGTAAATAAAAATCACGAACAAGGTTATGGAAATAAACAAGGTGTAATGATTATTGAAGAAGAAAATGGGAAAAGACATATTCTTGACCTTGAAAGTAATACTGATATATCTAAAAGTGATTATATTGATATAGTAGATACTAAAAAGACAAAAGAAGAAATACTATTTAAAAACATTATGCTAGATACTGAAACATTAGAAAAATTAGCAAATGGAGGTAGATAATATGTTTAATATAATGATATATGAAAATATCAATTATAGCAAAATAGGAAATGGTGTAGCAACAAATTTACTACCTATTGGAGCAACAATAGAATTAAGGAGCAGAGGTTATAGAATAATAGACTATATTATGCAAGATTTTGTAAATGGTGTTGTATATATGGTTGTAAAGCCTATATCTAAAAGTGAATATAGTGCTTATGAAATATTAAAAGAAAGAGGTGTAATTTAATATGTTTGACGAAAAGCCTTATGTTATTGTTATTGATAGAGATAGAAATTTATTTAAAATCAAAGAAAAAACAATGCAGAAATGTTTTGATAAAATAATTGCACCACTAGATATAATTAATCAAATTGGCAATGAGAGTGAAATGGAACTAGTACACGAATTAAATATAGATTATGTTAAGAAACTTGAAAATGGTTTAATTAAAGCACTAGACGAATTATCACAAAAAGAGGACAATTTTGATTATTATGACAAATTAAGAGAAATAACTGATTTTGGAAATTATCAAGCACTAGACTTTTTAGATATGTTTAGTGATAATGAGGGAGAGTAGATTATGGAAGATTTATTAAAAAGACTAGAATTAGTAGAAAAATATTGTAGTGCAGAATATAATAACTTATATTACAAATTATCAAAATGCAGAGATAAAGCAATACAAATGAGTTATGTAGAATATATGAGTGGAGAGAAAGAACACGATTATAGCAATTTATATAGTTGTGTATATGATTTTAAAAAGGAAAATAATGTTTTAGAAAGTATGGAAGAATTAATGCAACTTATGAAAGATATTGATTTTAATGTATGCAATAGAAAATGTGCAGTGCATAATTTTAAAGTTAGAAATCACATACCATTAAGTTAGGAGGGTAAATTATGGAATTAAAAGAAATGGCAAGAAAAATGCAAATATATGTTAGTATATTATGTACCTTATTAATAGGTTTAGTAATTGTATCTTGTTATTGGGTTATTGTATATATTAATGACCTACAAGCAGAGAAAAAAGAATTAGAAAAGCAAAATGTTTGTTATCAAATACTATATAATGAAGATATTATTGGTATAGGTTGTGATAAATATTTTGAAAACGATAGTTGGTATATTGAATATAAGGAGAGTGGAAAATATGAAACAACTAACAATGAATGATATTTACAATTTATGTAATATGCTACAAAGCAGAGGTTATGATTTATCTAAATTAAGAGTATATTTAGGAAATGACGACGAGTTGAACGGAATACACAACGGGTGGTATTGTGAACTTGTTGAAAACAAAGGAGAAGAGGAAGATAACTTAATAGTAGATTTAATTAATGAAAATATTGGCAATAATATTGAAAAAAATGAAAAATTCATTCTAATTTCTTAATTAAAAAGTCCTATATATGAAAATGTTGTGCTATAATATAGGTGTAAAGAGGAAGAAATACTCTTTAAGAACGGAGGTTGTATTATGAGTGAAACACTTAATCAAAAATTGCAAAGACTAGCAAAAGAAAGTGAAAAGGAATTAAGAGATATTGGACTAGGTAAAATGCTAAAAGATAATATTAGATATACAATTAATTATAGAGCAAAGAAAAGACTAGGACAATGTTGTGAAAAACAAGATATTAATATATCAAGTTGGTTGTTAGAAATAGGGGACGACCACGATATAAAAAATACTATTATTCACGAAATTCTACACACTTTTAAAGATACAATAGGACATAAAGCAAAATGGCAATATTATGCTAGTTATGTAAATAATAGAACTGATTATCATATAACAAGAACTACAAGTATTAACAAAATATATGAGAAAGCAAATAAAGTTAGACCTACAAAAGAAATTCATTATAAATGGGAAATAACTTGTGTTAAATGTGGTAAAGTGTTTTATAGACAAAAAATGACAACAAGGGTATTAAATGGTTTTAAGCAAGGAAATAGGGTACATAAATATTGTGGTGGAAACGATTTTAGAATAGTTGACCTTAATAGTTGTGAGGAAATATTGTAAAAGGAGGAATTAATTATGACTAGAGGTAAAATGATTTTGGTTGATAAACAAGACAATGATATATTATTACATAAAACTTGTGAGTTTAATGGAGATATGTATATAAGTTGGTATGGCAAAGGAATAATTGCAGAACTAGAACATATATACAAATATGAAGAATTTGAAAAATATGTAAAATATTTCAATGACAACAATTTTGATTATGGAGCAGATTATTTTGGAATATATACAAAGGTTGTTGAAGATAAGACAATTAATGTATGTGATAATTATTTTGATAATTGGTTTAGTGATTATTTATACTTTAAAAATGTAAGTGGAGAAGATATTACAATGATTTGTAATGTTAATGACAAAGTAGAAAAAATCACAATGGCAAATGGGGAAATCAAAGTATTCTATTATGGCACACTAGTTGATTATAATAAAGAAATAAGAGAGTGCTATAACACGAGCAAAGATAAAGATATAGACTTATTAAGTGCTTTAGGAAGTGCTAGAGTTGATAAATTATATAGAATAAGTTGTATCAAAGCAAGTAATAACTCTTTAGACGACGAGGAAGTATTAAAGTTAGCAGACATATTAGAGGGAATATATCTAAAAGACGAAAAGAAAAGAAGTTTAGGGGAATTAAGTGATTTATTAGTAAATGTTAAAGACGACATTAAAGAATACAACACCACTAGAGATATTTTAATAAAATGTGATATGTTCGACGATAGTGATATTGATTATTAATAAAGGAGGTTTATATTATGGAAACAACTAATTATATTAGAGAATATTATAAAAATGAGGAACACGATTTATCAAGTTTGTTAAATGCAGACACAAATAGTGAAGAGGTTATATCTAAAATTAGAAAAGAAATTGCTAAAATGCAAAAAGAAGTTGAATTAAAAAGTGTAGAACTACATAACGAGTTAGAAAAAGCATATTCTAAAAGTTTTGAACCTTTACCAAATAAAAATATTGTTAGATACGACGGAAGAGTTGCAGAAAAGTTTTATGACCTTGCAACGGGACTAGAAGTTGACGAAGTAGGAGCAGACGATATTGTTTATACTATTTATAATAAAAGTGATACAATTAATGTGGTAGTTGGTTATAGTTATGAATTAGCAAGTATTATAACAAAGGAATATAAGTATAATATTAGCAGAGATAATACTAAAATTAATACAAAATTAATGGTGGAAAGAGTAGTTAGTTTTTTAGAGCCAAAAGTGGTTGGGTTACATTTAGAAGAGGAAAATGTTATTGAGGAAAATAGTTGGAGCAGTACGGAGCCACTAGCAAGAATTAAAGATAATGTTTTTATTAATAAATTATATGGTGTAGATTATCAAGGTAAATATAATTTAAAAGAATTAAGAGAGAAAAATTTATCTAACAAGTCTTTTGAGATTATATTAAAGACATCTCCAAAAGAAATAATGGACGATTTATTGAAACTAAATTTAGAACAAGCACTACCTATATATAAAATTATAGGTGTATCACAAGAAACTTATAACAAAGCAGTTGAAAGAGGTACAATAAGAGTATTGTTTGATAATAGGGAATATATCAATGGAAGTAAAAACGAACAATATGGTATTAATAAAACTGAAAGTGAATGGTTTGAAATAATTGACGAAATGAAAAATTATGAGGAAGATTTAAAATTTTATAATATTGATTATAGTAATAATTATTATTATGGAGCAAATAATAGTGGGTTATTAAATACTATATTAAGTAATTATGCTAATGAAGAAGTATTTGAAGATAATTATTCATTTGGTAAGTTTGCAAATTATGTAATCAATGAAACAATTAATCAAGGTTATAATAGAATTAGAGATTTTATTAGTGAATTAAGAGATTATTTAAAAATGTGTAAACAAGATAATATCAAGCCTACATTATATTCAAGTTATTTGAAACAAACACACGATATAACAAGTCGTAATCACAATGTAAAAGTAGAACAAGAAAACGAGGAAATATTCCAAAGCAGATATAAAGATTTTAAGCCTTATAGAGGTAAAAAATATATTGTAGTTGCACCAAAGAATAGTAATGACCTTAAGAAAGAGGGAGATACACTTAATCATTGTGTTGCAAGTTATATTAAAAGAGTTATTGACGGAGAGTGTTTAATTTACTTCTTAAGAATTGATAAAGACGAAAGTTTAATTACATTTGAAGTTAGACATAACGATATAGTACAAGTTAGAGGTTTACATAATAGAAAGCCTAGTACAAGTGAAGTACAAGCATTAAAAGATTTTGCAAAATATAGAAAATTAGGTTGCAATTTCTAAAGGAGGT
>JBJEXV010000010.1:0-2332 GCA_051886175.1 Candidatus Coprovivens sp. | reverse complement strand
GAAAAATATTTTTAATAAAATACCCGTTTAAATGAAAGTATATGATATAATAAGTATGTAATAAAGAAAAGGAGAATTGATTATGAAAATTACAAGTAAAGAAAGAGAAATGTTAGAAGAATTATTTAATGTTAGTGAAAGTGCAGACGATTTAGAATTAGAAAGTTATACTGACGGAGGTGTTGATATGTTTATCACTATTGAAAAAGATAGTAGCAATAATTTGTTAGAACAATTAAGACGATTTGTTGAAAATTTTGATATAGACGAAGAAATTGATATACATAGACAAGACAATGATTATAGAAGAAACTTTACAATTAGAGAAAGCATAAATGATTTTGAAAATTGGGTTGATTATATAAGAGATTGTATTGGTAAATTAGAGTTGTATAACGACGAAGACGAAGAAGAAATGAATTATGAGCCACTAGAAACATTAAAGGGTGTTGGTGTAAAAGATACTGACAATGGACTTGAAATTATATTAATGGGAGCAACGAGTGGTTTATTACAAAAATATGAAGTAGTTATGAATATTAAAAATTATGACGAAACTGATTTATTCAATATTTGTTATGAAATATCAAACGACATTAAAAATTTATATTACAATAACAATGGTGTTCCTAGTGAAACACAAGTAAAAGAAGTAGTTAGAAATATTATAGTGAAGTAGAAAGGTTAAAGAGGTAGTTAAAATGAATTTAGAAAGAGCAGAATGGGTTGTAAATTATTTAATAAATAAAGTTGTAAGAATAGTTGATTTAAAGGACTTCTTTACTATTCAAAACAATGAGTTAAAAATTAAAGTTGAAGAAATAAATAGTAAAAGATATAGTTATACATTTGGAGGTTTTACATTTGTAGTTGACATTGAAGAAGTTGAAAAGCCAAAATCTTCATATAAAATAGTTAATGTAGAATATACAAGTGTAGAAGAATAGGAGGAGATTAAAATGCCTAATTGGGTAACAAATAAAGTAAAATTTAAGAGCAGAGGTGGAGAGATTATTGATAAGATAATCTCCACCAACGAACAAGAAGAGGAATATGTAGATTTTAATAAGATTATTCCTAGACCAAAAACTTTAGACATAACAAGTGGTGGTAATGATAAATGTGCTATGCAATATGCTTTATTAAAAATGAATATATCAAAATTAAAAGAAACAATAGAAAAATTGAAAGCAACTTCTACAAGTTTTTATGGAAACTATTTTGTAAAAATATATAGTCATAAAAAATATACTTTAGAAGAATTGGAAAAGGTAGCAGAAGAATTTAAAGAACAACTAGAGAGTGGTAAACAAGACCCATTTGACGAAGTTAGTTATAAAGAATTGGGTATTAATAATTTAGAAGATTTAGGAAATGTTTACATAAATAACATTTTACAATATGGAGCAGATAGTTGGTATGATTGGTGTTGTGAAAATTGGGGAACAAAATGGAATGCTAATAACACTTATGTTGTTGACGATACTGAAATAGAATTTGACACGGCTTGGAGTTGTCCCGTAAATATATTTAAAGAATTAAGCAGACAATTTAGTGGTGTTGAAATTGTTGTAGAATTTGCAGACGAAGATATTGGTTCTAATTGTGGTAAGATTACATTTTTAAATGGAGAAATAGAAGAATATATCGATATGGACGGAGATACTGATTTTGCACTAGAAGTTTTGGGTTATGACAAAGAAGAATACTACGAAATGATAAACGAAGAATAAAGGAGGAATAGTTATGTATCAAGAACTTATAGATAAATGCAGAAAAGCATATCAAGATAAAAAAATAGCAGTTGCATATAAATATTGGGAAGAAATACACGAGTTATTATCTAAAAAACTTGACGAATGTGGAGAAGACCAAAATAAAAGGTGGAAAATTTATGCAGAATATCACGATAGTATAATGCAAATTCCTAATCAAGAAGTATATGATATTACTGATTATGGTAAAGAACAAGCATATAATCAAATGTTTAGAGAAAGATACCCTAGGGTTAATTTAAGTAAAATGAGTGGAGGAGAAGATTTAGAACTACTAGAAAACTTTTGTGATTTTTATGATTGGTTGCCTATAAAAACT
The DNA here is from genome assembly GCA_051886175.1 of Candidatus Coprovivens sp. Lineage (GTDB taxonomy): Bacteria > Bacillota_I > Bacilli_A > RF39 > UBA660 > Coprovivens. The sequence continues at coordinate 238 of JBJEXV010000010.1, read as the reverse complement.
GAAAATGGTTTTAATATAGCAGATTTACAAACAAATCAAATAGTTGAAGAAGAAGATTATCAAACATTTAGTGAACTTGTTAATAGAATAGTTGGTAGAGCAATAGATTATTTTAGGGACGAGCAAGAATGGGACGAAAACGATAATGACGCAGTGAGTTATGGTTTAGGTTTATATAATATTGCAAAAAGATATTCAAATGGTACAAAATGGGAAGAAAATTGGTTAGAAGATTTTA
>JBJEXV010000009.1:54406-57681 GCA_051886175.1 Candidatus Coprovivens sp. | reverse complement strand
TTTATGCTATTTCAAAGAACCCTAATGGAGATTCCAATCTTATCTGTTCTCTACAATCATCCCATTCTTCCTTATATGATGAATATAATGAATCAGCATTCAAAGAACCACCACCGGCAATTGATAACGAATATTTCCTTAATGCATTAGTCCATATCATACCTGCTCTTGCAACTACCATACGTCTAAAGATTACATCATTAAATAACTTACTTGACTTCTGTCTCTTATATACTTCCATCAATCCTCTTACAGGATGGTCAGGTTGAGGCCATACAGATAATTCCTTTTCTTTCTCATTATATCTTACGGTATATGATTCACCGAAATCCATCTTAGCCTGTTCCAACCATACAAGTGCAGCATTCCAATGGCCTAGAACATCTCCAAATCCACCTGCATTACTATAACAAGAACCTGTAAAAGAACTACCCATACTCATTACTGTGTTATACAAAGCATTATGTGGTAGAGTAAACAAATCATTGATTGTTCCCATCCAATCTGAAACTTGGAAATCTACAATTGACTCTAATTCATCACATATCTTATAATGTGATTTTCCTGGTACTAAGTCCATAACAAGATAATCTCTATAATTACCTTCTCTGAAATAATACTTCCACATGTATTTAACTGTATCAGCAATAATAAAATTCAATTGTTGATCTGAAATTTCAATACAAATTACTGGAGCACCTAACATCATCTTAATGTAGTTTCTCATTTGAGCTACATTCTGAATGTTCATCGCATCCATAAACTCATCTCTAACAGGTGGTTTAAATGGAGGATGTGGAGGTGCAGGTGGATGAGGTGGAAGTATATCAGGTTTTGGTCCTGTTCCTGGCCATGGCCCATCTGCTGGAGGAAATGGTCCTCTTATTTCATTTCCTGGAAGCATACCATCCATTGGTGGATGCATTGGAAACATTCCGCCTGGAGGTGGAGGAGGTTTTGGAAATGGTCCTTTCTTAGTAATTTCTTGTGTTATATTAACCATATACTATTTATATGATTATACCAAAATTCTTTAGCTACTTCAATAAATTCTTCTTTAGTCTTAACTACTTTTGAAATTTGCTCTGTCTCTATACGATTAAAATCTCTATAAAATATTGGGTTATATATTTTTACACCATAAGAACAACAAATCGCTAAACACATTTCACTTGTATAAATGTTATCAATATATATACAATAATCTCCAATTGATTCTAATAAAGGATTTAATTCAAATCCATATTGTTTAGTTATTTTTTTAAAATCTGAGGCTTTCATACATCTTCCTTACAGTTATTCTTGATAGCTTCAAGTTTCTTTTGCTTATTAAGTTTAGTTTCAAATATAGATACTTGTTTAATAAATTCTTCTACACTTCTAATACGTTTAAATTCTTTTTGCTTCCAGAGTGGATATTCATCAACCTTAACAATAAAGAAATAATCATCTTTAGATTTATGATATTTTAACCATTCTCTATATGTTTTATAATTGTTCTTGTATAACATACAAAAGAAACGTATATCATCTTGTCCATAACCATGATTTATTTTAGAAATTGTAAAATAATCTTTGTTTTTATTATTTACTTCTAAACCATATCTATGAATAGACCTATCAATCATTGCAATAATCTTTGTACCTTCTTCATTATTCACTGTTATTGGCATCGTCATTAACCATAAGCGACCTAAAAGATAGCTTACATAAAAATGGCCATACTACCAAATATAATTGCTAAAGGTTCCATTAATCTTCCTCTTTACAAATACTTTGAATTTTCATTAACTTTTCTTTTCTAATTGCAGTCTTCATTTGATTTGGCATATCTTTAAACATTTGATAAAAATCATCATACTTAGCAACAGGATTCAAATATTGAAATGCTCTTGTTTCAAATACATACGATAAGCTAAATCTCAAATCTGGTATTTTTCTTTTCTTTAAGAAATCAAAAAAACTTGTATAAGTCAATCTATCAAAAGTATAATATAATTTATCTTCAATATAAAACGCATTAACATATAATGCGGCTTTCATTTCATAACCATATTGAGTTTCTACTTTCTTTTTAATTGTATCTAAAAGAAATTTCTTAGTTTGTTGGTCAAAATATGGTAGCTCATCCTTAATCATGTTATAATGAATTACTTGGTATATCATCCAAAGAACGCATAATGTCAATGTGGTCATCAAAATAAAAGCTACACATATACAAATAATCGGAACTAACATATATCCTTTTCTTTACAAATACTTTCAATAATACGTTTCTTATAAATCTTCTTTCTATCTCTAATGAGTCTTGGAAATTCAGCTATTAACTTATCCAAATCTGTATACAATTCAAACATCATTATTAGATTTTTCTTGGCACATCTCTATAAACTTTTCTTTACTTATACTGGATCCTTACAAATGTTACGAATTCTACGGAGCTTTTCAGATATATTAAAAAGCTTAACTTCTTTGTCAATAGTTTTCAATTCATTTTCCAAAACTGAAGGATCACTGACAGGAATTCCATTAATACCAGTTGTCAAATAACATTGGCCATTGTGATTTACAATTTTTATTTTGTTATAGAGGACACATCCGAATAAAGCATTTCTTAAATGATTTTTGTTATATTTAATATAGAATACAATTACAATATTTTCTTCAGATTCAAGACTATATGTAGGTGTATTCAAAGAAACTATATATTTTTTACTTAGTATTTTATCATCGTCACATTTATCATAAAGATATGGCTCATAACCACATTCATGACAAATGCTCAAAAACTTTTCTTCATTTAATGTATTTTCTTTAACATGAAAAAACATATTATTCCTTACAAATATGTTTAATTTCGTAGAGCTTTCTTAAACGAGCAAACTTTTGTTGCAATTCATTATTCTTTTGAATTTAATTTTCAATTTCTTCGTATGCCTTCTTAAATCCATCTACATTCAAACAATTATCAGTAAACTTAACTGGAAATTCTGCGATATATTCCTTTGTTGTAGGAAATGCTATTTGATATGCATATTTTTCATTACCTTCATAGAAATAAAGAATACGCACTTTTTGCAAAGTCAATGTCAACGTATGCACAACTTTGTTTGTATATTTTCTTGTCACTGCATCTTTAACAGTTTCAATCGCAGACGTATACTTGATAAAAGGATGCTGCACTTGATGAGCCCAAGGTCCATTACAATAATGATAAATGAAAGATGTGCCATCACAATTATGATTATAAAAACTATTACGCCATAAATCTTCAA
>JBJEXV010000009.1:51791-54306 GCA_051886175.1 Candidatus Coprovivens sp. | reverse complement strand
CATAAATCTTCAAACATTCAATCATCGCTTGTTTCAATGCATCAGTCATTAATCTTCATCCTTATTAATGGAAAGAATTTGTGCCAATTTACAATAGCGAATAATCTGTTTACCTAAACTAATATTATTTTGTTGTGTATCTTCAATCAATTCAACTGCATACTTAAACAAATCCATATCAATTTCTTTATCAGTAGAAAAGTCATATCTTTCTCTATAACCACCAGGCATATAATTAGTAGCAAGTTTTTTACCATCTATTATCTGATAAACATATTTAGGATTGATAATCGACAAAGAAATTGTCCATGGATGCCAATTCACAGATTCATTTTTATACAATGCAATTTGAATTTCTTCAGCGTAATACCTAACACTATCTTTGTATGTCGAATCAAGTATATGTAATGGACGATTTATCTTACCATACTTGTTAATTTTAGTATCTTGAATTATCTTATAACCATTGTTGAAAATTTCTTTGTAATCATGATGAAATTCACCATTCAAATTTAATTTCCATTCAATAGGCTTATCATACGTCGAATAATATAAGTCGACAATATATAGATCTCTGGAATGCTCCTTAGCAAAATACTGGAGCATATCCACAATTTTCATTTGAGCATCCCATTCGTTATACATTATTCAACTTCTCTTCCGTCAATTTCAGTGTCAGCCAAGTAAGATCCAAACTGCCTGATAATCTCCTGACGATTTTCCTCGGCCTTAGCCTTGTCATGATACACGCCCCAAATCATACGACGTTCAGGCTTGTCCATAGTGTTGTAAGTCAAAACATAAACCTTTTCCATATTATACCTCTTTTATTTTTACAAATAAAATATAACAAAAAAGAGGTTTCTTGGAAACCTCCTTTTATGTAAAATTTTGTTTACTAAAGCAACGTTTTTCCTTTCTTTATTAAAGATGAAAGTTAAACCAAGCCTTAAGCTGGTCAAAATCCTTGTATTCGAGGGTGCAATCATTCAAGTTAGTCTTGAACTTCAGAGCGAAATTTGCACCATTCTTCTGAGTTTCTGGATATTCAACAAATTCCTCAATCTTGCAGAAAGAACGATGACCCTTACGAGGATGGCCATAGGCCTTGTTATAAGCTGCGATACAGTTAGAAATATGAAGTGCTTTATCACCAGTCATTGTAAACTCCTTAGAACATTAAACATACGATGCTATCAACAGCGGTTACTCCTAGGATAAGAACTAAAAGGAAGTATTCGCCAAACTGCTTAATTTTAGCAACCTTAGCCTTATGCTGATAATAAGCAGTCCAGTTAGAAAATCCTTCAGGTTTATATTCTCTTATAATCATCTTTAACCTCTTTTATTTTAACAAGTAAAATATAAGTATATTTGGATTCTTTGGAAACCCTATTTTTCATAAAATAATGTTTACAAAAGGCTCATGAGCCTTTTGTAAATACAAAAGGCTCAGGTAGCCCTTGGAATGTAAACATTTTGTTTACATAAACTAAAATTTACATAAAAATGATGTCCAGGAGCGCATCCAGGGCATTCTTTTTAATGGATATTTAGTTGTTCGGCAAATAAAAAAGAGCGCTTTTGAAGCGCTCTAAAATAGCTTATTTTATGACCTTTTAGTCTTCATTATATATTTTATAAATCTTATTGACAAGAGCGACATTTGTCATATCTACTGGGCCTCTAAAACTTTCACCATTTATTTCCAACCATTGAATATATGGAGCTCCTGATAGTTTTTTATATAGATCACTTGTACTAAAAACAATTTCAACTTTATTTTTATTAATAGTGCCTTTAACTCTAATACGCCAATCTACTGTTGCTTTTACAGTAGCTTTTATATTAGTCATATTTAAAGTTTCAATACAGAAATTCTTAATGTATTCTTTAATCTTTTTATCTGTTGCATTTGCTAGTCTATCATAATCTATATCTGGTGCACCACACATAGCTTTTGAGCCTAACCATAAAAACCTTCATTTACTTCATCAGCAAATAATGTTTTAAATCTAGCAAATTTTCCACTATACTTTTTAGCTATTTCTTTCATTTTATTAAAGTATTGTGAAACATCATTATTTACAAATTCATCATAACTTAAAATCTTTGTATATAATGATATATGATACATTTCACTATCCCAAAGACTGTTATTAAAATAAGATAAATTTAACTTAACTTTTTTATAATCTTCACTTATGTCACAATTATATGTTAATGAACCTTCTTTACTAAAACAATAAATAAATCTCATTCCACCTCTAATACCATAATGAGTGTCCATAACATCACTTATTTGTTCTTCAAAAATTTTTTTAACCGCGTTACACAAATCACGTTCATTTCTTAAATTTATTTTTTGATCAAATTTTTTCCTATTTTCACGTGAACGTTTTAATTTTCTTTCAAGTCTTGCTTGAATTTGTTCCTCTGTTGCTTCATTTAATGGACGTATTGTATAACCATGTTCAATTAATTCCTTTTTAGCTTCTCTTAAATTCATATTTTT
>JBJEXV010000009.1:42654-51691 GCA_051886175.1 Candidatus Coprovivens sp. | reverse complement strand
TCTCCTTTAGATATTTATACGAATTAGCATATTCTTCTTCGAATATCCATTCCTTTTCTTTTTTCTTAAAGACATTCCTTATTTTATGTTTTTCAGTCTCCTTAATTTCAATATACTCTCTCAAAGATAGGTGCCTATAGCAATACTTTAAACACATTCTCATTTTAATTAAAAGAAGATGACACAAATGATGTTCTTTAGGAGTTAATTCTACTTTGTTTGTTTTCTTATTACTTCCACCTTCTGAACGTGGTATAATATGGTGATTTTCTATATATGTTCCATATAATACTCTTGTTTGTCCTCTTTTAATCAGTTTATCATAGATTGCCTGATAATTCAAAAAGACCCCTTTTTTATTTAAGTGATTTACGAGAATTTAATGCATATTCAATTGCTTTCTGTGAAGGATTTGACATAAACAATTGGCCTTCTTCAAAAAGATATTTGGCAACAGCCTCATTTTTTACTCGATATGCTTGGTCAATTTTCTCCCTATTATAAACTCTAATACCAGCTACTTTTGAATTTTGTTCATTTAAATATGACATTAGAGTTTCTTTATTAAAAAAATACCTTTTTTCATCCCGTATAAACTGCTGATCTGATAACATTTTTTCAAATAATCTAATTCTATTGGACAATGTTAAATGATGTAAATTAATACCCCAGAAACAATTGATATTCTTTTCATAAGGTCCAATACAGTAGATAAAACAATCTTTGTCATATCCTTCTGTACCTTTCCCTGGAGTAAATCTATAATGAAAAGTATACCAATATCCATTTACTATATAATTAGTTAATTCGAAATCTTCTTTCATGTTACTTTAAGAAATTATTACCATGTGCATTTAACCAAGCAATTTGACTATCTGATGCAACCTTATAATCAGTTTCTCCGCCCTGAGTATATTGTTTTACAGATACTTGTCCATCATCCATTTGTTTAACTAACCAAAATCCTTCATGTTCACCATCAGATGAAACGTTTAACATATATACGTGTCCACCACTAATATCTTTATCTTTTTCAACTTCTAGTGAAATACCATCTGAAGAATGACCATCGGAATGATGTGAATTACCGTTTATTAACACATTACAATGATTTGGATCTTGACCAGCATCTTTACATGCTTTATCTATTTCTTTTTCCATGTTATCAAATACTGCATCAAAATTTGAACCATCACTGGTCATGGTAGTTGAACCATGTTGAGAACCTAGATAACTATCCATATTTGCATTGTTTGCGGCTTGGGCTCCACCTGCAGCTAACATTAAAACTGCCATTGTAGTAAAGATTGTTTTCTGCAAACCTTTAGCATTACGGAATTTACTTAAAACTCCACTTGATTTTATTTCGTCTTGTAAATCTTCTATATTATTCTGAACTTCTTCTTTTTTACCAGCACTCAATTTCTTCTTAAAATTTGCTAATACTCCAGGTATTTTCTTTAGCATCTCTTTAGCTGAAGCTTCTGTTAAAATAGATGCTTCACCTAAAAAACTTTCTGTATTTATCTTTAAGCCACCTTTTCCAATTGAAATCGTAGTTGTCTTTCCATGCTTATGATGTGGTCCAAAATGTTTATCATGTGGTGGACGATAATCTCTTGGATCAACATAATCATTTGTTGGATCATCATCTTGGAAACGAAGATCTCTTCTATCTGGTCCATCATGATATACTGTTCTTGAAGGTATAACTTCTTGAGATGTATAATGATGATTTAATCTATGCATATATCTATCTGCTTGATGGAAATCTCCAGCAACAGCCATATTTGATGCCATCAATAGAATAGCAATTGCACCTAAGATTGTAGTCTTACTTGTTGTAAACTTATCAGAATTCTTTACTTCTTTCTTAAATTGTTCAATATCATTTTGAGTAGCTTCTGCTTCTGTAGAATCTTGTCTACGAATAGCAGTAGTAATACTGTCTTTAAATCTTGTCAATACTTCCTTTGCTCTTGATAGAATATCAGCTTCATTTAAACTTTCATCTAAGAACTGATTTTCTGCTGTCAAATATTCATAACAAGATTCTTTGAAAACCTTTTTCTTTTTCTTCTTTTTCTTCTTTTGTAATTGATTTAACCAATACTGAGGATAGTGTGCCGCTTTAACACCAGTTGGAGCAGATTGACCCCACTTTACCATAGCAACACCTTTACAATCTCCACTATGTGGAATTCCTTGGTCCAAACCACATGGAGCTCCTACTCCCATAGAGAAATCTTCATTTACTTCATCGTCTAGAATTGCTTTAACCTTTTTTAGATAGTCTCTTAACATACGAATACTGAATGCTATCTGAGTAAATCCAGAATTGTTATCCTCCTGGATAATACGCCATGGATATGTTTTACCTCTCCACCAGTACCCTTGTCCACTGCGGAACTCAACTTCCCAAACTATATTATCTTGCATGACAATTTCAAATTGGCGTTTAATGTAGTTATTTTCAGGATCTACTTCATAATAGTTCTTGACAAGCTTTACTTTTTCAATTTCATCGACGATTTGGTCAACTATTTCTTCATAATTCATTTTTCTACCTCAAATGTATATTTAAATCATATATTTTATTTATTAAAGAAGCAATATTTTTAAATTTATCAGAATGGACATATTCATCTTGAAACATTAATTTATTATAGGTTTCCATATCTCCATCATCTTTATACCATAATGCTTGTTTAATATCTGATTGTGGTATTTCAGACATAATTTTATAATGTATCATTTCATGAACTAAAGTAGATACATATTCTTTCTTAGTTCTTTCATGATTATCAGCAATCTTTATATGACAATTATCAATTCCTTTTGGAGTTATATCATAATAAAACTCACCATAATTTACATCATTATGTTCAAATTCAATAGGAATTTCTTTTAATTCATCATTAAAATACAGACGATTGCATTCTGCGAACATCATCTGTAGATTTAAATCTTTAGGCTGAACTATTTGTGCAGCTCTTCTTTTATCATTTGTTATTTTCATATCAATAAGAATCGAAATCACGCCAGGAACTTGTCATAAAATCTTTATATGATTTTGTATAAGTAGTTCCATTATAATCAACTTGTATTTGTCCTGAATTATGTGATATAAGTTTTACTTTTATAGGACAACATTTTCTAACTTCTTCTATCTTTGTATAATAATACTCTCCATCAACTAAAGTAAATCCATATCTTGCATAATCTCTTGAATCACATTCAGGACATCTAACCATATTAACCCTTCTTCAATAACTTATTTAATTCATCATTGAGTTTACGAATAATATAATGCTTAGCTACCATATCTGTATTAGAAAAATAATTTTGGTATCTTACATTATTTGCAACATTCTTTACCCAAGAAACTGTAGAAAGATAACTCATTTTAGGCTTCAACCAATCTCTCAATTTAAACATCAATAAATCAAGATTAGATATACATTCATTTTCTTCTTTTGTTTTTGGTTGTCTTATAAGTTTACCATTTATATCAATTAAACCAAGACGATATGCCTTAGTCTTTGATGGTATAGTCTGTAAACCTTTTAAGAAAACATATACCAAAACATTATCAACATCTCTATAATGTGTTGATAAATCAATCTTCTTATTTCTTTGTTGTAGAGAAAACAAAGTATTCTGTGCTTCAGTTATAATTCCATTTGCTTCAAACATTGCAGAAATAGTAGTTGCATTATTCACTAAACGGCGAATTCCATGCAATCCACTATCATCATCCAATGATTGATTAAATCTTTTCCATAGTCTATTCATATTCTATTTATTGTAGTTTTAAAGAAGATCTATTCTATATTATTCCGTCTTACCAATATAGAACAAATGAGTTATATTCGCATTACTATTAGTAGAAGAACCCTTTATACCAATGTAAGAAATTCTTTCATCACCAGTCTCTTTGAAAATAAATGGAATAAAGTTAGTGACATCTGTTGATGGTCCACTAAAACTAACACATTGATTTTTATAAATCAATTCGTTATTCATGTCAAATGCGCAGATACTCATATTACCAGAAGAAGTTGTAGTAAATCCTATATTACCCGCATATTCTTTATAGTTATTACCAATAAACTTCTTATCTAATACAGTAGTATTTCCAGTATTACTATAAAATAACAGTTGAACTATGTCCACTTTCTTCGACTGTATAGAAGCTAATTCATCAGTATTCGCTTGTACTTGATATGTCAGATTACTAACTGTGTTGGATAGAGTACTGACTGAATCCATAGAAGCCGTATTGTCCTCGGTGATGTTGACATCAGTCACCTTGCCGTCAGTCTGAGTAACCTTCACCTGCACGTTTATGCCGTCTGTGCTAGTGACAGCAGCGTCTAAGTTATTGATGCGTGACGTGATGGACGAGACAGTTGCTGCCTTATTATTGCTTCCGTTATATGTGCCGTCAAATGTCAAAGCATCTTGCTTTCCGTCCCAATAATTGACTTTATCAGAAGTAACGCCTGAATTGATTGCTGCCCATTGAGCTGCGGTAAAGGAACTGTTATTAAGACGATATTCAAGAGCCCATGTGACTGTAGACTCACTGACTGTAGCCTTATAGCGGTCATAGTACGTGTTACCTGCAGAATCTGTGCCAGTGACGAACGCATAGTCATTATTGGTGACTGTGCCTGTATAAGCCTCCAACTGTTCCAAGGACGTGAATGGCTCACCGTTATTTGAAATGTAGTTGGCAGTATTGGTAGCGATGGAAGAATTGACGAAGTCAGCGACTGCCTTGTCAGTAGGGTACTTGCTGTTAGAAGTTCCTAATACTACAGAGGTCTTATTGGACACAGCTTCTTTGGACGTGTCTGAAGGGTGGACATGGTCTTCTCTTGCGTATTTGCTTGATAAGCCAACAGAAGCAGTTCCGGCCATCAACGGATTAGATGTAGATGGGTCTGGTATTTTATCATCTACATCTACAGAAAGGTCAAATTTCTTGGTGTTAGTCTGAGTGTCTGTAGTCTCAATGACTTTAACTGAGTTATCTTCAGAAGTAATCTCTATATTAGGAACTTCTTGTGGTAAGTCAATGTCTTCAAATTCAACATTCAATTCACCATTTTCGTCTTGTAATATGTTCTTAATAGTCTTTGTAGAAGAACCAATGAAAGTATTTGCAGACTGCTTGTCTTTCTTATTTAATAGTGCAGATTCTATACCTGCAACATCGTCTTTGATTTGACCAATTTCTGTTGTATTTGCTTCAATCTTTTCAGTATGATTATTAACAACTTCAGTCAATTTTTCAGAGGCTGCTCCAATATTCTGACGAGCTTGTTCTTTTGCTTTTTCACCTAAACCTTGATCTACTGACCATAATACACTTGTTGTTTGTGCCATAATAATTACCTCATATTACTTACAACGAATTGGGAAATCATGTTCTATTTATTAGTCATAATATTATCATTGTTAAAGGTCAATGCTAACATTTATTGTTCATTTGACTTCATGTGTGAAGATTTGTGTACGTGGAACTTTACCATCTTCCGCTAGTCCTACATGGAACCATAGCTGTGTCGTCGAGTTATAGTATATGCCAAGTTGGTCAATATCCATCAAGTGAGAATGCAATACGGCTAGCAATTTGTCCATGTCTGCACATTTGATGTCTGCTGCTAATCCTTTGACGTGATAACTAGACAATACGCCGCCAACCGCTTCATTGACTTCTTTACTTCGATAACCAGAATTAACGATGATAGGTAGTTGTAATTCATTACGAATAATCTGTAAGAATTCTGACAATCTGACCAAGTTACGTATGACGTTCATATCGTTTGGTATGTTGTCAAGTCCACTGTCAGTCTTTAACAACTCTTTGAATCTGAAATGTGTAATGTCAATCATTTCTCCGCCTTCTTCGCTAATTCCACTTTAATCGCTGTCAATTCATCTAAGATACGATCTAATTTATCCGCAAAGACCTGATTCTGTTCCTTCATGAATGTTATGTCATGTTCACAGATCGTAAGTCTAAGGTCAATTGATTCACTTATATTATCGCGTTCAATCTTCGTCTGCTTTCTGTCACTACCTATCTTCAAGTATATGAATACACAACCCAAGACGCAGACGACGATAGGAAGAGCTGCTGGAGAGATTGCTGATACGATTGCTGTCACGATGTCTGTCATGTGCGTGCTTCCTCCACGAGATAGAACCTATATAGGCCGTTAGCTAGGTCAGCCTTGAACCATACCGTCAAGTTAACTAAAGTCTCATCAGTCAGTTCTACTGACCATAATACACTTGTTGTTTGTGCCATAATAATTACCTCATATTATTAATATTTCTGAATAAAAGAATTTTAGATTTAATTATTTTCTTCTGTAGTGAAAATATAATCTTCAGCATCAGCATAACTAATAGCATCAGCAGAATCTAGCATATCAATGTATTTCTGCTTTCTTTCATCTGTCAAAAATGGGTCAGTATCTACACTCATGAAAATCTGTTTTGCTTCACGGAATGAACCGGTCATCAGGAGAGTATAAGCCTGAGCAAGCTTAGCTCCAATTTGCATTGGAGTGATGCCATTGAAATCAGTCAAGATACACTCTTCTCTAAATAACGCAATTACCTCGTTACCAATTTCTATGTTATAACATACTTCGCCTGCTCGGCCGTCAATCTCATTTATTCGGTTTACATTTTGACACAATTCTCTCTTAAATCTGTCTAATGAAACTTTAGTTCGTTCTTCTTCTGGTTTATTGACTTCCAAAAAATCATATACTGAGTGATTTTCGTAATCTTCTATAATATATGGCGCTTCTTTAGTCCACCAGTCTTTGTTATTGTAAATCACTTTACCATCTACTTCTACAATTCTACTTACATATTTCATACCGGTTTCCTCTGCAAAGATACAATCATCTTCTAGTATTCCTTCTTTATTTAACATCTCTTTAGCAAATTTCATATTATCAAATCTGCCAATAAATTTAAAATTTTCTTTATTTAGAACATAAATCATTTTAAGCTCCCATCAAAACTTCATACTTGTGGTCAGTACTTATAGTTACATTTGATAAATCCATGCATGACATAGTGCTATAATAAGTTGACAAATTATTACTATTCAATTCTGTCAATTTTGCTTTCATATTAGATGTTTCATTTATAACTGGACTATTTTGTTTTTCTACTGTAAAACTTGGTGCATCTATGCTTGTTAATGTCATAGAAGCTAAACTGACATAATTTGAAATTTCATAATAACCTGGTGCAATATAGCCTGTTTCTGAAGTCCATACACCTTCAAGGAATCTATATTTTCCATCACCAGTCACATAACTGACATTTTGTACTGTAGTGTATGAATAATTATTCACAGCAGTTACTTTATAAAAGCCAGTGTCATTATTCCAGCCGCTTGAATGCTGATAATTGAATGTTGCCGCGGCTAAATATACGTCATTGACATTGACTGTCTCCATGTCCGGTTCAGAAGTTATAATCGCTGTAATTGTAGTAGGTGTTTTGCAACTATAAAACTTATTCTGTTCAAATATATAAGCAATACTATTTCCAGTATATTTGAAAATTTTTGTAGCATCCTGTTCAGCTGCAATTTCTGCGCAATCTGCTGTCACTACAACATTCACAGGGTCTCCAGATTTTACATAAGTATTATTACCCAAGCTCATTGAACCAGACTCGCCATTGTAGCTACCCCATTCACCGTCATTCATCATAAGTAGCTTATAATCTAAATCGATTAAACCTCTATATGTAAATGTGGTTTTACATTTATACACTGTATTGTTACTGAATAAATTGGTTGTACCAATAAATTTACCATAATAATTAGCAACATTCACATTATTTAACATGTCCGTTTTTGTAGAATAAGCGCCTTTATATACTAATTGAGATAAATCATATACTTCGTAAGGAATGCTACCTAAACTTCCTTTTACATAACCGAGTATACCTAGAATGCCGCCATTTCTATAAAAATAATGATTGTTGTCACTATTTGCGTGTTTGACCCTTATAAAGTATTTTTCACCGCGCCTTAGCTTGAATACACCTGACGCTGATAGATTAACCAAATCCATCACGACGTAGTTGTATGTCGTACCGTCTATCGTTTTAGTTATTACAGATGGTGTGCCGACCCACGTGTCATATCTGTAAGCTAGGACGCCGCTTTCATGAATAACATATATGCTTGAAGTACCGCCGCCGGTATAAGTAGTGGCGACCTGTACAGTCTTAATATCCATAGGCGCGTCTGACGTATTTTGGCTGACTACCATCCAAATGTCATCTGTGGAAGTATCTTCAGTCAATGTGTACGGAACTACTATGTTGTTCTGACATGATATAACACCAGAATCTGGGAATGAACCACCTGCTTTAGAAGTTATCTGATTTGCATCTATACGATACTCACCCTTAGTGTCATCATATCTACTGTCTGTAATACCTTCAGCTGCTTTACATGCATTTATCAGTTCTGTAATAGAAAATTCTTTTCCACTTGCAATTACAGTATCATAAGGTATGATATGTTCAAATAAACAATATGATGGCAGAACATCGTTTACAATATAAGCCAAACCGTTGAAATGATCTAAGCTGCTTGTCACATCTTTATCATTTTTCATCACTTGCACAGTAAATTTTTGTGTTGTATCATCGCCGGTAATAATGATAGTGCAAGTACTATCATAAGGAACATACTCTCCTCCTTCTTTTTCCCAAATTAGAGTAGTTCCATAGTATAGTTGAGCAACTGGAATGTTGCCAAAATACATTTCAGGAATTTGTTTATTACCAAATAAGAATTTATCTAACATTCACTAACTCTCTAATATAATGTGCAAGATACCGTCATTTTCTGTTGGTACTTGAGTATCTACTTGAATTTTTATTGCTGAAGTCCAGCCAGTATTTGTCATAACATACTGCTTATTAGCATCAAAATCATAAGCAGACGTAACAAATTTCTGCTGTTCTACCCATGACTTAG
>JBJEXV010000009.1:0-42554 GCA_051886175.1 Candidatus Coprovivens sp. | reverse complement strand
CAGAACCACCAATACTATTGATATAGATATTATTTAACTTATATCTACCTTGTGCATATTCACCCTTAATTAAGAATTTTAAAGCTGTAGGTGCATCTAATTTAATAATACCAGTTATCCATTCTGACTGAACATCTATTTTCTGTGGATTACTTGTAGTATCTTCAATTAAACTATCATCAAATAAAATAAATGTTTGATATAAAGCATCATCAATACTTGTACTTTTTGAAATAGCAATATCTAATTTATTATTGATAGTACTCTGTGTAGGTTCATATAATACTTCAACCTTAATATCATAAATACCAGCTGGAATAGTAAGATTTTCAGATAATTCACCTGATTCATGATTAATATCATTTTCAGTTTTTGTATATGTAGCTAATACAGTATCATACGCATTCTGTTTAAATAATGACCATAGAGAATCATCACTTGTACTAGATGTTTCTATTGGTTGATATATAACATTAAGACTACCATCAGCTTTCTGTTCAATTGTTTGAATAGTCTGGTTTGGTTCACATGACCAAGCAGATGGAGTAATTTCTGGTGTGAAATGACCCATTTCTGCTGAAACACTTTCAATTGCTTCTGCCAATGTTTTATCGTTTTGATTTAATTTCTGTATTGTATTTGTATTTAACCAAGTACCATCAGCTACAGTATTTCTACTCCATTGTTTACCAGCATTACTTACAATTTTTCCTACTAAACTTTCAGCCATTATATTACCTCTTATTCTTATTTATAATAAAAAATGGACAGAAGATTTACTTCTGTCCATAGTTTACTTATTGAAAATTTATCAGTTAATTAGTTCACTTATAGTTTCTTCGTATAATTTAATTTATGTTCAGGTTTTACTTGCTCATAAGTTGTTGGCGTTATATGATCAGGAGTTAACATTCCCATCTTTCTTTCCATTTCTTTTTTCGATTTTCTCCAATAATGAATGAGTTTAATATCATCTTTAGATGGATCTCTTACTTTATATGGTTCTTCTGGATTTACCATCAAACCATCTACTGTATTTACCGCACAACTCCAAGTCATAAATGTATGAGGATTCCATTTAAATCCACCTACTTGTCCTTTTCTTACAAAAGACTTATAATGAGTTAAGTATTCTCCTTCTGGAGTATATCTAAATGATTGCGACATTGATTGAGTTCTATCTTCTATTTCACAACCATCTTTATATGAAGCAAATTGCCAATATACACCAAATACTTTCACATCATTATCTAATGATAATAAGAATTCATTTATATTCTTCCATTTAGATTTATTGATGCGTAAGTATTCATCATCATCACAAAAGAATATCCAATCATATTCTGTATTTCTTGAATAATGATTGTCATATATCTGTAATTGATTTGGAAATCCTTTTACAAGATACATAGATACATTCTTATAATTCTCATCTGTCATTTCATATACAGGTTCATAATCATTCAAATACAAAGTAATATGATCAAAACCTAATTTCTGATAATGATGAATTAAATCAAGAGTATCTTCTTGACGATATGCTTTTGTTAATATGACGACTTCACTTTTCATTAGGCCAATTTCTTCAATACTTCTTCACTCGTGAATAGTTGCTGCTTAACGTTCTCAAATTCAGCATCTTTCTGAAGACCTAATCTAATAAATCCTTGATGACCATGTTCCATGTACCAAGAACTACCTTCCTTATGCCAATATGGGAAACGTTCACCTATATCTCCTACAGAACCACGATAACCAATTACATCTTCATACATTGTAGAACCTACATCGTAATAAATGAATCGAGGATCACGAACACTTGCTAACTGCTTTAAGTCATAGAATGACATTGAGTTAGTCATCTGAACACGTTTAAAATCTGTAAATGGGATATTATGCTTCTTCAAAAATTCTACATTCATGAAACAATACCAAGGATGAACTCTCTTATGAAGACGATAACCACCACGGTCACCACATATATCTCCAAAAAGGTCATATCCCTTATTCTTTACATGTTGTAAAATTTCATGTGGATCTGCCAAACAGATACAGTCACTATCCAATAATAAAGCATATTTTGTCTTTACTTCTTGTAATGCCTTATTTACTGTATCTGCATGACCACCACCTGGATTGTCAATATACTTAATTCCATACTTATTTAATAAGTTTCTATTTTCTGAATAATAAGCAGGAGAATTTTCATAAATCAACAATTCATCTTTAGTAACTCCAAACTGTGCAAGTTGATGCAAGCATAGAGTCAATTCTTTTGTTGCTTTATAAGCACAAATTATAATTGTTAAATCTGACATTTATACCTTACTTCAATTCAACTTCATAATCGCCAACCTTAAAGTCGACTACTACATTCAACTTCTGCGTATCTTGTAAACTCAAACACAAATCATTTAACTTGTCAAGCTTACAATTCTTGAAATGATAAATCATTGTTGACTTCTTACCACCAGTTAGAGTGACATCAAAATCAAAAGAAATTTTATAATCTTCCTTATTCTGCTTCCATAGAGTCTTATGAAAGAAATAATATAAATCATATTCTTCACACTTGAAAATCATCTGAAGTGTCTGTGTGTTAATATCCTTAACTTCTTCTGTTGTCCCTGTGGTTTCTGTTAGAAGACTTTTACTTAAAGGTTTCTTTTCAACCTGGAATTTGTCGACAAAAATTGTAGAAATATGCTTTTCCATATTTTCTTCAACATTTCCAGGAACAACATTAGAAACCTTAACATTTAACTTAAACTGATTTACTAATGGATATACTGGCTGTTCTTTCTTACCAGTTTCAAATACGCTATTATCTACTTCTTGTATCATATTTCACCTCACAAACAAAAATATAAAAAATATTGCAATTTTTATATTGCAATATTATATATTTTCATTCTAATTTTTCTTTTCTTTTTTGTCAGGTTTTTTATCAAGTTTTTCTATAATCTTCATAAGAATCTCTTGTGTCTTAGAGAGATTAACTTCCTCTAACTCATTTTTCTTTTTGTCCTCATTCTTATCCATAAAAACCTCCAAAAAACCTATACAAAATTATTCTACTGTCTCAGTTGCTTCAACCACCATTTTCTTTTTTGTCTTTTTCTTTGGTTTAGTTTCAACAATCTGAACTTCTTTACTGTTTTCACTAATAGTGTCTTCTTCACTATTAACGTCATCCTTTACCTCTTCAACTGGAACATCTACTGGAACTTCTACTTCCTTTGTTGCAGCTTCCTTAGCTTCACGTTCTTCTTTTAAACGTCTCTGTTCAGCTATAAATGCTTCATATTCTTTTTCAAATTCATCTAACTTTGACTGTTGTGCTGATGCTTTATGATTATGAATTGCTTGCAACATTCTTTGTTTTTCAGATGAACGTTGTGCTTGTTGTGCTCTTAAAGCCTCTCTACGTGCGATTATATCGGCAAGTATTTTATTTGACATTAGATCTCCTTGTTTTAAATTCTCTATTTCTTTTTCTGCGATTTCTTTAAATATAATCTTTGATTTTGTTTTTGAAATGTATTTTGACATTTATACCTCACAATGATCAATCATCGTTTCAGGAACATTCAATATTGTATATCCAACTGGATCTTTTGCACGTGTAGATATAATTCGTAAATTAAATAATCTTACTCCTTGAATAGGATCTGCTTCTGAAACTACTTCATAAACACATGTATCTCCTGGTGTTGTTGAATGAACATGCATACCAGGATATAGTTCACAAAATTTCTTTTCTACAGCTCCTACTTCATTACCAGTTGGCTTATATTCCTTTGCTTCTTTTACTGCCGCATTCAACTTATAGGCTACCCAATCTGGACAACCTTTTGTTTGAACTACTGCTTTCATAGCATGTAATAAAATATTGAGTTGTTCTCTATACACTTCCATTTGCTTTTTCCTTAGCCTTCTTCATTAGCTTTTTTATTGCTTCATCAGTCGACTTTTCCTCTTTATTTATATTTTCTTGAGGAATTTCTTCTACCTTTGGAAGTTGTTTTTTAATGACTCTTTTATAAGCCTTATTATTTCCAATCCACTTTGCCATAAACTATCCTTTTAAAAAGTTATATAATTCTCTTGGTACTGCTGCCTTAATTCTTTCTTTATCATAATCAGATAATTGCTTAAAGTCTTGCTTTGCAAAACCTTTAAATACTATATCATCCATTAAACACTTACATATATATGACTTAGGCATAGCATGTAAATTTAATAGCAAACCTTCATTTCTATCTTGTCTTAATGAATGAACATCCTTTCCTGTAAATAAAGGAATTAACTGCAATAACCAACGTCCATCTTCCCATCCAACTTCTGAACAAAAATCCCACCATATTTCATCAGAAAATTCTACATGAGGACTTTCAACTAAATAAGATTCTTTTATCGCTGGATGAATTAACTTTGGTCCTTGATTCTTTTTCTTTTGATATTTGTTTGGATCATATTCCTGACCTTTAGAATCACCTCTATCACGAGATGCGTTTTGAATTGCATATTTTACATTTTTTCTATCTTTATAATGCAAATCACGAACTTCTGCACCACGCTTCTTAATAAGATTTAACTTAGACTTCCATTTAATTAAACCACCCATTTTTCTAGCTAAACTTCTTCTACGACGTTCACCAGCTGTAATCTTCTTTAATTCCTTAACATTACCTGTTTTAGGATCAATTACTACTCGATAATTTGGATCTGATGAAATCCACTTAGCTTTCTTCACAGATGGTCCATAAGGGTGACCATTCTTATCACGCTTTCTTTGATAAACCCAACGTTTATGCACAGTAGCTTCATCTACTTCATCTGTACATAATTCTGCTATATCTTCTAAATAGTCATCTAAATAATTATCCATATATTATTTATTATAAATATAATATAAAGGAGTAAATTCATGAAATCATTAGTTATTAAATATAAATCAAAAAAGAATGGTAAAATTGTCACAAAATGGGGAGTTTTGGATCCTCAGAATCCTGGCAAAATTTTACGTTCTTATGATAAGAAAGAAGATGCTGATAAGTCAGCTAAGGTCACTAAAGTAGGTAAAGCAACTGATACTCGTTCAATGCATGCAGGTTCATATAATAACATTATGAAGAAACCTCTAAATGAAAGAATGGGTGAAGGTAAAACTACTTGGAATGCAAAAGAATGGAAACCTAATTTTGAATATCTAGCAGAAAGAGCATCTGAAGCCGCTGATGAATGGCTGTATGATAATGATGATGCTACACCTGAAGAATTAGGTCATTATATTGCAGATTTTATTGTTGAACATCAAGACACTATCTTAAAAGAATTTGGTAAAGCAGTCATATTTGAAATTCTAAATAACTGGTATACCGGAGACAATGATGACGTCCATGAATTAGCTGACAGTGTAGATGATTATATTGATGATAATTTAGCTTAAACAAATAACTAAAGTTTTCATGTTATAAATAATTATAGAGGTAATTAATATGGCAGAAAAAGTACCAGGATTTGAAGAATTTATTAAAGGACTAAAGAAGTCTCTAAACGAAGAAGAAACTACTGAAACAACTGATAACAAAGAAGATATGTCTGAACTTGACGCTGAAAAAGCTAAGACTTCCATACAATCCATTGTTGATGCTTATATGAAAAAGGATCCAAAGGATGGTCTTAAAGAACTTGGCGAAGATATTGGTAAAGCAATTGTCTACTTCGCTTGTAAAGAATATGTGACTTTCGATATGTTCAACTCTGATGTTGAACAAAAGGCATACGAAAAAATCGTTAGAGACAAAATTGAAGAAGCATATAATAAGACTTTAGTGGAATTACTACGTAATATTGGTATTACTCTAAAGAATGCTAAAAATACTTCTACAAACTAATTACAACCAAGCAAAGGATTCGGGCAAGGTTGGGAATATGGAGGAACACTCCATATTCTTTTTTATATAAATATAATATGCTAACATTAGATAAAAACTCAGATTTTAAACGAATTGAAACTTCAAAGATCCAATCCAATTATTATGATTTGGATGTTAATATAGTCGACACAGAAGTATGGTCCTTTGATGCATTAGACCAAGCTATCGAAAATGTTCTATTGACAAATAAAGGTGAACGTATTTTTAACTATTCTTTTGGAACTCCTTTAATTGAACTACTATTCGAAAATGATGTAAATACAGATTATATCGTCGATAAAGCTATGGATGTTATAGAAGCATGGGTTCCAATAAAAATCATTAGAAGTAAGACACAATTACAAAGAGATAAAGAAAATCATGCAATTTCATTCTTTATCTACTATAATTCTAATGACGGAATGATTAGAGACCACTGTTTTGCTAGACGCCTAAGAAAATAAGAATCTTTTTACTAAGGTCCATTTTACAACTAAATGGATCTTTTTTATATTTACTGCAAAAATCAAGAATTTTATATTATAAATAATAATAAATGGTAAAAGAGAATAGCAAATAATACAGCAAATTTTTAGCAACTTTTTATTTTCGCAATTCTTTTAAGCAAATTTTTTAAGCAAATTATCTCTTTTACCTATAATATAAAATCAGGTTGATGACTATACCATCTGTTATGTTATTTCAGAAAAATAGTTACCATAGAAGAGGTTTTTTGTAATACAAATCCTTACAAACTATTTTATAAAGTTTATTTTTATAAAAAGAAAGTGATCCTCGGCTCAACCCAATGAGTTATAGGTGAAATGGACCCCAGAAGAAATTCTGAATATAATAACACAAAAGAACAGTGAGTGTTCAGTGATAAAAGTTTAACGAGCTTTTTATACGCCGTCTTGAGTATTTTTGAATAGTTAAGTCCTTGTACAGGAAGACCACCAGGGTAAAGTCAAAATGTAAATCTCCTTATACGTGAGAGTCCGATATACTGAAAAGTATTATCCTAACGTTCTATAAGTCTTCCATAGGCTTATAGTATCAAGGTCCTCTACCTGAAAAAATAGTTATCCTATTAAAATTAATTCTATAATAATTAAATACATTGGATAACTCTGATAAGAGTTATCCAATGTGTCAATTCCTTAGGAATTGACAATTTTCTTAATATGAATAATTCTTAAATAAATTCTCTTAATTAAAATCTCTTAAATAAATATCTTAAGGGATTAAATCTTATAGGATATAAATCTTATAGAATTATCTTATAGTAGAATGGAATAATGGGTTTATATGTTTAGTGATTATTTGAATAAACAATTTAATTCTTTTATGGATTCTTTAAAGGTATCTTCTTTAAAGAAGAAAAAACATAAACCAATTAATGAAAAGTTTAATTTAATTGGATCTATTGAAATAAGTAAAGATAATCCATATAAAGAAATAGTTTTATATAATTTATTAGTTAATCAAACAAAACCTTTAAATGGTTTATATGTTCATTTGAATCTAATAGATTATCCTAATAAAGAAAAAGATTTAGAATTATCATTTCAGTCATTATTACTTGAATTCAGTGATATTATAATAGTCAAATGGCATAATTATTCATCTGAATTTAATGTATTATCAGTTTATCCTTTTCATAGTATAGACCATATATATCTTTTTGATCAATATACAGAATATGATAATGATACAGTCAATTATTTCTTTGAAAATAGAAAAGATAGAGTAATACAGAATTTAAGTAGTGATAACTTCCATAAAAAAAGAATTTATAAGAATAGTATCTTTGTTTATAACTTAAATGACGATAGTTATGAATGTAAAGAAAAAGAAAATACAAAAGTACCATGTGTTGAAAACATGGTTAAAAAAGATATATTCATTCCAGCATATACAATAGATGAAAAATTTGATATAGATGCTTTACATAGATTCTATAATAATCATATAGAATTGTTTAATATAGTTAATTCATTTAGGAATGAATATAGTATTTCAATTACTGAAAAGAATTATAACACTTATAAAGAAAAAGGTCTTGAAATGGACCTTTATAGAATATTGCATAATAGTGATATAAAAGAAGCTTGGCAAAAAGTATATCCAGGTTATGATTTTTCTTTATATGGAGATATAAGTATTCAAGGTATTTTGAATAGTACTATTGAAGTTGCTTCTATTGGATATAATTTTCCAGAATTTTTAATTGAGAATTTGAATTTAATTAGACATAAGATAATTGGTAAAATTGATAAGATAACAATATTGGAAAATACTCATCATTATCAGTTGAGTATGAATAGTAATGTTAGAGATGTATTATCGCTACGTATGCAAAATATCAATTATCTTAATAATATGACTAACCAATATTTTGAAAGAACTTGGCCTAATAGAGATGAGAAGCCATATTATGGTTTCCACATGTATGAAGATAGTGTCAAGTATCTTTATGATAATTGTGAACAAGATTATTTGATTATCTTTAATACTAAGGTTATATTAAAGAGTGAATTATTATATGATGAAAATGATGTATATTGTGAATATGGCGATTATATCAAAATCTTTAATATGAAAAAGTTAAAAGAATTAAATATAAAATTTGATTCATTTGATCAATTTATTAAAGATTTGAAAGAAAAAGGTCTAGAGATAGTTAAATTGGAAATGGATGCAAAAACAATTACATTGCCAATAGATTTTGATAAATACAATGGTGTAATGTTTATATTTGCAAGATTGAGATATAGAGTAATACAGAAATACTTGCGTGATCATGGAGTGAGCTTAGTTTATGATAAATTTTGGAATAGTCGATAATGAGAATGCTCAGCAAGTATATTACTTGTTGAAGAGTATTAAGAAGAATTGTAAGTTTGATTATACTATAACATTATTAGAATGTAGTAAAAAGAATCCTATCAAGAATGTAATTGATGGTGTTAAAAAATATACATGTAAATACGAAGATGCTAATAAAATCATAAGAGAAAAAGTAAAAGAAAATCTTTGTATTTTAAATCCTAACATTCTAATAAAGAAAGATTTTAGAATAGAAGACGTATCAGAGCCATTCATTTTTGGAGAAAATTGTTATTTTTTACCTAGAACAGATGAGTTTAAAGAATATAAAAAGACTTTAGATTTACCTGTAGAAATATGGGATAAAGAGTCTAATTATATAGATTGGCTTTATAAACATGAGCATGATTGGAAATTCTATTATGAAGATTTTATTGTGTCTATGACAACATGGCATAAGAGAATTCATGATAATGCAACCTATGAAGCATTAGAGAGTTTTGTAAATCAGAAATGTGATTATAATTACAAAGTAATGATAGTTCTTGCTGAAGAAGAATTTGGAAAAGAAGTTCCAGTTAGAATGAAAGAATTTGTAGAAAGTCACAAAGATAAGGTTGAAATTTTATGGACTTATAAAGATACACGTCCATTAAAGAAATTAGATCCTACAATGGAAAAATATCCAGAATGTCCTATAGTCACATTAGATGATGATGATATTCTAGATGAGAATGATTTACAAAAGTTATACATACAACACATGGAAGATCCATGGTCTGTATATGGTTCTATGATTGATAATTGTTATGGAATAGAACATTTCGATTATGTTTGTAAATGGGTAGCAAATTGTAGAATATGGCCACCACATTGTTTGTATAATTTTCCATTAAATGATTTTTATGAATACTTTGGTGGAATAATTGATGATAATTTCAATGCGGTAAGATGTTTATATAAGATGACACCTGTAAAAGAAATAAAGAATATTTTGAGTCATAAGAAGAATGATAGTGAAATTAAATTGACTTATGAATATGCAGATACAGACTGGCCAAATTTATATTCTAATTTTATTATGCAACATTTAGAAGAGTTGCCACCGGATTTATTATATGAGTGATATAGTTTATTTAGAAAAAGTGAATGAAACAGTAGTTAAAGTAGATTGTAATGATGAAGTAGCTCACAACTTATATTGTCGTTATTCTGCTTATTCTCCTGGTTATATTTTCAATCCTAGATATAAGATGCATGTCTGGGATGGTATGATACACATGTATACTCCAAGAAGTAGTACCATTCCTATGGGTCTTTTACCTGACGTTATTCGTTATTTTGATAAAGAAGGTATTGAATATAAATTATCTAATTTCACCAATATGATTGATGAAAATATAGATGATTGGTTTGAACAACAAATGACTATGAATATGGTCAATGCACCATATCCTTTACGTGATTATCAGAAAGAAGCTATTTATGCAGCATTAAAGAATAAAAAAGGTATTTTACTTTCTTGTACTTCTTCTGGTAAATCCTTAATGATTTTCAATATCATTGTGACTTTATTGACACAAAAGAAATTAAAGAAGACTATGATTGTTGTTCCTAATAAAACCCTAGTTGAACAGTTATATAAAGACTTTATTGACTATGGATGGAAGAACATTGATATTTGTGTGACAAAATTATATGATGAAGAAAAGAAGAATGTAGATTTTAGAAAGCCTGTATTGATTACAACTTGGCAATCAATTTATAAGAAAGAAAAATCTTTTTTTGAAGATTATCAAGCAGTAATATGTGATGAAGCCCACCAAATCAGGTCACAATCTTTATCTACAATCTTAAAATCATGTACAAATGCAAGTTATAAGATTGGTACTACTGGTACTTTATCTACAGAAGCATCAGATAATTTGACTATTCAGAGTATTTTAGGAGATATTTTATTTGAACTTAGAAGTAAGGATTTGATTGAGAAGGGTTATTTGACAAAGATTACTATTGCAAATATATTGGTTAAATATCCTATGGAGTTTATTAAGACACATAAGAATTTGCAATATCCAGAAGAAGTTAGATATGTAGAAGAATATCCTGAACGTAATAAAGCGCTAGATTTAATCCTGGACCATACTCCAGAGTCTCATAATATCTTATTGCTAGTAAACCATCGTGATCATGAAAAAAGCCTCCAGGAATACCTGAAAGCGAAATATCCTAATAAGAAGGTAAGTATTATTGATGGTTCTGTAAAAGCAAAAGAAAGAGAAAGTATTAGAACTGGAATTGAAAATGAAGATGGAACTATTTTATTAGCAACTTTTGGAACTATGTCTACTGGTGTTAACATTCCTAAACTTCATGCAGTTATATTATATTCTAATTCTAAGAGTAAGATTAAGGTCTTACAGAGTATTGGACGTGGATTGAGAAAACATAATACAAAGTCTCATGTTATCTTATATGATATTATTGATGATTTATCTTATTATACACCAAAAGGTAAACATAAGAAGAATTACTTATATCAGCATTGGGAAGAAAGAACAAAGTATTATGTTGAACAAGAATTCCCACAAATTACAACTAATATAAAGTTGGAGTATCATCCTGAAGATCAGGAATAAATTCGTCATCTGCTATATGTTTGATAGCTTCTAATTTGTGATATTTTTTATTTCTATGATATATTTTAGTTATATCATAGATTTTTTTTGTAAATTTTTCTTTGTCCCAATTGAATGTATCAATATTTGGTTTATTTGAAAATAAGTCTACATAGATAAAGCGTACTACTATATTATCTTTATTTTCACATATAAATCCAAATGTATCATCTTCTTCATATCCAAAATGAAAATAATTATCACCAAATGGATATACATTTATACCCAATGTTTTTATATAATCAATTACTTCTTGGAATGCATTAGAGAAAAAGACGTCCATAAAGTATTTATAAAAAAGAACCACTCTTGCGAGTGGCCTTTTTAATTTTGTTTAATCAAAGATTAAGCGTTTTCAGCTTTCTTCAATTCATCCTGTGATAATACATCACGGA
Organism: Candidatus Coprovivens sp.; assembly: GCA_051886175.1. Lineage (GTDB taxonomy): Bacteria > Bacillota_I > Bacilli_A > RF39 > UBA660 > Coprovivens. The sequence continues at coordinate 30,731 of JBJEXV010000009.1, read as the reverse complement.
AAGGAGCTACATCAATTCCCTGAGGAACCTTTACTTCATCTGCTGAAGTGTAGTATGTATCTTCTGTTTTATTGAATGGTTGACCGAATGATACAGCTGTTGCATATCCACTTGTGAATAATGCAGAACCGTCTGTTTCTCCGGATAGAGTTTCTGCGCGCTTAAATGTATTTTCACCCCAGTTATCCTGTTGAACGTTAACTGTACGCTTATTATAACCTTCTGGGTCCTTAATATCGTATGCTAACTTAGTGTAAATACCATCACGCCATGTTGTCTTGCCATTTTCATCTTTTGCAACAACGTACTTCATGTCTTGTTCGTAGTCATTGCCTTTTCCGTATAGATCTGGATTTTGTAATGTTTTGTAAGCCATTATATATTTCCTCCTACTAAAAAATTACCATACTAGATCTGTAGACATGCCGTCTGAGAATAGACCATTGAACTTCAATAGACGATAGTAGTTTTCAGCGCCTAACATGTTAGTTGCGAATCCATAACGAGACATAATACCAACACGTGGTGAGAAGTCGTTTGGATCAACTGCCTGGTTGATAACACCAGTTACGTATGGGCAGAATACTACACCAGCATCAGACAATGAAGAACCCTTGTATGCCAATAGAACTTCACCGTTATCAGTTGTACCATCTTCAGATACAGCGTACTGATCACAGTATACCTTGATTGAATTGTTTAGAGTACCGATTTCTGGAGTGACTAGAGAACCGTTGACGTCGTGCTGAATCTTGTTGAAGAATGGAGCAGCTGACTGTAGAACTGTAGCCATATCAGGAGAAACTACTGCGATGTTTGCAGCGCCTCTACGAGTAGCGGTACGAATATCGTTTGCAGCCTTTTGGATCTGTGTAACGATGTTTGAATATCTTTCTTGAGACCAACGACCGATGATACCGTCATAATTAGACTTGTAATCTTCGCCAGAAGCCTTATTGTAAATCTTTGGTGTACATAGAGACTTACAACGACCGATTGTTTCACGGTCCATTTCTGCGGTCATTTCTGCCTGAAGAACGTTAATCATTTCAGACATCATTTCAATACCCTGCATTGCCTTAATATCAGCTGCAGATTCTAGAGAGAATGATGCTGCTAGTTTACGTGTCTTAGCAACGATAGACTGTCTTGATAGCATTAGGCCTAGTTCAGGCATCTTACGATCGCCCTGCTTGGTGATTCCCCAACCTTCACCGGTCTGAGTATCAACACCAGTACCTGCATCGTAAGCTCCGTCAGTGTTCTGTGTAGAACCTGTGAAACCAGAGAAACGAGGAACTGCCTTCCATGCTGCTTCAACTAGTTCGGTTGGATCGTTTGTCTTATAGATGTAACGTAGTGCGAATGCCAAACCAACTGGACCATTCAATGGCTGAACACCAACCAATACGTTTGCGAATAATTGTGGGAATACTCTACGAACTAGTGCCATAGAAATAGGTGCAAAAACACCCTTTGCGTCACCACCGTGTGGAATACCCTGGTCTAGACCAAGAGGTGCACCAACACCCTGTGTGAAATCTTCTGTTAGAAGATTTTCAGAAAGGTTGCCCTTATTCTGGTTTTCTAGTAGACGAGCAGTGTTCATACGAACATTATAATCTTTAATTGAAGAAATAGACAAAGAACCTGGTGCCTTTGACCATTTATCCAATAATGATGCTTGTGCTTGACTAATTTTCATTTGTTTATCTCCTATAAATAAATTACTTTTAATTTACTTATTATATTTATATAATTAACCAATTATTTTTTTGCAAAACTACTCATCGTCACAATAACGAGCGCTTCTTAGCAAGTTTTCTTCATTTCTTGTTAATGGGCGTGGACGTTTGTAACCTTCGTTAATGTTTTCTGTTTTGTCTTCGACGAAAGCTGACTGACGTTTTGCGCGTTGAGCACGTTCAAACAAACGTTGACGGTCTTCACGTAGTGCACGGATTTGGTCTGCTTCTTCATCTAGCATTTCAATACAATTGTCGATGTCTTTCTTTGTTTCAGAAAAAGTCTTATTTTCAAATAGACGATTAACTTTTGCTTTCTGACGTGGAGTCATTCCTTCAGTCTTTTCAGCAATTAATGCCTTTTTTGAATTAACTTCAGCAACTTCGGCTAAACGAAGATTTTCAGACAATTGCTTCTTCAATGATTTTTGAAGTTCTGCATTTTCTGCCTTCATTTCACGAATCTTCTTAGCACCAGTTAAGTCAAGTGGAATATACTGTTCTTCAAACAATGACTTAACGCCATCGATGATAGGTGCATACATTTCACTCATAGCTGTCTTCTGAATCAATTTTGGACCAATCTTTTCCTTGATATTAAATTCTAGATACTTGTCGATACCAGTAATAACTTTGTTTTCGATAGCTTTTAGTTCTTCACCGTATTTTTCTCTGAACTTTTCTTCTAGTTGGTTGAATACGAATGCTTCTGAAGCTTCATCAAGAGATTTTGCGTAAGCCTGAACTTTTTCGTTTGCTTCTTTTTCATACTGATCTTTAATCTTCTGACAGTATAATTTAGCCATTTCTTCAGTTTCAGCGGTAATCTTTTGTTTAGCTTCTGCGATCTGTTTCTTACACCAATCTGCAGATTTTTCGGCTAGAACTCTTGCTTCTTTATCTGAGTTAATCTTTACTTTAGCTTCAACTGCTTCATCGAATGACTTCTTAATATCATTCAAGTCTTCAGCTTGAACTCCTAAAGTAGCTAGTTTTTCAAGAATTTTATCCATTTTTTGATTCCTCCAAATTTAGAAAATAATTTTAATTTTTTATTTTCATATCTTATTTATGATTATTATGGAGCCGAATTTTGCATAAAAAAAGCTCATTGGTTTTCGCGTCCAATGAGCCAGAGAATAGCATTTTCTCTTCAGCAATTTAGCAATTTAAGCTTTATATTTATAACATTTGTAATGTCACTTTTTGCAAATTAGTTTTCAGTTGGGACTACTTCGAATGATGAATAAGAGAATGTGACTGAACGTTGAATCTTACCATCATCTTCCATACCTAAGTCTACTGAAGATACAGTCTTTGGCCATACTCTATATAGATGCCATTCTACTGGTAGTTTTCTCTTCAAAGTAGAATCGAACAAAACAATCTTCATAGTACCACAGTAATCTTTAGCATAATTACTCATAGCACCACCAGTTAAGTTTCCGTTTGCTACGTCAATGTCATCACGGAAGCCATGATTAAAGATTAAGTTCTGCCAATGATGGAAAGCAGTAGATACCCATAGGTCTTGGAATTCATCGAAGTTGACAGTTACGTCACCTGCAACGTTTGCCTTACCTGGATATAATAGCTTAGAACCCATATATTCAGTAGTCATATCAGTAAATTCTTTCTGAGGAATTGTGACTGTTTTTGCTCTGAACATGAATGGTTGTTGTCCAACCATATCTTGTAATTGTTGTGATTCGAATTCGATTACAACCTGGAATAGATACTTCTTTGCTAAGTCAGGAAGGTTAGCAATTTCGGTTGTAAATACGCTCATATTATTTTCTGGCATTTATAACTCTCCTTATTGATGTAGAACAATAGTTGGTGCAACCTGTGGCTGACCTGTTGGATCTTCCAATTTAGCGTCACCGATATGTGTATCTGTTGCAACTTGTAATGGTGCGTTTAATGTGTGAGTGTGACCATCACCTGCTGGCCATACTTTACCGTCTACAATCTGATGAACGTGACCACCGACACTTGCTTGACCTTGACAATCTGGAGCTGCAATAGCATCACTAGTATAACCATAGCCAAATTCATTCCAGATAACATAATCGTGTCTGTGAGGTCCCATCCAATTAGAACCTGAGAATACGTCAGTATATCCTAACTGAGATGTATTCTCATTTAGGGTAGCCTTTTCGCATTCATTTTTCATGTATTCTGCTAAATTCATTCATTACCTCTTAATCAAGAAAAGAATGAGATTCCAAGAAATTATTTAGCAATTCTTCATTTGTTTCTGATAAGTATGCAATAATTTCCTTAGCAAAATCATCACCGTTAATTTCTCCAGCATCGATAGCATTAATAACAGTTGTTGCCATATCTAATGATTCTCTATCGTCATCGAAATCATCGATGCCTTCTAGGATAACATCATAACCTGCATCATTTAATACTTTCTTTGCTTTATCAATTTCTTGCATTGTTTCGCTGAAATTCTTCATAATTTATACTCCTATATTCTATTTATATAGTTATTAGAAACCTAAATCGTCTCCGCCATCACCTTCTTCGTCACCACCTTCTTCTTTAGCGGCATCTGCTTTTTTCTGCATTTCTTCAATTTCTCTATCAAGCATAGCCTTATTTAATAGCATTTCTTCAGTAGATAGACCTAACATCTTTTCCATAAAGAATTGTCTTGAGAATAGTGGACCTAATTCTTCTGCATCTGGCTTGATGTTAGCTGGAGTTGGTAGGAATTGAGATAGAGAACCAATTGTAGCACCTCTCTTTTCAGCCAAAGCCAAATCTCTCATTCTATCAAAGTCAGTTGCTGGACATAAGTCAATATCATAAATTGCTTTATCCAAGAATTTTTCAGGATAATTTCTAACCTTTAAATGGACTAAGAATACTTGTAGAATAATATCAGCAAATCTCTTTCTTAATCTTCTGTTTAATTTTTGGAATGCAGCTTCTTCAGAAGGTAAACCGTCTACTCCTTGAACGTATTGTTTACCAGAAATTTCATCAGCTTTCCATCTGTCTTGTGGAATTTGTAGAGCATCCATAACCATTTTTTGGAACATATAAAGGTCTTCAATTTGGCCATTAAATGTTGCTCCACCGGTATACGTATCAATAGTAGTGCCATTTCCAGAGTCATCTTTAGGGAAGAAAAAATCTTCTGTCATGGCTGCTACATTTTTATTTGAAATAATCATACCAGTATTTGGGTCTATGTTCAAATTCTTTCTATATTTGTTTGTGACTTCTTGAACGAATGCAGCAGCTTTTTCAGGTGGCATACGTCCACAATAAATGTTAAATAATCTCTTTTCAGTTGCACGAGTAATACGGTAAACTGTTAGAGCATCTTCAATATTTCTTAATTGGTTCAATGGACGAATAGCTGACTCTAAGTGTCCTCTAACGTCATTTCTATTTGCCCAAGTTCTACCATAATTTACGTATGCAATCTGTTCAGGTAAGAAACGTTGAACTTCTGGATTTGAATCTTTAGCTTGTTTTAGATAGTTAATATCTTCTATATAACCTCTAATTAAATCAGAGTCTTTATCATAGATGTTAATCATACAATAAGGTGGAAGAGTATTGATACCTACTACTTTATCTCCTTTATCGGAAAGACAAATTTCCCAATAAAGTTCTGCGTCTGTCAACCATTTCTTATAGTAGTCCCATAATTGTTCTTTACCAATTACACAGTCTACAATATAATTAAATTCTGTCTTTAATGAATTGAATTCATAATCAGTGAAATTTGCCTTATGATTTTCATTCAATTCGAATTTAGCAACTTTACCATCAGCATTAAAACATACAGCTTCATCTGTCATGACTGTTAGTGCTTTTTGAACAAGTGGATATAGAGCCATATTTCTATACCACATAATTTTTTGATACTTGTTAGTAAATACTGTATCGAAAATTACATTACTTTGTTCATAAGGTTCACCTGGGTCTACATAACCATCAGTATAACCATTAACTAAAGCACCCCAGTCGATTTGGTCTTCACCATAACCTACTGAGTTTCTAGCAGTTTCTGTTTTTCTAACAATCGAATGTTCAGGTCCTCTTTGAAGGAACTTGTCTGAGAATGGGTTTAAGAAATTTAAATTCATATCAGTTGCCTCTTATTTTGTTAGTTTTATTATCCATATAGTTATTTATACTCATGAATACATTCATAAATAAGATAGAGTAGGTATACAACATGAACTATACAAATATAACATTTGAATCATTATTAGAAGATTTTAAAAATAGATTAGCATCTGATCCAAGATTTGCTAATATCAGTTCTGCATCTATCTATCAGATGTTTATGGAAATGATATGTGCATGTATGGATATGACTAACTATTATATGCAGAGAACAGCAGAAGAGTCTTATATTGACACTGCACGTCTAGATAGTTCTTTAATCAAGTTAGGAAAGAATTTGGGATATAATCCAAGAAGAAGAGTACCAGCTAAATGTAATCTTCAAATCCAAATTAAAGGACCTCTTCCACAAGCAACACAGCCTGGTGATACAGTGGTTTTTAATCAAGATGTTGTCGACTTGGTATTCCAAGGACGTCATTTTATATTAGATTCTTCATATTCATATACTTTCAGTTCTGAAGATATGGAAGGTAAGAATAGTACATCTTGGAAGAAGACATTAGAATTAGCTTGTCCTTCTCAATATGTACAATATATGCCTCTACAAGGTAAGAGTTTATATAATGCTGCAAATTTAGTTCCTATATCATGTTTCCAAGGTGTAAAGGTCGTTAAGGAAATTTTAGGAAATGCAAATCTTGGAAAGCTAGGTAAGATTGCACAGTATTATGATATTGATGATATTACATTTTCTAACTGGTATGGTAAGAGAGATCCTTATGCATTTTATAAGGGTAATTATTCACCACGTCTAAGTTGGACTAAAGTAGGTATCGGTGAAAATCAAAATGAAGCTTTAGATGATAAGCATATATTTGATATTGAAGAAACATCAATTTATTTAAATGAACATTTACAGCAATTAGAAAATATACCTGCAACACCATTAAAAATTTGTCAGATTGAAACTAACTATGATAAGACTGTAAGAGTTAGATTTGGTAATGACAACTATATGGTATGTCCAGGTTTAACAAAGAAGAATCAGAATTTGTATGTACAGTATTTGCAGACTGATGGTAAGGAAGCTAATCAGACTGGTACATCTGGCGCACAGATGACAAATAACACATCATTCTATCTACAACATAAAGGTGAAATTATTGATATTACAAATAACATTACCTTTATAATTGCTTCAGATATTTTCCAAGGTGAAGAGTTCGAATCTCAAGATAGTATTAGAATTAATGCTCCAGCATATTTCTCATCTAGAAATAAGTTAGTCACAAAGGGAGACTTCATTTCTTACTTCCGTGGTTTATCTACTCCTATCAATGTTCAAACAGCATTGCTATTTGGTCAGCAAGAAATTGAAGATTTTGATAATAAGCTTTATAAGTATGTTCAGAACTATGTGTTTTACTCTTTAATTGGTCACATGTATGCAAAGCAAGGTGGTAATTATTATCCACGAAATGTATTGACTGATAAGGATGATGTTGATGATCCATTCTCATTATATTCTGATGAGTATTTAGACCATATTGCAGATTATGTCAAGATGATTAAATCTTTCGATGGATATTATAATCAGCAATATAATGATACTCCACAAGAACAATGGTTGAAGAACATTAAGATTATTAGAGATAATTGTCAGGATAAGATGGAAATCAATAGTAGAATTCTATCAATTCCTCCTATGGTTCAGTATTTCGATTTAGTTGGTAGAGCTAAAGTTAAATCAAATACAAAGCTACAAGATTATAAGACAAATATAGAAAACAAGATTTATGAATATCTTGATAATAGAAATGGAACTACTCAGAAGATTTATAAGTCAGATTTGATTAAGTTCTATACAGATGAAGAAGATACATTAAATGTTGATTTGGATTTAAAAGTATCAAGTATTATTCGTGCTGATGCAATTCAGTATCATTGGGAAAATCCAACTATCACAGGTCAGACAACTGCTTATGGTGCTGGATATTTAACTCAAGATACTTCATTAGATTCATTGGCTCAATTTAATCACTCTCCTCAGTTAGCTCAACAAGAATGGGGTCCAAATTGGAGAAACGTAATTAGAGTCACACAAAAAGATTTGTATAATACATTCCTTGATCCTAAAATGTTGGAAGGTTGTAGAGTATTGATTCAGTTAACAAACATATATAAAAACAATCAGAAAAAGGATGAAGAATATATTATTAAGGTTGACAAAGTAATTGAAAAGAATACTGGAGAAGATGAAGCATATTTTGAAATCTGTCCTCAGAATGCATTAGTTTTTAATACAAATTATGAAGACACTGCAGTAATTACAATCAATGTTCCTAAGGAAAATGATTTCTTTAGTAAGTCTTCTTTCTCTACTTATAAGACAGATGAATATAAGTTGAGTCATCTACAAATTATTGGTATTGAAAGAATGTTGAATAATTGGTTAAATCATGGTTTGACAATTGAAGAAGCTGATAGAGCAATTCCTCTTCCATATAAGGTATATGCAAATGAAACAGTCACACGTGAAGAAACCTATATGAGAAAAGGTTATGAATTGACTAACTATGAAAATACAATTTCAGAAAAGGCATTCTGGATGTATTTCATTCCTAAGATTATTAGAACATATTATTACAAACATATTCAAGAAGATACTGCTATGGATTCTCCTTGGTGGAAAGCAATTACAGTTCTAATTCAGGATTTGTATTGCTTATGTAAGCCAGCATTTTGTGATAATATCTTGGATGAAGGAAATAACATTGTAAACTTCTCAATGTCAAATGAAGTTGCAGTTGTTAGAATTAATGTTGAATATGGTTATGATACAACAGGTTAATAGATGAATTATACAATCAATGAAACATTTGAAATGAGTGGATATACAGCAGTAATTGAAGCGGATCAAAATTTAGCTTCACTTATTACTGATAATTTCCGTATGGAAGTTAGAGATATTCTTACTAACCAGGTTGAAGAAATTACAAAAGAAGACCTTATGAAATGGGGTTCTTCTGTAGATACTAATATAGACCCAAGTTTATGGGAAACTCAATCATGTATCAATAATGGTGGTATGTACATCAACTTCAATGGTAATACTCTTACATTTAAACAAATTATTCCATGTTTAAGTGGTGATATTCCAATTGGATATAATTCATCACAAGTAAGTGTTGTTTTTAATGAAAATGATAGTATAGATTTTTATAGTAAAACTCTTCCTTTCTTTAAAAGAGATTTACCAAAATCAGATAATTATGATGTAGAACCTATTTTACCAGATGGTTCTGCTCGTCCTGATTATGACTTTGATAACTTTAAAAATAATATATTGATGAATGGATGTAAATCTAATTTTGAATATAATACTGTTGGTGACTTATATGTTAATAATGAAAAAGGTCATATTAAGAAATATAGCAATAAAAGTTTGACTGAATATACAAAAGATTACGATAATAAACAAACACCTAAATTTTATTCAGATATTTCTGCATTCTATATTACAACCAATCAACTTGGTGGTATTACTCCTTATGATTTTAAGGATGAATATAAAGGTAAACATTGGAGTTCAACAATATGGAATGAAACTACAAATGAAGAAACAGATATTTATGTTTATCCTAAAGAAACAGCAAAATCAGCAACTATAGAATTTAATGGTTTAAAAACTGATATTGTTTATAATGTTTATAGACAAGTTATAGATGATTATTATTTTCCAGAAGAATATAGAAAGAATGTTTTAAAATTCTATATTGATTTTGAAAATCATGGTATTCAAATAGTTAATGAACCAATACCACTTAAAATTGAAATTGTTAGAGAAACTAACAGTAAAATAATTACTGTTAAAATTACTAATCCTAATCAATATAATGGTGATGAACCTCATCCATTGAAGGATGCTAAAATATATTTTAAAGAAATTCAAAAAACTGGTATTGGTGAACCTTATAATATTGTTCAAAAAGATAATGTATTAACATTTAATTTAATTGCTGATGTTGAATGTGGTTATTCATTTATTGAAACTGCATGGTTAGAAAAAGCATATCCAGGTTATGGTTCAGATTATGTAAAAACAAAAACGTATACTGCTGTTGGTAATAATGATCAACCATCAACTTCAGAACCAGGATATGAACCAGGAAGTGTATTTGCATCTGTAGTTGGATATAAAAAATATAATAAAGATACATTACCTCCTACAAATATAGATGCATTTAATGATGCTACTGACGCAGAAGATCCATCTACTCATAATTTATTATTAGAAGAAGATGAACGTGGCATTATTTGTTTTGAAATAACAAATAAAAATTTTGATAAAGAATGGATAAATACAAATTTAATTCAAGTTATTTTAAATAATGAAAATTTGCAAGTATCACCATCTGTTCCATTTGATATTTCAAATAACAAAACATATTTCTTTGTTTATGGTATTACTTGTACAGAATTAACTGAGACAATAACAAATGTAGAAATAACATTTGAAATTTCTGGAACAGCGCCATGTTCTGGTAATTGGATCGATCAAACTAAATCTAAATTTGATTCTAAATGGTATTTATTTGAAGCAATACAGAAAATTAGTTGTTTTACTTGTGATGATACATCTGATACAAATCCATGTTATGAATATAAAGGTAGTTCTAAAAATCCAACAATTGAAACATCACAACCTTCAAATGACCATATATTGGATGTTTATACTAAACAAGATGGCACTATCATAGTTGAAAATACTGATTATGGTATTCAGAGATTTAAGGTTGTTAACCCAAATAAAAGAGATCCTTCTGATAAAATTAGTATAACGATTTATAAGAATGATAAATCAGAAACTTTTAGTTTTGCGTTTAATGATGATATACCAGTCACAGGGTATACATTAGAAACATTAGGTTTACTTGTTAAAGATATTAATGTTGATTATTCAAATTCTTATGATTATGGAACATTAACATTTAATGTATATGGTATTACTCCATCTAAAGTTAAAGCTCATGTAGAAATTACAACAAAAGATATGCCTATTGCAAGTGATTTCTTTAAGGCAGATTCTTCAACAGTTACATGGTCAGAAAAATCTTTCATTCCTACAGAATGGGAAGAATATAAAAATTATACAATTTTCATAAAATCTAAATTACATTTAGATGGTGCAAAAATTGGTATTCGTTCAATTTATTGCAGTGCTATCAATATTGACAACGCATCTACTGTTGATATAAGATATTCTAATGATCCAAATTTCCAAGCTGGTATCTATGTAACATGTGAAGAAACATGGTCTGATGGTTCTTATATCATTTTAAATAATGCTAATCTTGTAGATCAAGGTCTACAAGGTAGTGTTAAATATGCAGATTTAAATCCACCTATTGATTTGAAAAATAATAGTGAAAATAATGTTTGGTATAATCCTGTAAGTAAGAACGTAATTTACTTAACAAGAGATATTGATAAAACACAATATATAACTGCTATCAATAATAACTATGTAGGTTCTAAAATGGAAGTTAAAAATATTAAAACTGGTGAGTTACCTCGATTTGATATAAATTATGATGGAACTGATAATATCAATATGAATGATCGTCAATCTATCACATTAAATGCTAGTGGAAACATCCAATCATATAATAAGTTTAGTGCAGGTAATGATTGTCAATTGACATTAGGTGCAGGTGAGTATTACTTTAAAACATTTACTGCAGGTACAAATTTACAGTTAGTTATTCCAGTATTGAATGCAGGTGAATACGTAAGAATTTGTGTTGAAGGTAAAATTAAAGTAAGTAATGGTGTTAATCTACAAAATAATAATGGTGATTATACAACATTTATGCTTTATTCTGATTATAAAAGTTTAAATGATGATGATTATGCAATTAAATTTGCATCATCTCATGGTAGTCAACAAAACTATGGTGTTATTGTTGCGCCAGATGGTGGTGTTCGTTTTGAAAATGGTAATAAATGGACAGGTGCGATTTGGTCTAAAGGTTTATCAATGGCGAATGGATGTGAATTGCAGTCGGCAGAATAATAGAGGTTTATTATGGCAGGTGTAACAACTGAGATTAATAATTTTAATAAGAACAAATGGATATGTAGATTTTCTAATATGGTTGACTTTACTGACCTTGAATTAGATACTACAGTCCTTGATAATTATATTAGAACAGTAAACATTCCTGATTTATCAGTAAACATGTTGACTTCAGAATTCCAACATGAAAGACAATTACATCCAGATCCACGTGGTGCTCGTGATTTACAGACCATCAATATGGAATTTAAGATGGATGAAGAAGGTAAAAACTTCTATTATTTCTGGTGTTGGCTAATGAGCATGAGAGCAGGTAAACCTATCGGTAAAAAAACAGCTCTTGGTGAAAAGCTGTTGAGATTGGACTGTATCGATGCTATAGAAGTTTGTCTATTAAATAACGACAAAGTAATGGTTTCAAAGATGAAATTTTGGCATTGTATACCTACTAACTTGTCAGCATTAAGTCTAGAAACTGGTCAGGCACAGGAAGCTACATTCATAGTCACATTTGATTATGAAAATATGACGCTTCAACCTGTCACTTCCGAAGAATAAAAAAAAAAAAAGAGAGACTTTCGTCTCTCTTTTTCTTTAACATATTAAATTATCTATAAAGCGAAGATTTGCGCAGCTTTTTGGATTTTAGCTTCTTTAACGTCTAGAGTATCATTAGTGCTATAAATCTTCAAGCAGAATGCAAGCCACTTTTCAAAAGCGGTAGAATTCATTGCATCGAATTTAGTGTCTTTCACGTCATGCACTTGGATGCCATGTCGGAGGAATGCTTTAAGACGGCGGTAGAATTTGTCAGTATCGCAAATAGCCTTCAGGTGATTCTTAGCAGCGCGAACAGGGTCTTTCTTGGTGACGCATGTGTCAGCTCTTAGCTCATCTTTGGAGTCTGGCGTATGATTGTCGTAACGCTTAGCAAAATCAACCAGGAAGCGCTTCTGGGCTTCATTCATGACGTCTTCATCGTTAATATCAAGACGTTCATTGCGACCTAATGCATCTGGCACCCAAGCAAACTTCTTACTAATTCCAGAAATTTCAAAGGCCTTCAATTAAGCAGGGAACTTTTCCCACATACTGCCGAAAATATCTTTATTTGGAATATGTCTAAAAATATACAGTCTATTCAGTAAATCGTCTGCATCCTTTACGCCTTTTTCTTTAAGGAATTTTACAAAATCTTCCTCTGTAAAGCGTTCTCCATTGAACAGAGATTGCATTTTTCAATTAAGTTCTTCAAAAGTCATTTTATTCTCCTAAGATTTCATCAATAGCCATTGAAAGTTCAAGTCTAATAGGAAGCACGTATTTTAAATTACATGCCATGCAACATTGACCATTTCTAATTACTGGCGCTGCGTTGTTTGCTTCCTTTTCGGAGAATTTCTGTCCTCAGAAACAACAAGTAAAGAGTAATTCATTTTTCATAATTATTTCCTATTTTTAGTCCATGGTTTCCAATATTTGATAAAATCTTCTGTAGTCCAATATGAATATCCATCCATAGGTGAATTCCATAAATTTCCATAATAAGTTAATTCTGGCTTTTCAGGGAATTCGAAATTTTCATCACATTCTTCATCACCAAAATCAAGACACTTAATTAAATTTCTAGTTCTACGTCTGATATATCGATTGTAACCGCGTTTCCATTCATGAATACTATCATGCTTAGTGCAACACATAGGTAGTCGCACCCAATCAGTTCCTGGAATATTTTTACGATATGAACGAGACATAAATCCTCTTTAATTTTTACATGTATAATATAAGTATTTTGGAATGATTTGTAAACCCTGGTTATGTAAAAAGAAGTTTACATTGACAACATCTTTTTCTTTCTAAGTAAAAAGAAGTTTACAAAGAGGTCCTGGAATGTAAAAAGAAGTTCACTATAAATAGAAATAGATGTGAACTAAAAGAGGTAAACTATGATAGTTTGTAAACTTTGTGGCAAGGAATTTTCGACTTGGTTTCGTTTTGGTCTTCATTTAAGATTGGACCATGATATGACAACACATGCGTATTATGATAAATTCTTTAAAAAAGAAGATGAAGGAAAATGCGCAATTTGTGGGAAACCTACTAATTTCATCGATGCAGTAAAAGGATATAGAGAAACATGTTCACCTGCATGTCGTAATACTTTACGTGCTCAACAAATGATGGGACAAACATTTAAATGTGAATGTGCAGAATGTGGAAAAGAATTTATATCAAATCAGGATGCAGGCTTAATTAAAAAGTTAGGTCATCATTTAAATGAAATTCATAATATGTCTTTGAAAGAGTATTATGACAAATACAAAAAGAAAGAAGGTGAAGGTATATGTCCCATTTGTGGAAAAGAAACTCAATTCTTAGGTTATACAGCAGGATATAATCCTACATGTAGTTTTGAATGTGCAAATAAATTACAAAAACAAAAAGGAACTGACCAAGGTTCTAGAGATGCTAAGATAATAAAACAAGAAGCAGTATCTAGACAAATAAGAAGAGATGAAGCTAAGCGAATTCAAGATTATTATAAGTCAATGGTAGATGATGACGAATGTAATAATTTTCCTGAAAAAGAGAAAGTTATTTCAGAAGCATGGGGAGCATTGAGTAAAAATCCTCGAAGAAAATTACAAGATAGAATTTATACTGAAGTAGATACATGTAATTATGATATGCCTGTAGAACATGAATCAACATCAATGAATCAACGTAGAAGATACTCCTATTTAGATGAAGAATCAACTCCAGCCTCAGTGGAATGGTTATAATTTTATAACCATTCTGAATGGTTATAAATAATTTAGAGGTAGTAGATGGCTAATGCAATTACACAATGGATAAATTCTAAATCAGATCAGAGTAATGTTGCAACTAACTCTGAAATCTTAAAGAATAGTAAAATGATAGAACAAGATTTAACAAAAATCTTGTATGCCATTGTGCCTATTGTTGAGGCATTAAATGAAACAGAATATGAAACTTCTGGTAAAATTAATGAAACATTAAATAAAATTGGTTATTTAGTTGAATTTGTTGCTGCAACTACAGCAAATTCTCTTGATGAATTAAAACAAGAAGAACAAGAACAGAATGAAAAGATTGTTGGTCTATTAAGTTATGAAGACCAAGGAGCTGGAGCATTAGTCACTGCAGAACCTACTACAGAAACAAAACCTTTAATGATTTCTAATGAATCAATCAATGCTTTAGCTGAAGTAATATCTCCTGCTCAAGACAAAATGACAGAAGCTATTACTAATATGGGTAATAATGTTCAGCAAATTACAAATCAGACAACTGAAATTATTAAGAATGAAAGAGAAGCAAAGATTGATAGTCTTGTAAAGAGAACAGAAAAACCTAAAGAATTAGCAAAACCAGAAAAAGCAAAAGCAGGTGGCCCAGATTTTTCAGGTTTCTTTAATGGTGTTAAAGGCATGTTAAAGAAATTCCTATCACCTGTTGCATGGATTGCTGCATTTATTGCTGAAATTCTTCCTTGGGTATTAATCTTTGGTGCAATGTTTATTGGTTTCTGGAAGACAGCATCTACAAAGGTTAAAGCGTATGCTATAGGTATATTCGCTGCAATATTATTATCTTGGCGAGTGTTGACTGGTAAAATTTTTAAAGATGTAAAATTACTTCTTACATTTGGTGAAAAACTTTGGAAAGGTGCAGTTTGGTTATCAAAGAAATTACATTTAAAAGAACATGCAGTTAAATTAAAAAATTTGATGTTAGAAAAAGCTCATATCATTAAAGAATGGGTTTTAAAGAAAGCAATTGCATTAAAAGAATTTGCTATTAATAAAGCTCATATCATTAAAGAATGGGTTTTAAAGAAAGCAATTGCATTAAAAGAATTTGCTATTAATAAAGCCATGGCTCTAAAGAAATGGACTTTAGATACAATTCATCATGCAGCTCAAATGACAACTACAGCAAAAGAAAATGTTATGAATACAGCTGTTCATAGTTCTCGTATTGGTGCAGTTCTTAAAGAAATGGCTATGAGTGTATTAGAACATACTTCAAAGATGTTTAATATAGCAAAAGACTTTGTTATGTCTGTTATTCGTCATACTGCTGATATGGCAAGAATTGCTTATGCATTAGCATGTGAACTTGCTAAATTCATTAAAGATATGTTTGTGACTGGATTTAAACTTGTCAAAGCTATCGCATTGTTTATCGCTGATATGGCACGTGTTGTATTCCAGATTGCAATGACAGTAATGCAGTATCTATTAATCGCTGCAGCAGTTATCGCTATTGTAGCATTAGTTGGTTTGATTATCTTTGGACTTATTAAAGTTATATCAATGATTGCTCCTATGATTGCTGATCTTATTACAACATTCTTATCTGCTGCATGGGAAATTATCAAAAATATAGCTGGAACACTTGTTGAATTCTTAGCACCAGTTGGTAAAGCTGTTATTGATTTCTTAATGGCTTTGAACCCAGTATATTTGATTGTTAAATTGATTACAGGTATTGCAGGAGCAATTAAAGACCTCTTTAGTTCTGATGAAAAAGAAGATGAAGCAGAAGAACCTGTATCTGAAGAAGCAGCAAGTGCATTAGGTATCTCTGCAGATGCTTATAACAATATGGAACAGCAAAAGATGAATTTGTTTGATTCTAAGATGAATGCTGTATTAAAACAGATAAAAGACTTAGGTAAAGTAATCATGTTAAGTGCTGCAGCAACTATGGTCACTGCAAAATTCTTTGGTGTAAATCCACAAAATGGTCAAGCTGCACCACAAGGAAATTCTATGTTTGCACAAACGGTTGCAACGGATGGTTCTACTGCAAGTGAATCAGTAGAAAAAGAAAATACATCTAATGATTATAATAATGTTTTAGAACAAATGATTAAACTTCTTCAAGAAATTAGAGATAAGAAGCTTGAAGTCGATACTAAAAAGAAAAAAGAATTTTTTAATATATTTTAAGGTAAACTATGGGTTTAAGCATTTATACACATGATCAAGATTCTACAGATGTGTCAAATACACATAAAGCTACGTCATGTGCTTTTAAAATTGGTTTATCTTCAAAATCATATAATGGTGCTATAAAACGATTACCTGAAATCCAAGGCCAAAGAATAATGGAAATTAAAGGTATTGCAGATGATGCAATAGAATTAGGTTATGCTACTGAATGGGGGGAATCTCCAGGTGCAAAAGCTGTTGCTTCAATTAAAGAATTTACACGAGCAGAAGCATTTAAAATGTTCTCTGGTAGTGTATTTAATTCTAATGCTGCTACTGATAAATGGACACAAATTATTCCTAAAGATAGTTCAATAATTTCTGTTGCAATTAAATTTAGAGCTTATTATAAAGCAAATTTTTTAAATACAAGTTCTTATATGACCATTATTCCATGGTTAACATTCTTAACTTCACCAATGATGGAATTTTCAATTATTAATGAAATTCAAAATATTACTGGAGCTTTATCAAATGCAAAATCATTAGGTGAAGAATTAGGACAAGAATTAAATGATGTTGCAGAAAAAAATGGTCAATTAACAGAAAAAGCTTTATATGTAATTCATAAAATAGCAGAAACAATAAAAGACATGTCTACAAATTCTAGAGGTACTGCAACATTTACTTTAGATTTTGGTGATATGATTAGTGCACATGATGATGTAGACTGGATAATTAAAGATTGGAGTTTTACTCCTTCAGTTCCATGTGGTCCAGAAAATAATCCATTATGGGTTGATTTTCAAATCAATATGGAAACTAATGAAAAATTATCTTATACTAACTTAGAAAAGATATTTAAGAAGATTATAAAAGATGATTAAAAATTATTAAATTTTAATCTACTTTTGGTTTTGGTTCGTATATAATTACATCTTTCCAACGTGGTAAAGATTTTACTTGGTCAGGTCTACAAGTAATACTAAAATCATAATAAGTATGATCATGATCCATCATTTCTAGAGATGGTGTCACTTTCCAGTCAGTTATCGCAACGATAATTGGCTTTTTAAATATGAAACGGAAAATATCTAATTGCCATAGACGAGCTGCTAAGAAGTCGACATTAGACCATCTATCTTCTGTGGCATAATTTGATGCTAATGTATTTTCCACATATTTTATAAAATCTTTATTACTTAGCAACATATTTCCATTTTCAACTGTTTCATCAAAATCTAGTTTATTTTCTGTTATTTTTTTGTTAATATACATTAATACTTCTTTAAAATATGTTTCTACAAAAGACATACCAAATACTTGCTGTTCATCGTCTGACCAGTTTTTATGTTTTTTTATTTCTTCTATAATAGAATTAACATCTAATTTACATGAAGTTGTATCAAATGGTTTTTCAACTTCTTTTGATGGATCTTTTGTCCCTGGATTATTTGCTTGCTTTCTTTTTTTCCATGTAAATTTGAGGTTAAATGGTTGTTCTTTTAAATCAACATATTCCCACGTACCATTATAACCAGTCTTTTCCTTATATGTTTTTTTATTTGTAATTTCAATTTTAAGTCCGTTTATAATATCATCAATATTTGTATCTATTACAGTCTTATTTCCTATACTATCTTTCCAATCTTTTATAGTTTGATTTTTCATTGAATCAAACATAACTTTTTTTACGTTATCTATTGCTTCATTTAAATATTTTGTAATATTTTTAACAATTTCATAAATATTTTTTTTACGTTTTTTTATAATTTCATTAGAATTTTTATCTATTTCTGATTTTGAAATAAAATTACAAAATTGTGTTCCAATCTCACCATTAGTTGTATCTATTGCAGATAAAGTGTTTTTAATGTTTTCTTCTAACGTAGTAATCTTTAATGTACTTGCTCCAGAAGTAGTTGCATATTTAGAAAGATACTCTAACCACATACCTGCTGCAGATTGTCCTAATGGTTCTTGTGTATAAATTCTGAAATTCAATGTAATATCTTTATTTGTTGTGCCATTATACATTCTTGATGACCATTCGTCATTTAATAATTGTGTAGTATTTTCAGCACCAGATAAGAATGATGCAGTGTTAACTAAATCACTCATAAAGAATTCTTGTATCTTTTTACCGAATGTTGCACGTGGTGCTTCTGTCCATTCAGTAGATAAACCAAAACTTGGCATTTCTTTTAAAATACCAGTTAAAGTAATAACATTTTTATTATCATCTATAGTTCTAAGATGAAAACAGTTATTACCTGCAAATTCTTGTGGATTTCCATTTGTTTCAAATCGTTTCATTGCCATAGTATATTTATGTTCATAATATGTTCATAAATAGAATATGGAAAGTATAACTTCAAGAACTAGATATTTAGATAAGTATACGACTGATGGAGTAAATGAATATGATTTAGGTTCATTTACACAAACGGATTTTGATTTCGGAGATCCAATTTATATTCAAGTAGAATACGAAGAAGTTGGACGTCCAGATTTGATTTCTCAGAAATGTTATGGAACTACTAACTATTGGTGGTTCATTATGTGGTATAATGGAATAAGTGATGTTTGGAATGACTTATGTGATGGAATTATTTTACAAATTCCACAAATAGATAAAGTCAGAGAATTTTTGAAAACGGTAGGAAAATAATGGTAAATTTTAGTGAATTATTTAATGTTAATGCTACAACTCTTCCTATGGATAAAAAAAGTCTATCCTCTATGATGAATAGAGCTACTCTGGTAGGTTATTATCAGTGTGCTTATAGTTCTTTGATAAGCACATTAAAAATGATTCAGAGCGCTCCTGAGCTATCCGTTTCATTAAATCCACAATGGTTATGGAATAATGCAAACAATCCTACAAATAAATTGGAATGTATTATTCAAATTGAAGGTATGCAGACTTATTCTGAATTCGTAGATAAAGTTGTCAAGAATGATGATGCAAAAGAATGGATAGATTTCTTAACCTATTCTCCTGAATTCAGAGATGAAATTAAAGATTTGAAAACAAGAGCTTTTAAGAAGTTCCTTTGGAATTATGATAACATAAATAATTGGATAAATTATAATAATGTAGGTGTTATTAAATCTGGTAAAAATCAATTAGCTCTAGATTTCGATTATTTCAAACAACAGATTCTTGATACAAGTGACTATGAATCATTTATCAAATCTGCAAATAAAGAACAAATTCAAAGAGCAATCGAATATATGACTAGAGAAGGATGTGCTAAATTAAAGAAGTATCAGAATGAATTAAATTTGCATATCAAAAATAATAACAAAAGAGAAGAAAATCTTGTCTTGAAAAATCCAATTATCAGAAAGATTTATATCCTATCTGGTTTACAAAATCAGTGTAAGAATGATTTTCCAAAGATTAAATTTGAAGTTCTTGATAAGAAGAGTTTTGATAGTTTAAGTGTATGGGACGTATAACATGCAGATAAAATATAAAGTTGGTATAATTAAAAAATCTAGATACTTAGATGGTACTTGGAACTTCCAATACGTCACACAAAACATGGATGGTCAAGATCAAACTGTTTATGGTGGTGTTGAAGACCAAGATAAATCTCATTATCCAGAAGGTACTATTTTCTTAGATAGTAGTCTTGATGATATTTACGGATATACAACTTTACAGAATATAATTATCAATTCTGAAGGTCCTTCAATCACTGAAGATAAAACTACTCGTCAGGTTTTAAATGTAGGTGGAAAAGAAAATCCTACTCCTATTAAAGTCAAGTTAATTTTCAAATCTAAGTCTCCATTAGATATAATGGAATTAGAAGCTGTCTGTGGTGATATAACTTTAATTAAAATCCATAGAAAAAATAATCAAGTAGAAATTAATCAACTTGTTTCTAATATCAATCTTGATAAGAATGTTGATGTTTATACATTATCATTTGATTTAAATCCTTATGCAAATGAATCATTAGTTGGTTCTACTTTTATAAATGCATTAAATGATAATGAAATTATAATTAAGATTTTTGACATCAATGCAAATGGTGTTGAATATACAACCTATGGTGAACCTTGGAAATATATTGATACAGAAGAAGAAATTTTTGACTTAGAAAAATTAGTTATTCGTTTTTCTGATATAATTCCAGAAGATATGATTATTGCACCCAATATAGAAGGAGAATGTACTGTCACTGTATTCAATCCTAATAGTTATCTTTGGAACATAAAACCTACAATTCAACTAAATGAAGAAAGTATTGGTGAAATTGATGGTGAAATTGATTTCTCAGATTATGCTGAACATGGTATTGCAAAGTTTAAAGTAAAAAGAATTGTTGAATACGGCAATGTTATAGTAGATGCATGGATTGATTTACAAAACCCAAAAATTCATGATATTGTTTATAATGCAACTTATGCTCAAGGAATATTAGGTCCTTGGCTAGTTGAAGATGAACGTAATAGAAAGATTAAAATGCTAGACTATCCTCCTGCATATATGCATGATAGAGAATACTGGCAATTTATTAAGTTCACTGAAAAATTCTTGAATACTATGTATATGAGCATGAGTAAGAAAGCAAGTATTGGTATTCTAGAAAAGGTTGCTCGTATTGCAGACTTTAATTATATTAATGATGTTGAAGCAAAATTATTAAATCATTATAAGGAACATTTCGGTATTGAATTGGATCCTAATGTAGATGATTTGAGACATTTCTTATTACAAAAGAAAATTGCTTTAACAAATGAAGAAGGTGAAATTGTAGGTAATGCTGATGCTTATGAAGATTTAACTGGTAAAGAATTAGATAATTTCATTAGATATGTTTATCATGAAATTCCTGAATATAACCAATATAAGGGTTCATATAAAGGTGTTAAGATGGCATTGAATATGTTAGGCCTATGTTGTAAGTTAGTTGAATTATGGTCTAAGGTAGATGATAAACAAAAAGATGATTTAAGAAGAGCTGATGAAATTAGTGATTTCTTCATGAAGAAAATAGATGAAAATGGTAATGAAGTTCCAAGAACAACAAAAGCAGCAGTTGCTAAATTATTCTTAACTTCTAGATTTGATGTGGATATTGAAGAACCTTCTATTACATTCAGAGAATTTAATGGATTGGCAGATAACATTTGTAGACTTATATTCCAATGTAAGCCTGTCACTCGTCTATTGAGAAAATTGTCCTATATCTATTATATGTGGTCTGGATTGAAATTCAGTTATCTATGGTTCCCATTCTATAATACTCAACAGATACATCATTTCAAATATATTTTCCCATTAGCATCTGATTATGTAAAGACAAAACATAAATTTATTTCTACATTACCTAATGATTATGATCCTAACATTCCTTCTCAAGGTATGTTCATTGAATTTGATAAATTGTTTGTAAATCATGTAGCTAATGAAGCTTATGTGACTTATCTACAAAATGAAAAGAAAAAGGAATGGAAAGAAGGAACATTTACAAGTGACGATTTAATTACAAGAACTACAGTAAAAAATGCTTATTGTAATTTAAGAAATATTGCTTATTGTGCAAAGCTTTCTACAATACAGAAATTAAAATTCAGAATTGATTATTGCTATGTATGTATAAAAGATATTAAAGAAGATGAAAATTCTGAAACAGTAAATAGATGGGAATATCATTATACAAAAGATACTTATATTGAAAATGTAGATTCTGAATTATATAACTTTATTAAAGAAGATCCACTAGAATACAATTTCCCATTGTATAACTGGGTAGAAGGACCACATGGTGACCCAACTAATACTCAGACAATGACAATAGATGAAGCTAAAAATGGTTTCTATCTATCCTTCAATAAATCTTTAAATGGTCTATTTAACAATAAACCTATTATGCCTGAATTCTTTATTAATGGTGTAAACAATGAATTTAAGAGACAACATGGTTCTGGAGATTTAATTGAAAATTATAGATACGTCTTACATAATATAGATTTAGAAATTGATTTTGATATTGCTCTAGGAACTAATTTCATTGCACAGCATTATGATACAGCATTAAATACTAAGTTTATCAATCCTCAAGGATGGGCTAAAGAAAACGACCGAACTAAAACTAGTCCGGACGCTGATAATTCTATTGTTGATCCTTCAGAACCTAAGGGAGCTTATCTTGGTAAAGTTGAGTAGCATTCTGTACATCATTTAAAATATGTGTAGTTGCTTCAAACTCCTTAGTATAATATCCTTTATAAGGAGTACCATTAGAATCATATAGACGTTTGTTTTCAATTTTAATACCGTATGGGTTTTTACCCCATGCGGGTATTTCATAATAATCAATTATTGGTTCAATAGGTTTACCTGATGCATCAGTATATCCAGATGTAGCCTTATTCCAAATCATAGTCTTAGACTTAATAAACTTTGTTCCTTCAGGATAAAACTGATATTCATCAGGAATTTCTTTATAAATAAAGTTTGTTGTATATTCAATTGTATCACCTTTATCAGATGATGTTGGATATGTTCCTGATAGTGCACTAACATTAGCAACTTTACAATTAAAGTCATCCTCGAAATTCCAACGATTATTCAAAGAACCATCATAATTACCTTTAATTTCTTCATGCCATGTTTCATGTCCCTTAGCCGCGTTAACATAAACATCAATCTTATCAATGATATTACTTGTCTTAATAGGCTTATACAAATATGCTGCAACTTGGAAATTGAATGTGACAGTAATTTCTCTCTTATCTTCTTCACCAATACTTTCAGATTCAATCTGCCATGATGGGTCTCCTTGTAGAGTTAACTTAATACTTCTACGCTTATTGAAGAACCAGAATTCCTTGATATTCAAATAACATTCAGGACTAAAACGTGTGCAAATTTGTTCTACAACATCCATTGCATCATTGATTAAATCACATTTTAATTCCATAGAAATGTTTATGTTATAAGGAACTGGTTGTACATCTGACCAGAATTGTTCTGTCATTTTCCAGTCAAAACCCATATCTTCTAGAGTATCATTATAGAAAACTCTATCAGCATACTGACCAGAAAATCTTTCTGCATCAAAAGACATTCCATCAAAACGCCAAGCTAAGTTAGGATAACTTATATAATATTCCTTACCACTTTCTTGTTGTTTTCTAAAATCAAAAGATTTCATACGTGGTCCAAATTTAATAGGAACCTGAATACATTTAATAGGTTCACCATATTCATTCTTACGGACAACATGTAAATCATTAAAGAAATTTGTAAAAGCAATTGAGATACTTCTCATTGTTTCTGCACAATAATAATTCTTAGGCCATCCTTTAGTGACTTTATCATCTGTCACATTAGTAGTGCCCTTGAAATAATTATTTTCTGAAATATCATATCCAGGTTGTGTATAATTCATAATATTCTCCTAAAATATATATAAATAGAGTATAACAATTATTTAGTGAGGTGAAAATATGAAATCAGAAAAATTAGATTTAAATAGTGTAAATCAGTCAGACTTTGGTGCTGTTGCAAAAGCAGTAGAAAACAGTCTACCAAAAGATGCTATTTTATTAGACAAACATTTATTGCCATCTCGTGGTAGATATTATACAGAAGATATTTATGTTAAGAAGTTCTCAACTTTGAACATTAAGAATTTGTCTACTATCAATGAGAAGAATGCAAATTATATTATCAATTCAACAATTTCTTCTTGTGTATTAAATATCGATACAAATAAGATTTTAGTCGGAGATAAGCTATGGTTTATCTTTTATCTAAGAGCATTGACTTATGATGATCTACCATTCCAAATCAAGCATAAATGTGAACATTGTGAAAATACAGTAAATCTAGAATTCACTCTAAAGAATCTTAAGGTTGATTATCTTGATAAAGACGTTCCTGCAGAATTTATTACAGAAGAAGGTGACAAGATTAAAACTCGTTTCCCAACAATTGGTATGGAAGCTGTCACAAACCGTATGAAGAACGGTCAGGATAGTTATGAAACATTCAATGAAGATTTGTTGGAATTCGCAGTAAATATCGAATCAGTAAATGGAAAGAGAATGGATATTTACAGTGCATATCAGTATGTAGCAAATATGTCTGCTAAGAGTTTCTCTAAATTAGTAAATGATATGACAAATTATATGTTTACAGTTCGTCCTTATGCTGAATTTGTATGTCCAGATTGTAAGGAAACAGTTGCTGAAAAGGTACCTTTCTCTCCTTCATTCTTCTTACCTAAGCTGTAATAAATAGAGTATGAATTTAGTTGAATACATACAAAATCTTGCAAGTAAATCTACAAATGATCAGTTAGAAAACTTGGCTTTTAGAAAAGTCAAGTTAACTGAATCTGTAGGTTTTATAGAAATAATGAAAACAATTAATCCACAAAAGTGGACTGCAAGAATTATTCAGGAAGAAAAATACTTATTCTTCAATAATAAATTTCTAAATGTTAGTAAATTTAAACAAGAGATCGATAAGATTTATTCTGAAAATGGATATTCAAATTTTGGTTTTGCCAAGATTCCTGCAGAGGATTTGGTTCGTTATAAGAAGATTAAAGATTTGATAATGCCAACATTTTATGATGTAATGACAGATGAAATTGATCCTTCTATAGTTGCTAAGATTTTGTATGATAATGAATATAAAGAATTTGATTGGCAACCTGAGGAGGTGCAATGAACGAAACATCTAAATTGTTAGAAATCCGTTTATTAGTCGATCAAAAAGTAATTGAAGAAACTCTTACTAGAATTGGTATTGTTGATAAAAAGAAAAATATAATTTATCAATCATGCCACTTATTAAAACATTTTGATACATTTTTCTTAGCACATTTTAAACAATTATTTGTTCTAAGTACTGACAAAAATGGTTATCCAGGATTTGGAAATGTATCATTAGAAGATATTCAGAGAAGAAATTCTATTGCTTTTCTACTAATGAAATGGAATATGATTACAATAGTTAATCCATCTGAAATTGAACCACATACAACAAAAATTGAAGTAGTTCCATATAAAGATAAAAAGAAATATCAACTAGTTAAAAAATTTAATACTGAAAATTTAAATAATTTTTAATTTATATTATTGTGAGGTGAAATTAAATGCTTAATGCTAGAAATGACAAATCTCTTGTCATTATCATTGTGAGGGACAGGTCCGGCTGTTCACATTACAGATTACGATGGAACGCAATGTATTATAATGGTTTTGACCAAATTGGATTTACTCCAATTATTACGCCACAACCTATTTTTGATGCAACTATCTTAAAACAAACAAAAGCAATTATCTATCAGCGTCCTATTGGTAGTCAAGATATTGCGGTCCTTCAGGAATATAAAATACATCAAAAGAAATTTGGTTATAAAATTGTATTCGAATGTGATGACCAAATTTTTGATATTGATGGTGAAGGTCTTCCAGAATATAATATGGCATCTGAAGGTTTTAATAAAGACTTACAAGGTATCAATGAAAGAGTTGCTAAAGCAGTTTCTCTTTGTGATGAAATTGCAGTCTCTACTGATTATCTAAAAGATGCATTCATTAAAAAATTCAATTGTCAGAATATCAGAGTAATTCGTAATGTAGTTCCACGCTTCTTATGGTCCTATCCACGTAAACCTCATATTACTGAAGATCTTAAAAAGCCAAAGATTATCTATACAGGTTCTCCATGTCACTATAGAAATCCATGTCCACCAAAAGTAGATAGAGATCATCCAGATGGAATTCTTGCAGACTTAGGTGACTTTGATTGTGCATGGAAAGACTGGATAATTAAAATGGTCAAAGAAGATAAAATTGAATTTACTGTAGTTGGCTCTCAACCTTATTTCTTTGCAGAAATTGCAAATAAGATTAAACAACTACCTTGGAAAGATACTACATCCTATCCAAGACAAGTTCTAGAAGAACATGCTGATTTTGCAATTGCTCCAATTGTAGAAAATCAATTCAATAAATGTAAGTCTTCTCTAAGATTTATTGAAGCATGTGCAGCAGGTTCTCTTCTTCTTGGAACAGTCTTCAAAGACAATAAATTCTCGCCTTATGAAGATATTGCAGACCCATGTAAGTTCTATCCAGATGTCACCATGAACGAAATAGATGAACGTTTCTGGGCATTATGTAAGAAAGACAATTATAATTCTATTCTTGATTGGCAATATGATCAATTAAATAATAATGGATGGTGGATGGAATCTACAAAACATGCTGATGAATGGATGTCAATGATTGATGGAAATCCAAATGAAAAATTCATTTAAGAGGTGAATATGTTAAAATTATTACGTAAAATTTTTGGTTGTTACAGTGATCCAGTAGTTTATAAAGATCCAATCGAAGATGTTTCTAAGATTATTGTTTTAGACGTTGTAAATGAAGTTGAATATGAATCTGTGGTAAATCTAAATAGAGAAACTCCCAAAGACGGTTGGTCTGAGGAAGCAATGAGAGCAGTCACAAAACCTTCAAAATTTTTCAAATAAAAAAGAGAGCAAAAAGCTCTCTTTTATTTTTGTATAAATATAATATAGTTTATAATATATTCATACGAGGTATAAAAATGGAAGTTGTACAACCAAAGAAATTGTTAAATGAAAATTGTGACGTAGAAGACATCACAATTCTTAAAGAAGCACATGAAGGACAACAGACACCTTCATTGTATATTACTGGTCCATTTATTGGAGCAGAAAAGAAAAACCGTAATGGTAGAATTTATCCTCTACACATTATCGAAAGAGAAGTTAAAAAGTATCAAGATTTGATTAAAACTTGTCAGTCTGTAGGTGAATTAAACCACCCAGAATGTTTTTCTTCACCATATTTTGAAATTTTAACAGAAAATGGTTGGAAATCTTTCTTAGATATAACATTAGATGATAAAGTTTGGACAAGAAATAATGAAACTGGAAAAGCAGAATTAAATAATGTAGAAAATATTATTAATCAAGAATATCAAGGTGATACATATAAAGTTGAAGGTAAAAATTTCTATGGTGAATTCACAGAAAAACATAGATTTTTAATTGAAGATCGTAATGGTAAACAAGAATATGTAACTATTAAAGATATTTTTGATAATAGAACAAAATATTCCCATTATAGTATTCCTAAAACATTAAAAATAGATAATGAAAATAAAAATGAAAATTATACTATTCCTGGTATAAAAGCTATTAAAATTGGATCAATTAATTATGCAGGAAAAGAAAATCCTGAAAATGATTTAATTATATCAAAATCTTTATTTTGTAAAATTTTAGGTTTATGGTTAGCTGAAGGTTCTGCATATCCATATTATACAAAAGATAATCAATTAAGAAATGGTAGAATTTCAATTTGTCAATCATTATCTTCTAATAAAGAAAAATGTGATTTAATTGATGAATTATGGAAAGAAATTCCAGAAAATATTTCTACTTCTATTAGTATTCAAAATGATAAAAAAATTTGGAATATTAATGATTTAAGAATTGGTATGTATTTTGAAAAATTAGGAAATGTTTATACAAAACATATACCTTCTGAAATTTTTAAATTTGAAAAAGAATATTTAGAAGAAATTATTTATTGGTTTTCTATTGGTGATGGTAGAAAAGCTAATCATTTAAAGAAATATAATAACAAAATTATTGATAATGTTTTAAATGTATTTACTGTTTCTAATCAATTAATTGAAGATTTATCTTATATTACTACTTTATGTGGTATTAATACTTCTTTAAATATTCAAATTTGTAATAAAGATTATGAATTTGCTGGTCATACTATTAAAACTGAAAATAAAAAACCTTTATATATTCTTTCAATTAATACTAATAATAAAATTTCTTTAGATCCAAGAAATTTAAAAATTGAAAAAATTGAAAATAATATAGCTGGTTCTTATTGTATTTCTGTAAAAAATACTAATTTCTATGCAAGAATGAATGGTAAATCTTATTGGACAGGTAACTGTAGTGAAATCAATCCAGAACGTGCAGCAATCCTTATTACTGAATTAACTATGGATGGTAATTATGGTATGGGTAAAGCTCGTGTTTGTACTCACACTCCTATGGGACAATTACTTCAAGGACTAATTCTTGATGGTATCAAAATGGGTGTTTCTACAAGAGGTACTGGTAATTTAACAAATGAATCTATTGTTTGTGATGACTATAACCTAATCACTATTGATGCTGTTTATATGCCATCTTGTCCTGATGCGTACGTCGATGCAGTAAATGAATCTGCAAAATGGGTATTAGATGAAAAATCTGGTCTATTAATTGAAAAGAAAATTTCTATTGATCAAGCAAAAGCAGAATTCGATAAGAAATTAGCTAATAAAGGTAATGCAGAAACATCAAAAATTGTAGCAGAAGCTCTAAAACAATATATTTTTGAATTAAAGAAGCTATAAAACAAAAGAGAGTCTTAATCGACTCTCTTTCTTTATTCTTTTACTTTATAATTATCTGTCAAATAATATATTTTATTCTTTCTTTTTGTTTTTAACTTACTCATTCTATCATACTCTCTAATAGCACATATAGCATCATCTATAGAATGAAATCCCCAATAGTATTCCATATCATCTCTAACAATTACATCTGACTTAATTCCCATATCTCTAAGATAATTAACTATATCTTCCCTAATATCTATTTCATGCCAAAATAATAAATCCTTATATTCTGGCACATATAAATTATGAATTGCTATATATGAAATTCTCCACTTTCTCATTTCAATTCCTTCCAAAATGTAATAACCTTTCCAATCCATAATGGCATTGTCAATATTCCAAATGCTAAAAATAATGGAATAGCAAATATACCACATCCACTTAATGTTAACATAAGAAAGAAATATACATAATGCGCAATTATATGATCACTATCAATATAATACCATATTAATCCACATAATGCTGCAATAAAATAACATCCAACTAGTATAATCCATCCAATAGCTACAATCCATCCAATAGATATATTATATCCTATAATTATCCATCCAATTATACCTACAGTTGCAATTATAGTCAAAATACATCCAATTGTACTATCATCTATATACATTGGTCTAGTAATAAAATCATGTATTTCTTTTAATACTTCCATTTTTATTCAGTTTCAAACTTCTTCTTCAATCTAAGATACTCTTCATATTCATCTGAACTATATGTAGATATGTCATTATAGTCTAATGACTTCTCTATTTGTTTTGACTTCTCCATTTCTATTTGTTTACGACTTTCTGATGTTTCATTGCCAACCACTAAGGCCATCAACCATAATGGTATTGCAAATAAAAGCCATAATATGTTTGGGATTTTTACTTCATCTACAGGCATAGTTTTACTCCTTTTCAAACTTCTTCTTCAATCTAAGATAGTGTTCATATTCTTTTTCTTCAATTTCTTTTTTCTGATTTTCTTGTCTTACTTTCTCAGTTTTTAATTTGCGTTTATAATCTTCTGCTTTCTTTTTCTTATCATATTCAGCAATTTTATTGATTTGTTCATCAGTCAAACATAAAAGATTTTCATACGCACCATTAGAAAAACATTGTTTAACATGAGGCGTAATAGCTGTTATTGATGATGAATCTATACCTTGCAATGCATGACTAATCTGGACAATACGATTTTTAATCTTATTATCCAAATCAATATATTGTTCAATTTCTTCTTTAGTCATTTCTATATCTCCTTATACTCCTGTTCCCATAAACATTAAAATGCTTATAATAAACATTCCTATCATAATTAAACCAAAACAACCTGATGCAAGTTGATTTTCATTTTTATCATTTTCT
>JBJEXV010000008.1:0-15984 GCA_051886175.1 Candidatus Coprovivens sp. | reverse complement strand
AAATATACTAATCCAAATTACTTACTAGATCCAAATAAAGCAGAAGATTCTAAGCAGAACTTTAATTTTGTAATATAATGGCAGCAGAAACTATTCTTATTTTAGGAGAGAGCGGACGTGGAAAAACTACTTCATTGAGAAATCTTAATCCAAAAGAAACATTTATTATAAGTACTACATCTAAACCATTGCCCTGGAAAGGTTGGAAGAAATCTTATACCAAATTTGATGCTAAGACCAACCTTGAAGGTAACTGGGCACAATGTTCTAAGTCTACAACTATTATATCTTTGATCAAGTATGTCAATGCTAAGATGTTAAACGTGAAAAACATCATTATCGATAAATAATATTGTCGATGTAAAATTCCGTTAACTGCTGGAATACCCTTAGAGTTTTCTAAACAACAAAGTAATTAGTAATAATAAGCTTGACTGTTTAAAAATTAGAAAAATTGGGCAATCAGCAACCAAGATTCTGTGTATATCTATACAGAATAAGGCTCACAGACTATCCTTCATGGAGTACAAATTTTATTGCAAATATTTGCTTTTAAATTTGGAAATGCGGAAAATTTAAATTATACTTGAATAGTATTAATCATTAAAAATTTATTCAAGTATGGAAACAAAAAATTATTCATTTTATGTCTTAAAATCGGACATTAAACCAGACGAAATTCGTTATGTTGGAGTAACTTCAAACACAATATCTAGAAGATTTACATAGCACAAATATTGTGCTACCCATCCTGAAAAGAGAGGACTTCCAGTACATAAATGGATGTACTCAGTATACAAACAGGGTGGCACTATAAATATTGAAAAGATATTTGAATGTCCTGAATCAGAATGGGAAGAGACAGAAAAATCTCTTATTAAAAAATATAGAGATTTAGGTCATAATCTTCTAAATATTGATTTAGGAGGGAAAGGAGTAATTACAAAGGAAAAACGTTCTATTGATTCAATTACTAGAAGTACAGAAGCTCATAAGAAGCCAGTAACTGCTTATAACTTAGATGGAACTAAATTTAGAGATTTTAGTTCTATTACTGAAGCAGCGACATTCTTTAATGGTAAATTAAATAATATTCATAGTGTACTTTCTGGAAGTAGTAAATCTGCATATGGTTATATGTGGAAATATAAATCAGAAGAAGAGAGCATAGACCAATATAAGAAAAAACAAATAGGTATAGGAGTATATCAATTTGATTTTAATGGGAATCTTCTCAAGCAATTTGAATCAAAGAAAGATGTAATTACATTTTTTAATGTTACAAACTATAAAGCTTTAGATAGAGCAATTGATAATAGAACAGCTTACAAAGAATCATTTTGGTCTATTTCTCCAGAAATAGATATTACATTATTTAAATCTCCATTTAAATATAAAATTACTAAAGGAGATAATGTAACAAAAGTAATTGAGCAAAAAGATGTTGCAGAAATTATTGGTTCTTGTAAGGCTACTGTTTGTTCTAAACTAAAGAATAATACGAGTTTTGAATACAATGGATATATTGTTGAGGTAATTTAAATTAAGATATAGTCGAGCTTGTATTGAAAGATACAAGGTAAACTGGATATACAATATGCTATGGCTTTCGAATTTATGGATAGACGTAAAGAAAAGGGCTATGAGAAGTTTAATGATATTGGTGGGGACTTCACTGATATGCTTAGAGTCGCAGATTCTCTACGTGATAATGTTAAACTTATCTTTACTGGTCACAGTGAGAATATTGGAGACACTATGAATGAATATTGGACGCTTAAAACCATTGGTGGATAAAATCTGCCTGTAAATCCCTAATTCGGTAAAAGTTAAATAAGAATTATACGAATACACTTTCTAAGAAAGCCTAAGGTCCAAGTTTTGGATAGCTGGTAATACCGAGCGAAATTTATATATAAAAACGTGTAACGACTATCTCCGTATCGGGAGAGTAAGATATAGAGTGATTATCTATATTTGAAATGGGATTTGTTAACTTATTGACTTTTTAGTTGGTAAACTCAAAAAACTATAGTATTATTGTAATATGTTTAACTAAAAAATTTATATATTATGGTAGTACATTTTTACACTCTGGCATCAACTAGAGATTTAAGCAACATTAGGTATTTAGGAAAAACTGTAAATCCTTTAAGTATACGACTTTCTTAGCATTTAAATGATGCAAAAAGAAAATTAAAGGAAGGATATACACATAACTATAGATGTAACTGGATAAATAAAGAAATAAGAGAAGGTTATAATATAGTTATTGAGGAAATAGATTGTATAAAAGATTCTACTAATACTTTATGGCAAAGTATAGAAACTATGTGGATTGGCCTACTTAGATCCTGGGGATTCAAATTAGTTAATTTAACTAATGGGGGAGAAGGAGTAAGTGGTTTAGTTCAAAGTGAAGAATCTAATAGAAAAAGATCTATAGCTCTATTAGGAACACATAGACCAGAAGAGGTAAAGCAAAAAATTGCTAAAACTAACACTGGTAAGGTAGTTTCAGATGAAACTAAACAAAAAATAAAGCAAGTTATTACTGAATTGCAGGGTAGAAGAATTTGCCAGTTTAATAATATAACTGGGGAATTTATAAAAGAATGGGAAAGTATAAAAGAGGCCGCCACCTTCTATAACACAGACCCCTCAAATATAATGAACTGTTGTAAAAATAAAAACAACAGAACAACTGCTGTTGGATATATATGGAAATATAAAGAAGATAATTCTGAAGTAATTATTGATAAAAGTAAATATATTTATTGTATATACTCAAATAAGGTAATAGAGTGTGTAAATCAAAAGGATGCTATAGACAAAACAGGAGTTTCCAAAAATTCTATTATTGATTGTTTAAAAAAGAGAAAAGAGTCTTGTAAAGGAATTAAATTCTTACATTATGAAGAATATATTAATTCTAAATACACCGATCTAAAACTAGAATAGGTTAATTAAGATATAGTCTAAGCTATACAGAAATGTATAGAATATAATTGTGTTGAATTAATCACAACACGATAATTATATTAAACTGAGAATGGTCAAGGAAAAAGTAACACCAGAAGGACTGTTTACTTATGTTTTCCATGCTCTTGTGGAAGAGGGAGATGAAGGTATGGAGTATAAATTGCTCACTAATACTGACGGAATTCATGTAGCAAAAACTCCTCTTGGAATGTTTGATAAACTTAAGATCGATAATGATTTGAATGAGATTATTAAGGTTATTGATGCTTATAATGAAGGTGAATAATGAAGTTGGATGTACTTTTTCACTATGAAGTGAACGAACAAACTGGAGAAATTACTTATATTGGCAAAGAAGAAATCTCTGTAGATACCAAGGGAGAAACTAAAACCAAGGCATCTACTAAAACTGATTCTAATCCTGAACCTATTATTACGCTTGAGCCTAATAAGTTAGTATTAACTCAGGGAGCTGTAGATTTGTTAAACATTTGTGCAGATTGTCGAGTAGACATCAAGTATAAGAAGAAGGATAAGAAATCAGTTCCTATTATTGCCACTGATGTTGTCTTTAAGACTAAAGGTGGCAATAAATTAACTAAAAGTAATACTGTAAGCTATAGAGGAGCAGCTAATGAGAAGCTTGCTGCTTATGGCACAGTATTTAAATTAGAGCCTACAGAAACAGAAGGAATTTATTATCTTGTAGGAGATAAGGAACAGGAATCTAGCTCTGTTCCAGAAGAGCTTGTTGATATTGAGAAAGAACTTGATATTGAGCCCTTAGATAATCTAGATATTGATACAGATGATACAAGCTTAGAAAAATTTGATTTTAATTTTGATTAATTATGGCATTTGATTTTAGTTCACTCGCAGTTACAAAACCGTCTTCATCTAGTAAATTTCTTAAGCCTTATTCTATCAATGAGAATGTAGAACTCATGGATACGGAAGTTAAGGAAGGAGTATCTAGTAATGGTAATGCATGGAAGTGTTTAAACATTACTTTTGGAAATGAGGAAGGAACTTATAAAGATAGTATTTTCTATATTACTTCTGAGAAGGATTTTGAAAGAGGTTCCATGGAAATGAGTAATGGTGGAACTAGACAAACTCCTAGTAATTGGGAGCGTACTAGAGACCACATGGCAGCTATTGGTTATGCTTTCTTCCCTGAAGATTTCGAGAAGCTTAAGAAGAATGTAGCTAAGATGAAAACATTTGAAGAAATTATTGGCTACTTCAAGAAAATGTGTGATTCTAATAAAGGTAAGGTAAAGACAGGAATGAAACTTATTGGACGTAACTCTAATGGTCACGTATATGCTGCATTGCCTAACTGTACTGGTATGGCACAAGCAACTGAAAAAACTGCAGCTAGTAATGATGTAAATGTTGGTGATTGGTATACTTGGATTGTTTCTCCATTTGGAGATAACTTGTCATTTAGTGCCTATGAGGACACACAAAGAGCCAATTACGAAAATGCCACTCCTACTAAGGTTAAGGAAGTAGAAGATATTGCTGGAGTGGACGACACTTCAAACGATTTTGATTTGTCTGATTTGCTGTAATTTAACATAATTCCTTAGTAATGTTTGATTTTACCTCTGGTCCTAAAAAAATTACTAGGGAATTTCTTCTATCTCATAATAATGAGGAGACTTATATGAGCTATTATCTTGGTTTACCAATCAAGAAAGGCTTGTTTAAGTCCCCTCTTAGAACTGATAGTCACGTTACCTGTAGCTTTTTTAGAGGGAAATCTGGAACTTTATATTTTAAGGACTTTGCTAATGGTAAATGTTTAAACTTTGAAGGAGTCGTAATGGAGAAGTATAATTGTACTTATCATGAAGCTCTTAAAATAATAGCTAATGATTTTGGATTATGTAGTAGCAGTGTAAAGAAGAATCCTGTAAAAGTCCATCCTAAGTTTGAAGATGATAAACAAACATTTATTCAAATAGAGGCTAAGGAATTTACTGATGCCGAATTACGATGGTGGAATAACTATGGAATAACTAAAGATATTCTGCATAAATTTAATGTATTTAGTTGTAAAACTATATTTTTAAATGGAAATATCTTTGCTCAATCTGCTCAACATTGTCCAATATACGGTTATTATTTTGGTAAGAAAGAAAACATAGAACAATGGCGTATTTACTTACCACAAAGAAAAGAATTTCGATTTATTGGAAATGTTTCTACAAAAACTATTCAAGGTTATAAGCAATTACCTAAAAATGGAAAACTAGTGATCGTCACAAAGGCTATGAAAGATGTCATGACTCTATATTCTATTGGAATACCAGCTATAGCTCCTAATTCAGAAACTCAATTTGTATCTGATAAGGTTTTAGAGGACTTAAGAAGTAGATTTAAGCATGTAGTCCTTTTATATGATAATGACTTAACTGGAGTTCATTTTGCTAATAAGATTAGAAAGCAATATAATCTTAGAGCGGTAATCATTCCTAGAAAATATGAAGCTAAGGACATAAGTGACTTTTATAAAAAATATGGCAGAAAAAAGACTATTGAAGTAATTAAGGAATATTTAATTAATATAAGAAATGAAAAAGTAGACTAATACTAGTGTAACTGCAATCTTTAAAAATGGAGAAAGGAAAATCTTTGAGACAATAGAAGAAGCCTCTAGTGAACTTAATTTGGGAATTAATTCTATTAAATCTAGAGCCAATAAACCTGGTTCTGGTGCAAAATCCAAAGATGGAATAATGTTTGAATGGGCTGACCCAGCTGTTCGAAGAAGTAAGCAAGCTAAGAAAAGCAAGCAAAAAGGGAATGCCTACGAACTTGAGATTATACATAAGCTTAGGGAAATTGGATATACTGGATGTGTATCAAGTAGAAGTCAGAATAAACTGGCAGATGCAGACAAAATTGATATTGTTGATATGAATAATCAACTTCCTGTTAATATTCAAGCTAAGTTTACTCAAAATTTACCTAATTATTTTGATATTAAAGATGCCTGTAGTGATAAAGATAAGCCATTCTGTGTATGCTGGAAGAAAGCAGGTAAGAATGGAGAATCAAGTCGCGGGCAGGTAGCTATAATACCAATTGATTACTTTTATGAACTATTACAAAAAACTTGTAATTAAAGGTAGTATTCCTAAAACTATTAAAGATTGTGTTATAAATAGCTTTGAAGAAGAGTATACTGCATATTTAAAAAATGCTGGAAGAAAATGGAGAACTAAGCAAGGTTTTTCATTAGATTACGATACTACGTTGGAGGACTTAGAGAAGTGTCATTTTGTATATGTAACTACTCCAGAAATGGAATCTCTTCTTAAAAGAAAATTAAATGTTATTGAAGAAATATGAATATTTACTTGTTTCCTTGGCATACTGACGACCAATGTACTATAACTAAAGTACTAGCAAGAAATTATAATGAATGTGAAGAGAAAATCAAACAAATGTATCTAGATAAATACGATGATTTGGATGATTTACTTGATTACGATGATTTTTTGTGTGATGTGTTTGATAAACATGGTATTGTCATAGGAGATATTTTTGAATTAAATGAGTTTACATAATAAAATAAAAAATATTAAAATACATTTTGAAATATTGGATATTATATTTATCTATTGATATAGATATGTTAATTTCTAGATTAATTCAATTTGTTAATTTTAATGTTTTTATTTTATGAATCAAAAACTATTTTCAAAATTTTTAGAGAAGGCAACTAAAAAATTCGGCGATAAATTTGATTATTCTAAAGTGGATTATATTGATAGTTCTACTAAAGTTAAAATAATTTGCCCTATACATGGAGAATTTGAGCAAACTCCAGTCAGATTTCTTTAGAGCAAACATGGTTGTAGGAAATGTGCCATCCAAAAATCCCACGATAGTTCTAGATTAACTACAGAGGAGTTTATAGAAAAATGTAAGCAAATTTGGGGAAATAGATATACTTACGAAAAAACATAGTATATTAATGCAGATACCAAGGTTATTATATCCTGTCCCATACATGGAGACTTTTATACTAGGCCGGCAGACTTTTTAAGAAATCATGGATGCCCAAAGTGTAAAGGGGATGTATCTAAACAATTTAATAAAAAGACAAAATCCGGAAATTTAGAATGGTTTGTCAACAAAGCAACTGATATATATTCTAATTTATTTGACTATAGTTAGGTAATTTATGTTAATAGTAGAACTAAAGTATTGATACATAGCAATCTATGTAACGAAGACTTTTTGATAACTCCATCAAAATTCTTGTCTGGGCAGTTTAAATAGAAATATATAGGGAAATCTAGAAAAGAGTCATCTATGAATACTAGTATATTTGTACAAAGGGCTAGATTATTTCATGGAGATAAATATGACTACTCTAAAGTTAATTATATAGACTTAAATACTAAGGTTTGTATAATCTGTCCAGAACATGGTGAATTTTGGCAAACTCCTGTGAATCATTTATATAACTTTTAGGGGTGTCCTATATGCTCTTCCTCCAAAGGGGAAGTATTTGTTAAAAATATTTTAGATAGTTTAAATATATAGTATACCAGACAATATAAAATAAATATAAATGGTAAAAACTTAATTATTGATTTTTGTACTATAGTTAATAAAAAGTTAATATTTATAGAATATAATGGTATTTAGCATTATGAGCCTGTGGAATATTTTGGTGGGATAGAAAAGTTCTAGAAACAAGTAGAAAGAGATAAAATACTTCGAGAATACTGTTTATAGAATGATATAAAACTTGTAGAAATCAAATACGATGTTCCTTTCAAAAATATTGAAAATTTAATAAAATAGGAATTAGAACAATGTTAAAAATAGCATTGGATATTGATCAAACAATTGCGGATTTTTTAAATCCATACTATAATAGGTTTGGTTATACTAATAAAGATTATAAAATAACCAAAAATGTATTTAGGATATTAAGACATGATAGAAAATTCTGGGTAAACTTACCAGTTATAGAGAGGATTAATTTTGATCCTATTTTATACTGTACTAAAAGAGTAAATAACAAAAATTGGACTAAAGAATGGTTAAGGGTAAACAATTTACCGATTAAGCCTATTTATCAGATGTATTATCAGCATGGAAATAAAGCTGACATGATTAAGGGAAGATGCGATGTTTTAATAGATGATAGTATTAGTAATGTAGAAAAAGCAATACAATCAGGACTTCCTTCCTTGTTAATAGATAGACCTCATAACCGTAATGTTTATTCTAAATATCGGATATATCATTTAGATATAAACGAAATAGAACAGGCATACGAATCTTTATTTCTGGGATGGATTTAAAAGAAATTAAACTAAAGCCCTTAATTGATACATTAAGACTTGAAAAAATTAGTGATGCTATTTATTTCTCAACAAAATACAGTGGATATGTAAGTAATTCTAGACTTAGCTTAATAAATCCCAGACAAGGCGGTAGCCCAGCACAATTCTTTTCCGGATTCTCTGGTGGGTATAGTCAGGCTTTTGAGCTTGGATCAGCAGTACATGAACTTATCTTGCAACCAGAAAGCTTTGAGCTATCTGAAGATATAGGAAAACCTACTGCAAAGCTAGGAGCAATGGCTAATGAACTTTATCCTGTATTCCTAAAAGGAGAAGTAACTAAAGATGATGTAATTGCTGCATCTAATAAAGTAGATTACTATAAAGGTAAAATAACTGATGATATAGTTAAATCTGTTATCACTTCTTCTACTCCATATTGGGAAGAAAGACAAAAGAGAGAATTTGACCTCTCTCAGGATAAAGAAATCATTTATCTGGATAAGAAATCTTTAGATACAGTAACTTCATGTGTAAGTGCTGTAAAAGAGAATAAATCTATTATGGATTTACTTCATCCTAAAGGTTTTGTGACTGACCCTATTTCTGAAAACGAACAGGCAATCCTTCTTGATGTTGAGGCTACTTGTCCTAATGGGGAGAAAGTTATATTACATCTTAAATCAAAGCTTGACAATTATACTATAGATGAGGAAAATAATACTATTACAGTTAATGACCTCAAGACTATTGGAAAAATTGTAAGTGAGATTGATAATAACATTCGTCGCTTTCATTACAGTAGGGAAATTGCCATGTACATGTATTTACTAAAGTTATGTGCTAATAAATTCTATAATCTTACTAATCCTAAAATTAGAGCTAATTATTTAGTAGTTTCTACTATTCCTAGCTATTATACTAAAGTAAGGCCAGTTACTTATTATGAAATTCGTGAAGGATTTCTAGAATTTCAGACTCTTCTAAGATATGTAGCATATCAAATTGCTTATCATAATTACTCTCTTGATGAACGATCTTCAAAGTTTCAGTTTTGAAAAAGTTTCAGCAATATATTCTAAATACTTCTCACTTGGCTACCTGAATACAGGAATAGGTGATAAATTAGCATGTATTGCCCTTACTTGTTATATTACTAACGAGTTAAGGAAAAAAGGGAAAAAGATGACCTGTTACGATGTACTTTTGACTATTGGAAAAGATTACTCTGACTTGGAGAAGAATACCTTTCTGAAGTCACTTGGGGCGATTTGTGAGGATTTAATGTATGGGTGTGATACTTTTATTGACTTTGGAATAAAGCCGAAAGACATGCCTAAAACACTCAAAAATCTCCTTGATTCATATTGTCCATTTTAACATATTTTAAGATATAATTAACACTTATAGGTTTTGATTTTTCATTTTAATGTAGTATAATTGATTACATTAAAAATGAGATAGATATTTAAATAGTTTAGATTATATGTTAATGATTTATGTTTAAATTTTTTATTTATGAGTACAACAATTATGAATTTTAAGAAAGTAGAAGTAGTAGCAGAGAGTAAGGAAGCAGCAATTGCAAAAGTAGAGGAGACTTTGTTTCATGTAAATGGTGATGCAACTCAGGCTTATAAGAATTGGAAGGCTAAGCAAACTAAGGGTATTACAGAGCGTGATGTTAAGGAATTCATGCTTGATTATCTTGCTAAGAAAGGTAAGAACTGCCCTGGTGCTGGTTATTTGATTACTGTAGAATCAGCAGTAGCAGATACTCGTGAGCGTCCTTATAAGATTGAGAATGTTAAGGGTGATGGTAAGAGAGATTGGAAGACCTTCTATAAGTGGGTTGATAAGGAAACTGGTGTAACTATCTGTAAGGTAGATACTAATAAGGCCGATGCTTTTAATGCTATCAAGGAACTCTATAAGAGTGGTGAGTATAAGGGTAAGGCTGAATGTATTAAGACTAAGGAAGTTGTTAAGGGTCAGGCAGTTGTAGGTACTGCAGAATATGCTCCTTCTAAGAACGCAAAGAATGGTACTTGGTTGGCTTTCGGTATTGAAGCTTAATTCTTCTAAATAATTTAAGGTAGACGGTCTAAGGACTGTCTACCTTTTTTATTTTGTAGTTTAATGATAAAGGTTTAACAACTAATAGAAATTAAATGATAATACCAGGTATTCTCAAAGAGAGAGAAATAGAAGAATTGTACTATAAATTGTATAGAGAAATAGACTCACGTATTACTTGCAAAAAGGAGAAATTAGGAATAGGAACTACAGATGGAATCATACGATTCTACAATGATGATAAAAAACTCTTATTCTGGATTTTACAAGAGACTAAACGGGATGTTGGAATAGATTCTGTTTGGTTTGGTAGGTCTTTATTACAAGCAATTATGTATCTTGGAAATGTATTCTATGATACTAATCTACTTAGTGTAGATACATTTAAAGGATTATTTCTCAATTCGGCGCAATACTTTTGTTTTATTCCTAAAGAAGAATTAATTCCAGTTATGGAAAGATTTGAACCTTTATGGAACAAATATTACAGAGTTCGTCCGTCAGAAGCATATAATATACCAGAATTGTCTGATATTATTCCAGAGTTATTAAGAACTATAGATATTCAGAAATATTCTGTATCAAATCTTAGATTAGATATAATTATTAAAGATATTTATGAAAATCATAACAAGTAATTATGGAATTAACTACAGAACAACTATTTAAAGGTAAAGCTACTAGAATTAAGGACAAGGAGTATTTCACAACAGAAGCCTATGTTACTCCATTTATGGAGAGAGTTTCTAAACTTACTAATAACTTTATTATAAATGCTAAGCCAGCAGACCAGATTTCATTAACTAAAGAAGGAGAAGTTAACTTTGATGATGTAATTTATAATAGAGTATGGATTCAAGGTGTTCTACCAGAAGAATATGCTTGGGATAATCATAAGAGGGTTATTAGTATGATTTATGCTCTAGATACTCGTAAACCATTGGTTAAGTTCTATGTTGGCGCATTAAATATGGCATGCTTGAATCTATGTGTGTTTAATCCAGAAATGCTTAATGTTGCAGAATTAGAACCAGAGTCTGCTATAAACTATAGTTTTTTGAGAAATGCACTATCGCTTACTGATGAAACTGCTTCCATGTTAAAACAGCTATCTAATATGGAATTTAAAAGAGATGCAATTTTTGATGATTTAGGACATTGGGTTGATAACTGCATTAATTCTAAAATTAATACTGGATTTGGAACTGTAAAACTTGCTGAATCTGCTCCTATTGATGTATATAAGGATTTATTCTATGATGAGAAATCTAAGTATTATACTACAGATGATAGAGTAGATGGATTCACAGTTTATAATGCATTTACTGACTTAATCACCCAGGACAAGAAAGACCTTGTCAATAAATTTGAGAAGACTCTACTTATTAAAGATATTATGAATCTCTAAGATTATCCAGTAAACTAATTAATTTTTAATTAAATGCAAGTAATAAAGAGAGATGGAAGTAAACAAGAGTTTAATAAAAGTAAAATCATAGAAGCAATAGAAAAAGCATTTGATGCATGTTGTCCAGATGAACTAAATAGGGAGTTGATCATTAATATAGTTAATGATATGAAATTCTGGGATGGAATCACTATTGAGGAAATTCAGGAAATTGTCATAGAAACTCTTTATGATTATGGGTATGAGGCTGTAGCTTCTTCATATAAAGCATATAAAGATAAACATTCTAGAATTAGATTGTTGATGGATAAGATTGCTTATATGGAAGATTATATTGAGAGTACTGAGAATGCAGCCACTGTATCTAATACTGACGGAAATGCTAATACATCATCTAAAAATGTAGCAACACTAGAACCAGAAGTATTTAAGGATGATTTTAGGTCTATCCAGAGATATAGAATGAAGAAACAATTAAAGAAAATGTTTCCTGAGCTAGCATCTCAGTATGAAAAGGATATAGAACATCATATCATTTATATACATGATGAAGCCTCTACTCCGGCACTAAAACAATACTGTATGGCAGTTTCTCTATACCCTCTTATGATAAATGGATGTGGAGTACTAGATAAAACCACACCATCAGCTCCTAATGATTTACAATCTTTTAGTGGACAACTTGTTAATTCTATTTTTACTTTGTCTTCACAATGTAAAGGAGCTGTTGCAGTTGGGTCCTACTTTATTGCCCTGAACTATTATATTATTGCCGAATATGGGTCAAATTGGTATAATAAACTTGATGTAGTAGTAACCAATGAGCATTGTTTAAAGCAAAGAACCCTGAAAAATGTTATTGAGAAAGCTTTTAAGCAGTTTGTGTTAGGAATAAATCAACCTGCAGGTAATAGAGGATTTCAAAGTCCGTCAAATATCAGAGCTTGATGCTCAAAAAAGAAATACTCTAAATTAAGGGCTGAAAAATTTGGAAGGTTGAATTTTTATAAGTATGATTTATAAACTAAAATATTTTATTATACTTATGGCAAAATTTAACAAAACAAAAGAATGGCTTATTGAGGAATATGTAATTAAGGAAAGACCTCGAAAAGAAATAGCAAGTGAATGTGGATTAACTGAATCTGGATTGAAAAGTACACTTGCTAAGTTTGGAATTAAAAAAGAGAAATTAAATATTCCAAAAGATAGATTAGAAGAACTTATAAATCAAAAACTAGATCATAAAGAGATTGAAAATATATTAGGTATAGGTTAGACTACTTTATATAGATATTTAAAGAAATATAATTTATCTATTCTAGCAGATCCTAAGATAGTATCTCAATATGATGATAGTAATGATATATTAATATGTCAATTATATTTAGATGGGTTTTCTTCAACAGAAATAGCAAAGGAATTTAATACTACGCATAAAACAATTTTAAATCATCTAAATCATTGCGGAATTTCAATTAGAAATGCAGTTGAATCTCAGTGGAATTACCGTAACAAAGAAATTCCAAAGGAATTTAACTCTTATGAAGAAATATATGATTTATATGTAAATCAAAAATTGAGTAAGAAAGATTTAGGAGAGAAATTTAATTGTGATCCCTGTGTAATAGATAGAGTTTTGAGGGAATACAATATTCCTATTAGAAATAATTCTGAATCTAAAGTAGGGTTATTAGTTGGAGAGAAACATTGGAATTGGAAAGGAGGGATAACGCCTTTAGCTAGACGACTTAGGGAGTTTTTTGGTGTTAACCAAGTAATTAAAATTCTGGAAAGAGACCATTATAAATGTCAAATGTGTGGAAGTAAAAAGAACTTACAAGTTCATCATATTAAACATTTTAAGGATATTCTAAAAAGAATTTTAGATGAACATCCTGATTTAGACCCAATTACTAATATAAATGAATTATATAATATAGCAGTAAAGGATAAAGAGTTTTTAAATCTAGACAACTTAATTACATATTGTAAAGATTGTCATTTAGGAAAAATACATGGATATAATTTACAGGCGGACTTTAAATCTTGTGAATTGCTGGAAAACCTAGAGCTTGAGTCGTGAGACTAGATGTATGGCAATCAGCAGCCGAGCTTCTTATTAAGAGGAAGGTTCAGAGACTATTCTATATGAAGTACCTCTAAGTAGAGGGAAGCACAAGACCCTGAGAAGGTGGTGATATAGTCCAAACTATATAGAAATATATAGCTGCGAAAG
Source organism: Candidatus Coprovivens sp. (assembly GCA_051886175.1). Classification (GTDB taxonomy): domain Bacteria; phylum Bacillota_I; class Bacilli_A; order RF39; family UBA660; genus Coprovivens. The sequence goes on along the minus strand of JBJEXV010000008.1, from coordinate 1,961 downwards.
CGAGCATAGATTAACGACCTATGCTGAATATAATGTTGTAAATATATCCTATTATGATAAGACCTATTTTGATTCATTATTTGGAACATTTTATTATCCAGATGGGACTCAACCAGAATGGAAGGCTATTGATTCTCTGCAGAGACTATTTATGAACTGGTTTAATGATTGGAGACTTAAACAATTGGCCACTTTTCCCGTTAATATTTATAATTTGGCGGCCAGATTAGGAAACTAATCTGGAAAAACCTCTCTAACTGCTGGAACTAAAATTAATATAACATTTCCTTGGAAATGTTGTTAAATCTAAATATACTTATTTACATAAGATAGATAAATTTATATTAATTTTAAATCAGCAACGAAGCAATGAATGAAATTTGGAAAGAAATTCCTGAATATGAAGGATATTACGAAGTAAGTAATTTTGGAAACTTTAGAAGTAAAGATAGATTTATTAAATATTAGGACGATAAGTTAAGAAAATATCCTGGCAAAGCATTAAAAGTTGAACAAATGTAGGATGGCTATCAACGAATTGTCTTAATGAAGAATGCTATTAAAAAAAGATATATGTGTCATAGATTAGTGGCAGTAGCTTTTATAGAAAATCCAAATAATCTTCCTTTTGTCAATCATATTGATGGAATAAGAAACAATAATAAAGTAGAAAATTTAGAATGGTGCACACAAGAACAAAATGAGCAACATTCTATAAATATTCTTGGAAAAACAATGAAAGGTAAAACTAATTCAAAACCTGTTTATTGTAAAGAATTAAATAAAAATTTTAAGTCTATGAAACAAGCTGTAGAATTTTTAGGAAATCATGCTTGTAATGAGGGAATAAAGAAAGCTATATTAGCTAATAGACCTTATCATGGATATACTTTTTCATTTATTGAACGCTCAACGACTATCGAAAACACATCTGGAGAAGATGGAAGTGAGTAGAGTACACCACAAGCTAATGGTGGTGGAAATGAGAGGAACCTTAATTAAGGTTGTGATATAGTCTAATCTATATAGTAATATATAGTAGTTTTTTATAAACATATATAGTGTTGCGAACTATATAGAATACAAATGCGAGACCATGGCAATGGTTTACGATCTAGCTACTAATGATATAATAGATAAAGATTACAAAGACCTTTGTGCTGAAATGTATTCGAAAGGTCATTCTTTCTTTACTTATATATCAGATAGTGCTGATAGCCTAGCATCTTGTTGTCGCCTCCGTAATGAATTGTCCGAGAACACCTTTAATCCTACTTCTGGTCTTACTGGAGTAAAAACTGGAAGTGCTAATGTAATTACTCTTAATCTTAGTAGAATAATACAAGATTACTTTGGCCCAATAAAGCATGATGAAGTAGTTAATAAATCCCTATGGAATGATAATGTGGTAAGAGAACAATTTCAAGTATATTTAATATCTATTCTTGATAGAGTATATAAGTACCATATTGCTTATAAGACTATGCTTTATGAATGGGAAGCAAAAGGTGCTTATGCTTCTTCAAATGGTGACTTTATTAGTATTAGAAACTTATATAGTACTATTGGTATTAATGGGCATAATGAAGCTGCAAGATTCTTAGGACTAGAGGTATCTAATAATCCAGAATACATAAAATTCCTCCAACTTATTCTTGGAACTATTAAAGAACAAAATAAACTTCATTCTATTCATGATAGAAAAAGACCAATACTCTTTAATAGTGAATGTGTTCCTGCAGAATCACTTGGTGGTAAGAATTATAGGTGGGATTTTAACGATGGATACTGGGTTCCTGATGACGAGAACTTATATAACTCATATTTCTATAATGCTCATGACAATACTTCTGTTCTAGATAAGTTTATCCTTCATGGAAGACAAACAGCTTCTTATTGTGACGGCGGAAGTGCCCTTCACTGTAATTTAGAAGACCATTTGAGTAAAGAACAATATCTAA
>JBJEXV010000007.1:0-58729 GCA_051886175.1 Candidatus Coprovivens sp. | reverse complement strand
ACCCGAAGGAACAGATTTACAGTCTGCCGCGTTTGACCACTTCGCTATCCTCCCACAATTAATGGTGCCGACAGAGGGAGTCGAACCCCCAACCTACTGATTACAAGTCAGTTGCGCTACCAGTTACGCTATGTCGGCAAAAAAAATGGTGGGCGATGTAGGACTCGAACCTACGACCCCCTGCTTGTAAGGCAGGTGCTCTAACCAACTGAGCTAATCGCCCGTTTCTCCTCTGGACAAATCTAATTCTACCAATAATCATGGTAGATGTCAACAAAAAATTTTAGTTTTTTTTATTTTTTTATTAAAGTCCATTTTCCAGGTCTTTCTCAAAAGACAAACATATTTTATTACAGTTTTTTTCTTTTGTCTAGTTTTTATAACATATTTTTAAATATTTTAATAAAATCCATAGATCAAACAAAGAAAAAACGAACTATAAGTTCGTAATATTCAAATGGTGGCTCCAGCGGGAATTGAACCAGCGACACAAGGATTTTCAGTCCTCTGCTCTACCGACTGAGCTATGAAGCCAAAATAAATGGCGGTCCGTACGGGATTCGAACCCGTGATCTTCTGCGTGACAGGCAGACGTCATAGGCCTCTAGACTAACGGACCACTTATGGTTGCGGGAGATGGATTTGAACCAACGACCTCCGGGTTATGAGCCCGGCGAGCTACCTAACTGCTCCATCCCGCGATAAACAAATTTTAATGGCGGAGGAAAAGGGATTCGAACCCCTGCGCCGCTCACACGACCTTCCGGTTTTCAAGACCGGTCCCTTCAACCAGACTTGGGTATTCCTCCATGGTTACTTGTTTCAGCAACAACTTGATTATAGCAAAACCCCATAAACGTGTCAATAAAAAATTAAAAAATTTTATTTATTTTTGTTTTTTCGCATATTTTAGGTATAAATCCAATATTTTTTTAGTTTTTTTCAAAAAAAGTATTGCATATTCAAAAAAATTGATATATAATCAAGAAGTCTTATGGAAAGACACAGGTGCTGCCCAAGTGGCGGAACAGGTAGACGCACAGGACTTAAAATCCTGCGAGATTTAACCCTCGTGCCGGTTCAAGTCCGGCCTTGGGCACCATTTTAAAAATTAACTAGCTTCGGCTAGTTTTTTTGTGCCTTTTTATACAACAAAAAAAGAAAACTCTAGTTTTCTTTATTCTTATACTCTTCAATCCAATCAGGTAATGCTTCAGCTAATGGAGTAAATCCATTAACATCAACTATATCAATATTCTTCCCTTCACGATAATCATAATTTTTTATTGTTAATTTATATCTTTTATTTTCTTCATCGACTTCAATTACTTTTGCATAAATTACATCATCAACTTCTACATAGTCTGCTACATTTCTAACAAACTTCTCTGATATCTCGGAAATATGAATTAAACCAGTATAGCCGTCTTCCATTAATAAAAAGATACCATAATTTTCAATTCCAGTAACTTTCCCTCTAACAGAATCTCCTTTTTTTACATTTGGCATTATTTCCACCTCACAAATAAGATTATAACACATCAAACATTTACACAAAACAAAAAATTCGTTATAATTTACTTGGTGATTGAAATGGACAAAGAATTAGACATATTATCAATAATTAGTAAAAACGAAGAACAAGAACGTGAAGAAATAAACAATGAAAAAGATCCAACTATTAAAAAAATTAAAACAGTTCTTTTCGGACTTAATGATTTTTTAAAATATGATGGTGGACATGTCTTCTTCGCAAATTATGAAGATAACATAGTTTATATAATATTCACAGGTGGATGTGCCGCATGTGAACACCAAGATGAAACAATTCAAGGTGGAATACTAATTGCACTTCAAGAAGAAATTCCAGAAATAAAACAAGTAATTAACATACCTCTTCCTTTTGGTATTTAATTACTTCTTTTTTTATACCCTAAAATATCCAATACATCTAACATATATTCTTCATATTCATTAATATTACTTACATACCTATCCATATTATCAAAATAATCATACGGTATTAATAAAATAAATAAAATATACTTTCTTTCATAATCACTTACATAACTAATATAATTATTTATTTTATAAATAATATCATTACTTAATAAATAAAATATTATGTTTCTATATTTAAGATCAATACATAAATTAAAAGGATTATAATAATCAATAGTATTATTATATCTTTTTTTATGACTTAAAACCAATTCCAACTTACTTCTATCAATTAACTCTATATAACTTATTAAACGTTCTATAATACCCATATAATAATAAAAATCATATCTTACATCATCAATATAATTAATTATTTCCTTTTCTAACAAATCTATCTTATTAATCCAATACGTTCTTATATCAATATAATACTTACTTAAATAATTCATATTAACACTATTAAATAACATTACATCATCATAACTAATATCACATATTAATCGATTTACTTTCATTAATATATAACCATCACTAACATAATCATTAAAAATATTATAAATAATACTATGTAACTTAATAATATTATTATCTTTTACATAATTATATATATCTTTTACAAAATCAACATTACATTCTTCATCTAACCTATATAAATAATATATATTATCTTCTTCATATAATATAAACCCTTCAGGTACTTCATAATAATCATATACTTCAATATTATAATAATTCTTTAATAAATCTTTCATAATTAATCATATGAAAAAAAGCAAGTAAAATTACTTGCTTATACTATTTCTACTGATTGAATTGGTTGTGGTGTACTATTCACAACTGGTGTTCCAACTTCAGGAGCTGGTGCTGCTGGTGGAACAGGAGCTTGTACTGGTGCAGGTTCTGCAACAGGAGCTGTATTTTGTTGTGCAGGTACAGTATTTTCAACCTTTACTTCTTGAGCAACGGCAGAAGTTGGTTCTGCTAAAGAAGTTTCTACTTTAACAGGAGCTTCTACTACATTCACAACAGGTTGTTCTACAACAGGTGCTGGCGCAACTGGTGCTGCAGGAGCCGGAGCTTCAACAACTGGTGCAGGTGCTGGCGCAACTGGTGCTGCAGGAGTTTCTACCACCGGTTGTTGTACTACTTCTACAACAGCTGATGGAGCTGGTACCGCAGGTTTATCAGCCACTTTAGCATCCAACTTAGCTAATTGTTCATTAACCATCTTTTCTCTTTCTAAAAGAACTTCTTCCCTCTTAGCTAATTCTGCTTCTCTTTGAAATAAATCTCTATATATTTTTTCAGTAATTGTTGCTACTAAATTCTTAACGCCTTCATTAAATACTTCAGTAGAACCCATAATAATTTCATCAACTGTTGCATTAGGATTAAAATTAGGAATTCCATTTGGATTAGTACTATAAGAAGGTTGATAATTTAATGCAGGCATTGCTGCAATTTGATTAATATTATTGTTAATGCTTTGAACGTGCATTAAAATTTGATTATAATCAGAAGTTAATAATTGTTGGAATGCAGGATCTACATAAGCAACAACAGGAGTTTGTACATTAACTACTGAAGCCGGAGCAACATTAACAGGTGCTGCTTCTTGTTGTACAACCTCTTCCTTCTTAGGAGCAGTTTCTTCAACAGTTACAGGCTTAGCTTCAGGTTCTTTAACAGCTTCCTTAACTTCCTCTTTTACTATTTCTTTCTTTTCTTCTACTGGTGCTGGTGTTGCAGCTACTGGTTGAGATATCGCTGCATCCGCCGGAATATTAGTTACTGCATTTCCAACATTAACTGAAGCAACTTCAGTAGTAGTAGGTCCTGCCGCAACTTCACTAATACCAGGAGTAATCTCATTTGTATCTTCAACCGGTTTTGCTTCTACAACAGCTCCACCATCTGCAGGAGCAGCTGGATTAGAAGCCATATAACTATCTATAATCTGTTTAGATGCCGCAGCACTAACAGAAATATCTCTTGAATATTGAATATCAGCTTTTGCTGTAGTAATAGAAGGAATAAACTTATAAGAAGCAACATTGCCAGAAATAATAGCTCTCATAATAGTCTTAATAGAAGACCATTCCTCATCAGTTGCAATTTTCTTTAACTTATCTTCAACAATTTCAGACACATGCAAAACAGTGAGTCCATGAGGATCCACAGCATTTTCAGTTGTAATAATATATTGTTTTCCAGTATCTGGTATTGTGAACAGCGCAACTACATTAGAGTTAAGTGTTTCACCAGAATCTCTCATTATAGAAATTTTTTCTGGCATAAAAAATCCCTCTCTATTCTAATAATTATTATAGCAAAAGATATTTTTCATTTCAATGTATATTAAGTATTTTTATTTACTAACTTTTAATTCAAACCACTTGCATCCATAAGCACATTTATTTTCAATATAATCCTTAACATTAGCAATATCATTCATTTTCTTTGCTTTCTTGTTACTAGATTCATAGAATCCTTTAAGTCTTAATTTACCATAAGCCCAATCACCTACAATATAATCAAAACCATCAAAATAATCAGTAATCTTTTCTTGTAATAATTCTACATCTATAGCATCATTATAATTTTCAACCACTTCATATTCTTTATCACTAATTACAATCTTTTTCATATTATCCCCCATTAATTGCATAAAATTTTTGAAAATAATCATCTATCTCATATGGATTCAAAGCTGTTGCTAAAGCATAACTTTTTCTATAAAAATCAAAACTTTTAGCAGTAAATAATAATTCATAGAAATCAACTAATTCATCTAAATTAATCTCACCATGATTATTCTTAGTTACCATCATATCAATAAGTAACTTTTGTATTGCATTAAAGAACTTATTCTTTTTCTTTACTACTCTATCCTTCTGACCCATATCTAATTTATAATAATTATCCATCATCATTTTAAACTTATTTACATTTTCAATACTATAACCATACTTAGTTAATTCTTTATCAAACAATTCAAAATTCTTAGTACTAAAGCTTTTATTAATACCATCTTCACCATATATTATAACCAACATTCTCATAACACATGATAAAAAACTATTATATTCTTTTGAATGAATATTCTTCTTACCTTTAGTATAAGTTACATAAGCACTATTAATACTTTCATTAATAAAAATATACTTATCTGTCATAGTATCACCTACTATTATAATATACCATAAATTGGATAAATTAACTAGATACAATAGAACTACTCTTCTCTATATTTCCACCATAATACATAGGTACACTACCATTAATAATCTTTGATGATAATACATATTCATATGTTTCACCAAATGTTCCATCATTAAATGGATTAACAAACCAACTTTTAACATCCATCACTAAATAAAGTTCAACTAAAATACTATTAATTCCATAACTCTCTACTTTTGTCTTAAAGTTAACTCTTACATCATTTAGTACATTAATCTTCATAGGTATCTTAATACCTAAACTATTAAACATCATTACATCATTTATCAAACTACTAGAAACAAAATAAACTCCATCCTTATAATATTTATCACTATAATCTACATTAACTATATCTTCATACAATACATCTATATATTCATTCAATAATTTATAACAATTACTTATCTTATAATCTATACTAATTATTTCATTATTATCATTCATAACTATATCAACAATATCATCTAAATCTTCATTATTAAAAACATTATTTATACTATCAAATATTACATTATAAATATCTTTCTTAATTAATAATTGAACACTTCTATATGCTATACTATCTGACTTCTTATCTATATATTCCAATATTAAAGAACATTGTATAAAAATAATTACAATTATTATATATAAACTATTAAACTTCTTTTTCTTACCTAATTTCATATTAAATTATATGAATAAAAAAAGGACTATATTAAAATAGTCCCCAATTAAATAAATAATTACCTAATACTATACCACCCAATATTAATATTACAATAATTAAGAATACCAATATTTTAACTAGTACACTAGTAAATCCACTTTCTTTTAAATCATCAAAATCATCAAAGTCTTCTGTTGAAAACTTAGAAGTATCTCCAATAAATGAAGCATCTAAATCTTTTATTTTTTTATCTTTATTATCTTTTACAACTTCTACTTCATCAGTTACTTCTTGATCATCACTTAATTCAGCAAACTCATTAGTATCTTCCATTTCTTCTTCATTATCAAATTCTTCAATTTGTTCTTCAGTTATTTCTTCGATACCTTGAGTTCTTTCTCTTTCATCTGCTCTTTCTTCAGCTTCTTCAATAGTAATATTATCTTCTTTATCCATTCTTAAAGCTTCTTCTTGCATATCTTCTACTTCTCTAACAGACTCAATAGCACCTAATACTCTAGTATCATCATCACCTCTTAAATCTGTTAATAAATCTAGGGGATCCATATCTCCAACTAAAGTATCCATATTAGCTTCTTCTTTAATTAACTCTTTAGCAGTAATTGTATTAATTAAATCTAATAATTCAGCCTCATCAGTTTTAGCTTTGTTAATAACTTTAGATTCTTCTTTATCATATTCTTCTTCATCTTGATCAATATCTTTTAAAATAGATTCAGCATCTTCATTAAGTTTCTTTAATCTATCTTCTTCATAATCAAATTCTTTTTCTTCTTTAGCTTTAGCTAAAATAGAATTTATATCATACTCTCTTGTTTCATCTAAATTAATCTTTGGTAATTCAATTTCATCAGTATCACCTAAAGATTTCTTTTTAGGTCCTTCATTATACTTTTCATCTAATATATCCTTTATCTTACCAATATCTATATTAGCAGTATTATCACCTAAAACAGAAACATTACTATTTAAATCAAAGTTATCTAATTCAGCATAACTAACTTCTTTATATAATTCTTGATTTCTACTAACTCTACTAGTTCTTTCACCTTCATTATTAGTATCAATAGAATCATTCATTCCTTTATACTTATCCATTCTTGACTTCATAGCAACACTTCCTATCATCTATATAATAATATCATATTCATAAATATTTTTAAATCTTTTATTAATAATCTAATTTTATGTTATAATATGTGTGCAAGGAGGAATAAAGAATGAAATGTAATGTAGAAGAAAGTCAATGTATTGGTTGCGGTGCTTGCGCTGCAGTATACGGAGAAGTATTTGAAATAAATGAACAAGGATTTTCAGTAGTTAAAGATGAAACTAAAGCTACACCTGATATGGCAGACATTTGCCCATGTGGAGCTATTACTGTTGAAGAAGCGGAAACTACTGAAGAAGCAACTGCTTAATAAAAACAGAAAACATCTCATATCGAGATGTTTTTTATTTGTTCTTTTTTAAATTATACAATTTTTCAACTTCATTTATTGTTAAAGTTCTATAACTACCCACTGGCATTTCTTCAAGTCCTAAAAAAGCATATTTTTCTCTTTTTAGTTTAATAACCTTATGACCCATTTCTTCAAATATTCTTTTAACAATATGATTTCTACCTTCAACAATACCAATTTCTACTACTTGAGTATTTTTATTAGTATTTTTCTTTCTTATCTTAACTCTACTAGGAACTACTTTAATATCATCAACAACAATTCCATCTTTTAAAGCATATATTTCTTCAGTAGTAAGAATACTATCTATTGTAGCCTTATATACTTTTTCAACTTCATTAGAAGGATGCATTAAAATATTAGCAAACTCTCCATCATTAGTTAAAATAAGTACACCTGTAGTATCATAATCTAATCTTCCTACTGGATATATTCTTTCTTTAGTTTCAATTAAATCAGTAACAACATTTCTACCTTTTTCATCATTTAAACTACATATATATCCACTTGGTTTATTTAATAAATAATAAACTTTTTTAATTTCTTTTTGTAAAGTAACACCATCAACCACAATAACTTCACCACCAGATACCTTAGTACCTAATTCAGTTACTTTTTTTCCATCAACATATACTTTACCAGCTAATATTAATTCTTCTGCTTTTCTTCTAGAACAATAACCACTATTAGCTATAACTTTTTGTAAACGTTCCATAAAATCACCCGTTTGTAATTATAACCTAAATTTCATTTTTTTCAAATTATTTATTCATAAAAAAGAAATAATAAACAATAAAACCTGCTATTGCAACACCTAGTATCGCAACAAAAGTAACAATCAATTTTCTTGTTTGTAATGGTTGACTATATCCATTATACTTAGCAGCATAATCAACAACTTCCTTTTTACCATAAGTAAAAGTACTTATTAGTATTATTACTACAATTACTACAGACAAAACTCTAAATACATTAGTAAAATTACTTACTACACTTGTTTTACCAAATATTAATAATAAAGTTAAAACTATTAATAATATTCCGGAAAAACCTAAACTAGCTATAACTGCTTTCTTCTTAGAAGTAAACTTAAATCCACAGTTTTCGCATTGCCTAGCATCACCTTTATTAATCTTTGCACATCTAGGACAACTCTTAGAACCGGCTAACTCAGTACCACACATTAAACAATGTTTCATACTCTTAATATTTTCTTCACCACAATTAGGGCATTTAATTAAATTTTTCTTAGAATGTACTAATACATCTCCATTAACTTCTTTTATTTCTTTTTTCATATCATCACAACCTATTATAAGTATATCAAAAAAAGAGTTTAACAACAATATAAGCCGCAATAACACCACATATATCTGCAAACAAGCCAATAAATAATGCATATCTTGTTTTTTTTACTTTAATAGAACTAAAATATAAAGCTAATATATAAATAGTAGTATCATTAGCTCCTTGTATTAAACTAGCTAAAATACCATTAAAAGAATCTACGCCATACTTATTATATATAGTACTTAACATAGCTAAAGATGCATTACCACTCATTGGTCTTAAAATACTCATAGCAACTAACTCACTATTATCATTAAATAAACTACCAATAATACCACTTTCTATAAATATATTAACAGCTAATACCAAACCAAATATTGGTGGAATAATAGTAAGTATACTATGTAGCCCTTCCCTAGCACCTTCCATAAAACTATCATATATACTAACCTTATTCTTACATCCATAAACAATAATAAATAATACTACTATAGGAATTATATACTTATTCAATATGTCTTCTCCTTATTAAATAATCAACTAATAATGCAATAAAAGTATTAATACTAGTAGCAATTATAGTTGGAATAATAATACCAGTTGGATTAATACTTCCATAACTTAACCTCATACTTATAACACTAACAGGTATTAAAGTTAAACCACTAGTATTCATAACTAAAAAAGTAATCATACTATCACTAGCAACCTCTTTATTATTATTCTCCTTACTTAACTCTTGCATAGCTTTAAGACCAAAAGGAGTTGCAGCACTCCCTAACCCTAACATATTAGCTGCAACATTAGAAGATATATATTCCATAGTCTTCTCCCCTTTTATTTTAGGAAATAATATCTTTAATATTGGTCTAATAAATAAACTAAACTTATATAATAAACCACTCTTCTCCGCAATACACATAATACCACTCCATAAAACTATAAGAGGACCTAAACTAATTATCAAATTATATGAATTACTAGCACTATTTAAAATAACACTACTCATATCTTTATTATTAACAAATCCAAATACAAGTCCAATAACTATTAAAAAGAACCATAACTTATTAATCATTATTACCTATCCTTTTTAATAACTCTATAAGCTTACTAAATATACTTTTATTATCTCTAACACTTCTCTTATTTAAATATAAATATCTATATCCTATTAATTTCTCATTTACATAAACATTAACTCTACCTACTACATCACCATTTCTTTTACCTTCTTTATTATCCATAACTACTTCAGTATTAACTACATCTTTATCATTAACTATTAACTTAAAATCCTTACCTATATAAGTATCATCATACTTATCTCCCTTACTTAATATTTCATCTACACGATAATTATTAAAATACTTTTCATATAACTTCTTATGATCATTAAAATCATCACCATCATTAAATGTCACTACTATTAAATCCATTCCATTCTTTGAAGAAGTAGTAACCAATGTTCTTTTAGCTTTTTTAGTATATCCTGTCTTACCACCAGTACAATATTCATAACTACTAAGTAACTTATTCTTATTATTCCATTTATAAGTTTTCATACTAGATTTAACAATAATACTTTCTGTTCCAACAATCCTTCTATAATGCTCATTCTTCATTGCATACTGTGTAAGTAATGCCATATCATATACTGTACTCTTATTACCACTACCATCATTTTCTTCCAAACCACTAGGATTAACAAATATAGTATTATTCATCCCTATCTTCTTAGCAACTTCATTCATTAAAAAAACAAAATTTTCTAAACTACCACCAACATTATGTGCAATAGCTAACGCAGCATCATTTCCACTTCTTAACATAAGTCCATATAATAAATCATCTAAAGTTAATTCTTCTCCAATACTTACATAAATACCACTACCATAACTTTTAATTACTTCATCTCCTATTTTAACTTTACCTTCTATATCTCCATATTCTATTGCTACAATACATGTCATTATCTTACTTATACTAGCTATTAATCTTTGATTATCTATATTCTTACCTTCCATAACTCTTCCACTATTCATATCCATTACAATATATGAACTAGCTCCTATCCCATAAACTCTATATGGTATTATCAAACATATAAAAAAGAAGATTAACTTTTTCAATAAAATCACCTAATAAAGTATATGAAAAAAAGGACTTAAAAAGTCCTTAATATTTTAATACCCATTCTTTTAATTCTTCATCTGTCTTTGGCATTAGTTGTTTTACATCAGCAGCAATGTCTTGTAATAAAGTCACAAATTCAAAATAGAACTTTACAAACATATCAAAATTCTTAATATATAACATTGTAATTTTTGCTCTTAATTTTTCTATTTCAACTTGATCAACATAAGCCATACTAGCTTTATTATATGCTTTTAAAGCATCCATATGTAACTTATTTAAAGATACACTACTTTTAGCTGGAATAAAAATACCTTCTTGTTCCTTAACTGGTCCTACTGCTATTTCATCCTTCGAATAACCTCTAATCTTCTTATCTGTTCTACCAGCAAAGACCATATTAGTTGGATCATAAATAAACTTTTTATCTTCTTCAACAACACCTAATACAGCGTGATTAAATTCTTTCTTACTTCCCTTCTTCAAAAATTGTTTTAATGTATCTTCATAATTAATCTTAACTACAACATTACATCCAGTCATATTCATTTGATACATTAAATCAGAAAATAAAGAAGACATATGTCTACAAACACAACTACCAGTCATAACTTGTGAACCTAAAGTACCATGTACTTCTGGATATATATAATTATATTTACGATACTCATGATTAGATGTTTCACTAAAATAGCCATTTTGAATCATTACTTCAAAAAATAATAACACTTCTTTAGAACTCTTTAAACCAAATTGTTTTGCAAACTCTGCAACTTTATGAACAAACGTAAAATAATTTTCACTCATTCTCCTATATACATCAGTTTCTTCTAATCTTAATACTAAATTATAATCTATATCTTTATATAATTTCCAATTATTAATAGTTTTAGCAACACTATAACCACCTAACAATAAAAAAATTATATCTAGAACAATATTATTCGTAAAACAAGACATCGTTTGAAAACTAACAGCAGATATAGCATTACATATAGTAGATGGCTTTAATAAGAATTTCCTTAAAGTTGCACTTTCACCAATTTCTTCAATTAATTGAATTACATCAATATCTTCAACTTTTCTCATCAAACCCACCTCACTTCCTAAAAAGTTTAAAACGTTTGTATAATAGCATTTTCTTAAACATTAATCAAATATACATAAAAAAAGAAGAATATTACTATTCTTCATAATTGTAAATACCATGTATTTTTTCTAAACTCTCATTAGATAATTGAACAACCTTCCATGTATCCTTATCTTTTTCTACTTTAATATCAATAGTATAAGTTACAGTTTCCATTTGTTTATTCATCATATCTAACTTATAATCCATAAATAAATTTTTATCATATTCACCATCTTCATCATTAAACTCTGATTGATGTTCATTAAAATAACTTGCTGAATTCTTTTGTGCTTTATATAAGTCAATTACAGTTACTTCCATAGTAATAAAAGCAACATCTCCTTCATATCTTTCATCAGTAACTTCATACATTAAAGTACTATATTCTCTTTCTAATATAGAATGATACATTTCCTTTTGCTTATCAGTTAAATCTTCATTATTAACATAATCATCTAACTCATCCATAATTAACTTATCTTTATTTCTATACATCTCCATATATTCAATAGCAGCATCCTTAGCAGTCATATTCATTCCACATCCAACAACAATTAATGATAAACATAATAAAACAACACCTAATAACATTCTTTTCATAATAATCTCCTCTAATAATATTATTGTTAGTAATTAACTTTTTATACATCTTGTGATAAAATACTTAAAGAAAGAAGTGATTTTGATGAAGAAAACAATTTTAACAGGTCTAAGACCTACAGGTAATCTACACTTAGGCCATTATTTTGGAGCTTCTCAAAATTGGGTAAACCTACAAGATGATTACGAATTCTATTTAGAAATTGCAGATGTTCAAGCATTAACAGATAATTTTGATAATCCAGATAAAGTAAGAAAAAATGTTAAAGAAATTACTTTAGATTTATTATCGATTGGTTTAGATCCAAATAAAGTAACATACTTTATTCAATCTCAAATACCTGAAATAGCTGAATTAACAGTATTCTATTCAAACTTAGTTACTGTAGCTAGATTACATAGAAATCCAACTGTAAAAAATGAAGTTGCTCAAAAGAAAGAACTATTTGGTTCTGAAGGAGAATCTATTACATATGGTTTCTTAGGATATCCAGTATCACAAGCTGCTGACATAACAGCATTTGATGGTGAAGTAATTCCAGTTGGAGAAGACCAACTACCATTAATTGAACAATGTCGTGAAATAGTTCGTAAGTTCAATAACATATATGGTGAAACACTAAGAGAACCAGAAGGATTATTATCAGAAAACAAAAGAATAAAAGGTTTAGATGGTAATGACAAAATGGGTAAAAGCTTAGGTAATGCAATTTACTTAGTTGATGATGAAGAAACAATTACTAAAAAAATAATGGGTGCTGTAACTGATCCTAATAAAATTAAAAAAGACGATCCAGCCAACCCAGATGTATGTATGGTTTACTACTATCATAAACTAGTTAATAGTGAAGAAAATAACAATAAAATTTGTTCTGAATGTAAACAAGGAGCTCGTGGTTGTGTAGCTTGTAAAAGAGAATTAATAACTCGCATGAATGAATTCCTATCAGAGTTTAGAGATAAAAGAAGATACTACGAAGAACATCCTGAAGAAGTTGATAGAATACTAAAAGAAGGAACCGAAAAAGCTCGTATAAAATCTAAAGAACAATTAAATAAAGTTAAAAAAGCAATGAAGATAGATTATTAATCTATCTTTTTATTTGCATTAATACCAACCCTACCAATCCAATTAAAAAAAAATAAAACCTTATATTCTTAACAATATATAATACAAACTTACTTAATCCCCATCCATATACTAATAAACTAGAACTAACTATAATAAAACAAAAACCAAAACAAAAAAAATTAATAAAAAAATAATATAATAACAATCTTTTCATAATAAATATTATTCCAATAAAAAAAACACATTACTGTGTTTTTTTATTCATCATCATTATCTGTATATTCTAATAAACCTACATCTACACTATTAATAGAATCAAATCTCTTAGTAATCTTTTCAGTAGTAATATTAATATCTTTGATATCTTTAGTTACAGTATCAATACTTCTAGATAACTTATCCCATCTTTCACGATACTTCATAAACTCTCTACTTAATTTATTTAACTCTACATGAATAACTTGTGCATATTTATCTCTTTCCATATTCTTAAGTACTACTTGTATTATAGTTAAAGTACTCATTAAAGTAGTTGGACTAGTAATCCATACTTTTTTATTATAAGAATATGTTAATAAATCAGGATGATAAGCATTAATTTCTGCAAATATAGCTTCAGCTGGTAAGAACATAATTGCTTCTTCAGCAGTCTCACCAGGAATAATATACTTACTAGAAATTGCATCTATATGTTTCTTAACATCCATCTTAAATAACTTAGTAGCAGCTTCCCTTTCAGCAACAGATAAATTTTTGTCTGTCATTCTTTCATAGTTTTCTAAAGGAAACTTACTATCAATACATATAGTTCCTAATGGTTCTGGTGCGAATAATATAGAGTCAGCAATACTACCATTACTCATAGTATGTTGAATATCATAAATACTTCCTCTTTTTTCACCAAATACACTAGTTAAAATATAATTTAAATTAACTTCACCAAAAATACCTCTAGTCTTCTTATCAGTTAAAACACTTTGTAAAGAAACTATCTCACTAGATAAACTATCAATCTTCTTTTGAGCTTCATCTATCTTAGTTAATCTTTCTAAAATATTATTAAATGTCTTATTAGTTTTTTCAAAGTTTTGATCAATTCTTTCATTAACCTTTTCATTAATCAACATTAACTTTTCTTCAATCTTATCATTCATCTTAGTAAAGTCTTCATTTAAATACTTACTTAAATCAAATTTAAACTCACTTAAATCAGTACTAACATTTTTCTCTAACTTACCTAATCTTTCAACAATATCTTTATCATCATCCTTCTTAAA
This sequence comes from Candidatus Coprovivens sp., assembly GCA_051886175.1. Classification (GTDB taxonomy): domain Bacteria; phylum Bacillota_I; class Bacilli_A; order RF39; family UBA660; genus Coprovivens. The sequence goes on along the minus strand of JBJEXV010000007.1, from coordinate 43,920 downwards.
TAAATTAAGTACTTGTAAAACAATAACTCCAATTAATAAAATCAATAATACATATTCCATTATTCAAACCTCTCATCTAAATCAAACTTCTTATTTACAATAACACTAATTACATATCCTATTACAATAATAACTACTACTTTAATTAATGCCATTGGATTAGTTAAACATTCAACCACACTAACACCTACATACCCCAAGAATATCATCTCAACAAACTTACCTATCATTAATGCACAAAAATATTTTTTTGAATTAACATTAGATAAACCTGCTCCTAAATTTATAAAAAACGATGGTGAAAAAGGTATAGAAGTTATTAAAACCAAATTACTATACTTTAATTTATCTATCATATTCATAAACTTATTTACTTTTGGATGATTAGCCATTCTTTTTCTAAATGGTTTATTAAATACTTTTCTAACTAAAGTAAACGTTGTAAAACCTCCTAAAGTAGAAAATATCCAAGACAATATAATACCAACTACAGAACCCCAAAATTCACCCAATAAAGTTGTTAAAGAAAGAACATTAACTGTTACAAAAACAACTAAAGGCAAGAAAGCTAATATACTTTCTAAAAAGATTAAAATACAACATAATAAAGGGGCAAGAACACCCGCATTCATTAAAAATTCTTCTAACCATATATCTAAACTACTAAATAATTCTATTAACTCCATATCCATCACAATTTAATTATAAATTAAGAAATATTAAAAAACAATAGTACGCTATCTCTAATGTAAACCCACTTATCTATAAACCCATGTTACATCATAACCATAAAACTCAAGAATATTAACAGCTTTCTTAGACCTAATACCAGCAAAGCAATAAATATAATATTTACAATTTTTATCCAATAATTCACTATGATCTACTAATAACTTTTCATAACTAACTTTCATTTCATTTTTATATTCATAACCTTTATTTTCTACATTCTCTAAATCTATAAAAATTCCATAACTTTCATCATAATCTTTAAGTTGAATCTTTTTCATATAACACCTCAATATATTATATGCCAAAAAAAGAGATGACTAACTAATCATCTCCAAAGAAATCATCAAAGAACTGATCATCTGTAATAACACTACTATCAATATAAACATCATCAGCATCTATATTAACATTAGCTTTTTCTTCTTTTTTATCTTCTTTCTTTTCTTCAACCTTTTCTTCTACAACAGGTTTAATTGAAGTAGTAAAATCTAAAGTTTCATATTCAGCTTCTTTTTTAGTTTCTACTTTAGGTAAAGTATCAACAAAATCATCTACTTCCTTCTTAATTACTTCACTATCTTTAACATCATCTTTAACTGTACTCATAATATCAGGAATAGTATCATAAATATTATAACTTTCTTCAGCTTTAACTACACTACCAGAAGCATAAGAAGGTGTTAACACATCAGCATCTTCTACCTTAGGTAATAAATCAAATTCAAAGTCTTCAGCAGGACTACTAGTAGCTACTGCAAAATTAACTTTATCATTGGTTTTATTCTTAGGTTCTTCATCTAATTTAATACTTGGCATTGTATTAAAGATATTATATGTTTCTTCATTATTATCTTTCTTAGTTTCTTTAACTTCTTCTTTATTAAATAATAATTCTTCATCAAAGATACTACTTTGTTCCTTCTTAGTTTCTACTACTTCTTCTTTCTTATCATAATCTAAAGGAGCAGTAGTTAACTTAGGCAAATCTGTTGCAGTAGTCTCTAAATCTATTTTACTAGATGAAACATCAACTGCTTCAACCTTTTTATTAGCTTCCTCTTCTTCTTTTTTCTTCTTAGCTAATTCTTCTTTTTGTCTTGCTTCCTCAGCATCTAATTCAGCTATCTTACGATCAATATCCTTCATCATAGCATCTAAATCAATGCCACCACCAAGACCACCAAATAATCCTGAATCATTATCTTTCTTAGGTGCATCAAAATCACTACCACCAAATGGACTAGGACTTACACCAAACGGACTAGAACCTCCAAACGGACTAGCAGAATTACCACCAAATGGACTAGCAGGAGAACCACCAAATGGACTCATACCTCCACCAGCAGGTTTACTTCCATCACCATCTAATGACTTCAACATATTTTGACGTTTCTTTTCTTTAACAAATTCTTTAACATCAAAATAAGATATTTCTTTTTCTTGTCTAACTGGATATACAGCTTCAATCTTTTCATGTCCCCAATCCATCTTAAAGTTTGGAGTATATTTTGTTTTAAATGGAGACATACGCCATCTTATAATAATAGCTTCAAATAATTTTAACTTTTGTAAGTCTGTAACAGTTACTAACGGTGTAGATGCAGTCTTATCTTTATCAGAAGATTTAACTTCACCACACATCTTACTAATTTCTTCTAATGCTGCTAATTCAGTACTGATTAAGTAAACTAAGTTACCACAGTTACCTTTAATTGTTTCAGCATTCTCATTACCATAAACACTCTTTAATTGAGCAAAGTTTTGAATAATAAACGTAAATCTAATATCACGAGAACGTGCTGCAGTTACCATTGATGTAACATCTTGTAACGGAGGCATGTTCGCGAACTCATCTAGAATAAAGTTAGTTCTATATGGTAACTTACCACCATTAGTTTGTGCAACATCAATTAATGTTTCATAACATTGTTTAATAAAGATAGTTGCTAAACTATGATATGTAGTTTTTTCATCTTGAATAACAATAAATACAGCAGTTTTTTCTTTACCAATATTACGCATATCAAAATCACTATATGCTAACATCTCAGATAAATTTTCACGTGATGCGAATAATCTTATCTTTTGTCTAAATACTGATAAAATACTACCTTTTGTATCTTGTGGTGCATTAATTGTATTTGATGCAAATACATATGCATTTGAAGACTCACCTTTTAATGTAAAATATTCTTTAATAAATGTACCAGCAGCAAACTTATCTTCACCAACTGTACTCATATAATTTATAGAACTTAGGTTAATTTGTTCTGGTTTAGCATCTTCAAATAAACCTAATGCTAATCCTGAAAAGTAGTCAGCTGCTGACTTTTCCCAGAAAGGTTCACCCTTATTATTAGGATCATATAAAATATTTAAAGCAACGTCATCTAATAACTCAGTAGCTTTATCTTTATTACCATCTTTATAATATTGATAAGGTAAAGTAAGTGGATTCCATGCATTACCATTTTGTGGTTCACGGAAGTTTAATAATACAACGTTATAACCACGTTCTCTCATATACTCACTACCTGCTTTATATAACTCACCTTTAGGATCGGTAATAATCATACTTTCGCCTTTTTTAATTAATAATTCAACCATTGGTTCAACAACAGTTTGTGATTTACCTGAACCAGTAGCACCGATTACTAAATTATGATACTCTCCATTATCAACCCATAAACGTTTACCATCATTAACTAATGGAATACCAGCATATTTAGTTTCTTGATCTAAAGGATCAACAATTTCTACACCTTTATCATTTTTAATTTCTTTATCTTTACTCCAACGAGAATAACCTTTTTCTTGTTTTTCACCAATTTCAAAACCAATACCCTTTTTACGTTCAAATATATATGAAGAACTACTTGCTATAATTAATACTACAAATACAATAAATAATAATATAGTAGCGCCAAAGAATTCAGTAAGTCCTGGTATTGGATTTAATCCACTAAAAGAACCATCAACACTTAATTGATGAACATTTGATGTTACTAAACAACATAAATAAAATAAAAATATTGCAAATATTATAAATATTGTAAAATCTTTACCAGACACACGGAATTTCATATAAAATCACTCCAAACATATACACATACATTATACTACATAAATAGTAAAAAATAAAAGGTGTATAAACACCTTTTAATTATATTTTCTCTTATCTATTTTATTAACAACTAACACTATTAATATAAAGCCAAATAAAGCAAGTAACACTACTATTAAAGCCAGTTCAATAGGAATTTCATCCTCACTTTCTTCCTCTTCTTCCTCATCTTCAATAACAGGTTCCTCTTCTTCCTCTTCAGGATTCTCTACCGGAGTAGAAGTCTTAGTATTATATTCAATATATATACCTTTATTATTAGTTCTACTTAAATTCCAAGTATAAACATCACCATTATGATAATCAGCATTGCTATCAATTACTTCATAATCAGAACTTATATTAACTTTAACAGAACTCAAATCTTTATATTGATCAAATAATATCATTCCACTATTATCAGTACTAACAATAATTTTATTATCTACTCTATCATAATTTAAATAAGAAGATTTATAAGCACTTTTAATTCCAGTAGAAGTATAATATTCATCAAAATTATGATTATATTTATAAACAAAACTATAACCATTACCTACATCATTATAAGTTCTTGTATAATACTTAACTCCTGATATTCTTTCATCTGGTTCAGTATCCGGAACAATAACACTACTATCAACAGGTATATATTTTCTATACTTAGCTAATATCATATCTTTAGTTGTATCTTCATTAGCATAATCATTAATAGTAATTGTTTCATCTACAGTATATTTATCTATCTTGATATCTACCTTTGCATTACATCCACAAAGTAGAAATACAAGCAATATTAACATTAATATTTTTTTCTTCATATTATTGGCTCCTTATATTAGCTGAATTATTATAATAACCATCCATGTTAACTCCCCAATATCCAGAAGGATTAAATGGACGTCTCATAAATAATACACCATATTGGTTACCAGCTGCTTCTGCACATATATACTCATTAGTATCTTCATCAATACCAACTACTAATACAATATGACCTTCAGATTCTAATAAATCTCCAGGTTGTAATACAGCTTGATTACTCTTTAATGTTACCTTTTCGGCACCTTTAATATTTTTAAAGTCACCAGCTAACATTTGATTCATTCCAAAACCACCATTTTTAATAGCCCAAGGTACAAATCCAGAACAGTCTAGTCCACAATAATCATAAGTTTGATTATTAGCATACGTTGTACAATCTGGATCACTACCCCAATAATGATGAGCACCAATAATAACACCATCATAGTGTCCACCACCCCAATAATAAGGCACTTTAACACCATAGTTATCTCCAAGTTCACCAATTAATGTTACTGCTGCTGCAACAACACCAGCTCTTGTACCAAATCCAGCATCATCTACATTATCAGCTATTAACTTATTAAATTCTTCTAAACTAGTTCCATTATCTTCTAAGAATTGATCTAATGGTTGATGTAATATAGTATGACCATCACTAGATAAAGTATAATCACCATAATCTATATTACCTGCTTTAGCACATTTAGCACTACTAATATCACTACTACCAGAATACACTTCATTTAATATTTCATCATAAGTTTTACCAGCATTAGCTCCTGCAGTAAATTGATCTGTTTCTACTGATGTATAATGTGTTTTGTATACATTACCACTTTCATCCATTAAAACTTTACCTTTTACTTCATCAGCTAAAGCTTCAACTTCAGCTTTTCTAGTTTCATCTAATGCACTCTTCCATAATGTCCCAGAATTTATTTCAGGAGAATATATAGATATTGCTCCTCTATCTTGTCTATAAATGTCATTATTATAATCCCAGTAAACTTGGTCAGCTTCACAAGCCCTCATTCTTATTTTTCCAGTACTAGCATTATAACCATAGAAACAGTTATCCGGATTACTTGGACACATACCACTATTCCTTGTTAATGCAAAGTTACGAGCTGCTACTATTTGCGCTTTTAAAGCTTCATCTGGAGCAGATGGACCAATTTCAGCTAATGCAACACCTAATACATATTTTTCAAAATCTACATTAGCTAATACTTCATAATCACTTGAAGTACCATCACAATTAATTAATTCAACTTTTACACCACTTAATTCAACATCACCAGTACTAGTAACACCAGAAAGACTATAAGTACAATTCATTGCACCATTTCCTCCGCCACCACCAGTAACATCTTCGTCCGTAATAACAGCTAAAATAATTATAATAAATAATAAAACTAAAATAATCGCAAATATCAAATACGGATGTTTTATTAAAAATCCCCACATTTTAACAAGGTTTTCTTTTAATTTTTTCATCCTTTGTCTATTTTTAATTTGCTGAGCTTTTCTTCTTGCTTGTTGTGCTTGCTTTTGTGCAACATTCTTTTTAGGTAAACCAGTAGACTTCTTAGCATCATTTCCTTTTCCAGGAGTCGTAGGATTCTTCTTAGCTGCTTCTGCAGCTTTTTCAGCTTGTTTACCTCTTTGAACTCTTTGTTGATGTTCGTAATTTCTATTTCCAACTGTAGTACTAGTCTCAGAAGCATTCTTTGCTTTTTGTGCTGCTTGACTATTATAACCGTTTCCAGCATTTGGACTAGAACCATTTCTATTTATATCTTGATTTGGATTAGTTTCACCAGGTTTAGTTAATGCAGTACTATTACTACCATCAGTTCCAGTACCATTACTACCAGTTCCACCTGTTCCATTATTACCACCAGGTTGAGTATTTGGATCACCTGCTAAAGCACTACCATGTTCACCATCTTGACCTGCAGGTTTATCTACACCAGAACCACCAGTACCATCTCCACCTTCTGGCTGTTGACGGTTTGGATCATATCCATTATCATTTGGTCCTTTTTCTTCACCAGGTTTAGTATCGCCACCTTGGCCACCATCACCTTTTTCACCACCTTCAGGATTATCTCCACCATTTGGATTCTTTTTATCTCCACCTTCAGTGGTTTCTTCAGTTTGTTCTTCTTTTTTCTTTTCTTGCTTTTTATTATCTTTACGTTCTTGACCTTCTTGACCTTCTTCATATTCAGCATAGCTATCATCTTCATAGCCATTATCATATGGGTCTTCTTCTCCGGCTTCCATGTCATAAAGAGAATCTAACATTGCCTTTTCACAATCTTCAGTACCATCATAATCAATACCTAATTGTTCTGCAATATTTTGCATTTGCTCTTCATCACTAGCACTAGGAGGAAGCATATCCAATCCTAATCTATTCGCTAATGCATAAATGTTTCTAAACTTCGAAAACATGATACCACCGTCCATTTAACTATCATAAGAATTATACCATACCTAAGTCAAGAAAAAAAGATGACCAAAGTCATCTTTTTATATATTAATTATAGTCCTCCACCAGAACCAAACGAATCTAGTTCTTCTTGAGTACATAACACGTGAACTCTCATTCTTCTACTACCACAAATGAACAATGCTTCACCTTGATTATAATACTTAATACTATCCATTTCACTTTCATTTAAGTCAATTAATAAACCTAAATCCTCTACAGCTTGTTTCTTTAAGCCCATTACTAAATAATAAGAAGCATTATCAAAAATTGCTTTACCATGCATTATTAAATTTGGTGCAGCAAAGTCTGTAGGTTGTTGAGTAATAATAATAGTACCACTATTATACTTACGAGCACGTCTTTGAATTTGTGCTAAGAATTCAGCCCCTAATTCATTACGTGTTGATAACAATACGTGTGCTTCATCAACGCATAATACTGTTGTCATTTCTCTATCTAAACATAAACCCCATGCATATTTTAAAATATTAAAGAATAAAGCATTTCTAATATTTTCATCACTATTCATTAACTCTCTAATATTAAATGCAATAATATTACTATCAAGTTGTAAAGTTGTATGACCAGTAAAGTAATATCTTAATTCTTTTACTAAAGGTCTTACTTTAAGCTCTAATCTTTCCATTACATCTCTTTCACGAGTTTTATCTGGCATTGATAATAATCTACCCTTGATTGTTGCATAAACATCATCAAATGTAGGGAAATCTGCTGATGTTAGTTTACTAAAATCAGTTTCAAAATCTATTTTATATCTCTTATATGTATCTTGAACAACTTCACTAAACATTGCTAGTACATCTTCTTCAATTGAAGGAGAATAATACTTCATAAACGCTTTTAATGATTGTAATGTTCTAGTTAATACAGTATATCCTAAACCTTGGTCTAATTCTTCTTGATCTGCATCAGGAACAACTTCAAGTGGATTTATCATTCCATATTCTCCACCTTTACCTAAATCTAGGAAGTTACCATTAACATTCTTACACATTTCTTCAAGTTCACCTTCAGGGTCAACACAAATAACTTTATAACCATTTCTAATATGAGATCTAATTAATAATTTAGCTGCAGTTGATTTACCTGAACCAGATGTACCTAAAATAATCATATTAGCATTATTTCTATTATGTTCTTTCTTAATCTTAAATAAGAATTGATTGAATAATACTACACCACCTGAGAAGTCAACACCTAATAAAGTTGAATCTCCTGGATCTTTTACACTATCGAAAACAAATGGATACATTGCTGCGATAGAAATAGAAGGTATTGGTGTACCAATTCTATCTTCAATATCTTGTTTAGGAAATATAGGAATAATAGATTTTAATACCTTTTCTTGTTCAAACATTAAAGGTATTGCTTTCATTCCTAATGCATCAACATAACTTCTAACTTGAATTTTCTTCATTTCTAATTCTTCAGGACTATCTGCAGTAATCATAATATGTAATTGAAAATCAAATATACGAGCTTGTGTTGCTGCTAACATAGAAATAAAATTTTCTAAAGATTCGTAATCTTGTCTAATCATTTCTTGATTAGTTTGGTCTTTTTCAGATTGATAACGCATCTTTAAATCTGCAATTTCTTTATTTAACATTGATTGAATTGTAGAAAACTCAATTGGTATATGTTTTGCTACAATCTTAACTCCAGATATATTAGTAATATTAGCTAAATAACCTGGATTAATATATTTAGGATAACTTACTGCTGTAAGTATAACAGCATTCTTACCACTAATAACAAATTCAGTTGGTTTAAACTCTATTCCTTTTGGAGCGATTTCACTTTTTAAATTCATCCAGCCATCACCGTCCCAAACGTAGTAGTCATTCCGCCATTTAAGAAGTTATCTAATAACATTCTTAAATCCGAGTTAGCTACTTGTGTAGAATTCAATCCAGCATTTGCAAGACCAGAAATTAAATTATGTATCTTCTTGTTAACAACTTCTAATCTCTTATCTTTAAATAATATAAAATACTCAGTATCTACAACATTATATTCTAATCCCATAAAAGCATTAGCTTTATTAATATCTTGAATAATTAGTTTTCTAATAGCCCCATCAGTACACTTTTGATATAAAAGTTGTAATGATGATAAATATAAATTAATATCAACTGGTCTATCAGCTACAACTAACCAGAATTCATAATCCATCATATTATAGAAATTTTGTAAATTAAATAATATATTATCTCTTTCTCCCGGATCTAATATAAAAATGTTCTTTGAAGCTACCTTAACTCCAGTTACATAATAACCATTATCTAACTGAATCATACCATTCATAATATTCTTAACAGGTACCCAATCTTCAGTCCATTTTGTATTAGGTGCAGGCATTTGATTAACGTTCGGATTTCCTGAATTCATCTTTCACACACCAACCTCTCCAAAAATAATTCCTTCTATTTGAAAAATATCTCATCACATTACCTAGTAAAGTTCTTACATTATGATAATAAGGTAGTGGTGCTACCAACGTTAACGCAGTTAACGCTGGTAAAGCACACACAACTTTAAACCAAGTTTCTTGAACACTATTAAATACAAGTAATAACAAGAAAGTAATTCCTATACCAGAACATAATACTATTAAATCCACAGGATTAAATAAACTTAATATCAACATAGATTTCTTAGAGTTTGCTGGTATTAAATAAACATTCTTATTTTCCATATATCACACATCCCTTTATAAAATCTACTATTTATTACCTGACTTATTTTTATTTTCTTGTTGTTGTCTTTGTCTAGCCTTAGCACGGTTATATTCAGGAGAACCAAGAATTTGATTTCTAGCTGCTTTAGTAGTATCAGTAACAGTATTAATAACAGTTTTCGCTTCTACTTTTGTAACGTCTTCCGAAGTTGCTCTAGCCATAACAGTTTGATAATCAACAACATTTCCTGCAGAATCTGTAAAAACTTGTTTTCCATTTCTATACGCAGCAGCATAAGTGATTTCGCGTGTACCACCACGACCATCATCAACCTCAATAACTAATTGTCTACCAGCATTCTTTATTGCATCAATATCAACTTCACCAGTATCTAAATTCAATCCATAATTTACACGTAAAAGATCTCCATATGTACTACCAACGGCATTACCATGACTATCTCTAACAACTACAACATTACCATTTTTATCTCTAAGTATGTCATTTTGATGAGCTCTTATTTCAGCAATATTGTCAGAAAAATACTTTCTAAAATGTGCAACAGTAGCTGCATCTTTTTCTCCCAATAAACCAATGTAATCCAAATCTTGCATCGCTTCACGAGCTTTATTAGCAGCATTAGTTCTACGTTGATAAGCAGCCATTTCAGTTGCATAATCAGCATTTCTAAAATCTTCCCTATTTACTGCCGCAGTAGCCGCATTAACTCTAGCTTGATATGCTGCATCAGTTTCTCCAGCTATTCTAGTTACTGATTGAGCAGCTGCATTTAAAGCAGCTCTATAAGCATCTTCATAATACTCTTTTGGAGCACCTTCTTCTTTAATGGCATCTACAACGCGATCTGCATATCTCGTAGTTTCAACTTTACCAGTTTTAGTTCTATACGCATCTTGTTGGTCTACTGTACTACCAAAAGCCTTAATTGTACTATCCATACGAACATCCTTAGCATCAGGGTCTGTAAGTGTATCAAGTTTTGATGCCCAATTTCCAACCTTATAAGTAACATAATCAACAACTCCGCCCTTGTCAGGATTAGAATGTTCATCCCATTCAGCTTGTCGTCTATCTCTTCTTGTACTAACGTCATCACTAGTTCTTACAATATGATCACCAGCTTCGCGGAATCCACCAACAGCCTTTCCAGAACGTACGCGACCTACTCCAGATCTAACACCACCAGATACAGCACCGCCAATCGCTGTTCCAATGCCTCCAACAACTCTACTACCAAACCCTCTATCACGAGTTTGACCTAAAGCATTTTTAGTTTGCTTTTTATTGAAGTTAGATCTAAATCCTTGAACAGCAGCTAATCCAGCACTACCCACAACTGTACCAGCTGTAAATACTTCACCTCTACGAAGTTTATCCATAATGTTAAGCCCTTTTAAGCCAGAGTCTCCTTTTAAACCAAATGTTTCACCAATAATTTTTGGTGCTTCTTTAGCAAATAATACAAGACCAATAATTAATAAAGCCATAGCAATTAATGATTCAATATTTGTTAAATTTTCATTATCCCATAAAGCACCAACTGTAGAGAACAACTCATTTAAGTGTGCTATGATATAAACAACTATATAAACAACTGAAATTCTAACAAATACTTCCATAAATGTTGATAATACACCTTTAGCAAATTTACCAACAGTATCACCATTCTTTGGTAAAACACCTAATATCAAAGGTACAGGTGCTATAATTTGGTAATAAGCCAACTTGGCAGCTCTTAACCCCATATCTATTGCGTAACTAACAAATGCATAAGCAACGAATGCTCCACACACTGTAGAAATAAACCATGTATATCTAATTTGTCCTTCATCAACAGGATCAAGGAATGCTTGGAATATAGCAAAAGATTCACCAGAAGCAACCATTACATATGCTTCAGATAAAGAAACTTCCCCATCTTTAGCTGCTTCCTCAATCTTATCTGCAGCTTCATCCTTTTGAACAGCGGTAATACACGAAGCAACTGCTCCTCCACCTACTACTAAAGCCAAACCAGCCGAGAAGTAAGCGGCAACTGCAGTACCTATTGCCAACGCAGCACATCCAACCGCAGAAACTGTAGCATTCAATCTAGCAATTTCTGGATCAGCAATAATCTTATCTGGATCTTCTCCGTCTACCGGATAAAAGAATGCTCTCCACACTGATACGGCAGCAACTGCTCCACCAGTATTTTGTAATTCTTCATCATAGTTTACTGGATCTCCACCAGTTAAAGACTCTACAGTACTTTCACCTGTTCTAAAGAATAACTTACCTAAAATATCGTCTTCTAACATTTTACCTTGAGCCATATAAGCTAAATCAAAAAGTAATGGCGTAACAATTAAACCAATTACTGCAACAGCAATTGATTTTAAGATTTTTCCACCAGCCATATCACCTTTTGACATTTGATCTGGATCAATAATAGCTTTCATAATTGCATAAGCAAGTACGAATAACATACCTACACCAATAATTACATAAACTTTATTAGCAATAGCAGTATAAGCATCACTTGATAAAATTCTTGCACTAGCTATTGCCATAAAAATTTTATAAGCACTAGATATTAATGAATAAACCCATGTATCAAGAGTTAAAATAATACCTAAAAATGCCTGTGTAACAATTCCTAATGAATACATCTAATATCACCTCTAATTAATTCCACAAGTTCCGTAGAACCCTAATAACGGGAATACAAAATTAACTATTGTTGGTATAAAGAATAATACCAATGCTAGCACAACCCTTGTTAAACATCTTTTAATTGTCTTTGGCATTGCATCTTTATCATCAGATACAACAACTTTAACAAAATCCATACAAGAGAAAATAATACATAATAAAGGACCTGCAAATTTCAATATAGTAAATGCAATTTGCAACAAATGCGCAAAAGAATCCTCATCCTCAGGATCCCCAAATAAAGCCTCGCATTCTTTTTCTTGTCCATCCAATCTATGTTCCGCTAATAAAACAGTTTTTTCACCAGTATCAAGCAATTCTACCTTTGCAAAAGTAAAACCAAAGGATAAAACTAAAACAGCAATTAAAAATAATGCTTTTTTATACATATAATACACCTCTAATCAAAAAAATTATATCATAAATATAGCAAGAATAAAACAACTAAAAAACAAATACATATATTAAAAAGCACAAAAAAAGAATGAATTAATTCATTCTTATCTTCGTTTAATAATATCTTATTTACATCCGCTCGGATTAGTTAGACAATTTACACAAACAGTGTAATCTTTTTCAATTTCGCCACTGAAGCTATCTACTAATGAGAATGCAAATTTGATGATAACTGGAATAAAGAAAATAACTGCACCAGCTAAAATTCTAAATAACAATGATTTTAAAGCTTTTTTAATTTCATCATCTTTAGAAGCTACTACTGCTTTACCAAAATCAATAGCACCAAAAGCTAAGATTAAAATAGGAATAACAATTTTAAATACGCTTAAAATTCTTCCTAAGAAAATCCAAATTTCCATTGTATCTGTACAAAAATTCATAAAAACCTCTCCTTCATATATAACATAATTTTAAGAAATATTGACGGATATGTCAAGTTATTCTTTAACAATGCCAAACAGTCTAGCACTTCTATTGCCATCTCCTGCTGGTTTATTTTTATCAAAGCCTAATTTATTAAGAAATTCATCAAGTACTCTATGACGATCTTTTTTATCGTCAAGAGGAGGAATATTGTGGAAAATAGCACATCTTGCTTCTCCTTCAAACTTCCTAACATCATTAACATCTAATAAGCTTTTATTTAACACAACTTTTTTACCTTTAATTTTTTCTAAAATGTTTCTATCTTTTCTAACCATCTTATTAAGCATTAAAGTAGATGGTTCAATAAGATAAATCATTTCAGTAATCATACTTTCATCTAACATTTCATTAACATCAACAAGTATAACATTATAATTATTTACTGGATTACTAATTACTGATTGTAAATCCTTAGAACTAATACTCTTTAGATCTTCATCATTAAAGAACATAAAATCATTCTTATCTAACTCAATTCCTAATACAGAATAATGTTCTGATAATTGTTTCTTTAACATATACACTAAAGTAGTAGCTCCACCATGGTCAGTTAAATTCTTAACACCAATTACTCTAGTACCTTTTAATCCAGGGCCTCCATTTGCACTTGAATTAATGAAATTTCTTTCATTACCAGGTGTTCTAGTATCTCCAAATCCTCTATTAGCTTGCATTGGTGCAGCTGCTGCACCTCCTAATAAATGGAAACTAGCAACATCTTTGTAAGTATTTGGATTATTTATCAAATATTCAATATTATCTATATTCCTAGTAAAATTATAAATACCCATTGATACTAATTCTGATAAATACTGATCAGAACTACATACTTGAGAATCGTCTAATAAAAGTATAATTTTAGTCATATCTAGACCAAAAGATAATCTTTGAATGGTAGATATATCTTGATAATTTTTAATTGCTGTAACGTCTAAAATCATCTTATTAAAGAAGAAATTATCAAATTGTGCTACTAAACTCTCAACCTCAAACTCTCCATTAATAGTTTTAATTAAATCTATTCTATTTGCCAAATTAGATAACATTGCTGCATATCTATTTGAAACTATAACATTCATTTATTATTCATCCCCTTATACACAAGATCCAGCTCTTTGATCAGCTATATTATATATATCCATTGTAGAACCTTCTACATCAAATACAAACAAATCACCTAAAACTGGTAATTCTAATTTATAAAATAATAAAACATCATAATAATAAGCACCATTTTTTAATTTAGACAAATTAGAACCTTGTCCAAAGTTAGTACAACCGCTTCTTCTTAACTTCTTAGAAAAACAATAATAGTACTTTTCAGTAGATTTAACTTCTTCAATCTTATACCCTACATTATTAGTAGGATTTTTTGCATAAACCAATTCTTTTACTCCATACCATTTACCTTCTAAACCATTACAAGAACCTTTTGTTCCATAACCAGATGCTCGTAAAAAAGCATTAATTGTACCTTGTGCACTATTAGGCACCATAACAGTACCAGCGCCCATTTTAGATTGAACACCTTTTACAACTTGGTCATCAGTAATACCATTTCTTTTTTCAATAATTGATAAAACTTCATTCTTTATTTTAAATGCTTTAGAATAGTTTAAAGTAACAGTTAAATAAGCTGCAAAAATTAAAATAAAAATTAAAACAATAGACAATAACCAAAAATTACTTATCGATTCTTTCATCAAACCACTCTCATTCTTTTTTAACTAATACAACTTTTATTAGCAATTAAACTATCATCAGGAAGATTAATAACAGACGTTTCACCTTCCACTGTTAACTTAAATATTTCACCAATAACCGGCATATCTATATCAAAAAATACAGCTACTGAATAGTAGTTTTGTGCCGGATGGCCAATGGCACCACTAGTCGTACCATCATCTCTTAAACTAATTATAACATTTTGTTTTATACAATAATTAACTTCACTTGCATAAGTAGAAGTTCCATTATCATTATTTTTATTAAATCCATACCAACATCCTGAATCAGCAGGACATTGTCCAGTACCACCATAACCAATTTCTCTTAACTCTTTATTTATTTGAGTTATTGTTGTTTTATTAATACCTCTTCTATTAGTTACTATAGACACTATTTTATCTTTAATATTATATGTCCTAGTATAATTAGTAGAAATACTTATAAAACAAGTAAAAAACGCTAGTAACGTAATAACTAAAGTAAATAGCCATGATCCCCCAATCGCTTCTTTCATCTAATCACCTATCCTCTATAAGGACAATTAAATTTATGTCCCGCATCTCCTGGTGCATAACATACCGCTGTTCCATTAGAATCATGCCCAATGTCACAAACAGCATTAGCGCAACTTTCATCTCTCATGTAATTTTCCCTATAAACAGGCCAAATCCACATAAAGAAAAAAGCTGCAAGAGCAGCTATGGCCATTACGACAATCAATGTGCTATTTAACTCTCCTGTAGCTTCTCTCATACTTTATTCACCTCAACTATTTAGATTGACAAGTAGTTGTTTTATTAACAATGTTACCGTTATCATCAGTTGTAGCATATTCACAAGTAAACTTGTTATCAGCACTAATATTACCACAATTAACATAGCCATCTTGACCATTAATACCTTGTGTATAGTTGTGTCCATTAGCACAAATTGTAGATGCCATCAAAGAGTCTTTAACAGATGGCCAAACTAACATAGTAAAGAAAGCTGCTATTGCTGCTACTGCAACAACAGTAATAACTGTCATATTTAATTCACCTGTAGCTTCTTTCATATATTATTCATTCCTCCTATCTTATCTATAATCTAATTATACAAAAAAAAATATACAATATCAATAAAAAAGTGATTTGATAATGTATACCAAATCACTTTTATTTAACGTCTTATTTAAGAGCTAATTTAATATTTTTTCCTCCAACATTTTCAACGTAATCTATCCATCTACAATTACTATATGCTCCTTGATGAACATTAGAAGCATCTGATACTTGACAAGAACTACTAGAACCTGTCTTAGATGTATTTACATGACTTCTATATTCTGGAGTAATAGCATTAACCATAAAGCTTTCTTCCAAGAACTTACTTGCAAAATGGAAGTATCCAGATTTTTCATCACTATCACTACATGAACCAGAACTATTGAAACAAATCTTATTACCAACAATTCTTACAGTAGATCTACTATAACCATATCTATGAGAACCATTATATGTTCTAATAGTAGACATTAGCGAAGGATTAATTGTATAAGAATATTCAGGTTTATTATTAGTTGTATCATAAACTAATTCACCTTTTTCCATTATTGCTTCATATAATTCAGCACCCTTATTCGTATTATATACTTTACCTTCATATACAAACTTATCAGTTGAAGACCAGTTACCAGCAATATTTCCATCTCCACCACTCGGATCATACAATGAAACTGTTGAATTTAAGATATTTAATACCGAATTCTTAGTATCATAATCAGTTCTAGACGGATCAAATGGATAACCTTTATTATCTAAATAACTATTAGTTTCATCAATTTTACTAGTTTCATATGAATAGAATAATATCGGATCACCACAACATGTACATAATTCTTCAATTACTTCATAGAAGCAACTTCTAGTATTATCTACAACCATTGATTTAATACCATCACCCATAATTCTACCAGGTGTTCCATCTGGGAACATACCAATATCTTTAAATGCGTATGTATATTGGTAAATATTTCTTGGTGTATCTAAAGCAACAGGGAAGGTATTATATTTAGCCCCATATATATTAGTTGTTAACGATGACATTGAACTAGAATTATTAGATACAGCAACAGTTTTATTATCACCATGTGCTTTAGCATCAGTTACTGAATCAATATACCATTGTCCTTTATTTCTAAAGTAACTACTATTTGCTAACGACTTAGTCAAATAATGGATTTTATAAATCGGAGAATTTGCAGTCTCACAATAATTACTTGAAGCATTATATTCATAACTTGTTGAACTTAAAGTCTTACAAACTGGAATATGGAACGAATCTTTAGCAGCAGCTAAACTCGTACTACCAGTACCAGAATAAGACTTACCTTGTTGTTCATTTGTCCAAGGACTGGCTTGAGTTGGATTATAAGCATAAACTTCTTTACCACTTTTACACAATTTCAAACTTCTACCAGCTTGATCTTTTCTATCTATGTCAACACATCCACCATCAGGAACACCAGCTTGATTATTTTTCTCGGTATATACTTGAATAATATTTGAATTTGCATCTTTAGCTAATTCGTTCATGAAATATATTTCTTCATATTTATAAGAAGCCTTCGGTTCAAACTTAGTTTGAACTTTATAACCACCAGCAGTAGATGTTAATATTGTTGAGTTTTGGAACAACCTACCACCAGTAACACCACTGTAATTATCCGATCCTTCAGTCGCTGACTTATTATACAAATAAGCCGGATTAGAAGTATCGTTAGTTAAATAATAATTTTGACAATATGACATATTTTTAGCATTATTATCTAGCGTTTGAGTTTTAGACTTAACACTATTCGCTTTAGTTCTAATCATATTTTTAACATTGCCACTAACACCAAAAGTAGGACTAGAATAAGTTGCCTTATCAATAATATAATCATGATTAGCTACTACTCCACCACATTTATAAGTTTCAGCTCCGCAACATACACCGTTATTATCATAAGCATAATGATCAGATGCAGCAGGTTTACTACCAACTTCATAATGAGATTTTAAAGTTGAACCAGCATCATCAATACTAGAACTAGAATCACCTATATCACTATTTGTATAAGCATTGAACGAACCAGCATCAACAGAAGTAACTCTTTGATCACCATTTCCATCATGAGAAATATTTTGTTGAGCAAAATATCTAAATTGTGAACTTATATTACCAACAGTATATAAAGTACATGTATGACTTTCTGAATACCATACATGACATGTATGTCTACACGGATTAGCTCTTACACATCTTCTACGAGTACATGTACTACAACTTCTAGAACCATCAGCACTTGTTCTACAATTACAATTTACTGTATAAGTTTCATATTCTGCACAACCATCAGCTGACCTACTACCTTCACCAGTATTCCAAGGATCATGACAATGATAATTTTCTGAAGCATTATAATAATAAGTATTATACGAAACAGTTTGTGTTGATAAATGAGATTTCATATTTGAATAAACCTTTGTAAATTCTGAGTGAATACCATGATCTCTCATAATATCTTTCGCTAAATCTTGTTGTTCTGCAACATAAGCAGCATAATCTATATAAGTTGTATAACATTGTCTCTTAGTACCAATAAATATACTTTTATCCATTACAAAGTACATACCTGCAATAACAGAATTATCTTTAACAAAACTATCAAATGATGGTAATGAAACATCCCACTCTTCTCTACAAGAAACAGCGCAATATTTATTCTTATGTACTAAATATTTATTACCAGCAAAGTCTACTTTTTTATTAGTATTAACAATACCAGTTTGAGTATTATTAGTAACATCAACTACACAAGTAAAAAATTTATTACCATCACCAATTCCACCAACATATCCTTCCTTTAATGAATATGTATCAACCATTGTTCCATCATGATTTCCTGTACTATTAGGATCACAATATAAACTAAAATTAGATGTATAACAATATTGAGAACAATATGCTTTATGAGTTTCAGAACTATCAGGAATATAACTACAACATCCGAATTCCTTAAATAGTGTTGCATTAAAACTATCACTACTTGGTCTAATAATTTCTGGAATATTTGGATGATTTTCACTTTGAGCAAATTCTGTTCTATATAATGAACAAACATTTGTCGGAACTTCCACTCTTATCTTAACAGCTTCAGTATTAAATATAACCATTCTTTGTAAATTACTTGCTTCCGGTTTTAATACGAATACATTAGCCATTTTATTAGTAGCACCTGTAGCATTATCAGTTAATACAACCGCAGGTTTTTCACCAGCTTTTAAAGTTGAAATTAATTGTGCATTACCAGAAGTAACATGCCATACCATTCCATATTTCCATTCCTTAGAATAAATGTTTTTTTGATTCCATGTTAATTCGCAAGTAAACCCAGGACAATCAGCTGTCATAGTATAATTATTCATTTGAGAAGCATCATCAAAAGTAATTTTACCTTCAATATAAATATCCGCATTATCTCCATGAGCATTCATACTAGTAACATGAGTTTCAGCTTCAATTTCAATATCATTTTTTTCTTCATCAATTGTTTCATAAGAAGATAAGAAATCAACCACCGTAGATCTAACATCTTCAAATCCTTGAGACCATGACCAAGCATTTAAAGCCGCATTTATATTATCTCTACTACAACTCTCTAGGCTAGAACCACATTTAGATTTCAACGAATCACCTAAAGCTTTATATGCAGCAACGTTATAAGCATATCTAGGAGCTGCATCACTTGCAAGTTCATCTAATGAATAATATTGAACAACACGCAATGCAATATTTGCAGCTGAAATAATATGTGTATTAGCAGTAGATGTATCATTTTTATTAACACCTTTTTCTACCATTTTTTTAACTATATGCCTAATCAATCTACCGAAGTCATTATTCGGATTAAATGATTCATCTAAATAATAAGTATATTTCCCAGCATTAGGTCCACCACGACCCGGGTCCATACATAATGCCAAATGAACGTTTGTCGGATCACAAGTTGATTCAGCACGATATTGACCAGTACCTAAACGATTACCATTATGAGAAGCAATACCACTAATCCAAAGACCTGATGAATACACCATATATTTGTCACAAGTAGTAACACCATCGAACGTAATTTCATTTCCTTCAGCAGCATTAACACCAAAATCAGCATTATCATCTAAATCAATAGAGCCATTAGCTCCACCAACTTGACCTTCATATTTTTCAACTCTAACTTTATAAGCTTCACTAGTCCCATCTTGGTAAGTAACAAATACATTAATATATTCTTCATCAGTTAACAAATTACCATATAAAATACATTCATTACCACTGATTACAGTTTCAACATATAAAGGATCAGCCGAAGTACAAGTTTTCATTGTAGTACCATATCTACCTACAATACTTTCAGGTTCATCAATATAAATAACTCTTGAGAAAGTATTTTCTTGACTTACAGAAGAATTAGAAAACTTAGCAAAATATGTTTGACCATTTGGAGAAACACTAGTACCAGGAGAAAGAATATTACCACCTTCATCTTGCCATCCTACAAAAGTAGCATCACCAAACACATTATACATTTCAGGAATTTTTGTAACATTAGGTAAAGAATAAGCACTAGATGTTTTAACATAAGCTTTACCATTTAAAACAGTAGCATTACTTCCTAATCTAAATTCCCCACCATTTAACTCTAAAATTAAACCATCAGCAGTAGTATAACATCCTAAAAAAGTAGTTAAATTATCAGACATAATAATAGATGAACCAGGTGCTACATTAACATAATCAACGCATAAATCGTTTCTTTGTGCATCTACTCCCAAAACTTCATGTTGAGAAACATCAATCCATCCTTCAAATTTCAATAAAGGATTAGTTGTATTACTATTATTACAATTAGGCAAAGTAACATTTTCACCAACAATTAACTTATGTTGTTTTGAATATGTACCTGAATTAGTCCAAGAACTATCAAAATTACAAGTACCAATACCACCATAGTTAGCAGTAATATGTTGAGATGGATAACCAGTAACATCAATCTCAGCAACAGCTTGCCTTCCATTTTTATCAATATATTTTAAAATATAATTAGCAGTTTTACCATCAGTAGCAGATTCTGGAAAATTATTCTTAATAGTAATAGTACAATTAGAATTAGAATTTACAGGACAATCATAACTAAAATATGAATTACCTTCCTTTGGTTTATCATTATTAGGTCCAAAACTAACAACAGTACCAATATCATCAAGAAATTTAGTATCAGAATCTCCATAATAACCAAATAAGTTATAAGAAGATAACTTGTTTTTTATTAAAATAAATGAAGCTCCACTACGCGAAACAGCATTAAAAGTAAAAGTATAAGTTAAAGTACCAGAAGTAATTCCACTTTGACTAATATCATCTGTATAGGAACATGTAAGAGATTCTGTATAATTTGAATCATCAGGGAAATCATTTCCAGCATAAGAAACCTCACCCTTATATTCGTTTACTTGCCTATATTTTAAATAACGTAATCCTGATGTATTACAACTAATACCATCATAATCAGTAAATATTAAAGGAAGAGTTTCAGTTCTACTGATAGAAAACACTACTTCCTCAGCATAAACCGAACTTCCCAAAATAAATAAACTTATTAAAAATATGATATATAAAATAACCTTTTTCATATTCACACAACCTTCTAGTATATCTAAAATAATTCTATCAAAATATATAAAAAATAACAATTACTTTATCATAAAAAAAAGTATCAATAAGATACTTTTTTAAGACCCCATCATTCGCATTACTGCGATAACAAGTAAAATCATAACACCAAGACCAGTACAAACTAACATGCTCATTGTCTTGCTTTCCATTTTTTCCAAACGTTGTTTATATCTAGTTTCTCTTGCTTTTTGTTGTAAATTTGAAATTGTCTTTGAGAAAGTAATCAATTGTTCTTGTTTTCTTTCTTGTCTACCTAAACTTAGACGATATAATAAACGCATCATACGCATTGAATCACGTACTGGGAATGTTTGAGCAAACTCCATATAAGGTGTAACAGTTGAATCTCCAGCATTAATTTTATTAATCATATCTACTAAACCCTCTCTAAAAATTTCAGGTGCATCAGATATTGATTTACCAATTGCAACGGGAACAGTGTAGTGTTGAATTAAGATTTCTAATCCCTTTAAATAATAAGGTAACATAGCATCAATTTTAGCTAAATGTCTTTTATAATAATTTTTTAAATTAGAATAATCTGTTTTAAAAATAAAGAAACCACCAGCACAAGCAAGTACTACCTTAACTAAAGATAATTCCTTTAACATAACAAATATCAATAAAACTATTACAATTAAACCATTCTTGATACGTTTTTGGAATAGAACATCTGGATCTAGTCCATCACCATACTTAGCTCTAACCAAGAAATCATAATCATCTTCCTTAAGTTTCATAAATATATCTTGGTTATCTTGAATAAATTTATTAGGATTAATAAAACCATTACTTGTTAAAATAATAAATATTAATACTGCAACAATTACTATTTCAAAATACATAACTACTCAACCCCCACATCTTCATTGTAGAATTTTTCGCCACTAATTAAGAAGAAACAATTAATAATAATAATTGCATGAAGAATTAAAGGAACATACCAATCTTTTAACATCTCCATATATTCGTCTCTACCAAATAATAGTTGCATAACAAATACTAAACCAAATAAGATAGCACCGAAAGACAAGAATTTACTATGGAATACTTGTCTATCCATTCTATCTTTATAAACACCTTCAACCAAGGCATCTATATCCATTGACATAAGTTCTAAGGCTTCACCAGAATCCCTAGCACCTTCTTTAGTAATTTGTAAGAATAATTGATGCATATTTTTAACCATATAATATGGATACTTAGCATCAAAGAACTCTATTGATTGATCAATAGTACCATTATCATAAGACATTTGAATCATTTGTTTAACGTCTTTTAATACTGGATTCTCTAAAATACCAGAATCCCTAACACCTTCTAAAGATTTAACAAATGATTGTGTCGTATTAAATTCCATAATAACGTTAGTAGTATATACTTGTATTTGTTCAAATAAATACTCACTATATAATCTTTGTGTTCTTAAATAAGCCAAATAAGGTACAAAGAACACAGCAACTATAGAATAAAATATAGTTATTGGAATACTATAAAAATATAAGAAAGAAATCAAAGCTGCAGCTCCACCAAGTAATAAAACTTGTGTAGCATACTGTCTAGTAGTATATTCAAAACCTAATTCTTTAGATTTTTCTCTAACTTCTCTAAAACTATATGGCGCATAAGTATTATATAAATTCGCTACAGTATCTGCAAAAAATTGATATACATTATCACCAGTATTCATACGATAAGCAGCAACAAATATTGCTATAGCAATCCATATGATTAATTCCATATATTGTCACTCTCCTATCCTTGAACGCTTCCAGCATCAGCTGGAGCATTTAAATTAGTTGGTGTAATAGAAATACGTTGTTGTGTAGGTACAGGAGTAATCACTGGTCTTCCAGCAACTGCAGGTGCTGGCGCTGGTGCTTCGCCTACAGCCGGTTGTGGAACAGCAGTTTGTATTGGTGTACTCGTAGCAACAGTTGATGCATTTTGTGCAGTTTGCACTGATGCAGCTGGTTGTTGTGCAAGAGGTTGTGCAACAGGAACTTCCACTCTACCACTACCGGCAGCTGGAGCTGGTGCACTATTACCAAACATATCCTTACCTTGTACATTAGTTTCCTTATTTGCTAAATTATCTTCAGCAGTATCTCTAACACCCGTTGTATCTACTTTCTCTTCAGCATCTCCTAAACCAAAAATGTCGTCTGATTCAAAATAAATATTACCAATTGCTAAATAATCTAACAACCTCTTAGTAGGATTACGTAAAGTAACCTTACCATCTAAAGTTTTTGAATATAACATATTAGATTTAGGTACATTATTTTCATCAACATAAAATTCACAAACTTCCATAATTTCACGTTGAAATCTACCTAATGCTTTAGAAAAATAACCTTTAACATAAATTCCAATTTGAACATATCTATGAATTGAAGATAGATATTGTTCAATATCTTGACTACCTTCCAATAAGGCATACATACGCATTGGTATAGATGAAGCTTTATCGGCATGGATAGTTGATATAACGTGGTGACCTGACGAAATCGAGTTACGAACCGCCATAACAGCTTCCGCAGAACGAACTTCGGCAAGTAATATCCATATTGGGTTCTGACGCATGCAGGCAACCAACGAATCAGAATATGAAGCAATATTATTAGTTTTCATTGCAACTATATCTCTATGTGGGAAAATCTTATCTAAGTGAAGTTCTAATGTATCTTCTATAGATATGATTTTTTCATTTTCTTTTGTATTACTTGCTAAATACTTAACTAACTCAGTTTTACCTGAACCAGTTTCACCAGCAACTAAAATATTACAGTGACCCCATACACATTTAATTAAGAAATCATGCATTTGTTCAGTAATATATTGTTCATCCAACAATTTTGCTTTGTTTAATCTGATCTTAGCTGGAGTTTTACGCATTAGACATGCTACACCATTCGTAGCAATAGATTCATGAACAAAGTTCATACGTAATTCTGCACTCTCAGCATCCAAAAATGGATGCGCCATATTAAATGTACGTCCCATTACATTGGCGCATTGGAAAGCCAGTTTTTCCATAAAAGGATTATTAATATCTGGTCTTTCTACTTGATATATACCTTTAGACAATGTTTTTAACCAAACTTGGCCACCATTACTATAAGATATATCGGTTACGTCATCATCTTCTAAGAACTCAGTCAGTGGACCAAAATCCATTTGGGAGAATACGTTCTTCTCATCCATAAAAACACCCTCTTTATTTTTTTGTAACTAACATAAAGTTAAGTCAGTACATTCATTTGGAATGATGAATGTTTTATCAATAATCATTTGTTCTAGTACACTAGTTTGAACTTCAGTTGCCCCAGCATCAGTTGTATAAGCTGTATTTCTTGGTACTGGAACTAATTCAATTCCACCTAAATATTTAGCTTTACTTAATAACAAGAATAAATCTTCAGGAACCGCAAACAATAAAGCAGCAGGTTCTGTAGGATTATCTCTATCGGCAAATACATTCTTACCTTGTTTATCTCTAACAGCTAAAACTTCAATTTGTTTAATTAAACGACCAAATACTAATTTATTATCGTCTTCAGTAGTTGCCTTCATATATAAGTCGATATAATCATCTGGCATAATTGAGTTAGCATAAGTTGATTCAGCATCAACTTCTAATAAGAATACTGTTTGACCATCTGGAATATTTGAGAAAATTGAATCTGGCATAGCTTCTTCAGTAATTAAATTTTCAGTAAAGAAGAAACTATTTACAGGGATCTTAGAATCGTAAGAAACTAATTTATTCTTAATATCTCCAACATTTGTCACAATATTACTCATATTTTGTAAGAAATCTTGTGGTATTTGTGTATAACCTATACTATCTTCAGTAATCTTAGTACCAGCTATCATTGTTTGAGTAGCGTATGGCACATCAATCGGTTTAACCGATTGATTAACACGCCATACATACCCAAAATATAATACAACTAATCCTAATAAAACTCCTAAAATAGTAATAGTATTTTTGTTACTAAAAAACTTTTTAAACGGCACTAATAAATTTCCCATTTTATTCCCATCCTTTACTATGCATAATACTCACAACCTGATTCAGAACCAGTTGATGTAGTAGACCTACTATCAAATTCAACAATAATATCAATACTATTAACAACGTCAACTGCTGTATTTTCTTTTGCTATATTATAGTCCCCAGTTGAACTTGTCACCTTAACACTAACTTTAGGAGGTGACTCATACAAGTCGAAAAAGTCAATTTGATATGTATCTGTCATTGAAGCAGTTTCAGAAAATCTTCTAATAAAGTTTTCAACAAATACTTCTTTCAACATTCTAACTTGCTTAGTTTGAGAATAATAAGCATAATCTATTGAATCATAAATTGCACTATTAGCAACTTCTTTTAATTGGTAATAATCTTGAGTTGTTGATGTAGTAGCATCTTGTGTAAACATCATAACTACTATAATAAACACACCTAATAATATAAACCAATATCCCCAATACGACTCCTTCATAAATTTTCACTCCTCCCTATTTAAATGCTAATCTAACTTTATTTCCATCGTTAGTAGTTTCAATATAGTCTACCCAACGACAATTATTATTTTGAATCATACTAAACGCTTGTCTTGCTGCATCAGGACCAGCTTCTACACTACATACAGTAGCAGAACCTTGTGTTGTTCTTCTAGTTAATACATCTTGTTTAAAATCTTCAGTAACATAAGATGTCATATATTCTTCTAAGAACTTACTTCCATAATGGCTGAATGTATTTACATCATTCAAGTCGTTAGAATTAATAACACTTATATTTGCATTAATAGCTGTTTTCTTATTAGAAACACCATAAGCTATTAAATCACTAGTAGAATATCCATAACTATGACCACTATTATATTCTTTAATTAAAGCAATAGCATTTGCATTTAATGTATAAGAATATTCAGGTTTATTTGAAGCAGTATCATATACTGTTTCACCTTTTTCCATTATTTCATTAGCTAATATCTCACCTTTACCTGTTTCATAAACAGCAGATTGATAAGTAAATAAATCAGTAGATGACCAGTTACCAGCTAATGCACCATCAGAACCAGCTACATCATATAATGATATAGATGAATTTAAGTATCCTAAATGACTTGATAATGGTTTGCTTGGATCATAACTAGTATTAGACATATTATAATTATAACCATTTTCATTTAAGAAATCATTAGTATCATCATATTTACTACTTTCATATGTAGTCCATAAGATTGGATCTCCACAACATCTACAAATATCTTCATATACTTCATAGAAACATGCATGTTTATTAACTGCAACTAATGAAGTAGCAGGATTTCCCATAATTCTACCAGTAGTACCATCACTGAAATATCCGATATCACTAAATGTATAAGTATATTGATAAATATTTCTTGGTGTAGTAATACCAATTGGGAATGTATTATCTTTAGCTCCATATAATGTTACATGTTCTTGATCAACTTTAAATCTACTAGTAGCTTCTGATATAGTATCAGCATGTAACTTAGAGTCAGTAGCTTTATTTTGCCACCAATAACCTTTATTTCTAAAGTAACTACTATTTTCTAATGTTTGTTTAATATAATTAACTTCATAATATGAGACTTCACCTTTTGCCCAATCACAATTACCATGAGTATCATATTCATATCCAGAACCTTTAAAATCACAAATAGTAATCTTGAACTTACTTACAGCAGTACCATCAAGTGTATTACCACCATCTCCACCATAAGTTTTAGCATCTTGAGAACCAATAACCCAAGCAGTTCCAGGATTATATACTTTAGTTGTTAATTTATTCTTACATAACTTAACATATTCACCTTGAGAATTTTTTCTATCTAATGTTATACATTCATCAGTAAATGTACTTATGTCATGACCAGCATCTTCTAACTTATCAGCATTTAATTCCATATGAGGTTCAATAACATTATCTCTACCTAACAATTTCATAAATGCTTCTTCTTCATATTCATATTCACCAGCTGGTTCAAATTTTGTTTCTACAGTAGAAGTTTTAGAACTTCCAATAAATCCACTAATAGTTGAATTACCTTTATATGTAGAAGCATTACTTGCAGTACCATCATAGTTAAATGCATTCTTCTTTTGAGTAGAAGTATTCTTTAACTCAAAGTTTTGACAATCTGTCATATCTAATGCTTTTTGTCTTATATCAGCTTGAGAAGAAGTAATTGTACTTCTATTATTATCAATTGTAGATTTAACATTTGCACCTTTGTAAGTTGCATTATCTAATAAATATTCATAATTTTGATGTTGCTTACAATAACCTTGGCAACTTGAACAAGAACTTTGTGATGAATCAGGCATATTACCTTGATACCAATCAGTATGAATTTCACTACCTCCACCAGCAGCTCCACCTAATTGGTTAGTAGAAATATTTCCAACACCTTCAGTAGCATATCCATTATAATCGCTCCAATTAGCATTTTGATATTGTCCACCAGCACTAGTTGAGATTGAATATACTGTACATGTTTCAGTCTTATCAACTGCCCATGTATAACATGTATCACAGTTAATACTTTCACCAGTTTCAGGATCAGTATCGCAATTACAGTCATATTCATCAGTAACTTTATAAGTATTATAAGTATAATCTTGCTTTGATTTAGAAGCATCTAATACACTATATACTTTAGAATACTCAGATTGAGTAGACCAAGCATTCGTTAATTGTTTAGATAATGCTCTCATATCAGTCTTATATTGTTCATAATCTATGAATGTTGTAACACAAGTACGTGCTCCTCCAATAAACATATCATTATCAATTGCAAAATATTGCCCAGCTGCTATAGCATTAACCCCAACAAAATTTGCAAACGAAGATGTAGATAAATCCCAGTCTTCTTTACAAGATACAGTACAATATTGATTATTCTTATATGCCATTAAAGCATAATAGTTTCCAACATCATCTGCATAACTATTTGTATTATCAATAGCAGTAGAACTATCAGCTACGTCAACTATACATGAATAGTTTAATTCTTTAGCACCACTCGCATTTGCTTTATAAGATTCATTAATTGTATATACATCTGATTCTCCATTATCACCAACTGTGTAATTAGGATTACATACAGTAGCAAAATTAGAGCGAATACAATCAGCAGTACAGTATGTTAAGAATTCATTAGATGTTTCATCAGTAATAAATTCACAACATCCAGCAGCTTTAAATAAGTCATCTCTAAATCCAGGGCCACCAATTATAAATGGTTCTTTATTTATGTCACAAACAACATAAATTGGCATTATAACTTTTAATTGAACAGGTTCTGTATTAAAGATTACCATTCTTTGTTTATTATCATTAATTGTTTTAATAACAAATACATTTGCACTTGTTACACCACTAGTAGAAGTAACTTGAATACTTGGACTTTCATCAGAAGTAGTCTTTGGAATATAGAATCCAGTATTACTTAAATCAATATCATAAGTAAATGTGTATTCATATACAGAACCACTTGTAAATTCTCCAATAACATTACAATTTGTTACACCAGGTACACTACCACAACTAGTAGTTATATCACCTTCAGAAACTGTCATTCCAGTTGGGAATGTCAATGTTCCTTTATATTCTATATGATATAAGAAATCATTATTAGGATCAAAAGAACTCTTTCTTGAAGTTTTGTTTTTAATATCATTATCATCAGAAGTAGCAGTTCCACTAAATCCAGCTAAGTATTTAGCAGTTTGTCTTCTAATCGCATCATTATTCCAATTCCATTTGCCTAAAGCATTATAAACTTGATTTTCACTACAATCAGAAATGCTAGGACATGTATCTTTTAATTTCTCACCTACTGCTTTATATGCTGCTAAAGAATTTCTTAAATAATCATTTCCACCATTACTTGAATTAGCAAGTTCTTCAGTAGAATAATATTCAATAATACGTAATGCAATATTTGCAGCAGCTATATTAGTATCACTTTCAGATTCATTAACAAATTTTTGAACTATATGAGAAACTAATTGCCCAAATTCATTAGTAGTTGTAAATGATTTATCTATTTCATAAATATCAGCAGAATTTGGTCCAGGTCTACCAGGGTCCATACATAATGCTAAATATTCTTTGCCATCATTACATTTAGATTTTGCTTTATATTTTGATACATCCAATCCAAATCCATTGTATGTAGCAGCATCATTAACAATTTGTCCATTATTACTTACTGCATAAGTATTACAAACATTAGCTCCAGCTATGTTTTCAAAATATCCATCTTGAGTTTCAGGAGTAATATTAGTATCTTCTTCAATTACTACTGTATTCCAGTCTTCACCGAATAAATCACTTTCTCTACTAACAACTCTTACTTTTAATGTTCTACTAGAACCAGGAGTTGTTACTAATACATCAACATACTCACTATCAGTTGCTGAAACACCAGTTAACATACATTCGCCACCAGATACATTAGCAACTACTTTACTTTCATCAGTAGATACACAACTTTCAATTATTGTTGAATTTAATTTATAAGGAGATGTTTCATATACATAAACCATCTTTTGATTAACTTCATCACCTGATACTGTTAAACCAGTACTATAACGTGCCATATATCTTCCACCATCAGCAGGTACAGTAGTACCAGCAGCATGTGTTACACCATTAACATCGATCCAACCTTCAAATCTACCAGATCCATACATATTATATAAACTTGGTATAGATGTAGGTTCAGGCAATGTAATCATTCCTTCTTGTTTAACATAAATTACATCATCTACTTTAATATAATTAGATGCCATTGGAATTTCTCCATCATTTGGCATTAAGATAATTCCTGCTGAACTAGTATAACAAGCAAAGAACACATTATTCTCAGGAATATAAGGGTTACTTCCCACACTTGCATTTATATAGTTAGCACAAACATCAGTTCTTTTATAATCTATTGAATCATCTTCAAAACTTGAGAAATTAACCCAACCTTTAAAATCAATTAAAGGATTTGCAGAATTTTCAACAGTACAATTTGGTAAGTTAATAGTATTTCCTGTAACCTTCTTTTTACGAGCACTTGGATTTGAAGTATCATTTTCCCAAGAACTATCAAAATTACATGTTCCAAAAGAACCAGGATAAGCAAATGCATAAGAACTACTAAATATTTGAACATCAATAATAGCTTCTGCTTCAGAGCCATCAGTCATTTTATATTTAATATGAACTAAAGCCCATCTAGTTTTATCATCTCTTGGTAAACTACTTTTTAATTCAATACTACAATTAGTATTTTGCCCAGTAGGACAATTTAATGATACATGAGGATTACCAGTATCATATCTATCACTAGGATCATCATTAGAAACAGCAGCATAAGTAACTTCAGCTAATCCATTTAAACGATTAACTCCACCAGCTACAGTATCATTTAATAAGTTTCTACTTTCATATCTATCTTTAACTAAAGTAATACTAATAATAGACTTTTGTTTTCCATAATGAACATTAAGTACTATTTTCTTTTCTTCAGGTTGATTATGGTACGGAATACCAACTATCGATTCATAAGAACAACTATAATAATCTGTTCCAGTAGTTTGTTCTACACCAGGAATCCATTCAACTTGATAATCACTACCAACTTGAACCAACCTCGTTTTAGATGTTTCACCAAGTGTACAGCTAACACCCGCATATTTACTAAAATCAATTTTTGCTACACTATCTTTATTTAATTGTACCGATACAACTTCAGTTGCAAATATGTTACTTATAAAAGCAAAAGAAAGAAATATAGCAAAAGTTATATATTTCTTAACATTTCTCATTACAACACACTCTTCTTTCTTCTTAAGATAATAACTGTAATGATAATACCAGCTAATACAATAGCTCCAACAATAAATAATTTATTCTTAGAGATTAAATCAGCTGCCTTATCTGGCAATGTATTATTATCTTCTACATCAGCATTAGAAGCATTTTGTTGTTGTTCAAGTTTTTCTTTATACTTAGCGATTTCTTTTGAGAAATTAGCAGGATCTATATCATATGTAACGTATTTTTGACACATATAGAATTCAGGCACTTCTGTACAAACTTCTCTTTCAGCCAAGTTATTATATTTAGGTAATGTTAATTTAATAGTTCTAAGGACTTCAACAGCACATCCTCCAGTTGATTGAGAACCATAAATCTCAAATACTAGATTAGTTAATTCATTACCAACTCTTTTTTTAGCGTGTATCGCTCCATCTTTTTGGATATTCTTATAAGTAACTTCAGTTCCTTCTGAGAATTCATTATCACTTTTAATTTTAATCATTAAATCAGAATTAACATTATATATTTTTACATCAAAGAAATATTCTACTGCACCACTAGAATCTGCAGGAAGATTTACTTCATTTTGATAAGCAACTTCAATTGGTTGATAATTAACTGTTACATTTGAAGCAGCTACTCTAAGATTTGTCTTAGTTTCTAACGGACATAAATCTTCTTCCTCTTCAGCAAATACTGGTACTGTAAATACCATTCCTATTATCATAATTAATACATATAAAATATTTTTTTTCATATAAAACACCTAACCTATTTTTCTAATTATAATTTTATCATTTTAACTAAAAAATAACAATATCAAAATACTAATTTATAATAATAATAAATTGCACCCATATTATTAATGTGATAAAATTAAAAAGGTGATAAATATGAAAAAAAAGATTGGAATTATATTAGGATTTGCAGTAATTATACTAGCATTTGGCTTCTTAGGATATGCCGTAATAGTATCAGCTTTAGATACAATAGCTAAGGACAAAACATTAATAGAATTAAACTACAACGAACTAGAAAAGAAACTAAAAAACGAAGATACATTTATTCTTGTAATAACACAAACAAAATGTTCACATTGCGCTCAATACAAACCTGTACTAAAAGAAGTACTTTATGAATATGACCTAAAAGCATACGAAATTGATCAAGAAAAATTATCAAAAAATGAACTTGGTAAACTAAAAAATGTTGCAAACATCTCTGGAACACCTACTACAGTATTTATAGTAGATGGTGAAGAACTAAATACTTCATCAAGAATAAGAGGAGCAGTAACAAATAAACAAACTATTATAAAAAGATTAAAAGCTCAAGGTTATATAACAGAAGAAAAAGAAAAAGAAGTAGAAAAGAATAAATAATGAACGCTAAATTATTCGATTTTAAATCATTATTAAAAGGTATTGGTTATTTGGTTCTATTTTTAATATTACCAGGTATTATCCTAATACCTTTTTTTGTAGAAAGTGACCCAACTTCACTTTATAACCTAAAATTAACAATAGTTTACCTAATTACTACAATAATATTTATAATATTAGCCAAAAACGAATTTAAACAAAGTATCAAAACTTTAAACTTAAAAATAATAAAAAAAGCTCTTATATATTGGTTAATTGGGTTAATCATAATGTCTCTTTCATCCGATATAATAGAATTAATTGGAATACCACTTAACTCTAATGAAACAATGATAAGAGAACAACTAAAAGAATTCCCAATAACACAAATATTACAAACAGTTATATTCGCTCCTATTATGGAAGAAATAGTATTCCGTTACAGTTTTAAAAACTTATCAAGAAATAAACATATATACGCATTATTTACTGGTATATTCTTTGCTTTAATGCACTTACCAGATGCATTAATAAATCCTATTATGTTAATTCATTTAATACCATATAGTGCATTAGGAATAGCTTTCGGATATATATATAAAGATACTGACAACATATTAGCAACCATAATCCCTCACTCTTTACATAACTTAATAAGCATATTACAATTATTTATAATAGGAGGTTAAGATATGGCAAGAAACAAATTACAAGTAGTTAATAAAAGTCGTAGCGATAAATACAATACATCTGAACCAATCAAACAAGAAGAAAAGAAAAATATAAAAATTAAAGAAAAACAAAAGATAATAAAAGAAAAAAAAGTTCAAGAAAAAGATGAAGAGGAAGAAACAGTTCGCGAAATTCCACCATTCATCAAAAAACTATTAGCTTTCATAATAATTGTCGTAGCAGCATTTCTTTCATATTCAATGTTAGTAGAACCAAACTTACTACAAGTAAAAGAATATAAAATAGAATCTAATAAAATATCAGATAACTTCCATGGATTAAAAGTAATACAAATATCAGATATAAATTATGGTACTTCATTTACTGAAACTGATTTAGATCGTACTATAACTAAAATAAATGAATTAAAACCCGATATTGTATTATTTACAGGAAATCTAATAGATAAAAATATTAAAATCGACGAAAAAAATAAAAAAATACTAATTACATATTTATCTAAAATAGAAACATCATTATATAAATATGCAATATACGGAAAAAATGATTACAACAATACATTTGAAGAAATAATGAAAGAAGCAAACTTCACTATCTTAGATAATGAAGCTAAACTAATTTATAACGAAGATGAAACACCAATTGTTTTAATTGGTTTTAACAACAATAAAAAAGAACAAGATTATACAATCATTAACAATTTCATTGACGAAATAGATACTTCAAACTACTACAAAATAGTATTAACACACTCTGCCGAAGTAACTGATAAACTATTAGTACACAAACCAGACTTAATACTAAGTGGTAATACATTAGGCGGTATTATAAATCCTGGTTTTACAAAACCACTATTCCTAGAAGAAGATACAAAATATTATGAAGAATATTACAAATTAAAAGACACAAAATTATATGTATCTAATGGTCTAGGTACTGATGAATTAAACATGAGATTCAACAATATACCATCAATAACATTATTTAGAATATACAAAAAATAAACAACTTCCTAAGAAGTTGTTTTTATTATGAACAACAATCAATATAAGTATCACTTAAACATCTAATAGAGCAAACACAATCAAGATTCATTGTAAAAATAGAATTAGTACTAACATAAGGATAAGTACTAGTAGTATCTGGATTTGGTTGTAAAACTCTAAATGTTGCACAATTTCCTTCTACTTTTTCAACTTTAAATACTGGTGAACAAGTTGCTGCTGTACATTCAGCTGTATCATCTTTAGTAATCGGCATTGTCCAAGCAACACCATTAGAGCCACATGTATATAACATTACTGGTCTAGTATTACAAACTAAACAATTTGGACCACCACCAAGCATTGGTCTATCACAAGAATCTAAACAACTATCACCACATGCATTTTGCTGTAAAACTAATATTACACATAATATATCCTTAATGCAATTTCCATCTTTATCACATGAACACATACACATCTTCCTTTCTGATATCTCAATAATAATTTATGTTAATTCTATAAAATAGTGCTACTTTGCAAACACTTTTCTTTTTTTTAATAATATAGTATAATTAACTCACGGGTGATAAATAAAATGAATGGATTTCAATATGTAATCATATTACTGATTTTAATTATAATTTCATTAGTAGTAATAAAATTAAACAAAAAAGATTTTTCTGTAGAAGTTAATAAATTAATAAAATATCTTGGTGGCAAAGACAATATCGTTAATGCTGAATGCAATATGTCTAGATTTAAAGTAATCTTAAAAGATACTTCAATCGTTGATAAAGCTAGCATCCAAAAACTTGGAGCCAAAGGTATTGTAGAAATAGATAATCAATTAAAAATTATCTTCGATAAAGACGCAAAACAATTAAAAGAATATATAAAAGAAATCATAAAATAAACATTTCAACAATGAAATGTTTTTTTATTGTATTTCATAATTAACAATATCCTTTAAATATATCTTATTATTATCTATATTAATAAAATATTCCCCTTTATATAATATTAACCTTTCAATAGACTCAGTATTATCACCATAATATAGCTTAACTCTCAATTTATCACTATAACCTTTATTATCAAAATATCTTATTAAATCTCTAATATCTCTAGTTTCATTCTTACTTAAGTCTTCTCTATACAATACATCATTATTATTAAATACCTTATCTATCTTATTAGCATAAACACTAGGTAAACTCATAATAATCCTCCTATTTAATTATATGAATACAAATTAATAAATTACACAAAATATTAATATGAAAAAGATACTAAAAAATAAATATACAATACTTCTACCAATTATAATCCTAAACATAATAAGTTTAACTTATCTTCACTCTACTTCTTACTTTTATAAACAACTTATTATTTTACTCATCTCCCACACTTTATTATTAATATTATCTAAAACCAACTTTAAATACATATCTAAATTTATAATTCCTTTATACATATTATCTTTATTATTACTAACATATGTATTACTATTTGGGCGTTCTATAAATGGTTCCAAAGCATGGATCCATATTCTAAACTTTTCCTTCCAACCTAGTGAACTTACTAAACTATCCTTAATACTTATATTATCTACTTATCTTTTAAAAAATAAATCATTACTTACCATATCTATATTAACAATAATACCTTCAATATTAACATTCCTAGAACCAGACACCGGTTCTATTATAATATACTTAATCATCTTTATATCCTTATTAAAATATATAAAAATAAATAAAAAAATATTAATAATATCTTCACTATTAATTACATTATTCATATCATTAAACATATTTATATACATAACCAATAAAGATCTATTATTAAACATATATGGTTCCAAAATAATATATAGAATAGATAGATTAATATCTTTTAAAAATCAAAATAACATCCAAAATACTTACTCTCAAATAGCAATAGGTTCCCATAAACCACTATATATACCAGAAAACCATACTGATTTCATCTTCGCTAGTATTATTGCTAAATACAATCCAATAATTACAATAAGTATACTATTATCATATTTATCTATCCTACTATATTACATTCATAACATAACTAATAAAAAAAACATATCTAACATTATAAACTTCATAACATTAAATATGCTTACATTCCAAACATTCTATAATATATTAATGAACTTATCATTAGTTCCTATCATAGGAATCCCCTTACCGTTTATTAGTTACGGTGGTTCTTATCAAATAATTTTATATATACTAATTGGTATAACTATTAATTTAAATATTCACACTAATAGTAGTAAGGAGGATAAGGCATAGGACCAAGTACAGGACCATACATTGGTGGCGTTACATAAACAGGTCTTGGTCTAGAAACACCAACTACAGCACTACCAGCTAAACCTCCTAATAAAAAAGGAACAAAAAATCCGCCAAATCTATTTTGATTATTAAAAGAATTATAATACATAAAAAACTCCTTTCATAATAGTTTATGAAAAGAGTTTTTATTTTGTTATTATTCAAACATACCAATGTATTGTTTCTTCTTACCTTTACGAATAACAATTACTTTACCATCAATAGCTATATCTTTAGTAATAACAGTATTTTCATCAGTATATTTTTCATTATTTAATGAAATTGCATTACTACTTAACATTTCTCTAGCTTCTCTTCTAGAAGAACAAATAGCATTATCAACAAGTAAATCTATTAATTTAACTTCACCACTTAATTTAACTGAAGGAACCATTTTCATTCCAGTAATAATTTCTTCAGCACTTAAACCAGTTAAATCTCCACCAAATAATGCATTACTAATTGCTACTGCTTTTTCATAATCTTCTTTACCATGAATATCTGTAATAATACATTCTGCTAATTTCTTTTGAGCAATTCTTAAATGTGGTTCTTTATTATGTTCTTCAACAATATTCATAATTTCTTCTGGTTCTAAGAAAGTAAATACTTTTAAATAGTGTTCTACCATAGAATCTTCAGTATTTAATAAGTATTGGTATAATTCATAACTTGAAGTTTTAGTTTTGTCTAACCATAAAGCATTTCCTTCACTCTTACCAAATTTTTTACCTGTAGAATCAAGAATTAACGGCATTGTAAATGCATAAGCATCTTTACCTTCAACTTTTCTAATTAAATCAATACCAGTAGTTATATTACCCCATTGGTCACTACCTTCAACTTGCATTATACAATTCATATCTCTATACATATGTAAGAAGTCATATCCTTGAATTAACATATAACTAAATTCTGCATATGTAATACCAGTTTCTAATCTTCTATCAATAATATCTTTAGATAACATGTAATTAACATTAATATATTTACCTACATCTCTTAAGAAATCTAAAAACTCATATCCTTCAAACCAATCATAGTTATTAACTAATTTAGCTTTACCACCAAATAATGTATCGATTTGATTTCTTATACCTTCAATATTCTTATTTAATGTTTCAATACTAATAATTTCTCTTTCAGCAGTAGGTCTTGGATCACCAATTCTACCAGTAGCTCCACCACATAATAATATTGGATGATGTCCCATTTTCATTAATCTTTTTGCAGTAACTAATGAACTATAATGACCTAAATGTAAGCTATCAGCTGTTGGATCAGTTCCCCAGTAGAAAGTTATTGGTTCACCATTAATTTTGTCAGCAATATCATCACCAGCAACATCTTTAACTAAACCTCTCCATTGTAATTCTTCCCAGTTTGTCATTTTTTTCATTTTAATATTCCTCCCTAAAAAATAAAAAAGTTCATAAATCTAAGGACGAATAATTTCGCGGTACCACCTTAGTTTATGAACTTTATCATACACTTTATCTCTTAACGCGAGTAACGTTTTAGCTCCAGAGTCGTAAATTCCTTCATCACTAATTAAATGGTATTATAACACATTTTTTTTATTTATCAAACTTATCTTTACCATTTCCTCTAAACATTGCACCTAACATTGCTGGATTGAAATAAATTCTATATCCCATTAGTCTTAGTACAACATAAATTAGAACTAATACAATTAAGATAATTAAGATAATTAGTAAAATAGAACTTGCTCCACTCTTAACTTTAGAAATCTTAATAGTATATTCTGCTTCGTCACTACCATCGGCACTTGTTACTTTAATAGTATATGAAGCCCCTTTACCAAATTTATCTGGTTCAATTACTTTAACAGTTTCACCATTTTCACCAGTTTCAACATCAAATTTTAAACCAGTTTCACCTTTGTTAACAGTTATATAATAATTCTTTTTACTTTGTTCAAAATCAATATCATAGAATTCTTTTTTATATTTTTTACTTTCAATAGTAATATCTTCTACAACAATTTTACTACTTAATATCTCACTAGGTAATCTAGTAACAGTTAATGTATATTCAATTACTGTATCTGGACATTCTTTATCAGTAACAGTAATCTTAATTTCTCTTTCTTCATTAACTTCAAGATTTTTATTACCTTCTATTTCAACAGTGTCACCTTCAGTTTGTACTAAAGCTTCGATAGGTAAATCTTCATATTCATATGGAATATCGAATGTATAGTTAAATTCTTCTGGAGCAAAGTCAGGAACTTTAACACCGGGTCTTAAGTTTTCTAACTCATCTTCATCCATATCATCTTCAGTTTGATCACCAATTAAAATATCTTTTAAATATGGCATTTTTTCAGCTGGTAAGTCGCAAGAACCACCACCTTTTTTATTTACATTAATAGTATAAACATTTAATACGCCTGCTTCACTTCTTACTTTTAAAGTAATTTTGTTTTGACCAGGATTTAAATCAACATTTCTTGGCGCATATCCTTCTACGAATGTAGCTTTAGAACTATTTAAATCAGCTCCAACACCAATTTTTTCGACATCGCCTTCTACTTCAACATCATAATAATTAACTGTAGGACTAAATGATGGTTTTAATTCACCTTTATCAACAGTAATTCTCTTTAATGTATTATCAGTGTCTTTTGGAGCAGCAGGAGTTTGTACTCCTCCACCGCCTCCAGGATTTGATGGAGTAGTTGAGCCACTAGAAGCACTTGGTCTTCTAAAAGTAATAAAATAAGTACTAGTTCCACCAGAACTACTTACTCTAACTTCAGCAACAGTTTGACCAACATTGACATTAACAGTACGAGAGCCATAACCATCCACTAATGTGCTTCCACTAGCAGCAGTCGCATTAATTTGAACACTCGTTGTGCCAGAAGCAACATCCACTGCATAATAATATTGACCAGCACTAAATGCAGGACTAATATTAAATCCAGTTACACTTAAACCACTTAATGAACCTGCAGCAGTAACTGTTTTAGTACAACTATAAGCAAATACAACTTTACAATATCTTAGTTTACCTGCTTGTACAGCAACACCTTGGCAACCATTACCATTTGGTGCAACATCTAATTTTAAAGTATAACCATTTGCACAAGAAGCAACAGTTGCTGATGAAGCAGCTTTATAACTACCATTAGCATCAATTATGAAACAACGTTCAACTGTACCACTTCCAGTTTGTCCAGTTTTAGATTGATCAGAACAAGATGAAGTAATTACTTTGTTAGAAATTGTTTTTGATGGAATACCATCTTGCATTCTTGAACTTACAGCATAGAATGTATATGTACCATTTTTAACACTTATTTGGCAAGAATCAGTTCCAGCATTATCGCTTAAACCTGTACATATATCATATTTTGCTCCACCATTAATACTATATTGGAATTTAGCAACATATGATGCAGATAACGTAACCATATCACCATTTACACTTGCCTTAAAATTTGATACAGCATTAACTGTTCCGACAAAAATAAATAATAATGAAATAAAATAACTTAATAATACAAATCTTTTTTTACTCATAATAACCTATCCTATCTACAAATAATCATACCATTAACAATCAAGATTATCAATATTAGAAATTAAAAAAAACACATTTCTGTGTTTTTTATTTAGCTTTTGCTTCTTTTTGTTCTTTTTCTTCTAGTTTTTTAACAACATCTTTAAGAACTGAAGCAGTTTTAACTTTTAAATCAGCAACTGCTTTTTGAACAACAGGAGTTGCTTTTTCTTTAGCTTCTTGATATAAAGCTTCTAGTTTTTCTTTGATAGCTTCAGCTTTTTCTTTAGCGATATCTAAAGCTTTTTCTTTATCCAAATCAGCTAATTCATATTTTATATCTTCAATCTTTTTAGAGATAGAATCTCTAACTTCTTTCACATCTAATTCTTTAACTTTAACAACTAAGTCATCAATTTTTTCTTTTAGTTCTTTTCTTGTTTCAGCTCCAGATTTAGGTGCGAATAAAACTCCTAATCCAACACCAATAGCAGCTCCAGCAAGAAATTTACCTAATCCACTTTTCTTTGACATTAATCATTCCTCCTCATCATCAGTATTTTTTTTTCTTCTTCTGCCACCGAATAAAGATCCAATGAATCCAGAAACTCCATCAACTACTTTATCAGTAACAGATACAATTTTATCAGTAGTATAATCAATTAAATTGAAAAGTCCGTTTAATGATTGAACTTTATCATTAACATCATCTACTACCTTATCAACCTTATTCAATGTTTGAATAGATCTTATACCTAATATTATGCCAACAATTAATAAAATTATTAATAAAATGTATATTACTATAGGTAAAAATGTTTGCAGAAATAAAGTAACACTACTCATCTTCATCCTCCTCTCCTTGTTCATACATAGAATCAATTAAATTAAATAAATCATTTTCTAATGTATCTTCATTAGAATCATGATATTCTTCCTTATCTGATTGATAACTCTTAGATATTGGTTTAATAGAACTCAATTCCTTTTCAATATCATCTAATATTTGTAAAGTACTAGTTTTTTCTAAATCGTCTAATAATTTACTCTTATTATCTTCTTCAGAAACTTTCTTTACTTCCTTTACTGAATTATCATATTCTTGAACTTTAGATTTATTTAAATCTTCTTCTACCTTATCTTCAATATTAACTTCTTTTTCTGCTTTACTAGTATTGTAATTTGCTACAGCTAATAAAGCATCATCAACTATATCATCACCAAATTGTTCTTGAAAATCAATAAAATCTTCTTGTTCTCCAACTGTTGTTAAAACAACATTCTTATCTTTAACAACTGGTTTTTCTTCTAATTTAGCCACATTTTTTTCTAAAGCTCCATAAGCTTTTCTTCTAACTAAATCTATATTAACTTTTTTATCTTCTTTTAACGCTTCTTCTTCAAGTCTTTTCTTTTCAACTTGTTTTTCTAACTCACTATTTAAAACAACTTCCGTTTTAATAGGTTTGATTCTTTCTCTCTTCATTCCATCTTTTTTATCAACAATACTATCTTTAGTATAATTCTTATCTAATATTCCATACACTGGAGATATTACTGGAGATGGTGTAAAAGGTTTTTTAACATCTCTTGCTGGATTAATTCTATATCTATCAGCATCTTTTCTTAATACATCTTTAGTATTAACTGTAGGAGTTGTTGAAGAGAAATTGTTATTAGCCCTTCTAGCTATTTCCATTGGATCTTCAACTTTCTTTACATCCTTTGTATAATCTTTTCTAGATTCCCTCTTACTTCTATCTTCTCTACTACCACGAGAATTTAATCTTTCAAACTCATCTTCATCAAATGTTAAGAATACATCTTTTTTCTCAGGTTGTGGAACAACAACTGGTTCTTCTTTAACTTCAACCTTTTCTTCTTTTTCTTCTTCTTTTGAAACAACTGGTTCAGATTCAATTACTTCATCTAATACTTCATCTTCATCAAAAGAAAAATCAAAATCTCTCTTTACATTTCTAAATCTAGAAGTTTCATTAGTTTGAATTGGAACATAATCGTCTTCATCTTTTTTCTTTTCTTCTCTTTTAGTTTCCTTTGTATCTACATCTTCTTTAGAATACACAGGAATTTCATTCATTTCTTCTTCATCATCTTCAAATAATATATTTTTAATCTTATCAAATAATCCCATTTATATACACCATCCTTAATTAATTAAGTCTGAATCATGAACATCATCTTCTTCATAGATGTCGTTTTCAATCGATTCTAAATAATCACTTTCTGTTGTTGTCGATGTTTCAAATATATTAAATTCATATTCTTTAAATTGAGATACTTCTTCATTTAATAAAGTATTCAAAATATTATCATTATATTTAACTGATGTAAGAATACTCAATGCATTTGCTACTACAACTTTGATATCTTCACTATTGACTATCACTTCTATTTTAGCATAATTATACATAATTTCAACAAGATACTTGTCGTCCTTTACGTTATTAATTTCCAAGTATCCAAACTTATCTTCATAGTCAATTGCCATTGAAAAATAAGGCTTATCATTTTCTTCATATTTTTCAATTATTTTATTATGATAACTTACCACATCAATATATAAAAAGTACTTATAATCACCAGATACTATTACTTCATTATATTCCGAATTATCAACAATTGATAATCCTTTAGGTAAATTATATTTATATCCTTGACGATACTTATTATAAACTTCAACAGTTCTATGAGTACCATTCTCAACTACTTCTTCAATCGACATATCCTTTAATGTAGTACAACCACATAAGAATAAGCACGCAAAAATAGAAAGTATAAATATTTTTTTCATAAATACCTCCACTATTTCTATCTAAATTATACCATTTTAACTATTAATTTAAAATAATTATTTTTTAATTGCTTTCAAATAATTAATCTTAGTTCCTAAACTCATAAATTTAGCTTCATACTCAGTTAAAGAATTCTCCATTCCAGTACTTGCTAAATCCAACGAAATTTCTTCAATAGTATATCCATAAGTACTTAAACTAACTATAGAGCTTTCAAATAAACCTACATTATCAGTTTTTTGAATTATAGTTGGAATCCCACTAAATACCTTATCATAAATTGGTAAAAAAACATGAGATGTTAATCTTCTCTTAGCATGTCTTTTCTTAGGCCATGGATCACTAAAATTCAAATATATTACATCTATTTCCTTATCAAAAATATCAGCTAATTC
>JBJEXV010000006.1:0-16913 GCA_051886175.1 Candidatus Coprovivens sp. | reverse complement strand
CAGCTAGGTTTTAAATAATACTTTTTTAGTGTCTACTTTTTGTTGACAACTTCATTCATTGAAATAACTTTTTAATTTGCTATACCATCTAAGCTAAAGCTTTTAGCATCAGCAATTTTAACACTAATAATTTGACCAATTTTGTCTTTAGCATTTTCAACATTAACTAGTTTCATAGTTTCAGTATACCCAAATACTTTATTTGGATCTTTTTCGCTAACACCTTCAATAAGAACTTCGACATCTTTATTTAAATATTGTTTGTTAGCTTCTAAACTATATTTATTTACTAGTTCATTTAATCTATGTAGTCTTTCTTCTTTTTCTTTTAATGTTACTTTATCTTCCATTTTAGCGGCTGGTGTTCCAATACGTGGTGAGAAGATGAATGTGAATGCACTATCGTATTTACATTCGTTAACTACATCTAATGTATCTTGGAAGTCGCTTTCTGTTTCGTTAGGGAATCCAACGATTATATCAGTAGTGATTGCAACTCCTGGTACTGTTTCTTTTATCTTTTTATATAATGCAAGATATTCTTCTTTAGTATATCTTCTCCCCATAAGTTTTAAGATATTTGATGAACCTGATTGTAATGGTAAATGAACGTAAGGCATTACATTTTTGTTTTTAGCAATTACTTCGATCATTTCTTCAGTAAAATCCCATGGATGAGATGTAACGAATCTTACTCTTTCAATACCTGTATCACTTACTTTTTGTAATAGTTCTGCAAATGAAATTTCGTTTTCTAATTCTTTTCCATAAGCATTTACGTTTTGACCTAATAAAGTTACTTCTTTGTAACCTTTATTTTTTAAGTCTTGT
The DNA here is from genome assembly GCA_051886175.1 of Candidatus Coprovivens sp. GTDB lineage: Bacteria > Bacillota_I > Bacilli_A > RF39 > UBA660 > Coprovivens. The sequence goes on along the minus strand of JBJEXV010000006.1, from coordinate 16,082 downwards.
ACTTCTTTTATAATTTCACAACTTTTTCTACTTCTTTGTTTTCCACGTGTGTATGGAACTATACAGTAAGTACAAAATTTGTCACAACCATATTGAATGTTAACCCATGCTTTGATTTCTGATTCTCTTTTATAATCAACGTTTTCATATACTTTTCCTTCGTAACTATAAACACAAATTTCTTGTTTTTGGTTTTTGTTTATTATTAAATCTTGTAGTTCGTGAATGTTGTGTGTTCCAAAAACAATATCAACAAATTTATGTTTAGTCATTATTTCTTCTACTACGCTTTCTTCTTGAGCCATACAACCACAAATACCTACAATTAAGTTTGGTTTAGTCGATGTTTTAATGTGTTTACAACGACCTAAGAAACCGTATAGTTTATCATGAGCATTCTCACGAATAGCACATGTATTTAATATAACTATATCAGCATCTTCTAATGTATCTGTTGATGTAAACCCTAATGATTCTAAACGTGATGCGATTTCTTCTGAATCGTGAACGTTCATTTGACATCCGTATGTTCTAATAAAATATTTTTGATTAGCGAATGTAGATTTATCGTATTCTTGTTCTAAATGAATATATTCTACTTCGTCTTTTGTTCTCTTTTTTGCTTCTTTTAAACTTGGTAATTTCATAGTTATCACTTCCGGTTATTAATTATAACAAAAAAAGTGTAAAAAAAAAAGGCTTAGTAGCCTTTTGAACCTTCTAATGATTCGTCATTATCAATGAATTCTTGTACTGGTATTTCCCTATATTCAGTTTTAGTATCTCTAATTACTACTTTTTCTAATCCACTATTGATAATTTCTCTTTTACATAATGCACATGGCATTGATTTTTCTACGTATTCGTTTGTTTTAGGATCTACACCTACGATATATAATGTAGCTCCAATCATATCACGACGTGCTGCTGATATAATAGCATTTTGCTCAGCGTGAACACTACGACATAATTCATATCTTTCACCACGTGGTACTTGTAATTTTTCTCTAATACATGTTCCAACGTCTGTACAGTTTTTACGACCTCTAGGAGCTCCATTATAACCTGTTGAGATTATTTCATCATTTTTAACAATAACTGCTCCCCATTTTCTTCTAATGCATGTAGATCTTTCTGTAACTGTTTCAGCAATATCTAAATAATAATTTATTCTATCTTTTCTTTCCATACTACCTCACCTTAATTAATTATAACAATATATTTATTTTTTATAAAGAAAAAAGTAGATTAAAAATCTACTTTATTGGTTCTCCACAATGAGGACAAATTACATCGTCAGCATTAACGATATTACCACATGAATTACAGAATACTACGAATGGTTTTTCTTCTAATTGAGCTGTGATAATTCCTTTTTCTTTATTTTTATCTTTACCTCTAATGATTTTTCTTGTACTCTCTTTATTTTCAAGTTCTTCATCTGTTATTACTACAAATGTTTCTTGTTCAACTTGAACAGTATCTTCTAATACTTTAAGTGCCTCATCATCGATTTTGTCGATATCAATTTTTTTCTTTCTTTTCTTTGGCTTTGGTTCTTCATCAAGAACTACTGGAACAGTTGGTTCTTCATCGATAATTACAGGACCATCTATTTTTTCGTCAACAACTATTTTAGTTTCTTCTTTCTTTTCTTCTTTTTTAGGTTTAGTTTTTGGAGAAGTTTTTTTGTTTTCTATTTCTTCTAGTTTTTTTAAAATAGCTGGTTGTTCTTCTTTTGTTTCTTCTTTTGTTTCTTCTTTTGTTTCTTCTTTTGTTTCTTCAACTTTTTCTTCTTTTTTTGCTTCTTTTTTTACTTCAACTTTTTCTTCTTTTTTTTCTTCTACTGTTTCTGCAACAATTACAGGTCCGATTTCTTCTTCCTTCTTTTCTACCTTTGGTTTATTTGGAATAATATCGTCAATGTTATCATGTGTTGAGTTGATAACTTCTCCTTGAGCATTTTTTTGAATTACTGCTATTGGAGCTACTGGTTGTACTTTACCAAGTGGTAGAGATTGAACTATTACTGTTTTAGTTACTTTTTCTAGTTCATTTTCTGGTTTATTAACTATTTCTGTAACTCTTGATGTAGAATCTTCAGCAGTTTCTGCAAATGTTTCGAGTTTCTCTTTCTTTTCTTCGAAAGGGTTAGATTCAGCTACTTGAGGTTCGTTCACTACAGAATCTAATGACACCATCTCTGGTGTTTGAGTAGGCACTTCGCTAGGTGCCGCTACACTGGGAGTTGAACTATCTTCTACAGCAGTCGCTGGAACTTCAGTTGGTACAGTTTGAGCAACTGGTACTTCTGGTACTGGAGTTTCAACAGTTGGTGCAGCTGGGATTTCAACTGGCGCTGGTGCCGGAGTTGCTACTGCAGGAACAGGTTCAACTACTGGTACCTCAGGTGCAACAACTGGAGCTTCTACCACTGGAGCAGGTACTGCTGGAGTTTCAGCAACTGGTTGTTGTGGAACTTCAGGTGCTGGTGCTGATGACATTACTGGTGCTGCATCAGCTTGTGTAAATTCAGGAATTGGAGCCATTGTTGTTTCAACAGGTTGTGCTACAGTTGGAGCAATTCCTTCAAATGGATTTGTTGTATTTTGTTCAACTGTTGCTGCAACAATTGGTTCAACGCCACTCATTGGTTGAGTTGTATTATTTGGCATTGTAGGAATAGTTGGAGCTACTGGAGATTCTTGTACAACAGGTTGTTCTGTTACTGGTGCAGGAGTTTCAATTACCGGAGCTTCTACTGCAACTGGTTGTTCTATAACTGGAGTTGGTGCAACTTCAGGAACTACAGGTTGTTCTACTACTGCTGGTTCTACTGGTACAGCTGGAGTTTCTACAACTGATTCATTAATGCTACCAACTATTTGTTGTGATAAATCTTGTACTGGTGCAGAGGCCATTACTGGAGCTGCATCAGCTTGTGTAAATTCAGGAATTGGCGCCATTGTTGTTTCAACAGGTTGTGCTACTGTTGGAGCAATTCCTTCGAATGGATTTGCGTTTACCATTGGTTGAACTGGCGCTTGAGCAGGTTCTGCTACAACAGGAGTTTCTGGTACTACTGCAGGTGCAGGAGTTTCTATAACTGGTGTAGGTTCAACTACTGGTACTTCTGGTACAGCAGGTGCAACTTCTACAATAGGTTGTTCAACTACAGGTGCTGTTAATACACTTGGGTCAGCTACTGGGACTTCTACTGCTGGTGCTTCTACTACTGGAGCAGGTACTGCTTCTTGTGGTGGAGCAACTTCAACAATCGGTTGTTCTACAACAGGTGCTGTCACTATATTTGGATCAGCTACTGGCACTTCTACTGCAGGTGTTTCCACAATTGGTGCAGGAGCTACTGCAGGAGCTGGTTCAATAGCAGGTGCAGGAGTTGGCGCTGGTACTGGTGCTGGAACCGGACTAGGTGCAGCAACTGGAGTTTCTACCACTGGAGCAGGTACTTCTACTTGTGGTTGAGCAACTTCAACAATTGGTTGTTCTACAACTATTTGTGGTTGTGCTACAACAGGTGCAGGTTCAACTACTGGTACTTCTGGTACAGCAGGTGCAACTTCTACAATAGGTTGTTCAACTACAGGTGCTGCTAATACACTTGGGTCAGCTACTGGAACTTCTACTGCTGGTGCTTCTGCTACTGGAGCAGGAGCTACTGCAGGAACTGGTTCAACTGCTGGTACCTCAGGGGCAACAACTGGAGCTTCTACTACAGGTTGTTGTACTGGTGATGGTGCAACAGGTTGACCAACGTTATTTACAGCATCGGCTACTATTTGTGTTATTTCGTCTTCTTTTGTTGTTCCGCCTTCAAAAACTTCTTCAACATTAACATCTAATGCGATTTGTTGTTCTACTATTGGATTTGGTTCTTCTATTTTTGCTCCTGTATCAGCTTGATTAGGAACTGAAATATCAGAACTTGGTGTTTTTTCTTGGAAAGGATCATTTTCCATTAATCCATTATTTTGTGTAACTACAACGTTTGTATCAGGAGATACGATTGGTTGTTCTTCTGTTACTGTTGGTTGATTATTATCTTCCATCGGGTTCACATCCATTCTTATTCTTTGTATATTTGTCTACTATAACGTTATTATATCATAAAATGGTGTGTTTTATTAGAAAAATAAAAAGAGATATACATCTCTTTTATTTTTGAACTTCAATTTTTGTTTTTCCACCCATGTATGGTTGTAATACTTTTGGAATAAGTACTGTTCCATCTTCTTGGTAGTTGTTTTCAAGTAATGCAATTAATCCTCTTGGAGTTGCTACTACTGTGTTATTTAATGTATGTAAATAGTAAGTTCCTTTTTCACCTTTTGTTCTGATACCAAGTCTTCTTGCTTGTGCATCTCCTAGGTTAGAACAGCTTGCTACTTCAAAGTATTTTTGTTGTCTTGGGCTCCATGCTTCAATATCACAAGATTTAACTTTAAGGTCAGCTAAATCTCCACTACAGCATTCTAATTGACGTACTGGAATGTCCCAGCTTCTAAATAGTTCAACTGTAAGTTTCCACATTTTGTCATACCAATCCATTGATTCTTCTGGTTCACAAATAACTATCATTTCTTGCTTTTCGAATTGATGAACTCTATATAGTCCTCTTTCTTCTAAGCCATGAGAACCACCTTCTTTACGGAAACATGGTGAATATGAAGTCATATTAATTGGTAATTGTTCTTTTTTAAGAATTTGATCTTTAAATTTACCAATCATTGAGTGTTCACTTGTTCCGATTAGGTATAGGTCTTCGCCTTCTATTTTATACATCATTGCTTCCATTTCTGGGAATGACATAACTCCTGTAACTACATCACTATGAATCATGAATGGTGGAATTGCATAAGTAAATCCATGATCAATCATGAAATCTCTAGCGTAAGCTATCATAGCTTCATGAAGTCTTGCAATATCTCCCATTAAGAAGTAGAATCCTTCTCCAGATGTTCTACCAGCAGCTTCTTTATCGATACCGTTAAATGCTGCAGCAATGTCTGCATGGTATGGAATTTCATATTCTGGTACTACTGGATCTCCGAATTTTTCAACTTCTACATTTTCAGTATCATCTTTACCAATTGGTACAGATGGATCCATGATATTTGGAATAACCATCATTCTATCTTTTATTTCTTTAGCTAATTCTTCTTGAGTTGCTTCTAATGCTGTAATTTCTTCAGTCATTTTTGCAATTTGTGCTTTTATTTCGTTAGCTTCATCAATTTTTTTATCTTTCATTAATTTACCGATTTCGCCACTCATTTTATTTTTTTCTGCTTTTAAGTTATCAGCTTTTGTTTGTGCTTCTCTAACTTTAATATCCATATCGAATACTTCGTCTACTAATGGAAGTTTTTCGTCTTGGAATTTGTTTTTAATATTTTCTTTTACTAAGTCTCTATTTTCTCTAATTAATTTAATATCTATCATTTTATTTCTCCTCTTTCTTTTTTATTATAAATTATTTACACTCCTGCAGGAGACTTTAAATCCTTGTTTCATTTTACCCCACTCTTTCCGATAAATAAAAAACCACATTAATGCCCAAGGAGCATTAATGCGGTACCATCCTTTATTTTACTTAATTTAGATAACGGTCTTTGGCCGGCAGTGATTAGCTGCTCTAGAAAGTAGATTCGTTTATTCCGCCAGTTCCATTTTCATCAACCATGGACTTTCTACGCTTTTGAAATAAAGTACTTGTCTTTCTTTAACGATTTATGTTTTATATTTTAAATACTTTTTTAGTAAATGTCAAATTATTATTACATTTGAACTTTACTTACAGCATATATTGCCGCTAGTATTACAGCTATTGTTGCGAATAGTACTATTGTAACTACTGCTAATAATACTGTGCTACCTTTTTCGTTAGCATTAACATCTTCAACAACATAGTTGTCAACAAATGGTGCGATACGATAGCCATATTCTTCATTATTCTCGGCATATAATGCTAAGTCATCATCAGTATCTGGAGATACTGCTTTTTTACATGTAATTTCTATATCAATAAGATTCATATTATTAGTTACTAGTCTATGATATTTATTATATTCTTCATATTCTAAATGTTCTTTAACTACTTGGTCAATTAATGGAAGTAATGTATCTTTGTTATCACATATTAATGAAAGTATTTCTTTTGTTTCTTTATAATATGATGATACTAGTGTATGTAATAAGTCTTGTTTTGATACTATTACGAAGTTTAGTATTGTTTGTTGTTCTGTTAATTGAGGTAGTTCAATAAAGTATTTATTATATGAGGGTGATAATCTATAAGTATATTTTGGATTTTCTTTATTAACTATAATACCTACATTACTTAAGTTATTATTAATACTATTAGTTAGTAATTCAAATACTTTTAATTGTAAGTATTGTTTTTTTAGTTCATTATAGTTTTCTTTTGTAATATCTGGTAATGCTTTAAATATTTTTAGAACATATTCGATATTATTTTTGATTACTTTTTTATCATCAGTTACTACCATACCACGTTTAATACTTTGATCATGGAATTCTATTATTTCTGATTTTTGCATAATTAACTGTGATTCTTCTTTAACATATTTAAATGCTTCTTCCATATTTAAAAATTTTTCTGTTGGAGATGCAAATGCTTCGTTTAGAATACCAGTTGGTTTCATATCAGCATCAAATATACGATATGTTTTAGCATAATCTATATTAAGTAAGAAAGCTATATCACTCATGATTAATTCATAATCATTATTAATACTATTTCCTTTTTTATAACCTTTACCTTTTTTATTTATAGAAGTTAGATTAAGATATGGATTTATTTGTTCTATATCTTCTAATCTAGCTTGTTCTAATATTTTTACACCATTTTCATAAGATAATAAGTAGCAGTTATTGCCTTTTTTTAGTTTATCAATACTTGCTATATAGTATTCTCTTAATGATGCAAGGTGGTTATTATGGCTTATTTTTCTAATTTGGTTAGAAAATTTATTATCAATAAGAATAGATATCTCTTCTATTGTTTTGTTTGTAGAAGCCAAGTTAGTTGCTAAAGAAGTTATTTTTTCTTCGCTATAATCTTTACCTAATTCTTTTAAGTTTTTTAATTTTTCATTTATTAGTTTTTTTATTTCCTCTACTCTATTTACCATAATAAAACCTCTATTCTTATTAGTATTATATCATAAATCTTATATTTTTATTAAATAAATAAAAAAAGCATTGTTAAATGCTTTAGTTAGATAATTCATCCATTCTTTGATTCATTTTTTTAGAAGCTTCTTTTAGTTTTTTTGCTTCAGCTTCTTCTAATTCATACCATCCATTTGACCAATATGTTTCATAGATGTCTCTTTGTAATGCTTCTGTTTTATCAAAGAATTCTAAAAGTAAGTTTTCTAATTTACGATTACTTGCTTCAGTTATTGCTGATACTGTGTTAGTTACAATGTCTTTTTCTGTTACTAAGATATCGTATAGAAAGTCTTTATCAGTCATACATTTTGTTTTTTCTTGTTTTGTTTCTTCGCATTTTACTTTACTTGCCATAATATATCTCCTTATTGTTCTATTTTTTTAATAATTTTGTTACAAATATTAGTATGTTCTTTTTCTATTTGTTTAATAAATATACTAATTTCTTCATCTTTTACTAAATCACTATAGTTGTAGCATTTTTTTACCATATTGAAATGCCAATTAAACATATCTTCTAAGTAAGATAAGTCTTTTGTTGAAATCATACTTGGTACTTGTTTCATTTTATTCACCTCAATATTATTATGGGTGGTATTATTTATTTTTATTCATAAAAAAATAAGTTTTAAAAAACTTATTTTAATATTTTAAATGGATAGATTACTAAGTTTATTTCACCTATTATTCTATTTTCTTCAATTGTGCCAATTGACATTACTCTACTATCTAGGGAATCGTTTCTGTTATCACCTAGAATGAAGTATTCTCCTTCTGGTACTGTTAAGGGATATTGTTGTTCATTTTTAAAAGCATGTGGGTAGCATTCTATGTAGTTTTCTTTTACTCTTTCACCATTTATATATAATTTGCAATCTTGAGTCATTTCTACTACGTCGCCTGGAAGGCCTACTACTCTTTTTATAAATTTTTGTTCTCCTTGGTAGAACATAATTATATCGCCGTGTTCTAGTTCTTTATAGTTACTAGATATAACGTAGTTACCTTCATATAGAGTTGGATTCATACTATGACCATCTATTCTTATCATTTTAAGATCGTTTATTACTATTATTAGGATTATAACTAATAGCATAACAATACCAGATAGAATATATATTAAGTGTTGTTTCATATTATCACCTACTATATATATTATAACAAATTATTAACAAACAAAAAAGTAAGATTATTTCTTACTTTTATATTGTTCTATTGCTTTTTTTAAACCTGTCCAAGGTATTGTTGCACAACCTATTCTGTTTTGTTGTAGATATATTTCATCATAACAGTTTGCTTCACCTAGTAGGTCTTCATCATATTCTTCGTGTTTTATCATATTTTCATAATTATTAATTAGTTCTTCTATTTCTTCAATAGTTTTATTTAATAATAGTTTAATCATTATTGATGTAGCTGATGTAGATATTGCACATGCTTCACCATCAAAATGTATATCTGTTATTTTATTATCTTCAAATAGTATATATAAATTAATATCATCGATACATGTTTCACTATTAGAGTTTACTTTTATATATCTATCATCACTAATAGTATTTCTGTTAACAGGATTTAGATAGTTTTCCATAATTATTTCTTTTTTTAATACTGGGTCTAACATAGTTACCTCTTATAGCATTTCTTCTAGTATTTTATTTTTATCTTGTAATAGTGATACTAATTTATCTATTTCTTCTTTTGTATTATAAATATATATACTTGCACGAAGGGTGTTTTTAACACCTATTTCATTTTTTAATATTTTAGCACAGTGGTTTCCGGCACGAAGACATATTCCATATTTATTTAGGTATAATGCAACATCTTGTGGGAAGATCCCATCAACATTGAATGCTACTACTCCACTGTCGCTTTCTTTGTTTACAATGTTTATATGATTTATTTTTTCTAGTTGTTCAACTAGGTATCTTCTTAATGTTCTTTCATGATCTGTTATTTTATCGAATCCAATATGTGTTAGGTATTCTGCTGCTGCTCCTAGGCCGATTGCTCCTTCAATGTTTGGTGTTCCTGCTTCTAAGCGTGTTGGTAATTCTTTTAGGTATACTTCATTTACTGTATCGAATGATTCGTTCATGCCACCACCTAAGTTTTGTGGTGTCATTTCGTTTAGTAATTCGTATTTACCATATAATATACCAATTCCTGTTGGTCCACACATTTTGTGGCCAGAGAATGCTAAGAAGTCACAATCTAGTTCTTGAACATCTGTTTTAATATGAGGAATACTTTGAGCACCATCAACAACTACAAATATATTGTTTTGATGAGCGAATTCACATATTTCTTTAATTGGTCTTATATCTCCGATAACATTTGTTATATGAGCTAAACTGATAAGTTTTGTATTAGGTGTTATTACCTTTTTTAGGTTATTTAATGTAACGTAATGATTTTCATCTAGAGGACAATATTTAACAATTACTCCATTAGTCTTAGCTAGATTAAACCAAGGTAATACATTTGATGCATGTTCACTTTCAGTGATTATTATTTCATCACCAGGACCTAATATATTTTTAAAGAAGCAACTAGCTATCATATTTAAAGAGTTTGTTGTTCCACTAGTAAATATTATTTCTTTTCTACTTTTAGCGTTAATAAAGTCTTTTATGATATCTCTTGCGCCTTCGTATTCTAAATCTACTTTAAGTGATATATCGTAATCACCACGATGAGCATTAGCTGTATATTTTGTATAATATTCAGTTATTTTATCTACTACTTGTTTTGGTTTCCATGTAGTAGCTCCGTTATCTAAGTAAATGTAATTTTGGTTTAACATTGGAAAATCTTCACGATTCATATTATTCACCTCCTAACATTTTTTCTATCTTATCTTTTTGTTCTTGTGTAACATCTAAGTTACTTATTAAGTATCCATTTTTTATTATTTTTTCTGCTGCTTCATTACTTATTCCTTTACTGTTTAAATAGAATAAATAGTTTTGATCTATACCACTTATTGTAGCAGCATGGTTTACTTCTATTTCATTAGAAGCTACTAAAAGATTTGGTATTATTATTGATTCTTCATCATTTAATAATAATATTTTTATATCTTCTAATAGATTATTATTTATTATTTTTTCTTTAGTATCTGCAGTAGATGTTATTTTTAATTTACCTTTATCTTCTGTAATACCTTTTATATTTATTTCTGTTATATTATCATTACCATTTATATTACTAATAAAGTCAATAGTACTAGTATCTGTTGCTAATATTGAGTAGTTAAATATTAATGTACTTTTATTATTTTGATTAGTAGTTATTTTTATGTTAGCTTCATTATTTATCATGAATCTATTATATATTAGTGAACTGCCTTCTTTTAAATTAATATTTAAATTTAATGTTTCATTAGTTAGTTTACGTATTTCATTTATTAATACTTTACCTTCAACATTTATTGTTAGTTTTTCAACATTAATAGTTAGTTCTATTGCATTATCTTTTACTTCTATATTATTTTCTTTATCTACTATTATTTTATTCACCATAATTTATTTTCCTTATGTATTTGTCTACTTATAGGTTTGTAAATCCACTTGTTTCAATTATGTTAGATAATGATGAATCACCAGTTTTAATTATTTTTTTATCTTTTAAGATATGAATGTAATCTGGTTTTAACATATTAAGTAATTTTGGATTGTGTGTAATTAATAATATAGAACAGTTTGTTTCTTTATGATATTCATTTAATGAATCTGCTACTACTTTTAAAGCATCTACATCTAGTCCTGAATCTATTTCATCTAAGATCAAGAAACTAGGTTTTAACATCCAAATATGTAGTAATTCATTTTTCTTTCTTTCGCCACCTGACATACCATCATTGATATCTCTATGTAAGAAGTCTTTTGGCATATTTAGTTTTTCACATATTGCATTTGCTTCTTTAGAAAATTTAAAGATATCAATATGTTCACCAGTTCTTTCTGATAATGCTAGACGTAACATTTCAGTATTAGTTACTCCTTCAATAGCAATTGGGTTTTGAGCTATCATCATGATACCTAGACGACTAATTTCGGTAGTTGTCATATTTGTTATATCTTTATCTTTATATGTGATTTTTCCTTTTGTTATTGCATAGTTAGGATCTTTTAGTAAAGCACGACATATTGTACTTTTTCCTGCTCCGTTTTGACCCATTAAAGCATGTATTTCACCTGGTTTAATTTCCATATTGAAATCATGTAATATTTCTTTGTTGTCTGCTTCTACAGATAAGTTTTTAATGTTTAACATAGTAATCACCAATTCATATTTTAGCACAGGATTTTTTAGAAGTCTATATATACCTATGGGAGTATATTAAAGAAATATAAAAGAACTTTCTAATGAAAGTTCTGCCATGATATATTTTGTTCTTTATTTATAACTTGTTTAGCTAATAATAGATATTTTAAATATAATCTATCATCACCTATATAAGCTTGAATAAAGTCTTCTTTTTTAAATTCTTTATATCCTTCTGGAGTTAAGCCGCTTATTTTATCTGTTTCATTTGTAAAATAAGCTATTAATTCATCTATATCGAATTCAATAAAGTATAATACTTCATCATCTTGGCTTTTTAAGGTATTTAAGTCGAATTCTGAGTCATATATGTGTAAGTAAGAAAATTCTCTTATTATATAGTTTTCGTTAATTAATTTGTCTATTAAACGCATTCCAACAGGTATTAAGTCTTTATATGCAACTTTTAATCCTGTTTCTTCTTCTATTTCACGAATTCCATCTTCAATAGTTTCTCCAGCACTTAAGTGTCCACCTACTGATATATCTATTTTATTTAAGTTAGATACATCGTTATGTCCACTATTTTTATATTGTAAATATACTTTATTTTTTTCTCCATCTATTAGTAAACAAGCAAATACTTGATGCCATAATCCTTTTTGATGAACTTCTTTTTTCTCGCAAGTACCAAGATAATTATGGTCCTTGTCAAAGATATCTAGCATTTCCATATTATGCAGTCCTTACAGCAACGAAGTTAGTTGCATCAGCACACATTAAACCAAATTCTAAGCCTAAATCTATGTTAGCTTTATTTCCTAGGTTTAATGCAATTGTCATCATTTTTTTAATACGGTCTTTTATAAAATCATCTCTACTTGCAAATCCTTCTCTTGGTTTGTCAAAACGATATTCATATTTTTCTAATATTGCTTCTGCAAGTTGTCCACCCAATACACTTAGTCCATCTACTTCGCTATATGGATATGATCCATATTTACCAGCGTCTTCAAATGTTACACCTTCTAGATGTGCTAAATATGATAGTTGTAGTAACACGTCGCTTATTTCATCACCAAGGTTATCTATTTGACGACCTTGTTCTATTATATCTTTATTATCGTTCATAACATTGAATAGATGTCCTATTTGTACATATAGTTCCATCATTACTGTAATGCTATCCCAATCTTTTTTTTCTAAAGATTTGAAACGTTCTTTTAAGGCAATAGCATTTTCAAAATGTTGTGCAACGAATCTTTCTAAGTTATTCATTTTGTTTCCTCCATATCATTTTTTAAACGATACTTTTGTGCATTAGTAGTATATACCATTATGCGAAGTACGACAAGCGGTTAAAAAAAGGCATTTAACATGCCTTGTATTTTATTTTACGATAAATGCATCCGTATTAGTTAACGGAGAGTTAAAGTAATTATCATCTTCTCTTTTCTTTTCTATAGTTACTTTAATACCTAAGATATATGATAGGTACGCACAATCTCCTGTTGTTAACTCTGAATTTTTTATTATAATTGCATGTTCAGCTTGGAATATTTCGATATGATCATCGAATTTTCCTAATTTAACTAATTGTTCTTTTAATCTATCTTTAATGTTATTAGTATCTTTTTTACATGCGGCACATCTAGCTCTTTGTTCAGCACTACATTTATTTAGGTTTTTACACTCATGAGTTCCATAGTATTGTGGACTTGGTAAGTTAAGCGTTTGAGCTAGTGCACATGTATTACTTTGAAAAATGTTTTGTGTATGATTATAGTCTTTATAGAAATAATCATATGCTGATACTGGCCATACACCAGAAGCATTTAAACACTTTTCTTTTTCTGTACTTGTTATATTCCAGAAATCTATTTTATCAATGAAGTCAGATTTTAGTTTTAGACCTGTAATAACAGAAACGTTAGTATAGTCTTTAACAAAATCTAACATATTTGTAATAGATTTAGCATCAGAGTTTTCAGGAATAAAAGGTCTATAATAGTGAATTATTTTGATTCCCTTAGATGCTAAATTACAGAAATTAATTTTGATATTGGCATGATTGATGTTTGGTTCATAGAATTTTGATAAACCAGATAAACTTAGGTATACTACTATATTCATTCCGTCTTTGATTAGATTGCTTAGATAATCTACAAATTCATTTGGTATTAAGCATTTTGTTATTAAAATTATAGGATTGGAAATTTTATTTTTTGCTAATATGTCTAACATTTCTTTAACGTATTTTATATTTGTTTCGTTAAGAAATGGATCTGTATTTGGTAATAAGCATACTGGAATATTAGTAGTATAGTATTTTGAAGAAAATAAACAAGAAATAGCCTTTGCTGCATCGGCTAGAATTCTTGGCCTGGCTAAGTTATCTTTTGTTGCTTGTAGAAAACAGTATTTGCAACCGTTTGTACAACCAACAATAGAATTGACCGTTAACCAGGTGTCATGCATTTCAATTATGCTAGTGTCATCTACCATTTTTATCACCTTTAATTTCCAATATTAATATACCAAAATTTTGTTATAACTTAAAGAATATAATAATTATACAATTATAAATTTTTGTTATATCTATAAATTCATATTAGTTAACATATTAATAAATTCTTTTGATGAACTTGTTAATGTTGTTTCGTTGAATACTAGAGTAATTATTTCACCTGGAAGTTCTTCTTCTAGTTCAACTATTTGTAAATCAGGATTCTTTAAAGCTACGCTTTTTAAGATGTAGCCAACTCCCATTCCTTCTTTGATATAGTTTAACATCATTTCATTAGTTTCTAATTCCATGATTGGATCTGTTGTTATTCCTTTATTATTTAATACTTCTTCGATTTTCTTTCTTTGATTTGTTGTTTTAACTGGAAGTAGTAATGGTTTCTTAGATAGTTCTTCTAATGTTTTTACATCTAATTTTCCCATTGCTTCTTTGTTATATGCGAAGCAGTATTCTTCTTTTTCTAATGGAATACTTTTTAGGTCTTTTGGAAGATCATTAACTCCAGGGATAATTAAGATATCTAATGTATGTTGATGCATTAGTTCAAATAATTTTTCGTTATCATTATTTGTCATCTTAACTACGATATTAGGATGTTCTCCCATAAATTTTTTAACATAGTCATTTAAGAAGTAAATACTAATGAATGTAGGTACTCCAATAGAGATTTTTCCTTTCATTAATTCTTTACTTTCTTGTAATTGTTTTTCACCTAACATAAGGAAGTTATACGCTTTTTCTACGTATACTAACAATGATTTAGCTTCAGGTGTTAGTTCTATTCCTCTATTAGTTCTATAGAATAGTAAAGTATTCAATTCATATTCTAAGTTTTGAATATGTTTTGAAATTGCTGGTTGCGAAATATGTAGTACTCTTGATGATTCAGAGAAACTCTTAGTTTTTGCAACTGTGTAAAAAACCCTATATAAATTAAGGTTTAGATTAGTACATGGTAATGCCATACAAAATCCCCCCTCTTTTTTAATAGGTTTTATTATATACTTTTTAATTATTTTGTCAACATTTGTTATAACTAAAAAGAAAAACAACTATAAATCTACGTTATAGTTGTTATTGTAAGTTTTCGTTAGCCCAAACGCTCAAAGTTTCAGCATCCATGCTACCTAATTTTTCTGCAGTTACTATACCATCTTTTACAGTAAAGATTGTTGGTGTTATTGTAAATGCATAATATTCTCTAAATCTTTTTACTTCTTTTTCAGACATCTTAGCTATATCAATTTTGTAAATTGTTTTACCACTATCTTTTAATGTTTCTTCAATGATTGGTTCGAATTGAATACAGAAGTAACATGTATTGCTTGATACTAATACATTGATGTTTTCTTTCTTTATTATTTTATTTTCGAATTGTTCTAATGTTATTTCTTTTAGAACTGTATTAGTTTCTTCTTCATCTTTTTCTTCTACTTCATCATTAAGTTCTTCGCGGTATTCAGTTACTTTATTATAAATATCAGTATTTAATGTTGGGATTGTTTTTTCAGCATCCATTCTTTCTTTAATGTTTGTTCCTAAATATACTCCGATTGCTATCATAGCTGCTGCAATTAATGCTACTAATATTATTACTATTACTTTATTTGTTTTACTTCTTTTTACTACTTTATCTTTTAATACTACATTTTCTTTTTCTAGTTTTTCAACTACTTCTTTTAAGTTTTTCTTTTGTGCACCATCGAAGATCATTGTACGTTCTAATTGTTCTTCCTTAGTTAGTTTCTTTTCTATTTTTGGTTCTTTTGTTTTTGGTCGTTTTACTTCTTTAGTTTCAACAACTTTTATTTTTTCTTTCTTAGGTGCTGTTTCTTTAACTTCTATTTTTTTAGTTTCTACTTTTTTAGGTGCTGTTTTTTTAGTCTCAGTTTTTACTGCACTTTTTTTCTTAACTGTTATATTTTTTTTTGCTGGTGCTTTTTTTACTGTTTCTTTTTTAGTAGTTTTTTTAGTAGTATTTTTTTTCTTTTCTTCTGCCATATGCATCACCCTATTCACAATTATAATTATATCAAGTTTTAAACATTAAAAAAAGACTTTTTGT
>JBJEXV010000005.1:12858-17219 GCA_051886175.1 Candidatus Coprovivens sp. | reverse complement strand
CATGTGGTCAGTAATGGTTAGACTTATTGATGATGATTATTCGTCAGTTTTGGACACTGACGGCACTCAAATTGGAGATGTGACCCGCTTCATCGGTAATGCCAAGCCAGAATTGCATGATTGTGGTAAGTTAACATTGCCTCAATCAATAAAAAACATATTCTTAATTGCTGGAAAGCTAAGTCTTATAGTGATAAGCTAATCAGCAGCCAAGATCTAGAGAATACAAGCTCATAGAGAAGTACTAGATAAGGTTCAACGATCAGTTTAAATAACGTAGGGCAGTTATAATGCTCGAAACAGAATAAATTAGTTCAATAGAAACTAATTAAGATATGATCTGAACTATATAGAAATATATAGCTAACGTATTGTTTGTTAAATATTAGAGTGAAAATATGTTGCTCCTTTATACAGTAATGTATATTGAAAACCTCTCTAACTGCTGGGAAGCTGAAATGCTAATCAGCAACGAAGACTACATTGTGTAGTAACGCTCAACGACTATCGAAAGCACATTTATAAATGGAAGCAAGTAGAGTAGGAATAATATTCCGAAATGGGAGGCATCCAAAATTGGATGATGATATAGTCTGATCTTATAGGAAACTATAAGTTAACATTTTGAACGTAGAAAAAATGCGTAATTATATGTCTACTATTCGTGTCGACGACACATATAGTGCAAAATACGCATTAATGGAAGATACCTTTATCAAAATTGGTAAGGGAGAGAATCAAGGATGTTTATCTGAGAAGATTTATCGTCTGGAGCCTATGAAGAAGAATCTTATTGATAACTTCTTATATGCTCGTGAGAATATGCTGCTCATGGCTAAGGGTACTATGGGTGTTGATGGCAAGTCAACCCTCGCAGACCGTTCATCCGGCAGACCTATTCAAATTGGAGAAGGGATGATACCTCAGATTGAACGTTTTGCATCTAAATTCTCTGCAAATAGAGTAACTATCAATACCTTCCAGACCATTATTTCTACTATGGTAGAAAAGGCAGAGAAACCCACTGGCAATGTCTTTACATTCGTAATTAATGAAAAGATGTGGTCAATTGTTCAGCGTGTGCTTGGTGAATACCTTGCTAATCGTAGAACTGATGGTGCTTATCTCTGGTCTCGTGGTGGAGAAGGTAAATATATTAAGGTTGGTGCTACCTTTGATTCATATGAATGGGGTAAACTTGTTTCTGCCCCAGTATAAAAATTTATTTAATTGCTGGAAACTCCTTAGAGTTCTATTACTATAATAAATAAGAAATTATTTATGAATGTTTAAAAACAATAGAAATTGGACAATCAGCAGCTAAGTCCCTATAATATGGGAAAAGTTCAACGACTAGTAAGTCCTATATGGCATAGATTACTCAATAATCGAAACAGTAAACATCTTATGGCATACATTGTATATATAACAATAAACCTATGTAATGGAAAATTCTACATAGGTGTACACAGAACAAATCCTGAAGTATTTGATGGATATATTGGTTGCGGAATTTATAGAGAATCGTAGGCAACAAAAGATTATACCCTACATAGGGCAGTACGAAAATATGGATATAATAATTTTAAGAGGACAACTATAGCAACATTTCCAGACTCTGAGTAGGGGAAAAATGAAGCCTTTAGTTTAGAGAGAATTATAGTAAATGAAACTCTTTTAAAAAGCAAAAATACATATAATACTGCTTTAGGAGGGAGAGAAAGCTCAACAGAAGAACTTATGAAAACAGTATATATGTTTGATCTTAATGGTAATTATTTAAGAAGTTTTAAAAGCTCTAGAGAGGCTGCTTCTTATATTTAGCCTGAAAATCAAGAGTCTGCTAGGGCTTCTATTAAAAATAATTGTCTAGGATAGAGCTAGAGTAGTTTTGGATATTTCTGGAGTTATTCTAAGAAATTCTCCTATACTAATGACAAAACTAGAGAAATTGCTCAATATACTATTAGTGGTAAATTTTTAAGAACATTTAAAAGTATAACTGATGCAGAAGTTGCTCTATCATTAAATTCCATATTTCAAGCAATCTCAAATAAAGGAAGTGCAGGTGGTTATTAGTGGAGATATTTTGAAGGTGATACTTCAGATATACCCACTCTTATTAATGTAAAAACAAAAAATAATTATCTGCCTATTATCATGTATGATAAATGTATGAATAAAATAAAAGAATTTGACTGTGTAAAACAATGTGTTTCTGAATATCCCTAGTTAAGCTCGTCTTAGATAAACAGGGTTCTTAATAACACAATAAAATCTCATAAGGGGTATATATTCAGATATAAAGATGAAGATATAGTCTGATCTATATAGAAATATATAGTTAACATAAATTGGGAAACACAATCTGCTTTAAGGTTGATAGAACCTTAAGCCGCGAATACACTGAGCCGTTTGCAATGTGTATTGATTTAACTACTGGTAAGACTTCTACTCAGCCTCCAGTAGCCATGTACTCTCTTAAAGGCAAAGATTTCGTCTTTAATGAGGTCCTCGGCGTAATGTGTACTTGCGCCGCCTAATAGAAATATTAGGGCAATAATCTTTTTAACTGCTGGAAGCCTGTAAAATGGTAATCAGCAGCCAAGACATTGAAAAAGCAAGGTTTAAACAAGCTCAATGTAAGGTTCAACGACTAGCTTTATAAGCGTACCTATATAGGGAAATGGAAGATAACTTAATAATTAAAAGTATGAAATATATTGTATATTTAACGGAAAATATTGTCAATAACAAGATATATGTTGGAGTTCACAAGACTGAAAATCCAGATATATTTGATGGTTATTATGGGGAAGGTGTTAGTATTAGTGATTAGTCTAAACTAAAGCATCCAAAAGGTTCTTTTTTATGTGATTTAAAAAAGTATGGATTTAAAAAATATAAAAGAAGTACTATTAGAATTTTTGATTCAGAAAAAGAAGCAGAAGATTTTAAGAATCTAATTGTAGATGATTAGTTCATAAAGAGATTTGACACATATAATACTGACCTAGAAACTAATAAAAATATCTTAGAACATCCTTCTAGAAAGGTTGGACAATATACTTTAGATGGAAAACTAGTTAAAATATACGATACAGTACGAGAAGCCAGAAAAGATTTTAGTAATGTAAATAAAGTCTTGAAAGGCACAGCAACTAAATGTAAAGGTTATACTTTTAAATATATGAGTTAAAGATATAGTCTAATTAATATAGAAATATATTATGTTCATGAGGTGGACGTTCTGGTGGTGACAATGGAGTGGTTTCTACTCCTGTAGCTGGTTCTCAAATGATTGCTTGGGGTTATGCTGGTATCGCAGTATTTAATCCTTATCGCTCATTTATATTACGCGCAACAGAGTAATCTAGAGAGCTACTGAGTAATTGTAAGATACTAAAATATTACTAGATATGGTAGGGGACGAGGTGCTCCCCTACCCATACTTTTTATAAATAATGAATTATGGCTAAGAAAGTGAATAAAGTTTAGGATGGTGACCTTAAAGCTAATGTTGTCGTTCTAAGAAGTGTTTTTGGAAAAGTTGGTTAGAAGTATTTTATTCAACCGCAAAGAAATAAACAAGGACGTTATCCTGCATGTGTAAAGCGTGTAGATGCAAATGGAGATATTATCCTTACTAAGGATGAATTGGAAGCAGAATCTAGAGGGGAAGCAGCTTTCATTAGAGAAAATGAAGTATTTATTATTGAGGATGGTAAGACCTATAACCTTGATGATATTTACCAAAATGCAGAATGGGAAGCAATTAAGAATTGTCCTATGATTGCTCCAGATAGATTTGCTAAAGATGATAATGGGAACTATCTTATTGATGGTACAGTAGATCCAAAGACTAAGCGTCCTAGATATGGAACAGCAGAATTGTATGTAGATAGACCTGGATATGAGGCAACTCAGAGAGTTACACGCAAGAAACTTATTGTTGAGGCTTCTAATTATATTATGAATGATGAACGCGGATATGATGGTAGAGTCCTTGTTGCTCGTGTTCTTGGTAGAGATATGAGAAATCAGCCTAATGCTGACGTAGAAGATTATCTGTTATCTATTGCAGAAAGAACTCCAGAAAAGATTATCAATTGCTACACAGGTGGAGATTTGCAATTACATATGTTACTTGTAGAAGCAAGAGAAAATGGAGTAATTAAAAAGAAGAATGGACTATATGTTTATGGAGAAGATGCATCCGGTATTCTTGGGGCTTCAGAAGAAGCTGTGATTAGCTGGATGAAATCATCCAAAAATGCTAAAATTCTAGCCTTAATTAGAAGGGAAACATTCCCTGAGATGTTTGAAGATGATAAACAATAAAGCAAATGACTGCACGATAG
>JBJEXV010000005.1:0-12758 GCA_051886175.1 Candidatus Coprovivens sp. | reverse complement strand
AGGTTTTTGAAGCAACCGCTATTGAATTAAGTAAAATCTAGGCTCCGTCATTAAAATTATATGAGTTTAACTACCTCTTTAATAAAGCTATTAACTAGTACATTAATAAGGTATATAACGTATATGATATTAATCAGCAAACTACTGATGATTTACGAGTATTGAAAGCTACTACTTTCCTTACTCCTCATAAAGTAGAACTTGCTGGAAGAGGTTCTAATATTACAAAAGATAGTGCCATTCAGAATACTGCAGCTAAAACTGGGAATTAGGATATGCCTGAAGGTGGTTACACTGGTTAGGCATCTTCCTATCTTAGTAAGGCACATCGTTCTATTTAGTCTTTACATGGAGCTACATATGAGGTATATATGCCTATTGATTATTTACATATGTTAAATTGTGTATGTATTTTCTATGTATCTAAGTAGAAGGATTGCTGGGATGCTGGTTCTTATATTGAGATTCCTGCAACTCGACTTACTGCAGATTCCTGGTCTCAAATTGTAACAGATATTTATAATAGACCTTCTCCTATGAGACCTTATTACTATATCCACAATTTGAATTAGCAGCAAACATTACCTACTGACCCCCGTACTACAGCTACAACTGGTACTGGCTTAGAGGAAGTAGGTATTGATATGAATGGTGCCTATAAGGTAACTAGTGCTGATGGTGGAGAATGGGATGGTAACAATATTAGTACAGGTGCTGGCTCAGAAGACTAGAATTCAAACTTCCAAAGAACATTTAAGTTAAAAGTAGGTGAATCTGAATAGCAAGTATCTCTTGTTGAGAAGCCTACAGCCCTCAGAGCAGGTAATACTTCTAATGTTCGTTGCGAAATCCGCTATGGAAAAGATGATTCCTTATTTTAGCTTGCCGAAGTATAGATAGACTATGTGAAGTGTCCATAGTTTATTAGATTAACACAAGAATAGATTGACTTAACCGAAGATACTTCCCAGATTATGGAGTTCCCAGATTATGTTAATCAAGAGATTATTAACGAGTTGGTACATTTGGTAATGGAGCGTTCTGGCGATCCTAGATTACCTAATAATTTACAGATGACCTAGTCTATTGCTAGACCAACTGGGCAATAGTAGCAACAACCCCAATAATTTAATTAATTATGGCAACAGGTTTAAATTTTCAAACTTAGACTATTATTAACTCGAATCTGGATCCGGATTCAAACAATAGTGTTCTCTTTGAGAAGCAGAATACAAAAATTGATGGAGTAGATAAGGATGTACTCCGTATTAAAAGAGATTTTGTCTTTGTAAAGGACAATGTAGTATCTATTCGTAAGCGTAAAGGTTATGAGCCTTCTATGTGTAAGGCTACTATTGATTTCTCTGATAGTGCTTTACTTGCAGCTTTAAAAGCTGGTGGTGCTAAGACTTATGCTCGTCTTGATATTTATGTAGGTATTGAAGGTGCTGAACCTTATATCTACTCAACTCCTTGGGTACAGAAAGGAATGCCCTTCTGGCTTGAGTTCACAGTAAAGGCTTCTGATACTGCTGCTATCATTGCTAAGAATGTAGCTAACATTATCAAGAAGAATCATTTGTTCCTTTGTGACCATGATTTAATCAAGGTAACAGTAAGTGGTAATACTATTGTTCTTGAAGGTGCAACTGAGTATCAACGCTTTAAGAGTATTTCTATTAGTACTTTTGGTACCGATGATGAGTTTGCAGATAAAGTTGCAGAACTTGATCCTCTGAATGATAGTGCAACTGATATTGTTCTTAATGAACGTGGTAAGAATGGTTTCGGCACTTATTCTCAGATTGTTAAGGATTTGCGTCTCCCGACTGCTGCAAATTATTAGTGGACTCACATTCGTCAAGTGGAAACACCTATTGTTGGTGCTATCTATGATGAGTATATTATTGACTATGCAGCTCCTTCTACAAATGACAGCTTACAGGCAGTTGGCCATCATATGACTACTAATACTCAACATGTATTCTGGGTTAAGAACGATTCTGCTCTTATCTCTGCTTGGGAAACTGCACTTGGTTCTGTTGGAACTATTGTAGACGTTGATGCTAGTAGCGTTAGTACTACAGGATTAGGAGAATAATATCTAAGTTGATGAAATAGTCAATTTTAGAATGGATTTTAGCTATTATAGGTAGTGGTGGCTTAGGTGCCGCCATTACCTATATATTTACCTTTTAGAGTAAAAAGAAATAGGTGGAAGCAGAGGCAGAATCATCTATGATTGATGTAGAATAGAAGAAAACAGATTTAAAGTAGGACTAGTATGATTATCTACAAAAAACTTGTGATAAGTATATAAAAGATTACCATGAACTTGAGGGAGACTTTAGAAAATAGATTTAGGAACTCAGAGAGTAGATGGATAAAATCATGCTAGAGAAATCATAGGCCATTTCAGCTAAATGTAATGAAATTGCCACCTTAAAAGCAAAGGTTACTTACTTAAAAGGTATCAGATGCTACAACTTTACATGCGGAAATAGAATTACTACTAATCCGGATAAAAAAGAAGAGTAATGTATATAGAGAAATTAGCTAGCTAGATTAGAAATGATGTAGTTTCTGGATTAAGAGGCTACCATACTAATCTTTCTATGAATCTTAAACAATTAGAAGATGAAATAGTTGCTGCTCGTCTAGCTATTATACATGAATACTTTCTAAAGGGAATTTTTCCAATTAAAGATTTACTTCTCTCTATAAATTGTGTTCAAGTTGATTGTGAAGCAATCGAAAGATGTAAATGTGGGCATGGTGGAAATACTATGGTTAGACATTTTCAAATTCCGCAATTAATTTCTTACTATGGTTCTTAGGCTATTGACTATATTGGCTCTGTTGATAGATAGAATAAATTTAATATAGTATCATCTTTATCAGAGGCTAAGAACTTAAAATATAGAAAAAGAGGAAGTACTAAACCCTATGTTTGGATTGATTATTCTCCAAATTCAGAAGGTATGATTGATTGCTTTCTATTTAATGCTCCTTTTGTAGAATAGATTTCTGTTGTGGCTGCTTTTAAAGATCCAAGACAACTTACTAAATACAGCTGTTGTTAGACAGATGAATTAGAAGGCCCAGATACTAATTTTAGTTTTATTGACTAGTTAGTTAAGGACAAGTTAACTAAAGAGAAAATATACTATTATAGGAATCTATAGGCTCAGTTAAAACCTAATGATTAGCAATATACCTAATGGAAAATTTTCACTATGCTATCACATTAGCACAAATGTTATATGATGTTACTGGTGATTCTGATGATTTAGAAGAAATTGGATTAATAGCTTACAACTTTATAGGTAATAAGAACACATTTCTACAAAGTGCTATCATTGATGTTGATTGCAATACTGGAATAGCATAGCTCCCATGTGGTGTAGATATTATTGAAGCAGTAACTTATTGTGGTCCAGAAGATTGGAATTATACTAGTAATAGAAGACGTTTTGGGGAGTCTCCATTCGTTGAGAATTATATAGAGGATAAAAAGGCTTTCTTAGACCCTCTTTATGTAAGTGGTAAATATGTAAAATATAAGAGAGTAGGAGATAAATTATATACTAATAAAGGAGCTGGAAAAATTAATGTATTATATCATGGAATTTTACTTGATGAAGATGGATTGCCAGAAATAAATCAGAAAGAAGCAATTGCTATTGCTGATTATATAGCTTATACTGTGAAATATAAGGAAGCATTAAGAACAAACAATGCTAATCTGTTTAAAATAGCTTCTGATTTAAAATAGTAGTGGTTATTTCATTGTGATGCTGCTAGAGTTCCAGAATATATTTCTTAGGAGGAAATGGATATGATATTAAATACATAGGCTTCTTGGGGAAGAAAAGTATATAATAAATCATTTAAACCAACTTTATAATAGGGAGGCATTAGTCTCCCTATTTTTGTTTATGAATTATGCAGTAGGACATTCCTTTTAGATAAAGGATTTATTTTAGAACTTTCCAGTTAGGAAATTAAAACTTTCTCAGGATGAGTGTGTTAGACTTTATCCTGATGGTAGTAAGAGAGATTTTGCAGCTTCTATTTTTATGGACAGTGTAGAAATGGTAGTTAATGATATTATAGATGATAATGTCCATTTTAAGTTCCCAGGAGTAGGTAGAACATAGGCATATTTATATATGAAAAGAACTTCTGGAAATAAGTTTAAGAAAGCATTTAAAAATGGAAAATGGAGAGATATTGATTTTATAATGTCTGATTTTAGTGGATATTAGCTATCACTAAAAATAGAGAATAATACAAGATTACCAAAAGAAAAGACAGTCTATCTATCTCCTAAATATAAGTAGAGAATAACAGATAATGTTAATTCTGGTAAATAGTATTAAATGTGTATGTAATAACTTTGTAGAATATAATAATATAAATATAATGTCAGGAAGAATTTATGATATAGGTTACTATTTAGGATTACTACTAGAGAATGTTTGAAAAATATCCATCTGTTCCAAAATCAGATATTAAAAGAATATTACAATATGGATGGAAGAGCTTATAGATTCATAATAACTATGGTGGTGATACTCTAATTAAAAGAAATGGGTTCTGGTTTTACATTGGCAGTTTAACTAATGATTCTATTAAACACTTTAATTACTATAAGAAGAAAATGTGTGTTAAGATTAGAGTATTACATAAAAGAAATTAGGTAGAATGGGATGGATATTACTATTTTGGTCTTACAAACAAATAGTATGAAGAATACTTAAAGTAGAAAAAGAAAAGAGGTAGGCCAAGAAAGTATTTTAAGTTTTCTCATGTTGTATTATATAAGATATTTGATGAATGTAATGTAATAAATAGTGGAAGAGTAGCTATTTTCAGAATTCCTTCAATACTAGATTTAGGATGGTCTAACTATAAAGAAGAACTAGTTACTGATAAAGCTGAGTTACTCTTTACTAGGGAACCGCTAAAATTTGAAGATATATTATTATAGAACTATGACTATGAATTTAAAAAAGATAAGAAATTTAATAATAAAAAGAACAAATAATGGAGAAAACTAAAAATACATTCCAAGATGGCTTAATAATGGATTTTTCTCCTGATAATACTAGTGCTACAAGTTTAACAAGTGCATTAAATGCTACTATTCTCACATTTAACGGAAATGAAATGGCTCTCCAAAATGATATGGGAAATGGAAGAGTAGAGACTGCTTATTTACCAGAAGGCTACATTCCAGTAGGAACTTGTGAATTTGGAGATATTATTTATATTGCTTCATATAATCCATTAACTAATAGGTCTTAGATTGGATGCTTTCCTAGTCCTGAGAGAAATATCTCTAGTGAAGAACTTGGAGGACTGCAGTAGTCTTTAAGCTATACTGATTTCCAGATTACTAATAGTAGTGGAGAACTGACAGGAGAATTAAAATCAACAGCAGTTAGAAAAGTATTAGTTGATAATAGAAATACTAACCCTGGAGATAAGTATATTGTATTCTCAGAATAGGCTAGTGAGAATTTTGATAAATTTGGAGAATTGGAAAATTCCAAAAAGTATATTAAGTTATCAATAGTAAGTATTGATGAGACTGGAAAAATAACTTACTTAGATACAGATACTCATTATTACTAGTATGATGGGACTAACGTTGTATATGACCATTTCATATCTCCAAAAATGATACAACATGGGACAGATGTTGACGAGTATAGAAATATGCTCTAGTCTGGATGGAATATTTTTAGCAGTAAAAATCCTGGAAAATTAGCTATACTTGCAGAATTAAATACTATTGATACCTTCTCTTGCACTTATAAGGTAATTGTAGACGAAGTAGCAATATCTGACAAATATAAAGAAGGTGCAGTAAAATACACTGTTTACTTTATTCCTGTATTTGATGATGAGGAAGGCTAGAAGAAAGTATATCTATCTAGAGAGAATGTAAATAAGGAAGTACGTGATAAGGATAATAATATTACAGGCTATGAATTTAAAATATTACAGAATTAGTATAAAAAAGCAGAATCAAAAGAGAATCCACTGTATGTTATTAAAATAAATCCAGCAAGTGATACTAGTCAGATTCCAAATTATCATTCTACTCCATTTGATTATTTTAAAGGCCCTATAACTAGTCCAGAACCAGAACCTGTTAAAAGTGGAGAAAACTATCTAGCATTTGAAGTAATAATTCCACGTGAGAGTGGTGAGTTAATAAAATCGGAGGACCTTATTTACTCTTGTGATATTATCCCAGCAATGCCATTTGGTAAACTTGATCATCTTAAAGTACCTATTACTATAGATTTTAATAAGATAGGTTCTGGAGAAGTGGGATTAACTAGATGGCGTTATTATAACTATGGAACATAGTGTACTTTACAATATGGTTTAGAAATTTATAATAAGCCAGGTGAAAATACAAAATCTGTAACTATTGATTTTTATGATAACACTGGACACGTTGCTCGATATACCTTAGAAAATTAGGATTCATTCTCTGGAATACATACTGAATACTTAGGACTTAATGGAGAAAATTATAACTATCGTTTGAATAAAATGGTAGGAGATGAGTATATTCTTCACAAAGCTTAGGAATATAGAGAATTTAATCCTGAGACTGATACAGCAGAGAATCTTAGTGGGGATAATGGATTGTACAGAATAACTAAACTTGATAACTTAGAAGTAGACTCTGAATATGTACTTGAGGTAAAAGATGGTAAAAAGACAATATATACCAATGATGCCGGAACTCTTTACTCACATCTTCTATATGCAGCACTAATTACTGTTACAAGTTCTGGTAGCTCAGAACCTAAGAGATACTGGAGGTGGTTATGGACTAATAATATGTACAATGAATATTATTATCAAGTTGATGATTTTAATAATCTAAAGTTCTAGCTTGATTTAGATGTTAATGCCATTTTTGAAGCTGGTCAAACCTATTAGTGGAATGATATTACTTTAAATAATCTCGATAACAATATTGATAATGGATGTTATAATACATATTCTGCAAATGTTCAGCATATTGGTTAGAATGAAAATAGTAATTTAAATTTGTATACTTATCCAGGATTATAGAATGATTATGGATGCTTTAATCTTATAGCTACTGATTAGGATGGAGAGTCCCAACTCGACAAGTTTATGTTAGATATTTATCTAGGAAAAAGTTCTATATCTTATAGTAACTCTGAATACGAATTTAGTCTTTCCAAAACCTCTATAACTAGTTATGATAGTAAATATTTACAATTATCTAACATAACTAATTATGATAATTCTGTAACAGGTTTAGAAAATTATAAGTTTATAACTAGAGAAACACCTATTAATGTTAAAAATGAGGATGGTAGTATTACAGAAATAAAGGACGCTTTCAATATTAGATATTTTTAGGAAAGCCCATCGTCTTTTACATAGATAGAAGATGAAGATGGTCAAACTATTAATTATTATCATATATAGTGCGCCCTTTCTGAATGTTATTATGAAAATGAGTAGAATAACAAACCAATTAAATTAAATTTAGCTGCATCTATATTTACAAAAGCATATGTATGTAATACATAGAAATATACTGGAGAATGCCCAACTTATTCTCCTATAATAGACAATGAGAGCGATCTCAAAAATTTAGGAATAACTTCTTATATAACTGATGGAGGTAAAATCAGTCTAAGGTTTCTAACTGCTTTTGGCGGTTTATGTGCAGATTCTGATAATGATTTTACAGCAGCTCCATTTATATATGAGAGTGGGAAATTTACATAGGCTATTTAGGATGATAATGATAATAACTTAAGGTCTACAGTATAGAAATCTTATGGCACAAATGACTACGTTAGTACTGTTTTTAACAATGTAGAGTCTTACCTATCTCAATTTTTCATTTACTACCCATTTGGACATTATAAGAGATGGGATTGGTCTTGTATAAAAGGAAATTACGGAGTGGAAGAAATAAATAGAATATATAACATGGGGAATAACTGGAAATGGTATGGAAATAAATATGGTTATGGGTAGTACTTATTATCTTTTGAGGCAGACGGAACTGAATATAATGCAGATATTACTACAAAGGGCACCTTTGACAACTTAAGTAATTGTAATGTAGCAGGAATTTTATGTATTAAACACCCAAAGGGTGGATTTGTTGCTTTAAACAACTATTATATAGATAAAGTTTCTGATAATAAAATTACTCAAACTTGTAATTATAATGATGTTAGGTTTACACAATACCCAAATTTATCCTTTCCTTTATACTTAATTTTGTCTAGAATATATACTAAAAATAAGACAATACCAACTAATAGTAATCTAATAAAGCTATCAAATATTGTCAGAAGGAGTTAGTATACTACACTACTAACTAAAGATGTAGTAATTAAAATATCTCCCAAGAATGATGTAGAGATATTTAATATAGCAATGAGTGGAATTGATTATAATGGATATAAAGAAGAATTAATAAAAATAATAAGAGCAGTAAATAGTGAAGATATTAATACAGATGCTCTTAATTTGGAATTTAGCACATGTGCAAAAAATACTACTTTAACTCTGGAAGTCTAGAATAAGCAAATTGAATTTCCAGATATAGAGGACAAAGCACTCTTATCTTATAATGGAGCTATTATTCCATGTTCTAAAATATAGGATAATTAGTTTTATATCTATTATAATAATGAACTAACTCCATACTACGATTAGGAATATAGTTTCGAAAAAAATGAGTTTATGAACAATCTAAAACATGTTTTAAAATAGGATATAACAGACATAGACTATATAACAGATTCATAGATACAGATACCACCTTCAGTAAAAGAAGAAGCGTGTGATGCTTTAGCTTCTGCTATGTTTAACTTCTATAAAGAAGGAACTTTGAATACTTACTTTGAACTGTGGAGTGTGTCAAAAAAGTATACAAATGAAAACGAGTTTAGAAATAATGTAATAAAAATCTTCCTTGCTTGTTTTGATAGTGGAAATGAGTCTTTTTAGGATAAAAATATTGGAACTTTTGACACACCATAGATCTATATATAGCAGTGGAAATCTTAGTATCCATAGTTTAATTGGAATAGTGTTATACGTGAAGTATACAATCAGGATGGTAATAATTTATTAGAGTTTATCACTAGTGAAATTATGGTTTCTAGGTAGCCCTCTGGTGAAATATTATTTATGGATATGTATTTTAATTTTGAACATCAAACTCATTATAAACTAAATATGATTACTATTACACCACAATTGGGACTTTCTGAGTATTTTGAATTTGGAAATAATAGATTGCAATTAAATAATACTGAAAATCATAATTATTTAAAAATATCAACTCCGCATACAGGACTTTCACCACAGCAAATTATAAATGGATTATAGTGTATAATGAAAGATGTTTCAGTAGATATAACTCATAGAATAACTAAAGACAATGTGGGATAAAGTTTTAAATACAAAAATGGAATTAGATGTACTAACTAATTCTTTACCTACTAAAGGAAAGTTAGTATATGAGTATAACCCATTTCATAATTATAGATTATCTGAAAATAAGTATTCTTATAAAGACAATCTTTATTCTTTAAAATAGCTAGAAGATTAGTTTGGAATAGTCCCAGGTCTTAAAATAACAGAGTCAGATGAACCTATTTTTATAAGGGCAAAAAAAGCTGATGAAACTACATGTTGGGGAACTATAGTATATCAAGAAAATTCAAAACCTCAGAAGTATAATGGCTCTTATGAAATGTATAAAGGTAGGGAAATTATTTCTACAATATCTGATACTATTGAATTTCATGAGAAAGGAGAACTACTAGACTTTAATACTGATGAATTATCATTCTCATTAAAGAATCCAGTGTAGATAATTCCTTAGTATAGTTATGATGGCTCTGTTAATCTTATTTTAAATGATGGAATAAATATACCGAGATTAATTAATAGCCGATTTAGTGCTACTGGAAAGAATACTTATGAAATTATAGATAGAAAAGGTAATAATGATACTAATATCTATGATTCAGGAGAATAGTTTGATATAGATACATCTTTATATAAGATTGTAACTAAGATACCTAAAGTAGAATTAGTTAGTGTATCTTCTGGAGGATAGTTAAAAGTAGGTAACTATCACTTCTATTTTAAACTAGCAGATGCAGATGGTAATGAAACTGACTTTGTTGCAGAATCTGGATTAGTTAGCGTATTTATTGGAGAAGGTTCATATGCCAGTGTTCATACAGGTACAAAGAATGAAAATAGTGCCAAGTAGGTTATATTTAAATTAACTAATTTAGATTCTGCCTATGATTATATTACTGTTTATTATTCAAGATATACAGCAGAAGCTGGGGAGAATATGGAAACAGAATATATCAAGATAGATAAGAAATATAGTAGGCAAAATACTAAAATAGTTATTACTGGATTTGAACCAACTGAATCTATTACAGTATAGGATATTAACTTATAGTATAATCTAGTAAATGCAGTTGAAACTTCTGCAGTATGTTAGAATATGCTGTTTATGGGTAATGTTCATAAATAGGAAATTCCGTATGAAGAACTACAAGACCTGTCTCTTAGAATATATCCTAAAGCTAAGTATGAACAATATTGTAAAGTATCAGAACTATATAAACCTGAAAGAGTAAAAGATACTTATGTTAATCCTTTATTTATATACAAGCATACTGGATATTGGCCTGGGGAGTTATATAGATTTGGAATTGTTTATATAATGCCAAATGGGGAACTATCTCCAGTCTTTAACATAAGAGGAGCAATTGATATTATAAAAATCACAGATGGAAAAGATGGAGATATAGTCTCTAATTTATCTTCTAATATAGTAACTGAAGAGTTATATAGAGAAGGATAGAGATATAAAATTCCATATAATGAAACTACTAATCTATTTACAGAATCTAAATCTACAGGAGTAAGATACGAAAATGTAAAAGGTGTATGTTCATTAAAACCAAACGGAAATATCTGGAATAGAGATACTGGGTTAGACTTTTAGGTAATTTATTCATTTGAATTTATAATAGACGAGAAAGTAAGAGCAGAGTTGTCTAAATATGTAAGAGGATTCTTCTTTGTAAGATAGACTAGAATGCCTCTTATCTTAGCCTAGGGTTTAACTATAGGAATTGATAAAGAATCTAGAACTCCTACCATTCCTACTGCAGGTGGATTCTTAACATAGATAGCTGATGGTCTTGAAAAGACTTATGTAGAAACAGAGGATATTAATGGTTTAAACTATATCTCAGAGGGATTCCTTAGAAGATACACATTTAAGTTTAAGAAGAAATCTTCTGGATTATGGTCAAAAATAGGTAAGATTGCTGGAATTGCAGCTGCTGTTGTTGGCATGGTTGCAGCAACAGTTGTAACCTTTGGAGGAGCTGGTGCAGTACTTGCAGCCGTAGGTGGATTTCTTGGAACTACTCTTGCTCTTGGTTCTGTTGCTGCTATATCAGTAATGACAGTAGTTGGTGTAGCTGCAGGGGCTGTAGTTGGAGCTGTTGCTGGAAGTTTGGTTGCAGTTTAGTAGGAAATAGGCTAGGCAGTAAAAAGAATAGGAGCGAAGAAGAGATTAAATGGTAAGAATACCAAGGCTCCAAGTGGTTATAAAATAGTAGAAACTGATGAATCTAGATTACTTACTGAAGAATTTGTAGAAAGAGCTATTATTAAAGACTCAACCCATAATGATGTTAATGCTATTATATGTCCTGATTATACAGTAAATTAGCCTTATTATAATTAGATATTTACTGGAAATAAGCATTATATAGAAACAGACCTTAGACAATCTGCATTAAAAGAGGCTAATTCATATGAGAGCTACCTTGATAATAATGGCAGACATTTCTATATTGGTGATTACATGAATCTTACTTCTAAATAGGGAACTAATTGCGAAATAATAGCAGTTGAAGATAATATGAAAGCAACTGGTATTAATTAGACAATATTTAGAAGTAGAGCAGGAGAGGCTGAAGAAGCTTGGCAGTATGAATATATTGCAGAAGAAATGGTTGATGCTGATAATAAATAGAAAAATTCTGATATTATTAGAGGATGCTTTAGTCCATATCTTGCTTGCTTAAATAAAGAAATAGGACCTGCTAAAATTGTAAATATATATATTCCTGGATATGACCCAACTCTTATGTAGGAATATATAGAAATAAGAATGCATGATAATAGTACTTATTAGGCAGTAACTGATAGATATTCTATAAATCCAGAAGTGACTGTATCATCCAATATAAGGCAAGATACTCCTCCAATGTCTATTAACATATATAGAGGAGATTGTTACTTATGTTAGTATACATAGAGAATAGTTAGAAACTTTAATGATCCATCTGCTTTATATAATGATAAAATAGTTGATGAGAGTACTTGGAAAGATAACTATGACCCAACTAATTCTGAGAAATATTCTAAGATAAATCTTGGAGATATTAATGCTATCCCATTAGGTATGTGGGTTACATTCTAGCTTCGTTCTTCTAATAACTTAAATGTTAGAACATTGGATTATTCTAATGTGGATGAAACAGCAATGTGCGGACACCCTAGAGGATATTTCCCATATCTTCCAATGTCAACAGAGGGTATTTATAAAACTCCTGATTCTGGAATCTATAATAAAGGATTTACTAAATCAGTAAGTGATAAATGGAATCTAGCATTAC
>JBJEXV010000004.1:13325-17714 GCA_051886175.1 Candidatus Coprovivens sp. | reverse complement strand
GCATTCTGTCTATTTGGATGTGATGAATGGGGTGACAAACAAGTTCAAACACGTAATAGTTCATATACGCCAATTAAAGTATGTCCAATTGGATGTGCTCAAGCATCTTCTTGTGTAGATTATAAGGCAGTAAGTTATACATTTGGTTCTAATACAATAAGGATAAAAACTTTGGATGGTCATCGATATATGTTTAATACCAATGGATGGGCTTTCATTATTACAAAAGAATAATTGGAATTCATCCAAATAAAG
This sequence comes from Candidatus Coprovivens sp., assembly GCA_051886175.1. Classification (GTDB taxonomy): domain Bacteria; phylum Bacillota_I; class Bacilli_A; order RF39; family UBA660; genus Coprovivens. The sequence continues at coordinate 17,459 of JBJEXV010000004.1, read as the reverse complement.
ATAGTGTCTCAACAGAAGTTGAGACTTTTATCGTATGGACTGGGTTGACAATTGTAAATTTTTTTATTACAATTACCTATAGAGGTAAAAATGAAGAAAGAAATTGACGTAAATAGACTTTGGATCAATGAGGAAATTACTCAGAAATCTGGCGCCAAATATGTTAAACAACTTTGTGAATTTATTAATGAAGGTAAGCCAATTATAATATATTTGAATTCTGTAGGTGGAGATGTTGATGAAGGATTGGCAATTGTAGATTTAATTGAACATGCGAAATCAAAAGGAATTGATGTCACAACTGTAGGAATTTCTACAAGTTCTATGGCAAGTTTCATTTTATTTTCAGGTTCACCTGGTCATAGATATGCATATCCATCTATTCGAATTATGATACATAAACCTTATTATGATGATCCATCTGGTTTGGATAAATCGATTGAAAGAGCAGAAATAAATATCGCGACTGATAAATTGATTGATATTTTAAACAAATATGGAAAAGTAAAGAAGTCAGATATTAATAAATTTATGTCAAAAGATTATTATATGAGTGCTACTGAAGCTAAGAAATATAAGTTTATTGATAAAATAGGAGTATTATGTTAGAACAATATACTGTTGAAATTGATTTTCCTCATGGAACAGCATATCCATTAAAAGATGGCAGATTTACACAAAATCCAGATGATGAAAATATAGAATATTGGGACTCTGAGCCGGAAGCGTTTTCGTATGGATGTTTAATTTCTCAAAATGGTTTCATTGATTTTAATGTAATTAATATGAAAAATGACAAAAATGTCAAATAGAAGGTGTTTTGTAAACACCTTTTTATATATCTGGGGCTTATGTAAACTTCTTTTTACTAAAAGAAAAAGAAGTTGACCAATGTAAACTTCTTTTTACATAAAATAGGGTTTCCAAATGAGTCAAATATACTTATATTTTACTTGTTAAAATAAAAGAGATTACTAAAGGATATTGAATATGAATCAAGAAACTTGCAGCCGCCTCCACAATGAACAAATGTATGATATGGTTTACATGATTACTGGAATTATTCCGTATTCTAATGGTGAACGCACTACGATTGCAGTATATCTTAACAAGGATAAGGCAATTGAAAGGATGAATAAGGAATTGATGGAACAATACTACGTTGGCGTTCAGATGGACGAATACGAAGTTGATGGTTAATTATGGCTGAAGAAAATAAAAAACCGGTAATAGGCGAAATGATTTCTAATTTTCCGGTTGAAGAATTGAAAAGAATGATTACAAATGTTGACCGTTTTGATATTGATGGCATTACGCCTGAAAAGGAAAAAGCGGTTGAAATAGAAGAAAAGCTAGACGAAATATCTGAAAAAATTATTGAAGAAAATTTATAAAAGGATTGATTATGTTAGACTTTAGAACTTGTTGTGAATATGTGAAAGAAGGTTGGTTAACTATGCATCGCCATCCGAATGGCATCTTGTGTGGTTTCAAGTATTCGCTTTCTACTGTCTATGAAGGTCATTGGGATGAAGTGACTTTGCAATGTCGTGGAATTGTATTCAATTCTATTACTGGTGAAATTGTTGCGCATCCTTTCGATAAATTCTTCAATTATCAAGAAATTTATTGTCAAGATGGTTTAGCTCAGATTGGAAAAACTTTGTCTTGTATTCCGCATTTTGAACCTCACATGACTCCTTCCTTCACCGCAATGGAAAAAGTTGACGGGTCATTAGGAATTTTGTTTAACTTTGAAGGTCAATGGATAATCAAAACTCAAGGTTCTTTTATTGCAGATCAGTCCTTCTGGGCAAATCAGTGGTTAAAAGAAAATGTTGACTTGTCTAAATTGGATAAGTCTTGTACCTACTGTTTTGAAATCGTGTATAAAGGTGACTTACATGTTGTGAAATACGATTACGAAGGCTTAGTGCTTTTGTCTGTATTTGACAAAAATCACCGTGAATACTCTGTTTCTGAATTGGAAGCGGTTGCTAAATCTATTGGCGTGCGTTTTGTGAAAATATATGAATTCAATAACATAAACGAATGTATTGAATTTGCTTCCAAAATGGATGGCAATAATGAAGGATTTGTAATTACTTTCCAGAATGGTTTTAAAGTAAAAGCTAAATCTGCTGAATACTTGGAATTGTTCCATCGTATGTCTTGTATAACCTACAAAGAAATACGTGACCATTTCAACGAAGAAAAAGGTGTCATCGACCCTGATTACTTTGCTGAAATTCCGGAAGAATTAGTTGACTTGCGTAAATTCGCTTTGTCTATTAATGAACGTGTTGCAGAAGTATACCGTGAAGTTGTTGCAGCTTCGGCCGAAGCGACTTTGGTATCTACTGAATCTCGTTTCCGCTATGAATACTTATGTAAAAATCATAAGAATTACATAGTTGCTCCGGCTATGGAAATGATCAAGAGTAATAACTTGACTAGAGTATATGGTATCATTTGGCGTAAAGTCAAAGATGAATTTAAGGTAGTATAATGGACCCAAAGAAATTTCAAGAAATGAAAAACTTTGTGAATTCAAGAGAACCGAATACTGATAATTCTATGGTGAATTCCTTAATGGAATTTGCTAAGGAATTGTTAGAAAAGAATGCTGCTTTAAAGGCGGAGCTTGATAATCAAAAATATATCAATGTTGAATTGCAATGTGTTAACAGGAGTTTATCTAGATTTTAATAAAAACATAGAGGTATATTAATGACTTTAAATGATTGGAAACAAACTGTCATTGCTACATGTCCAGGTAGCACTAGGCAAATTGAGCAATTAAAAAGATTTCTATCTAATTTTAATGAAGAAAGTAAAGAAGAAAAATTATTTATTAATTCTGATAATTATGGAATTATTCCATATACAAAAACAATAACACATGATTCTTTAGGTCATACTGTTTATATTATTAAAACAAAGTTTAATAATAAAAATATAGAATTCGATATGCTAAATGATGATCCTTGTAATATAGAACAAGCAATTTATACACAAAGTTTTTAAAAGAATAAATGAATGTTTAAATTGGTTGACAAGTTTAATTAGAGGATAATTATGTATCATATTGACAGACATCCGACTAAATTGAGAGTAAAATATGATGACTCCTGATGAAATAAGACAGGCATTCGATATGACAAAATTCCCTTTCATAGATCAATATATGAAAGGGTATTCTGCGTTTGAGGTGCATATAGGTCAAGATAATATTGGTCTAGAGAATTTTGCGACTATTGCATTGGTTGAACCTTTGTCAAATAAGGCATGTTATCTTCATGCGATTGAAACAATCCCAGAAAAAAGACGTTGTGGTTTGGCAGGAATGATTATAGAAGATTTAAAAGAAAAATATGATATGATCTATTTGAATGCTGTGCCAGAATTGGATTTTTATTACAAATGTCATGGTTTTACTGAATTACAAATTGGAGGAGGATATTACGTATGGATGCGCAACCAAAAATAGGTCAAAAAATTAAAATTATTTCTCTTTCATCAAATCCTAATGGAATTCCAGATCCAGCTGAAAAAGAATATATTGGAAAAACTGGTGTAATTAATTATATTGATGATGCTGGAACAATATGGGGAACATGGGGTGGAATTGGTATTTTGCCATGTGACAATTATGAAATAATAAATAAAGAAGGAGAGTGATATGGTGAAAGTGAAAATAATTAATAATTCAAGTCGTGAAATTCCACAAGAATTGACAGAAGAAATGATGTTTAAGCCATTGTCTGAAGTTCAGCAGATTTTGGAAGAATATAATTTGAAATGTCATTCTTATGAAATGGTATATGATGACGATAAAAAGTTATCAGAACAAATCATAACAATAAATGATATAGAGTAATTCTGCTTTATAACTTTTATTCTTTTTAAGGAGGGAAAATTGTTATGCCAGAAATGACTAATGAAGAGCATAAAGAATTTATGGATGCTCAAATTAAAAAGATAGAAGTAGATAAATGGTTAGAAGGTGAGCGTATTGGGAGAGATCCTGGTGAAGAATATATAAAAAAATGGATACGTGAAAGAGCCGACAAATTCAGAAAAGAATGGATTGAGGAAGAAAAACATAATACTAAATACAATTAAAATAGAGCG
>JBJEXV010000004.1:11629-13225 GCA_051886175.1 Candidatus Coprovivens sp. | reverse complement strand
AAAATAGGGTTGACAAAAGTAAAATAAAAAGATATAATTAAGATAGAAACTTAAATAAAAAGGAAAAAGAAATATGGAAAAGCTCACCCTTAAGGATGTTGTATCTGTAATTGGTGCAGATAATGTAATGACTGTTAAGGCACACCAGCGTGCAATGAAACAGCATCGACTTGAAATTTCACAGATTAAGGAAGTCCTTGACGTCGCTCGCGAGTCAATTGAAGCAAAGCTTCCAAATCACATTGGCAAGAAGGAAGTCCGCGAAATCAATGAAGATATTCGCACTATTCAGTCTGCTCGTGAAAAGTTGGTCGAACTGAAGGACAAGATTCGCAGAAGTGAACTTGTATGTAAGACTATCTTCCTCAATGCAAAGGAACAGCTTGCAAAGCGTCAGTCTCGCTCTAATCAGACCGAAGCTCGTAAGGAAATTCCAACTCATTCTCGTGAAGAATGGCAGGCTTTCCTTCGTAGTAAGATTGCGGAACTTAAGGCTAAGAAGGCCGCAGAACAGAAGCAGTATACTGAAAAGACTGCAACTAAGACTCAGACAAATGAACCTAAGATTGCACAGGAACCTTCTGACAAGGACGTTAAACGTGTCGCTAATGATCTTTTGGGTCTTTTAAATCTCATTCAAACATTCGACCAGCCAATCCGTCCTCGTTCTTCTCGCGATGAACTTGAAGATCTTTTTCATGGACTGCGTTGGTTTTAATGAAAATAAAGGATTTTAAATTATATGTCTAAACTTTATATTTTGCGTGGAGTGCCTGGTTCTGGCAAGTCGACTTATGGAAAGAAAATTGTTGATAATGCTATTGATGCAGGTCTCTCCGCAATTAAATTTGAAGCTGATGACTTTTTCATGAAAAATGGAAAGTATAATTGGAATCCTAAGTTAATTGGAATGGCACATAAGTGGTGTCAGAATTCTGTTCGTAAAGCACTTGATGCGTATGACGTTGTAGTTGTGGCAAATACTAATTTGGGATTGGCTGACGTCAATGTCTATATTAAGATTGCAAATGACGCGCTTGCTGATTTTGAAGTAGTCGCTATCCATGGAAATCACCAGAATGTTCACAATGTTCCTGAAGAAACACTGGAAAAGATGCGAGTGAAGATGGTTGATTTTCCTGGAGAGACTATTGTCAATACAGATATATAGTCTATGAATTATTTAAAAGTATATTATCAAATCATTGCTAAAGCAGCTGGACGAACTCAGTCCATTCTTTATGATAAGCATCACATTATTCCACAGAGTATGGGTGGACCAGATATTGAAACGAACTGGATTTACTTAACTCCGCGTGAACATGTGGTTGCTCATCATTGTCTTGCTCGTGCTTACCCAGAAAATGAAAAATTGAATTCTGGTTTTAATGTAGCTGACTTGAAGAATTATGATTGTTATCGTTATATGATGCGTATTCATGATTTAGGTCAGTGTTTAGAAGCAACTAAGAAAAAGAAAGAAACAATTGAAAAGATAATGCTTTTATGTAATGCTATTCAGACTATGAATATTGACGCAATTCCTGTGACTAAAACTGGTGATGGCAAACGAATTAAAAGGACTAAAAAGTAATG
>JBJEXV010000004.1:3441-11529 GCA_051886175.1 Candidatus Coprovivens sp. | reverse complement strand
AATGACAGAAGAAGAATATAAACAAGAATGGTTAAATGGTATGCATCAAACAGAATATAATGCATGCCGTTTTTCTAATAATAAAATACAATATTGTTTTGATTGGTTAAATAAAAATGTTCCTAATTGGAATGAAAGAACTGATATTGTCAAAAATGTTTGTGCGCAAAAATTAAAGATTGCTTCAAATAAAGCATATCAAAAGAAATGTCAAGATTGGGCAGATAAATTAACTGCTTATTATAAAGCACAAAAAATCTTAGGAAATCGATATGTTCTTCCAACTTATGAAATTGAAAACATTGCTGAAGCTGGAACATTCTTAGGAACTAAAAATAATATAATTGTAAAGTGTAATCATGGAAGTGGTTGGAATAGGCTCATAAATCTTCATCAGCCTTATATTGAGTCTGAAAAGAAGTTAAATGAATGGTTAACTTTGAATTATGCCTATATGACTGGTTATGAAGCACAATATGAAAATATAAAGCCAACATTAATTGCACAACGAGAATTCATATCGCACCCACTTGATTGGGGATTTTGGTGTGTCAATGGAGAAATCCAAGGTATATCATTAACTAAGAAACTTGGAAAGAACTTAGAAGAATATATTGGATTTGTTGATGAACATGGAAAATACAATTCTTGGTATATTGGTGCAGAACCTCAAATGAGAAATCTTCCAAAATCATGGGACTATCAATTAGAAGGTTTGAAAGAAATCGCTAAAACATTATCAAAAGGATTTGATTTTGTTCGAGTAGATTTATATTGCTATCAAAAAGAATTCTATTTTGGAGAAATGACTTTTACACCATGCTCTGGAAAACTCAATTGTATAACTTTGTAAACATAATTTTACTAAAAGAAAAAGAAGTTTCTGTAAAGTAAACTTCTTTTTACAATAAAGAGGGTTTCCAAGACCCTCGTTTTTGTTATATTTTACTTGTTAAATTAAAGGAAATTTTTATGTATATTCGTCAGGATTGTACTCCTATACAGTTTTTTAATATTGCGCATGATAAAATTAATGAAGAGTATCAGCACACTGTAGAAAGTTATAAGTCCCAGCTAAAAAGCATGGACAGAATTATTGCTAGTGACCATTTAAAGAATTTCAATGAATTTGTTGAAGATTTGAAGGTGTCAAATGCATATCATAGCATTACTATGATAAATGATCAACAACGTGGAAATTTTGCTGGTTCACTTTATTGTAATTTAACGTCTCGTGATCCTGGACAATATGGTTTGAAGCCACAAGTAACTGTTAAAGTTCCGTTTGGATTTGATGGAAATAAGGGCTTTTATTTGTCTGGTGTGACTACTTCTTCAATTAGATGGATAAAAACTTCAGTAAAATTTCCTAAGGTCTATATCGATCTTAAGGGCGATAAGTATGATTATTTTGTTGATGCTCTTAAGTTTATTGGCCAAGTAGTTAGAAAGTATGATGATATTTATCCTGATGGACAACATTGGAATATGTTGTTTGAAGATTATTCTCGTGATTATCGAATTCCTCCAGAGGATGATAAGGAACGCTATCCAATTTATTTGTCTGCATGTTCTATGCAGAATAAGCTGAAAAAGTATTTTGAAATTCATTCACTTTGTAAAGAAAGAGTTTGTAAGTAATTATGAAACGAAGCACATTTGAACAATATGTAACAGAATACTGCGAGGATTTGGCATTAAAAGAAAATTCTCATCAATACAAGCGTTGTAGACATGCTTGTGTTCTGACATATAATGATGTTATTATTTCCAGTGGTGTGAATTCAAAACTGTTCAATGATTTTACAAAACACTATAATAATTTGAAAGCGTTGCATGCAGAGCCTGTGGCAATTATGCGTGCTATGAAACATCATAGTAAGATTATCCATAAGTGTGAATTGTGGGTATGCCGAAACAATGAAGTTTCAAAAGAATCTCGCCCGTGTCCAATGTGTCAAAAGATTATTAAGTCTTTTGGAATTAAACGAATTCACTATACACAGGCAAATGGTGAATGGGTAGATGAGAAACTATAAATAAGTTATGAAAGAATTAAGTTGTGGATTTATTTTAATTGACGAAGATACTCATAAAATTTTAGCTTGTCACCCTACTGGAAAGAAATACTTTCGTGGATTTTGGGATATTCCAAAGGGTCACATTGAAAAAGGTGAAACTTATATTGATTGCGCTAAGAGAGAATTATTTGAAGAAACAGGATTTAAGATTCCAAATGGAAGTGCAATCGTAGATATTGGTTTGAACAAGTATCTTGAAAATAAGGATTTGTATGTATATGCTTGGATTGGAAAGATTGACAAGTCCAAGTTGAAATGCACTTCTTACTTTAATATAAATGGAAGACAAGTGCCTGAAATAAATGGTTTTGAATTGGTTGATGATATTACATATTTCTATCCAAAGATGAGACCAATTATTAAGAAGGCACTTGAAAGATTGAACATTAACCTAGGATAGTTTATGCTTACAAATACAGCGGATGGAATTGTTAATTGGCTTAAAGAAAATAAAAGAGGTTTAACATTCAAGTTCTATAATCATGGAACTGGAAGTGGTAATAATCTGCTTTGTAATAATTGGACTATTTACATTCAAGATGAAGCGAATACGTTTATGTATGAAGTCGCTGAAATTCAAGAAAACAAATTAAAGATATACAATCGTCAAGTGACTTTTAATGGTCATGCAGCTGTATTTAAAGAATCTTGTGATGATTGCTTATATTTAAATAAAACAGTCGACATTGTAAGAGAAAAGGATTTGGAAAAGTTTACCAAATTTTATATTAACAGAATTAAATGGGCTAAGAAACTTTATAAAGAAAACTTGATTAAGAACATTTGTAAGGAAACTATAGATGATTAAGACGCATGACAGACAAGGAATACGTGACTATTTCAAAAAACTTGGAATGGAAATTAAAACGATTGAGTACCAAGGATGGTACAAAGATATGATTTGCTATCCAATTGTTGATAATAATGGCACTATTAACTTGTATGAAATTGCTTATCTTGAAAATGATAAGCTTTATAAGCCTATTAGATATGTTGAACGTTTTGATGATCATGGATGTTATTTTCTTACTGAGAAAGATAAAAAAAATTCAGTCAAGATTCCTTATGGAAAAGTAGTAGAAAATGATTGTATTTCTATTGTTAATAATTATGCATATAAATTCAAACAAGCTAAGATGCGTTTCAAAAAAGAAAAGATAGAAAGGATTTGCCATGAAGAAGACTGTGACTAAGACTAAGAAAGATTCTAAGAAAGATTCTAAAAAGAAAGAAACTAAAAAAGAACCAAAAGTTAAAAAAGAAAAGAAACCTAAAGAAGTTGTGGAAGATCGTACTCCAACTACATTGGAAGTTTGGGATGGAGAAGGTCATAAAACAACATATAAAATAGATTTTGAAGGTCATATCATCTAAAAAATTTGGAATAATTTACATAATTAAGAATATCAATTGATATTCTTTTTTTATATTTTATTTCGACATTAAAGTCCTATTTCTGGCTCGGAGCTCAACCCAATGATGTTGTCGGATAAGATTAGGCCATTCCAGTGAAGGTAAAGCTGAAATAAGAATGATTCCAATGATGAAGAATTAACGACTCTTCAATATGCCGTCATGTGTTTCTTATGATATAGTCGGAGTACAGGATGACCATCCCGTTAAGCATAAGTGTAAATCACCTTGTTAATGATACTGCAATTCCAGTCAATGAAATGGTAATATCATAGTAAGTCTGGATAGGCTTATTATGTCCTGCTACCATATCATGAAAAAATAATATATTAGATTCTTATAATAATTAAATAAAATAAAATAAATCAATTGTCTAAAATACTTGTCTTTTAGACAATTGGATGTTTCTTAGAAACATCAGTCATTTAAATATAATTAAGGATTTTTAAAGACAATGAAAATAGAATTGTATAAATTTGATGATGAAGTCTTAAAAGGTGTTGATTTATGTAAGCAGATCAATAATTTTGGATATGAAGCTTATATAGTAGGTGGATGTGTAAGAGATATTGTTTTATGGTATAAGAATGGTCAAAAAGGAGAACCTAATATCCATGATGTTGATATAGCTACAAATATGCCAATAGATGAGCTATATGATAATTTCAAATGCACATCAAATAATGGTGAAGCACATGGAACTATATTGGTCATTCATAAAGGAATAGCATTTGAAGTCACTCAGTTTAGAGTAGATGGAGATTATTCTGATGGAAGGCATCCAGATAGTGTCAAATTTACAAAGTCATTTAAAGATGATACAGCAAGAAGAGATTTTACTATTAATGCAATGGGAATTGATGCAGAAGGTAATTTAATTGACTATTATGGTGGAGAACAAGATTTAGACAATAAGATTTTAAGAACAGTTGGTGATTCTAATGCAAGATTTAATGAAGATGCATTGAGAATAATTAGAGCTATTCGATTTGCAGCAAGATTTGATATGAAGATTGATGATGCTACATATAAGTCTATTTGTGATTTGAAATCTAAAATTACTGGATTGGCAATGGAACGTATTAGTGCTGAATTGAAGAAGACAGCAGAATATGGTATTAAACAATTTGCTTATGTAATTAAGATTTTAGTAGAAACTGGTGCATGTGATAATATTGATAATCAATATATCAATTGGGATGCATTAAATAGAGCCGCTACATATAGAGTCACTCATTCTATTCAACCTGAATTAGTTAAAGATCCAATGACAAGTATGGTTTTATTGCTATTGAATTCAGATGATATAGAAAAGACAATGTATAAAATGAAATTGGATGTTGATACATTGAAATGTGCAAAGTATGTAGAACAAGGCATAGATGTATTGCGTAATTTTGAAGAAGATTTGGTCACTACAGTTAAAGTCTGTCATGATAAAAATTTTATAAGATTATTAGAGATTGCTAACTTATATGGTGTAGAAGTTCCAGATAATAAGTTAGAAAAGATTGAAGAGTTGATTGATAATGTAATGCCATTACAAAAACAGGTCAGCCAGGAAATTCAGAAAGAAGGAATTACTGGACAAAGATTTGGTAAGGAATTACATGATAGAATGTTAAAGAAGTATAAAGATGCATATAGAGTGAACTAACTCCGGCTTAAAAGCCGGAATCATGAGATTGCACAGAAGGAATTGGATGATTATATATATATATATATATAAAGCAATCAACTGCTAAAGACAGTTGATTTTTCTTTCAGAAACTGTTATAAATATAGTATAGGAGATATTATGAATTTAAATGAAGCTGTAAAAGAATTAGAAGAACATGGTTATTTAGTAGAATATACAAAAGATGAATATGATTCTGCTATGAAAAATAGACAAGATCCAAACGCTGCGGCACGTAGAAAAGTAATTGATGACCCAGAATATAAGAGATTGTCAAATAGAAAGTCAAGAGAATTGCGAGCACATTCTACTAATTGGGGTGATTATAATAAAATGAGAGTACCTGGAAAGAAGCCAGGAACTACTAGATTAGCAACTGCTTCAGAAAGAAGAGATGCATACGAAAAGAATAAAATTAAAAATAAAGAAATATTACAGAAGTATAATAGTCTTCAAAAACAAATGATGGATAAGTTAAATAAGAAGTATTTGAAAATCTTAGAAGATGAAGATATGACAATGAAGGAATATGAATCTAATTGTCATGATTGGTGTATTATAAATTGGTTTGATGCACCAGGTAGTGGTTATGCTCCAGTAATAGTACAAAAGGGATATAATAGTAAGGAAGAAGGTGAAAAGGATTTGGAACAGTTCAAAAAATGGGCATGGACAGAAGTAAAATATACAGATGTAGAACAACAATGTTATGCATTATATCCAACTGAAATTATAGAAGAAATGGGGTTGGATTATAAGGAAAAGGATGTACCAGAAGGTGAACCACCTGAATTCAAAGGAAATCCATATTATAGAACTAATTATTGGGGTGATTAGTTGATAATGAATTTAATGATTGATTTAAACAATTAAATTTGAGGTAATAATATGAAGTTTAACGAAGGAATATTTTCAGAAATTGACAATGCAATACAGGAATATATTATGCATGTAAAGAAGTTTGATGCACCAGTCTCAGTAGATGACTGTATTGATTTTTGTGCTGACGTCCTAGATATGGATGTTAATGCGCTATGGGAATTGGAAAATAGTAATGGTACAATTTCTGATTGTCTATCAGAATACTTTAATGAAGGATTCCGTCAGACACATAGACACTTGATAAAGGAAGCGAAAAAGGTTCTAGAGAAAAATGGATATATTGTAAAATAAAATTTACATAACATTTGAATTCAAAGCGCTTCCGAAGAAATCGGGGCGCTTTTTTAATGGTAATGTAAAAAAAGTTTTACAAAAATAAGGGTTGACAGATGAAAAGAAAATAGGTATATTATAATAGTAAAATAAAAGGAAGGTTCATTATGAAAAACATGCAAGAAGCATTGGCTTATATCAATGATAAATGGAATAAGGCACAGAAAGAAGGAAAGCTGTCTTTCAAGATTACTATTGACAATGGTCGAAAGTATACAGTTAAGCATTATGACACTTTGATGGCTTCCATGGATGATGCGGCATTCTATGTTTTTGATGACCATAAGCGTATTGTTTGTCGGGATATTTCTAATACAGAAGATTTGGCATGTATGTTTATGAACATTAACAATCAGCCGGCAGTTTCGTAAAACTTAAACAAAAGCAGAAAGAAATTTCTGCTTAAATTTGTATGCAATTAAAAATTGGAAAAAACGAAATAGAATTTTTGAAAGAATATCCTCGCCGTAAAGGACCTAGTGCCAAAGAAATTGCTAAGAAGTTAGAAGCGATTGGATATACATGTTGGGAATATGGTGGTTCAGATAATCATTATAAATGTAGTATAATGCCATTATATGGAGGCTTTGTAAATCAAGTATTGATTGATGTTTATAATGACCATTTTTGTTATGCAACAAAGTTTAATTTCCAAGTTGTTAAAAATATTGACCAAGAGATTCCTCGTGGAGTTTTTAATGGTTGGACTGTAAAAGGCACATCGTATGTTAACAATCTTGATTTTAAGGAAGAATTTTTTGTTGAATATCGAGATTGGTTTATTCGGAAAATGAAAGAAAAGGATTTGGCGATTGTTTCGTTGAATGCTGATTTGGAAGATGAGCATGCATTGGAAGAAATGGCGCGCAAAGCAAGACGAAAATCGGAGTATAAGGTATGTTAGATTTAAAAGTTGGTGAGTATTGTAAATTTTCTTTGTTTGATAATATACAAAGGAAGACAAAGAAAGAAATGATAAAGCTATTGGAAGATTGTGGCTTTGTTAGAGCAACGTATTATTCTTATAGTAAAGATGTTTATTGGACAGTTCCAGCATTATTAGGTTATAGACCACCAATTTCAATTGGGACAAAGTATATTTACATTGCTCGTGATTTTCAGGTATACCCAAATGTAATTACTGATAAGAAGCATCCAAATTATGGACAAGTGACTATTGCACAAGAAGGTGATGGATGGAAGCATAATGAATGGGATATAAGTTGGTATTCAGATGAAAAAATAGAATTTAAGGCAGTTGACGAAGATTTTCTTTGTGGTTATGCAAAGAGATTGAATAGATTTAAGAAAGAGCTTGATATATCACTTTTAAGTTTAAACGCGGAAGTAGAAAATGAAAATGGATAATTTATTTAAAGATGTTAATAAAGATTTCGAACTTGAGCTTGGATTTACTCAAGTAAACATTCTTGATTTTCGTGGAAAAGAACCTAACTTGGATTTTATTGAAGAAAGGAAACGTGAAGATGTCGTAAAGATGGCAGAAAATGCTGGCTTTGAATTTAATAGTCAGGAATGTTATTATATGCTTCCACAAATTAGTCATACGCTTCCAATTTTGAGAATTGGTCAGAATGGAGAAGTATTGGCTAATAAGAAAGTAATTTTTGCAGTTAGACAAGTTCCAAAATCAGATCAATGTAATTTGTCTATAGATGAAAGTATTGTTTCAGATATGTT
>JBJEXV010000004.1:0-3341 GCA_051886175.1 Candidatus Coprovivens sp. | reverse complement strand
ACATTGCCATGTTTGGAAAAATATAATAAATCATATCTTATTGAATTAAGAACAGTTTATGCTGACCTTGGAACTAAATTTTATATTGATCCAGATAAGGAAGACCCGCTTGATAGAATTGGCGTAAGTGAATATATGAAAATCAATGTGACTTTGTTGACTCCAGAATTTCTTGCTGATTATTGTAAGAAAGTAAGGAATGGAATAAAGCGCAAAGAAATTGAAATGATTATTGGTAAGGAAACAATAGGATGAGTAGTCAATATGATATTTTAAAGGAACGTAATAAGCGAGAAAAGTTTGCTCTTGATTTAACAGATTTACTTATCAAGAAGTATTTTGATAATACTGAAAAAGAAGCTGTTTATGTTGAATATGAACTAGATTATAGTTTTAAATTGAAAACAGAATCTAGTAGTTTATTTACTTATGATAAAATAAATGTATATTTACCAACTTATTTGATTGAAATTAATGTAATTAAAAACAAAATAGGTGAAGTAGATACAGAATTATCTTCTATAAAGTATAAATTCATTTCTGAATCTGATTTTGTAGAATGGAGAGATAAATATAATTTTAATTTAGCCAATATTAAATTTTCTACTTTTGAAGTTAAATATATGGAAAGTGATTGCACTCCTGAAGGGTTAGAAAAAACTTTTATTTTTTTGTGTATGCAAATTGACCAATTACATAATTTGATTGATACAGCAGTAAAGGCATTTAAGAAGTATTATAAAGATATGAAGATAAAAACTGTTTCTTTTAAGGAAACAAAAAATGATGCTTGATTTTTCAAAAATCGCTGATAGAGTAAAGGACGTAGATAAAAATAGATTTGCGGACCTTAAGAAAGAAACTGAAATTAAGTTAAAGATGATTGACGTTGTTGAACGTCTGAGTAAGAAATATGCATCAGGCTTAGATAAGAATAAAGCTGAATTTTTGACTAATGATGCAATTACAATTCAGTTTGATGCATCTCCTTATGAAGTTATTTTGAATGAAATCAATAAGGATAGATTTGGTTGTAGAGCAAATTATTTTATTCATGCTAATTTGACAACTAAGGAATTGGAAGTCTATGGAATTCAGCCTAATAAACAACAGCGCTATTATAATACATGTGATCCACTTAAAATAGACTTTACAAAGATTACTTTTGAATTTGAAAGTGAAAGTGATAAGTTGGAATCTAAGGCTGGAATTAAGATGTTGACTACAGATTGTTATGTAGAAATTGCCAGTGTAGTAATTGATAAGTCAATTGAATTTTTACAGACAGCTTTAACTACATTCAATGAATATAAGAAGAATGTGCAGATTAAGATGATTCCATTTAAGAATGCTTCATTGATAGATGATTTTTGTGAATTACCAAGTATACAGAAGTTTAATGAGAATTATAAGAAAGTCTGTGAAATGATTGAAAATAAAGAAATCAAAAAAATTAATGAAGATGATGTTATATTTCAATGGTAAATTATGATTAACAAGTATGTAAGAAGTTGTATTCAGAATACAAAGAAGAACATGCCAGATTATTTTAAGAAATGTCTCCAACAGAGATTGAAGAATGGCATTGGTTCTACAACAGAATGTGAAACTGTTGATGAAATGGAAAATCGATTGATGACTGCAAATTGGACTCCATGGATTGATATTGAAAATATATTGTCTCCTGGATGTAAAGCATTTTTGACTGAAGATATTCCTGGTTATCATGGTATGTTGGATATTAACCGATTTACTGATGATACAGTTTGTCATTTCAGAGATTTTAAGAATACTGGTTTCTTATCACTTTGTATGAAGACTGATCAGCGTGAAAGAGTTGGTTATACGATTCTAATCGTGGGCCCAGAAGATGGAATTGGAGATTGTATGTATATATTCCATCCTGGAAATCCTCTTCCTGCTTCGACATTTAAAAGTGGAGAAGTTAACGAAGAAGGACAAAAGAAGTTATATAAAGATGGTGATACAATTACAGTCAAAGAAGCGAAAGCGCTTGGATTTAAACATGTAAAAGCTGAGTAAATTAAAGTTTACAAAAGGGTGCTTAAAAAAGACTAATAAAGGTGCTTAAAAGAGCACCTATTTTTATGTAATGTAAACTTCTTTTTACATAAAACAGGTTAACAAACGAATCCAAAATTAGTATATTTTACTTGTTAAAATAAAAGGAGATTTTAAAAATGATTACAGGTCATATTCTCGCTGGTATTATTCTTGTTATAGCAATTGGATTGTTTATTACAATTCCTGTTTTAACTTATCGACATAATCATAAGTATAAACTGTGGACGACACGAATTGTTAAGACGAATCTTGGAATTTTTCAGGTTCAGTGTTGGCAACATGATAGTGTAGATTGGGAAGGCATGTGTCCTTTGAATTGGTACCCGATTGATACTTTTGGATTTAATGGAAAGTCTGATTATAAGACTTTGGAAGAAGCGTATGAAGCAAAGAAGGAATTTGAAAAAAGGGCATACGAATGGGAAAATAAAGATAAAGTCGCTGAAGTAATTGAAGGACCTAAGAATTAAATGAGTAAAGTATTAACAAATAATGATTTTAAAGATCCAATTGCGCTTGCTAAGTTTGCCAAAGATTATTGGCAGATTCGAGAAGAAATTGCTCACATGTATAAGTTAAAGCGAAGAACGAATGATTATAAAGAGCAGTTGGATTTAGACAAAACTATTAAAGTTCTTAGGATGATGTTGGCAAAACATTATACAATTGGTTTAATTCAAACAGTTCAAATTAGAAATGCGATTGAAGATGAACGTAAGCATCGTTATGACAGACACAATAGTCCATCGCATTGGTATGAACATGCGCCTCATAGATAAAGGAATTTAAAATGTTATTTAAATGGCGAATAAAGAAAATTTATTATAATAGTAAAATTTATTACATGCCTCAGCGTAAAGGATGGATATTTTGGAATAATGCTAAATGGGATGAATATCTTAAAATATATTACGAAGAAGAATACGGTTATTTTTCAACATGTCGTATACTTCAAGTTAGTGGATTGGTTGACTATGTGGCATTTTCTAATATAGAGGATGCTAAACGTTTAATTAAAGGAATTGAAAAACTTGAGGTTAGAAAGAAAAAGTTTGAAAAAGAATTAGATGAATATATTTACATTGATGATGACTCTATATCAAAGGAATTAAAGAAATAAAAGATTTGTAAATATAATTTTACAAAAAATAAAAGATGTTGACCAATGTAAATATAATTTTACAAAAAGAAGGGTTTCCAAGACCCTTCTTTTTTGGTATATTTTACTTGTAAAATTAAAAGAGGTTTTAAATATG
>JBJEXV010000003.1:0-63105 GCA_051886175.1 Candidatus Coprovivens sp. | reverse complement strand
CTGAAGTATTTGATTTACTAGAAGAATATGGCGTAGTATCAGTAGCTGGTAATAGCGAATACTATAACACATTAGGTACCAAACCATTTACATACTTCTATCCAGAAAAAGAAGCAATCCAAGAATGGACAGCTTCCCAATTAGGACCATCTAGAATAAACAAAATAAAACTATATCCAGCATCAATAGATATATTAGTTGGAAATAAAAAAATAGCACTATGCCACTTTGCTAACGATGTAAGATGGGACTATCACGAAAGAAGTACCCATACTTACCAAGCAAACTATAAAATGGGTAATGCTGCAAAACAATTCCTATACACAAATAGTGAAGAAGCTAAAAAGAAAATAAATAACTTTATTACAACACATAAAAAACATACATCTAAAATAAAAGGATATGTTGCTTCTAGAAACGAACCACTATTTGGTGGCAAAATGGTAACATCTTATGATTCAATTATTCAAGGACACGTTCACTTCCATATGGAAGATATAGTAGGAGATACAGAAATCTATACTTTAAGAGCAGTAGGTATGGGCTACGATTCGAAAAAAGAAAATAGCGACGCTTGCTACTATGTTCTAAAAGAAACAAAAGATGGGTCATTTGAAATAGAAAAAAGATTAGTACCATTTAATAAAAATAGTTTACTGTCTAGTATCTATACAAGTGGATTACCACACAAAGATAAATTATTATCATATGTAAAAAGCAAATCTTAATTAGATTTGCTTTTTTTATTAAATAAAGTATATGACATACCTCTTACATTTTCGATTTCCGCCTCAGCATTACTTACTAACTCTTGTGGAGTAGGCATTGCTTCTAATTGATCAATTGGCATTCCCTTAATTCCATAACTAACTTCATGTTCAGCCATATGATTAACAGTATGAGTATCAGTATCATAAGTCCAATTATTAAATCTATCTATAATAATTCTTCTACCATTCTTAGTAATAACTAACTTCTCAAACTTACCATCTTTAAAATAAGCTTCATCAGTAATACGATCCTTACCATTAATTTTTTTCTTAACTATAACGCATACTCTTGGAAATAATGCAGCATCAATACTTAAACCTTCAGCAATTCTACTACATACATCTTCAATATCACAAGGGAATGTAATTCCAGATATAATTTCTTCCATTTTTTTAGTATCTACATAAGGATTATCAATTGAATCCCCATTACCTAAACTTTCAGGATACTTAACTTCAACTTCTAATCTATTTTCATCATCATATAAATCCCCATAATAAGTAAACTCACTTACAAATCTATGGAACTCTCTACTTTCATCAATATCTTTAGTAACAGTATCTAAAGTAACCATATCAGGTCTATTCTTAGTAGCATGTTGATAATTATAAATAGAATAACTTCCATTATGAGCAATTCTTAAATTACGTGGTTCTTCAAAGAAATCTCCGAATCTTAAACTAAACTCAGCATTTCCAGTAAGAGATAAGAAAGTTCCAATAAACTTTAAGTTTTCACTATCAAATTCATCTAATACACAAATATCTTCAATATCATAACCAACTTGCCTTAATATATTAGCTAATCTATTTTCTATTTGATCTCTTTCTTTAACAGTAGGACGATGTCTTCTTAAATAATCTTTAGCATCTAAATGTGTATATACACAAAATCCATTACCACCACTTTTAACAGTATCAGGATAAATACCCATCCATTGACCTAAAGTAACAATCAATTCATCATTATCAATTAATATATCTAATTGAGTAGGTACCTTTTCATAAGTATCTTTAACTTCTTTTTTTATACCAAGTATCTTCTTTATACTATCTTTTAATCCCATTTTAATTTCCTCCATAAACGGTTATTACTCTATCATAATTTTTAACCACTTACAAGAAATAAAAAAATATTAATACAAACTATTATTTTTATTATTTCTATATGCTATAATATTGACAATAGTAGGGAAGTGATATATTGCGAACATTAAAGTCTGTTCTGATGCAAAAAAATATCGGAGCTGGCTACTTATATTTCTATATTCACTTTGTAGTAGAAGTAATTTGCTTTTATACATTAGCTAAACTATTAGGAGACTCTATATTCCTATGGATAGCACCTTTTATGTATGATGCATTTGCATTCGTACCACAATCCCTAATCGGTTATATAAGTGATAAATATCCTAAAATAAACATAGGTATTATAGGAACTATTCTTTTATTAATAGGTTTAATAACTTGTAACTTACATATATTAGGTTACATTCCATTAATTATCCTTTGTTTAGGGAATGCTTGCTTGCACGTAAGTGGAGCTGAAACAACACTTCGTGCATCAGATGGTAAACTATCACATAGTGCCATATTCGTAGCAGGAGGATCATTCGGAGTTATAACAGGTAAATTACTAGGAACCCTAAACTTCTCATACTTATTTCTAGTATTACTTGGTTTAACAATGATACCATTTATCTTACTTGCAGATGAATATAGAAAAGAAGCCGACAAAGAAAACCAACCTTGTAAAAACTTTAATTATATAAATAAAAAAATAAACCCATTCATTATTATCTTACTAGCAATATTTGTTGTAATAGTAAGAGGTTATATGGGTTATGGAATACCAACATCCTGGAATAAAACAGTATTCCAAACAATTCTATTATATTTTGCTATGGGTACAGGAAAAGCCCTAGGTGGAATATTATCAGATTGGATAGGTATTAGAAAAACAGCAATTATTAGTATCTTACTAGCATTACCATTCCTATTATTTGGAGATGACTTAATGTTAATATCTTTAATAGGAGTATTAATGTTTAGTATGACAATGTCAATTACATTAGCAATACTAGTATCAGTATTAAAAAATAAACCAGGTTTAGCATTTGGTTTAACTACAATAGGATTATTCCTCGGTACAGTACCAATCTTCTTTATTAAATTATCTAAATTATATAACTGTATAGTGATAGCAGTATTCTCAATAATATGTATAATAATAATGCTTAATATCCTAAGAAAGGATGAAGTAAAATGAAAAACATAACATTTATATTCAGCCAAGCAATATTACGATATGGTCTAACGCCATTCTTATTCGTAATAATATCATCATTAATTATGATATTAATAACAGCAATATTAGTATATAAGGAAGTAAAAGGAGTAAAAATAAAATGATAAAAAAAATAATAGTAACATTAATTTGTATTTTAACTTTACCAATATTGGTTAATGCTGATATGGGTGCACCAGAAACATATCATTATGATGTAATAATAACTAATCCAAATGGTGTAGAAATAGAAGATTATAACGGAACAAAAACAACAATTCCATATGATACAAAAATAACAGTACATTTTGAATATGAAGAAGATGGCGAATTATATTTAGATGTAGAATATAACGGTATATATGGTCAAATTAGTTCAAAAGATGCTAAAGTTTTTTCAGAAGAAATAGACTTTACAAACTTTAATAAAAATGAACAAGGTATAAAGTACTATACACTTGAAAACGTAGCAATGTATAAAGGTCCATCAACTATGTATGGCAAAGTAGGTAAAATAATTCCTAAAGGAGTAACACTTGATTTTGAATATAGAGATGAACAATGGGCATACATTGAATATGAAGGAACAAAAGGTTGGATTTACGTATATCAACATGAAGGATTCACAACAACAGGTATGAATTCAGGTGTAGCAATAATCGCCAATAAAAATACTAAAGTACTAGTACTAAAAAATAAACTATCAATATATGCAGATCGTTATAAAAAGAATCTTGCTGGTGAACTTGAACCTGGTGAATATGACGTAAAATATTATAGTTATACATATACACGTAATACTGGTTACTATATTGAAACAGATAAAATAAGTGGTTGGGTATATATGGGAGAATTCTATGGTGAACCAACAGTAGAAGATGCTGTAGTAAGCAGTAAATTAAAACTAATGCATAAATCTGATAAACCACTTGCACTTTATAAAAATATCTATGATGAAAAACCAACAAAACTAACTGTTGATAAATATACATTATTAGATGCAAAATATAGCGTTACTACTGAAGTAGTAGAATCAGACTATGATAATTGGAACTTTGTATATAACCAAGCTTATCAAGTAACATACGAAGGTGAAAAATATTGGTTAAAAGGTGATAGTGAATTATTTATTACATCATACTCAAAAGGTATTTATACACTAAAAGAAGATTTAATAATATATAAAGAACCACAATCATTAGAAAAAGTTACTACTATAAAATCAGGAGAAACAATCGATGTTTTACTAACTTATTATACTGATAACAATTCATGGTATTACATTGAACATGGTGAAGATAGAGGTTGGGCTCAATATGAAACAATAAAATATTCAAAACAAGAATTTGAATATTATGATGAAATGGAAGAAGTAATAGAAACACCAGAACAACCAGAAGACCCAACACAACCAGTTAAAAAGAAAAAACTAACTGGTTTACAAATCGGACTTATCTGTGGTGGAGCAGCAATTATTGCTACATTAACTGCAGTAGTAAGTATTATTCTTGTAAACAAGAAAAAGCAAAATAAAAAAGAAGAACCAGTTGTAGAAATTACACCAGTAGCAAAAACACATGAAGATGATAACAAAATAAAAGTTCCATCAACTACAGGAGTTCTTCCAGTAGTAAAAGAGGATGACAAAAAATATGAAGAATAAATTATTTAAGTTCATTTTAACAATATGTTTAATCCTAGTGTTCCCAATGTTAGTAAATGCTGACATGGGAGCACCAGAATCATACGAGTACGATGTAATAATAACTAACCCAAACGGAGCTACTGCAACAACTTGGGAAGGTGGAAAAGAAGTAGAAGTTATTATTCCTTATAACGAAGTAGTAACAGTAACATTCGAACATCAATATGAAGGTAAACTTACATTAAGTGTTAATTACAATGATAATTATTTAGAACTTAATGCTGAAGATGTAATGGTTTATTCAAATGAAATAGACTTCTCCAAAATGGAAAAAAACAAAGATGGTGACAGATACCTACTATTAGAAAATGTAGAAATGTATAAAGGACCATCAATTGTTTACGGTAAAATTGAAAATACATTAATTCCAAAAGATACTTATTTAGATTTTCAATATAGCTTCGATCCAATGGAAGGTATTGGAAGAATGTGGATATATACTGAATACAACGGAATAAAAGGTTGGGTATATGTTTATGGATTAGCAGGTTATTCACCATACGAAAGCAAAAACACAATTCCAGCTGTTGTAGTAATGAAAAAACCAAAAACAACATTCCTAGCAGCTGATGTTAATCTATATACAAATTTAAATGATTTGTATGAAGAAAATCGTGCAATAACAGGTACAATCAAAGGTGGCCAATTCATTTCATATACAACATACATTTATCCAGGACCAAAATGTACAGCAATGTACGTAACAGTAGATGGAATAAGTGGTTGGTTATTTACTTATTTCAATAATGGACCTGGTGAAACAATCACTGCTGATGAATACGAAGGTGAACTACTAGTAATTAAAAAAGATGGTCTTAAAGTTTATGAAAACTATAACGACACAACACCAGTTAGTGGCGTAACAATCCCTTACTTAACTAAACTAGATTTTAATTATGAAATAATTACAAGTGCAGAAAACTATAATAACTTAGATATGAAATATCATATTACTTACCAAGGTAAAAAATATTGGATATTTGGAAAAGAAACTGATTTTGCAGAAATATACAGTTGGAATGCAGAAAATACAGTTAATGCCAAAAGCAAAATTTCAATGTATAAATACAACAATAAATCAGAAAAATTAGATATAACTATTGCAAAAGGAAGTAAATTGAGTTATATTAGTGAAGAGTATAGTATAGAAGATATACCTAATATTACTAATGAATCTTCAATAGAACGTAGCTTCGTTTTAGTTGAATACGATGGAGTAATAGGATGGGTATCTAAGGAAGACGTGACTTATGAGTTTGTACCAGTAGATCCTGATAAACCAGAAGAACCTACTGAAGAACCTGACAAACCAGAAGAAGAAAAGGGAGGAAAGAGTATGACACCATTAGAAACCGCTCTAATTTGCATAGGAGGAGCAGTAATTCTATCTATTACAACTGTAGTAGTGATCGTACTATTTAACAAAAAGAAGAAAGATGATGAGCCATCAATAGTTCAAGTTAACGAACCATCAGATGCAACAATTGAACATAGAGAACTAATTAGATTATTAGATGAAGCATTAAAAAAGGAACATATTGATTCAGATGCTACAATTGAACATAAAGAATTAGTAAGATTATTAGATGAAGCATTAAAAGAAGAACATGTTGATTCTGCAGCTACAATGGAACATAAAGAATTAGTTAAATTATTAGATCAAGCTTTAGAAAAAGAACATATTGATTCAGATGCTACAATTGAACATAAAGAATTAGTAAGATTATTAGACCAAGCTTTAGAAAAAGAACATATTGATTCAGATGCTACAATTGAACATAAAGAATTAGTAAGATTATTAGACCAAGCTTTAGAAAAAGAACATATTGATTCAGATGCTACAATTGAACATAAAGAATTAGTAAGATTATTAGATGAAGCATTAAAAGAAGAACATGTTGATTCTGCAGCTACAATGGAACATAAAGAACTAGTAAGATTATTAGATGAAGCATTAGAATTAGATAAACATATCGATTCAGATGCTACAATTGAACACAAAGAACTAGTAAGATTACTAGACGAAGCTCTTAAAAAAGAAGAAAAACCAGAAGCACCTAAAAAACCAGCTGCTAAAAAGAACAAAAAAAAGAAAAAAAATAAAAAATAGGTGACATATGCTTTTATATGCATTACCTAAGATAATGATAATATGTTTAATAAGTACACTCTTAATAGAGTGTACTATTGCTTTTATCCTTAAAATAAGAGATAAAAAAGATTTAATGAATGTACTGCTAGTAAATATTTTAACTAATCCCATACTTGTAGCTTCAACTACATTAATAAAAGTATGTATTAGTATAAAAGCCTATAATATAGCAATGCCTATATTTGAACTAAGTGCATTCCTAATAGAAGGATTCATATATCATAAATGTTTAACTAACAAAAAGATAAATGGCTTCCTACTATCATTAATATTAAATCTATGTTCTTATTTTTTAGGAATAGTAATAAATAATATTATATGGTAAGAGAGTAATAACTCTCTTTTTCTATGCTATAATATAATTGGTGATAATATGGAACTACATAAAGGAAAATATTGGGATGTAATATATGGTGATTGGTGCCAAGAATTCCCTGGCTATTGTATTATAGGAAATGATAAAGAAACATTAAGTGATCTAGAACCAGAAGCATGGACAGAATTAGGTATTATTGAAAAAGAACTAGAAAGAGTATGTAAAAAAGTACTCGGAGCTACTATGTTTAACTTCACTTGCTTAATGAACAATGCTTATCGTGATAACGAAACACCACACGTTCACTTTCATTTCTTCCCAAGATACAAAGAAGTAACTACTATCTTAAATAAAAAATATAAAGATAAACATTTCGGATATAACTTTTGGAAGTGGGCAACTAATAGATTCAAATGCCAAAAAGATATATTTACAAAAGAAGAAAGAAAAAAAATCGGAGAATTACTAAAAAAAGAATGGTCATTAAAATAACCATTCTTTTTATGTTATAATCATAATAGGTGATAGTATGAACGAATTGTTTAAACAACTTAATCTAGGTATAATAACTAATATTGAACCAGTAGATAGTTCTCAAAACTCAGTAGTAAAAGTAACTACATTAGATAACGAATACTTAGTAAAACAATATTCTAAAGCTGCTATAAAAAATGAACAAGATCTAAATACTAGAAAAAAACAAATAGATATAAGTAAAGTATTAAATAGTAGTGGAATACCAACAATATTACCAATAGAATTTAATAATGAAAACTTTATTCATTATAATAATAACTATTATTTAATATATAACTACTTAGAATATAAAACATTAGATTCTAAAGAACTTAATAACTATTATATAGAAACATTATCTTCAACATTAGCATCATTACACAAACTAAAATTACATTACAATCTACCTATACAATATAAAACAATTAACATAGATTATGATTCATACCTAACTAAACTAAAACAACAAGATAAATATAAAGAACTATATCAACTAATGTTAACTCATAAAAAAGAATTAACTAATCTAATTAATAACTGTAATAAACTATTACCTAAAATAAATAAAGACTTATGCATAAGTCATAATGATTACAAACTAAAAAATATCTTATGGAATAATGAACAAATATACCTAATTGACTTCGATGCATCATCATTATCAAATCCAGCAGTATCACTCGCTGAATCAGCATTTGCATTATCAAGACAAAATGGTACTATAAATTATGACTATTACAAACTATATATTAATAGTTACATGAAAACATATGGTCCATTAAATACCAACTATAGTGATGCCCTTACATGTGCAATAAATGGTAAACTACAATGGTATGAATACTTACTAAGTAACATTGATGAACCAAATAGAATAGATGATAGTATCAGTATGACAAAAGAACTACTTAACTTCATTGAAAATAAAGATAAATTATTAAAAATATATAACGATATAATATATAGAATATAAAACTCAACCACTGGTTTGTTTTATATTCTATAAATAAATTATACAATTACCATAAGAAGGGAGAAAAGTTTATGGACTTAAATAAAATAGGTGAGTTTATTTCTACTAGAAGAAAATTAAAAAAACTAACACAAGAACAATTAGCAGAAAAACTTAATATCTCAGATAGAGCAGTTAGTAAATGGGAAAGAGGAATATGTTTACCAGATGCTAGTATTATGCTTGAACTATGTCAAATACTAGATATAAATGTTAATGAACTTTTAAGCGGTGAAAAAATTGATATGAAAGATTACAAAGACAAAAACGAAAAACTATTATTAGAAATAGCAGAACAAGAAGTAGAAAAAAATAAAATAATATGGACTTCTATGTGGGTTATTATGCTAGTAAGTATTCTAGCACTTTTCGGTGGTATATTCGCAACTACATTCTTAGTACCAGAAGGACCATTACAAGCAGTTATAATAATAGGATTATGTATAATATTTTTAATACCTTGCTTTTATGCATTAAAACTAGAAGTAAGTGTAGGTGCTTACAAATGTAAAAATTGTGGTCACGAAATTGTACCAACTTACAAAGAAGCATTATGGGCTATACATATGGGAACAACAAGATATCTAAAATGTCCAAAATGTAAAAGAAGACATTGGGCTAAAAAAGTTATTAAAAAGTAAATCAATGATTTACTTTTTTTATTTCTTATATGATATAATAAATCTATAATAGAATAATAGGAGTGAAAACATGCTTGATAAAATATTTAAATTAAAGCAACATAAGACTAAAGTATCAACCGAAATACTTGCTGGTCTTACTACATTTATGGCAATATCATATATCATCTTCCTAAATCCAATAATACTTGAAGGTGCAGGTATGGATAAAGGTGCAATATATATGGCTACAATACTAGCATCTGCTATTGGAACATTTATGATGGGAATCATTGCTAATGTCCCTTATGTTCAAAGTGCAGGATTAGGACTTAATGCATTATTTACATATACCTTATGTGGAACACTTGGATTTACATGGCAACAATCATTAGCAATGGTATTTATATGCGGAATAATTAACGTTCTAGTTACACTAACAAGTGTAAGGAAAAAAATAATAAAAGCAATACCAGAATTTATGCAAGAAGCCATTACCGTAGGTATAGGACTATTTATTACTTACATTGGCTTAATAAAATCTGGTCTAATCCAATTTGGAGCAGATTTTATTGAAGAAGGAATAGCTAAAGGAGTTGTCCCACAACTATCTACATTCAATACACCAGAAATAATACTATCCATAATTGGTTTAATAATAACTGGAGTATTAGTATCAAAAAAAGTTAAAAACTCATATTTAATATCAATATTACTAACTAGCTTCTTAGGGCTTTTTATGGGAGTAACTCAATTACCAAACTTTGACAACGGAGTAATACCATCATTAGCACCTACATTCCTAAAATTAGATTTTGCTGGCTTATTTACAGCAAAAGCAGGAATAGTAGTAGTTATAATGACAATATTTACACTAGTAATATCAGATTTATTTGATACAATTGGAACATTCATTGGTACAGGTAAAAAAGCTGGAATATTTAAACTAGATAAAGAAGGTAACATGCCTAAAAACTTAGAAAAAGCATTAGTATGTGATTCGGCAACGACAACAGTAGGAGCATTATTAGGAACTAGTAACATAACTACATTTGTTGAAAGTAGTGTTGGTATAGAAGCTGGTGGACGTACAGGACTTACTGCAGTAAGTGCTGCAATATGTTTCATACTAGCAATATTCTTAGCACCAATAGTTGAATGTGTACCAATGCAAGCAATCGCACCAATTCTAATATTTGTAGGATTATCAATGGTAGAAAATGTAGTAAAAATAGATTGGAAAGATAAATTAATTGGAATACCAGCGTTCTTTATTATCATAATGATGCCTCTAGCATACTCAATTACAACAGGTATTCAATTTGGTTTCATCTTCTATTGTATAGTAAATCTAGTACATAGTAAAAAAGATGATGGAGAAGAACATAAAGTATCACCAATAATTTATATATTTACAATACTATTTATAATAGACTTTATATATAAAGCAATAGGATAAAGACCATAAAGGTCTTTTTTCTATGCTATAATAATATTGGTGATATTTTATGAAACAACAATACATAGACTTTATAAATAACAACTACGAAGATGAAACCAAAGAACTCCTACTTAAACAAGTAGAACTATTCTACAAAGATACATCAATAGAAAAAAACAAATACAATATAGGAGATGAAGTATACCTAAAAAAAGGAACACATATCCATGGCATACCAGGATTAAAAGATAACTTTGATTGGATCATCCAAAATGGATTTATTGGTAATGACTTTACTAACCAATCAGTAACAAGCAAAATAAAAAGTAGCATAGGTATGTGGGATATACAAAAAGATTGTTACTTAAAAGAATATATAAACGAATATAGTGGATTTACTATCACATACACAATAGGTAGAGGACCAGGTTCTACTGAAGTATCAGAACTAATTCCATACCATAAATTTGATGAATACACAGAAACACTAAACAATAAAGAAGACGTATGGATGTTCTGGGGAGAACAAACTAAAGAAGTTAGATTCATACCTAGTTTAGTAGCCAATAAAAGACAAATAGCATTCATTTTAAATATGGATAACGAAATTGGTAAAGAAATGATAAAAAATGACGTATGGAACCCAAGTCTATCTCCAGAAACAGTAAAACAATTCATAGATTATCGTTACTATGAGAAATTCTTGAACGATAGATTAAATAGAAATGCAAATACAACAAATAGAGAAACTGCTATAATGTTTGGATTACCAGCCAAACTTATAGAAGGTATATTTGTTGGTAGAAAAGTAGAACAAGATAAAGAACTACTAAAATACATAAAAGAACAACTCCCAGATTGCTATATATGTAACTTAGATGGAAAAGTAATAGTAGGTAATAAATAAGATAGTTATAAACACTATCTTTTTATATTCCAAAATATTATGAAAAAATTAAAAATTTTTGAGTTAACCTAAAGTTATAGTGGTATAATATTTGCGGAGGAAAGAAATGAGAACAGTAGGTACAGTAGTTAGAGGCATAAGAGCCCCTATAATTAAAGCAGGCGATGATTTAGCATCAATAGTAGTCGATTCAATCATGGCTGCTCATGAATCAGAAGGATTCAAATTTCATGATAAGGATATCGTTGCAATTACCGAAGCAGTAGTAGGTAAAGCTGAAGGTAACTTCGTTACCGTAGATGATATTGCAACAGATATGCAAGAAAAATACCCTTCAAAAGAAGTAGGTATACTATTCCCAATACTTTCAAGAAATAGATTTTCTATATGCTTAAAAGGAATGGCAAGAGGAATGGATAAAATATATATCCAACTAAGCTTCCCTTCAGATGAAGTAGGAAACGGAATCTTAGATGAAGATACTTTTGAAAAAAGTAAATACACTCTAAGTAGTGTTATAACTGAAAAAGAATACGATAAAGTATTTGGGAAATTCATCCATCCATTTACTGGAATTAATATGGTTGATTTCTATAGAGAATTAGTTAAAAGCGAAAACTGCGAAGTAGAATTCGTCTTCTCTAATGATCCAAAAACTATTTTAGAATATACAAATAATGTATTAGTATGTGATATCCATACTAGAGAAAAAACAAAAAAATTACTAAGTAGTAAAAAAACTACAGTATATAGTTTAGCTGATATAATGAGTAAACCAATTGGAGATAGTGGCTGTAATCCTGAATATGGTTTATTAGGTTCTAATAAATCAACTGAAGAAAAGCTAAAACTATTCCCTAAAACTGGTGATGTATTAGTTAAGAAAATTCAAAAAATGCTAAAAGAAAAAACTGGTAAAACATTAGAAGTAATGGTTTATGGTGATGGTGCATTTAAAGATCCAGTTGGTAAAATTTGGGAACTAGCTGATCCAGTAGTAAGTCCAGCTTACACAAAAGGATTAGAAGGAACTCCAAATGAATTAAAATTAAAATATATTTCTGATAACAAATACAAAGATTTATCTGGACAAGAATTAATCGATGCAATGAAAAAAGAAATATCAACAAAAGATAAGAATTTAAAAGGGAAGATGGAAACTCAAGGTACAACACCTCGAAGATTAACAGATTTAATTGGTTCACTATGTGATTTAACAAGTGGTTCTGGAGATAAAGGAACACCAATCGTATTTATTCAAGGATACTTTGATAATTTCTCAGACGAATAATAATGAAAAAAGCAATAATAATGACATTAATATTAGTATTAGTACTTACAACAGGTATTGTAATAGCATCCCTTGCTAAAACGAGTAAAAACTCTATCCCACCATTCGCTAACCAAAGCTGGATAAGATATGATTCTGATGAAGAACATCTATCATTCAGTAGTGAAGGTGAATTCTCATACTGGTGTTCTTGTGGAAATCCAGTAGATAATGCAGATATGTGTGAAACTTATACTTACAATCCTAAATCAAAAACAATAACATTAAATTGTTATGGACCTAATGAAAAAATAAAAGTAATTAAACATACTAAAGATACATTAGTCCTAAAATTTGATAAAGAAACAAGAACATTTACTAATGCTAAGTATTTAGATAATGAAGAAGAGGAATAAAATCCGCTTCTTTTTTTTATATGATATAATCTACTTAAGAGGTAGTACTATGAAACATATATTTTTAATTAATAATTATACAGTAAAAGATGACCTAGATAACTTAAAAGAAAAAATAAATGAATATTGTAAATTAAACAAAATTAATTATGAAATAGAAGTAAATGGTAATGGAATAGAAACAGAAGATATCTTAGATAAATATCAAGATACTAAATATATTATTCATGCTATTGGTGGTGATGGTATCATTAATAGATCATTAAATAAAATTATTAATACAAAAAATATTCTAAGTTTCATACCATATGGAACAGGTAATGACTTTTATAAAACAGTAGAAAAACAATTTAAAATAGGTAATAACAAATGTGATGTAATAAGAATAAATAACAAATACTTTATTAATACAGCTTGCTTTGGTATAGATGCTGATGTAGCAAATAATAAAAATATGATTAAAGCAAGTTGGATAACTAAAAGTTCTAAATACACACTAGCACTACTATATACATTCTTTAAATATAAATGTCGTAACTTTGAAGTTAAAGTAGAAAATAAAGAAATAAATAGATATTTTACAACAATTGCTATATGTAACGGCGATTACTATGGTGGTGGTTATAACATTGGTCCATCAAGTAACTTAAATGATGGTAAATTTGAAGTATATCTAGTACCTAAACTAAATAAACTATCGATGATAAAACTAATTCTATCAATGAAAAAAGGTAAACATGAAAACTCAAAAAGATTAGAAAAGATAACTACTGATAAAATATTAATTAAATCACCAACTAAAATTACATGTAATATAGATGGTGAAAAACTAGAAGATAATGAATTTGATATAGAATTAATACCAAATGGTATTACAATTTACTATAATGAAGACCTAATTCAACATCTAAAAAGAACTTAAAAAAACATAGTAAAATTTGCTAAAATTGACAAAAAAATTTATAATAAACCCCAATAAAAGAGGGGTTTTTATTATGTCAAAGATTAATGTAACACAACAAAGAGATATCGATACAATTAATAGAGTAACAGATAACAACTTACACTTACTATGTGGTAAAAACAATCTAGCCAAAATAAACAAATATAAAAATGCATTATTAAATAACATTAACTCACTAGTTGTTTTACCATATGGTCAAAAAGGAAGATGGGTATCAGTAAGAGAACCTGGTATGTGTATGAGTAGATCAGATGGTAGATGTGATATTGAAATGTACTCATTTAGAGCAGATAGACCAGATCAAGATTTATATACAGTCCATGAATATGCCCATGAACTTTGGCATGCAATAATAAATTACTTCAATTACTTAGGTACACAAGGTAAAAAGAAATATACATTCGATGTAGAAGGAAGACCAGTAATAAAAATACCATTTGGTGGTTATATATATGAAATGGATGAATATAACCATAACCAAACTAGAACAATAGGTAAAATGACTATGGAAACAACAGTAGACATACTTACATCTGGTTCCCTTATTGCTAATATGAATTATTATCGTAAAAATGGTACCACACTAGATACAGTATTTAAAGAAAGATACGATAAATGGAATGACTCTAGTACAGGATATTCCTTATTTACATCATTAACTAGATTATGGATAGCAGCATTTGCTAATAGTGCTAAAGTAGGATATGATGCAACCTTCCAAAATGGTGGTTCAATATTCGATTGTAAAGTAACATTAGCAAATGGTCATACCGTATTAACTAACTCATACTTACATAACTTACTTCACAATCCATTAGCAATTGAAGAAGAATATGATCAAATAATGGGTAGAGGTAAATACGAAAGATTAATGATAAAAATGGATAAAATATTTACTGAATATTTAAGAACTAGAGTATTTACTGATGAAATGAAAAAAGTAGTAAAACTATTTATGACAGAAGTATCAAACTTCGTTAATGCAAGAACTTCTTACTTACAATCAATAGGTATCTTAACAGAACAAGAAGTAAGAGCATTAATAAGTTCATATAACAAAATATGGAATACATTACAAAGTGAATATAGTACATTCTTCACTACAGAAGACATTAACGATATTGCTAGAAAAGCTCAAGTATACAAAAACAAATTCGCTTGCGCTGCTAACAAATGCGTAGCCAATGATTCCTTTATTAAAAAAATGATATAATCTAAGTAGGTGAATACTATGAAAAGAAAATATAAGAATATAACAGTACCATATTGCTTATGGGACAAAAAAGAAAACTATACATATTATATTTATAATGATAAAAAATATTATGAACTAAATGAACTATTTAAAGACTTTGTAGATTATGAACTAACATATCATATAGAAATAAATAATAAAGAAAAAATAGTTCATAATCTAACAAATGTCATAGAACAACTACTATTACATCCTAAAAAATTTAAAATCTCTAAAAAATATTATGATGAATATAGTAAAGATGAATTATCATATATTAATAAACTACAAAAAAACTTAATAAATAATATGTATACATATGAAGGACCATATTCATATAAATATAAATTTAGATTAAGAGATTTACCTAATCTAAAAACAATGCTATATGAACAAAAAATATCTAAAAAATACAAAGATATTAGATGGCCTAAAAAAATATATTCTAAAGAATTTAAACATCATTACTTTGTATCATGTGGACAATATTATCAAAATATTACATACGCATTAGAAGAAGTATATCAAAACAACTTCTATTACCAATATGGTGGACCTAATAGAGAAAACTATTATGATCACTTCCATTCTCATGAATTTGGTGAAGTAATAAATGATGTATTCAATTGTTTTGATAAATTTAAAATACATAAATTTCAAGAAGAATTCTTTTCTAATCAAGAACTAGAATTACTAAATAAAATATGTACTAAACTTAAACAAATGAAATATAAACCATTCATAAGAGAATGGAATGAATCAGTTTATGAAGAATATTGTTACTTAAAAGATAATAAAAAATATCTTAGATTATTAGTATTCAATATAAAAAATGATATTTTAGATTATAAAGAAGATAAAGAAAAATTAAAATCACATAAAATATAAGAGTTATTTATAACTCTTTTTTTATTGCTTTAATCTACCTATATTTGATATTCTAATATTAAGAAGATAAGAGGTAAATATGACAGTAAATAATAGACAAGATAATATATCTTTTAATATCTTACCATTAGATAAAACAGCTAATGGTAAAAAATATAAAATACAAATACAAGTTCCTATGTCTGCAGGATGGATAGAACATATGAACTTTGTTGTAGAAAAAGGAAGAGAAACACTATACTTTAGATTAGATCATGTAAAAAATGAAAATGGTATAGTTTACTTTGAAAAAGAAATAGAATTAGAAACAAGAGCTATATATCGTTATTATTTCTCTTGTTTAATAAATAACCAACTTAAATTAGTAAAAAAAGAAGAAAAAATCGAACCGCATCGTATCATTCAAGATGAGATGTGGAAGATGAGTGTTAACTATAAAGTACCAGATTGGGCTAAAGGCAAAATGATGTATCACATCTTTGTTGATAGATTTAATCGTGGTAGTACTGAACCAATGCAACCAATGCCTAGAAGACATATCCACAAATCATGGGATGAACCAGTTGTAATTGGTGGCGATGAAGAAGGTATTTGGAATAATGACTTCTATGGTGGAGACTTAAAAGGTATCATTGAAAAACTAGATTACATAGAATCTTTAGGAGTATCAATACTATACTTAAGTCCAATAGTTTATTCACAATCAACACATCGTTATGATGCTTCAGATTACGAAACAGTCGACCCATATGCCGGAACTAATGAAGATTTAAAAGCATTATGCGATGAAGCACATAAACGTGGAATGAAAGTAGTACTAGATGCAGTATTCAATCATACAGGTAGTGATAGTAAATACTTTAATAAATATAATGCCTTCCCTGAAGTAGGAGCATATCAAAGTGAAGAATCAAAATATACAAACTTCTATCGCAAACATTATGACTTTAATACCGGCAAAATGGAATTCGACTACTGGTGGGGATTCGATACATTACCAGTATGCAATGGTTACTCACCTGAATGGCAACAATACATACTAGGTGAAGGTGGTATTATTGATCAGTGGTTTAAACTAGGTATCGATGGATTAAGACTAGATGTAGCAGATGAACTAACAGATGACTTTATCGATATGATAAGAGTGGCAGTTAAAAGAAATAAAGAAGATGGATTCATATTAGGTGAAGTATGGGAAAACCCAATGACTAAAGATAATAGACAATACCTTAAAAAAGGAACAGGTATGGATTCAGTAATGAATTATTATTTTATCGGACCATTAATAAAATACTTTAGATATGGTGATGTAACTGGATTAGCTAATCGTATTAGAGAAATAAGAAACTTATATCCAGCTGATGCAATCAATGCTGGTATGAACTTTACTTCAACACACGATATGACAAGAGGAATTAACCTTTGGGATTCAAGAATATTTAAAAATGACTATGGCTGGCCATGGAATCTAATTAATGATTCCCATGAATTCTGTAAAAAATATAACATGACTCAAGAAGAATATGATAGAGCAAAAGAAATATACATGGCCTATGTATTTAGCTTAACATTCATGCCAGGAATACTATCAGTATTCTATGGTGATGAAGTAGGAGTACAAGGTATTGGTAACTTAAATAATCGTCAACCATTCCCGTGGGATGGTGGAGATAAAGAACTACTAGAATTCTTTAGAAAAATGGGCCAAGTAAGAAAAGAACAACCATTTATGGAAGAAGCTGATTTAAAAGTACATGATATAAATGTTAACTATATGGCCTTTGAAAGAACAAATGGAGAAGAAAAAACATTCGTAGTAGTTAATAGAACACCACAAGAACAATTATTTATAGTACCAGAAGAATACCAACATTCTTCTCAAGTTTATACACTTAAGAAAAGTTGCCCTGGTTCAGTGGGCCCATACGGAGCTATAGCAATAAAGAAATAAGCTAGAATGGACACATTCTAGCATTTTTATTATAATAAAAGAAGTAAAGGGAAGATACTTATGGAAATGAAAGATATTAAAACACCACAAGATGTTCTAGAATTCATGAAATCTCATATTAAATATGGTTGGTTAGATCAAAACAATGAAGAACATATTGGTAATATGAAAGGATTTAGAACATTATATAGAACTTCTTCATTAGAAGAAACTCTACAACATGGTATAGGTACTTGTATAGAACAAGTATTCTTAATGAACTATCTACTAAGAGAAATAAACATACCAACAAAAATGTTCTGCACTAGATTATATGAAGGCGAAGACTTCAATGATCCAGATGCAGATGAACACATGCATTGTTTCTTACTATATTACATAGGAGATAAAGTATACCAAATAGAACATCCTAACTGGGAAAGAGTAGGTATATATGAATTTGAATCGGAGAATGATGCAATTAATAAAATAAACCAAGTATACATAGAAATGGCCGAAGGCCAACCTCGTCCAGTAACTGAATTCCATACAGTAGAACCAAACTTATCATTTAAAGAGTTTAACAATTACATAAATAGCTTAGATAAACCAATACAAAAATAAGAGGTATCATATGAACTATAAAATACAATTTGAAAACAATTTAAAAGAAATGGAAAGATATATAAGAGATGCTAAAATGGCATATAAATCATTTCAAAATAAAAAAGACATAGCTGATGATTTTTCATATATACTTCAATATGAAGTGGTCATAACAGAATATAAAAAATATAATAGAGATACTTTAAATGAAGTTATACTAGATAGAATGCAAGATGATATAGACGAATTAGAAACTATAGTAGACGATTTTGTAGACGAAATAGAAGATTGTCAATTAGATGATTATGAAGAAAAGGAACTTTGGTTTTTAGAAGACGAACCCGAACCACAACCAGATCCACTTCAAGGAATGTATGAACCATACCAATTTGAAGAGGAAGAATTAGAAGAAGACGATTATTACTATGAAGACATAGATTAATAATCGTCTTTTTGGTTTATAATTTGAGGTCGAAATTTTCGACCATAAATCTAATTTTAAGGTTCAAAGCTGAAACTTTAAAAAGTAAATCTCTTTTCCATCTATAACATATATAGTAGGAGGAAAAAATAAAAATAGTATCAATGATACTAAAAAGTGTTGACTCCTGAACAAATAAGCGTATAATAAAAGTTGTAGAAAAGAAGGTCCCGAAAAGGGTGGAAAGGAGAAATATGTTAAGCAGCGAAGATAAAGCTAAAGGTACTGCTGCATTGAAATCGTTATCAAGATTATTGAAAGACAAGAAAACCAGGCTAAAAATTTGTTGGGAAAACGACAAAAACTGTGTCTTTCGATATCTATACAGTATAACAGATGAATATGTTAGACGTATACTTGGTGAACTGACAATTGATAATTT
The DNA here is from genome assembly GCA_051886175.1 of Candidatus Coprovivens sp. GTDB lineage: Bacteria > Bacillota_I > Bacilli_A > RF39 > UBA660 > Coprovivens. Next base: position 43,208 of record JBJEXV010000003.1, on the reverse strand, counting down.
AGAAGAAATTACTTTGAATAGAAATACAAATTTTCCTAAAGAAAATTTATATGTCTTTTCAAAGGATGTAACGCTTACTGACGCTACACCAAAAGAAGTTAATGAGACGTTATATATAAAGCTTAGCATTAATGAAAAAGGTAAGACTATAATAGTAATATCTTTTCATGATGCTAAGCATAGCTTCTAAAAATAAGGAATAGGGTGAAATACATGAAAAAATATAAAAAATTTTGTGAACATTGTTTTAAAGATGTTGACTGTAAATACAATGAACGAATAAAAACATTTTTTTACGATAATAAAAAATTCGAATTTTTAGAAAAATACTATGTATGTAATGAATGTAATAACGAATTTTATGATGATTTAAATGATTATAATGTTTTAACTGCTAACAACGAAATAAGAAAAGCATATGGTACAGTAACTATTTCAGAAATAGAAGAAATAATTGAAAAATATAACATTGGTAAAAAGCCATTATCATTATTACTTGGATTAGGTGAAATAACTATTACTAGATACTTAGATGGTCAAAACCCAACTAAAGAAAATTCAGAATTATTAAAAAATATAAATAAAGATCCACATTTATATGAACTATTTTTACTAGGTAATAAAGATAAAATAACAGAAGTAGCATTTAAAAAATCATTAGGTAAAACTAAACAGTTACAAATGAATAAAGATAATTCTAAACTATATGATAGTGCTCTATATATAGTAAAAGAACTTGAAGATACAACACCATTAGCATTACAAAAAATATTATACTTTGCACAATGCTTTAGTGAAAAATTTCTAAATAAAAATTTATTCTTAGTACCGGCAGAAGCATGGAAATATGGCCCTGTATATAGAGACATATACGACTGCTTTTCATATTATAAAAATAATACTATTAACTATAATGAATTATTAAAAGAACATGAATTTACATTAGAAGAAGATGAAAAACAATACTTAGATTCTATTATTAAATATTTTGGATGTTATAGTGCTAGAGTACTAAGAGAAATGACTCACTTAACTAAGCCATGGCAAATGGCTCGTGAAGGATTAGAAGAAGATGAATCTTCTAATAGAATTATTGATTTAAAAGATATTGATTTTTACGTGAATGAAATTATAAAAAAATATAATATAAATAAAATAGATGACTTAAAAGAGTACAGTACTGATTTATTTGAAAGAGCACAATTAAATTTAGAAACAAAATAAGACATACTTTTTAGTATGTTTTTTGTTTTGTAAAAAGGAAATAGCAAATCCACCTATAATATATAGTGTAGAAGTGGATAATAAAAAACATTTACATATATTAACTTGTATGTTAATATACAAATATAAATCAGGAGGTTTTAATGCAACTTAGATACAGCAAGAATTACATAAAAGGAATAAAAGAGTTAAAGAAAAAACATAAAACAGAAGAACTTAATACATTAGAAAAAATTATTAAATTAATAAAAAGATCTAATACTTATGACTTACTAAAAAATACTCCTCTTGCATACCTTTATGACTTTGAGGAACTAAAAGATAATTTAACAGGTTACTTCTCGTTTAGATTATCTAAAAAGAAAAGTCCAATAAGATTAATTGGACGTTATCAGGATAATATAATAATTATTGAATTAGTATATATAAGTATGAATCACTATAATGATTTTAATCCAAAAGGAGTGATATTTGATGATGAATGAATTTGGTAAACAACTAGGAGAATTTCTAGAATACAAAAACATAAGTGTTAAAGAATTTGCTGAAAGAGTAAATACAACACCTAAGAACATGATCGATATAATAAAAGGTAACATTGAAATATCTCAAAATATGATATATAACATAGCATTTGTTACAGAAATACCAGTATCATATATTGAAAATGTAGAACGTAGTTTTAAAATGGATAAAATAATAAAAGCATTCTTAGATAAACATAATCTAACAATACGTAAATTCATAAATAGATTTAACTATAAAGAACTAAGTAAAGAATATAACTATAGATATACAGATATATTAGATGATTATGAAATAGCAAAAGATATATTAAAATACTTAAGAATAACTAATCCAGAAACAATATATAAAGAAGATAACTCAATACTATATAAAAGCAATAATAACAAAAAAGAACTATTAGTACTATGGTTAGAAAGATGTTATAAAGTAGTATCAGAACAACAAGTAAAAGAATATAAAAAAGAAAATATTGAAAAAATAGTTAACTATATAAGAGAACAAGCTCATAAAAACATATTCAATAAAGAAGAACTAATAAAAGTATTTAATGATAATGGTATCTTCCTAGCTATAGAAAAAGACTTAACTGGATCTAAAATACGTGGAGCATTTAAAGTATTAAATGATAAACCAGCTATCTATATAACTAAAAAACATAAAAGATATGCAGACATCTACTTTGCATTACTACATGAACTAGCACATTGCAAAAGTGACTTCAATAGAGCAAAAAGTGGTAGTATAGTAACTACTGAAGATAAACAAGTAGAAGACTATGAAATAAAAGCAGATCAAACTGCATTCAATTGGATGATAGATGATAAACTATATCAAACAATAAAAAAACAAAGTAACAATATAAACAACCTAAACATAATTAAATCATTCTATGTATATAGACTAGCACACGATAAAATAATAAACTACAATTCATCTCTATACCAAGAACACAACCCATTAATAGAAGAATAAAACATATCGCAAGATATGTTTTTTGTTATATAAAACTATATTTAATATAATCAAATAATATATTCTAAAATCCATATTTCTATTGTCTTTTATAAATAAAAACTTATAATATACTACTGAAGAAGTGTTAAAAATCTAAAAAGAAAGGAGTAAAGAATATTAAAAAAAATGTATTAGTTAATGAAATTTTGTTAAAGGAGAGATAATGTGAAAGAAATTATATTAAATATATTAAAAGATACTAAAAATTATAAAAAGATTGCATGGGCATTCATTATATTTGTTTTGCTAGTTATTATGTGCTATCCAATAATAGACGCCAATTTTTTATATTATAAAAGAATTTCAAATAGAATTGAGATTTTAGAAAAAATAACAGTAATAGATAAAGAAGAAATATATAGTAACGAAAAATTGGAAAGAGAATATAACTTGATTTTGGAAGAAATAGAAACAAAAGAAGAAAATTATCTTAATAATATTTTTGTTACAGAAACAACACCAGGAAATAAGTTGATAAAGTTTGTTGCTGGTGCATGGTTGTTCGTAATTGTTGGAATAATAATGTTTTTTACAAATAAAAAAGAAAAAGAAACAAAAAAAATTAATAATATTATCGGCGGTATATTTAGTATTGCAATTGGTTGTGCCTTAGGATATGGTGCAATGAAAATACAAACTGTTATTAATATTGTAGTTAATATTATCTTATATCAAATAATATTAGTTTATGCAGCATACTCTATAGCAACTATTAGCACAAAAAAACAATAGCTTATACAGTATATCTATCTATAATAGATATTAATCTATTTAATTATTATAGTTATAAAGAATACTATATAAACTTACATACTAAAGGATATTAACCATTAATATCCTTTTTCTTTATTGATTTTTTGTGGTTATTGAGTATAATATATATTGCTACGGTAAATTGTATCGTAGGTTAGAATGTTAATTGTCAATACTATATTGACGATTATGATGTTAAAGTTAAAGTTCATTATTGAACCACCTCGCTTTGACAGTATAATTGTAGTGAAGAATTGAATTATGACATTCAGTACTTTACTTAATATAATTATATAACATCTAATGTTTAGAGGAGCAGCATTAAAAAGAGCTAAGTAAAGACAATAATGAAGAATTAAATCTTGAAAAGTTGAGTATGAGCACATCCATATAGGGCGCTGCACCTGGATGTGTTTCTTCATTTTTAGGGGAGTTTTATGATAAAGAAAAGACTATATAAAGAAAAAAATTATAAACATATAGATATGCCGTTTAATATATATAAGCATCGTAATATTATGAATAGAATTCAGAATAAAGAATACATTACACATCACGGATTTTACCCGTTCATTAGTTCAACAATAAGATTAAAAAAATATTCTGAAGAGATAATAGAAGGTCATCATTATAAATATAAAGATAGACCAATAAAATATGCATCTCACATAGATCGCTATATATACCAATGGTATTCATCTAAACTTAATCAAGCATATAATATTTACTGTAATGAAAATGATTTAAATAAATGCAGTGTTGCTTATAGAACTAACTTAAGAGGTAAGACAAATATTGAGTTTGCTTCTAATGCTTTTGAAAAAATGAAAGCACTGAAAGAGTGTTACGTTCTAGTCAGTGACTTTTCTGATTTCTTTGACACATTGGAACATTCAATATTAAAGAACAATATTTGTAGGGTATTAAAAGTTAATAAATTAGATGCTGATTGGTATAAGGTATTTAGAAGTATGACAGTTTATTCTTATGTAGAACGTCAAGATATAATTGATTTTTTAATTAATAATAAGTACGAAACGGAATCTTCTATTATAAAATTGAAATCTTTTTTTGAAACAGTTTCATGGAATGATGTTAAAAAAAATATAATAATTACACGACATGATGATGAATATGGGATTCCCCAAGGGTCTCCATTAAGTGGCATTTTTGCTAACGTATTTATGATAGATTTTGATTATAAATTAAATGAATATGCAAAGAACAAGCGTGGATTATACATGAGATATTCTGATGATTTAATCTTAATAATACCTAAAGAAGAAGTTAATTCCATTGATGATTTATGGAATTATATAACTACACTTAAAGAAGATTACAAATATTTAAAAATAAATAAAAGCAAAACGTCAGGTTATATTTATGAAAATTGTAAAATAAAGTCGTTACATAATGAAGAAAATGGATTTAAACCATCCGGTAATTTTATTCCATATTTAGGTTTTTCGTTTGATGGTACTAATATTAAATTTAGAGATAAAACATTAACAAAATTTTTCTATAAAATATATAGAAAAATTGATTCGATGGTTGAAAGAGAACAATATCGTATTTTGTTAAATAAAAAGAAAAAGAGTAAAATAGATAAGCATTGGATATTAAAGCAATTGAAACAAGGAAATAGTGAAGATCTAAAATTTATCACCTATGTTAACAGAGCAAAAAGAGTATTTCCAAACGAAAAATATATAATATCTTTTAAAGATATGGTAAAAAAAAGAATATTTATTAGATTTAACAAAATAAATTCTAAGCCCCCAGGCTTAGAATTCTAAAGTTGAAACCCTAGGTTCAACTTCTATTAAAGAGACTTACCAACAATAAGTCTCTTTAATTTTAAACAAATCTTATGTTATAATAACTATTGATTAAATAACTATATAAGTAAGGGAGGTTTTAGTATATGATTCTTATTATTGCAGAAAAACCATCATTAGCTAGAAACATAGTTTCTGCTATTGGTAACATGAAAAGAAATGATGGTTTTTATTCGAATGACAAGTACCTAGTATCTTGGGCATTCGGACACTTATTCACATTAGCAGATATAGAAGACTATGAAGATAATCCCCCTAAAGAAATAAGATGGAAAATGGATAACTTACCATGCTTCCCTAATAAATTTAAATTTAACTTAAAAAAGAATAACAACAAAGAAATAGATCCTGGTGTAAAAAAACAATTCGATATAATAACATCTCTATGTAATAGAGATGATGTAGATAAAATAGTCAATGCTGGCGACTCCGATAGAGAAGGAGAAATAATAGTAAGACTATGTATTAACAATGCTCTTAAAACTGATAAAGATATCTATCGTTTATGGTTACCAGATCAAACATCTGAAACCATAAACCAAGCATTAAAAGAAATGAAGCCAGACAGTGACTATGACAACCTAGCTAATGAAGGATTTGCTAGAACATACATAGATTGGTTATACGGAGTTAACTTAACCAGATACGCAACCCTTAAAACAGGTACATTACTAAGAGTAGGTAGAGTAATAATACCTATCGTAAAAGCAATCTATGATAGAGATATGGCTATAAGAAACTTCAAACCTGAAATGTATTATGGTATGTGGTCTAATGAAGAAACTAATGGTGAACTAATCGAACTTAATAGCAAAGAAAAGTTCGATAAAAAAGACCAAAATAAAGCCCAAGAACTATGTAATAAATATAATGAAGTAGATGCAATAGTAGTAGATAAAAAAGTAAAAAAAGATACTATGAATCCTCCAAAACTATTCTCACTTACTAAACTACAAAACCTACTAGGTAAAAAATATAAAATACCTATGGATAAATCATTAGAAATAGTACAAAGACTATATGAAAATGGATATCTAACATATCCAAGAACAAACTCAGAATACCTAGCTGTTAATGAAAAAGGTAAAATAAAAACTATTATAGAAAACATATCTAAAATAGGATACCCAGTTAAATTCAAAGATAAAAAAACAATCTTTGATGATTCAAAGATTGAATCACATAGTGCCTTAATACCTACATATAAAATACCTAATAAAAACAATCTTACAGAAGAAGAATTCTTAATATACCAAACAGTATTTAAAAGATTCGTAGCAGTCTTCTGTAGCGAAGACTGTAAAGTAGAAAAAACAGAAATAAAAATAAGTGTTGGTGACTTAGAAGACTTTACTTTAAAAGGTATGATTATTACTGAACCAGGATGGACTAAATTTGATCAACCATCTTCTAAAGATAAAATCCTACCTAACATAAATATTGGTGATAAAGTAAATACTAAATTTACATTAAAAGAAAAAGAAACAACACCACCAAAACATTATACTATAGAAACACTAAATAACTATCTTATGAACCCATTTAAAGAAGATAAAAAAGAATTAGATGAGAAGATAGAAAACGGTGAAGAAGTAGATGATACAGAAGATTATAGAGCTATTCTAGACGGTCTAGAACTAGGTACAGATGCAACAAGAACAGGTATCATAGATAATGCTAAAAAAAGCGAATACATAGCACTAAAAAAAGATGTCTATACTATCTTACCAGGTGGTGAATTCCTAATCGAATCACTTCTTCAAATGAATATATCTATGGATAAATATAAAACTAGTGAACTAGGTAAAGCGCTAAAAAAAGTATTCCACTCGGAAATGACTGTTGATAACTCAGTACAACTAGCACAAAATGAAATAAAAGAAGTATTCGAACACAAAGATGTATCTATAGAAAAAGATAAAGATATCGGCTTCTACGGTGATATAGTAGGTAAATGCCCAATATGTGGTAACGAAGTAATTAAAAATAGATACGCATATGGTTGTAGAGATTACCAAAACTGTAAATTCAAAATAAATACTTCTATCTGTAATAGAGTAATATCAAAAAGTAATGTAATTAAATTACTATCAGAAGGAACCACATCTCAAATAGAAGGATTCATATCTAAAAATGGTAAAGAGTTCAATGCCAAACTAAAATTAGATAACGAAAACAAAGTAGTATTTGATTTTTCAAACTAAAGTATTAGAACAATCTAATACTTTTTTTATTTAAAAAGGAAATCTTTCTTCTACCTATAAGATATAGAGTAGAGGAGATGCTTTAATGAACAATAATATAATCAAAACACAAATAAAAATAAAAGACCATGGTGTCGAAGTTATAAGAATAAATAATGTCGAGTACATATCATTAACTGATATCGCAAGATATCAAAACTCAAGTGATCCTTCCTTTACGGTAAAAAATTGGCTGAGAAAAATTTCAACAATCGATTACATAGGTTTATGGGAAAGAATAAATAACGATAATTTTAATTTGGTCGAATTCGACCAAATTAAAACAGAATATGGAAAAAACTCATTTTCCATGTCTCCAACACAATGGATAAGACGAACTAATTCTATTGGTATAAAATCAAAAGGTGGAAGATACAATTCGGGAACATATGCACATCCTGATATCGCTTTTGAATTCGCAAGCTGGATCAGCCCAGAATTTAAATTATACCTAATAACTGAATTTGAAAGACTAAAAAAAGACGAAGCTTATCGCCATAACATAGAATGGAATGCCAATCGCATGCTTTCAAAAGTAAATTATCTTATTCATACAGAAGCAATAAAAGAAAATATAATTCCTACAGTAACAGAGCAACAAATAAGATTTGTTTACGCTGAAGAAGCAGATGTTCTAAATGTTGCATTATTTGGTTTAACAGCAAAAGAATGGCGTGATGCAAATCCAGAATTAAAAGGAAATATTAGAGATTATGCATCAATCATTCAATTACTAATACTATGCAATCTAGAAAACATTAATGCTGATATGATAGAAAGAAACATACCACAAAGTGAAAGATTAATTAAACTAAATAAAATAGCAATTAAACAAATAAAAATGATAGAAACTAACAAAAATTTGTTAAAAACTAACTAATCAAGTATAATAATCACCACATTTGTGGGGTGTTAATATGGCAGTAGATAAAGCATTAAAAATGCAAGATATCTTAAGTGATTACAAAAGTGCACTAGCTAAATTTGAAAACATTGACTTTCTATACCAATCGCATAAAGATAAATTTACAATAACAGAAGAAGATGACGAACAAACTATAACTAGAAAAAAGGCTCGTCTAAACGAATTACTAGTTGATTTAGGAAGAGTAGGAGAACTAGCACTTAAATACATTATTAAACTAAAACAATTAGAACTATATCCTAATCAAACTCTAGATCAATTTAGAAAAGATGCCTTATTTAAAAAAGGCCAAGTAAAAACACTAGCACTAAGACAACACCTAAGTGAAGAAGAACTAAATGCCTTATTAAACTATGAAGATATTAACAACCAACCATTCCATAACTTTGATTACCTATTTATGATAATAGAAAAATTAATGCCTAACCAAGCTAAAAGCTTTTACAAAATAATTGAATATAGTATGTTATCAAGAGAAATTAAAAAAGAACCATTATCAAAAGATGAACGAAGAAACTTTGAGGACGTAATCTTCCCAGAATACACAGTTCGTCCAATGATGGATGAAGAAGAAGAACAAGCAGTACGTGAAAGAATCATAAACTTAAGAAGAAATACAATAAGAGAAAGTGGCGATATCTTCACAAGACTTAGATACTTCTCAAACAATCCTCATGATAAAGAATTTGATTTTAAAAGCATATATGACTTAATGAGTGACATTATCATGAGTATTAAAACAATACATGAATGTAATGATGATATCAACTATGATCCAATAGAAGGATATGGTAAAATCATGGCTTTAGAAAACCCAGATTTAGTATATCGTCCTGCAAACGAACTAAGAGACATATTTAATCTATATAGTTCTAAAACAGACGCATATGGCCTTCTAGGACTACTATTCAGTGCTAAAGATTATAAATTTGATGAAATAAAAGAAATAACAGAAATGCCAGGAATAAATCCTAAAGACTATGTAACAATATTCTGTAATGACTTAAAAAAAGAAGAAATAGAATTCTTCTTAAGATATGGCATTACTGATTATGACCAAATGGGTAATATAAGTGCAATAAAATCAGAAACAACATTCGAATCATTCTTAAGAGCAGTAGGTATCAAAAAAAGATTATCACATGCTGAAATGCTAAAAGTTGCAGAAGAAATAGAAGCAGATAAATACGATAACCTAGCATTATTTGAATACCTAACAGTAAAAGAAATCCAAGAAGTAAATAAACATCCTAAACTATTAGAACTATTCAAAAATAATATAGATCTTATATATTATCTAAAAAAACTAACAAAACTAGTACATATGAATGAAGATACATTCATCCAAATAATGTCTATTCCTGAAGTATCTAAAGGAGATATAAACGTAATTAAATCATTATTCTATCATCAGCTAAGTACATATAGAAATATCTCTATACCATTCTTAAATGAACCATTAATAAGTGAAATGATTAATCAAGAAAACTTCTATGATGACATGATAGTAGAACATGTAAAAGAAAACGCTTCATTCTTTGATAGATATCCAGAATTCGAAGGAGCAATCCCTTACATGCTAGATCCAGAAGATAACAAAGAAATATTACATATCTTAAGATGTAATGGATTAGATATATTATCTATGAAAAACTTTGATGGTACTATCTTCCATGTACCATTAAGATTAACAAAACTAGTACTAGATATAATGACAAAACATAATCTTCCATTAATAGAAGATAACCAAGTAAGTAAACGTTATTATCAAGTACTAACATTAATAATGTGTAAACTAACTAAAAAAGATTACTTTGATATCGTTCCAATTAGTGGACATAAATATTCTGATATGGGAAATATAGAAGAAATAATCTTCAAAAAAGCTAAATAATTTAGCTTTTTTATTATGAAAAAAAGGAAATTAAACTCTTACCTATAAGATATAAGTAGGAGATGATTATATGAACACTATACAAGAAAGAAATATTTTATTTGAAGATATAAAACATATCGACGAGTATGGTAATGAATATTGGTTAGCAAGAGAATTGCAAAAAGCACTAGAGTATACACAATGGAGAAGATTTGAAAATGCAATAAATAAGGCAATATTAGCATGTAAGAATTCAAATCTATGCGTTGATGACCATTTTGCCCACGCCGGCAAAATGGTTCAAATAGGTTCTGGAGCTCTTAGAAAACAAACAGATTACAAATTATCAAGACACGCCTGTTATTTAATAGCACAAAACGGTGATAGCCGAAAACAAGTAATTGCACTTGCCCAAACTTACTTTGCTATTCAAACACGAAAAATGGAATTAACCGAAAAAGAGTACAATTCATTATCTGAAGACGAAAAACGATTCTATCAAAGAAACTTAACACGTAAAGGAAATTATTCACTAAATCAAGCAGCTAAAGAAGCAGGAGTAAAGAATTTTGATAAATTTCATAACTCAGGTTATAAAGGATTATATAATGGAGAAACTGCTGATGATATAGCCAAAAGAAAAGGATTAAGATATAGAGAAGACATTCTTGATAATATGGGAAGTGAAGAACTAGCAGCTAATCTTTTTAGAATAACTCAAACAGAGTCAAAATTAAAAAAGGATAACATCACTGGCGAAAAAAACGCCAATGAAACTCATTACAATATTGGCAAGAATATTAGAGAAGTAATAAAGAAAAATGGTGGAACAATGCCAGAACAACTTCCTACACCAGAAAAAAGTTTAAAAGAACTAGAAAAAGATACAAAAAATAAATTAATGTAATTTGACGTCAAATTTAAAAAAATAATTCTACTTTTATTTACTAAAAATAATATATTAAGTAGAATATTAACTTATATAAAAGGGGGAGATAAATATGAAAACAATAGAATACATAAGTAAATTACTAAGTATTGATCCAAAATACATAGTACTAACAATAACTACTATAATTATATGGCTAATACTAGATATAATAAAAAAGATAATTATTAGACTATTAAAGAAAATAGATAACAACAAAAAAGAATATGAATATACACAAAAACTAAAAATAACTATCAGTATTATTAAAATAGTATTCTTTATATTCATATGGTCAGCTAATTTATCAAACATCCTTACATTAATTACATTCCTATCTGCAGCATTCACAATTGCCTTAAGAGACTTCATCTTTAATTTCTTTTCTGGAATATATATCAAAGTAGCTAAACCATTTGATATAGAAGACAGAATAGAAATAAATAACTATAAAGGTGACGTAGTCAACTTAAATGCCTTAAACTTCGAATTACTAGAAGTAAATAATGCTGACTTCATAGGTCAAAGTACAGGTATCATAACTCACGTACCTAACTCAATTATATTCACATATCCGCTACGTAACTACAACAAAGCATTCGATTTCATCTGGAACGAAATTACAATAAATATTCCATTAGATGCAGACATTGAAAAAACACGTGAAGTAATATATCGTATCGTAAACAAAAACGACATCATCAAACTAAACCCAGAAAAATTTAAAAAACAAGTTAATGACGTCTCAACTGACTATCGTATTTACTTCAATAGCTACGAACCAACTATATATATGAAAATAGTAGGTGACTATGTAGAATACACAGTACGTTATTCAGTTGATCCTAAAAATGCTCGTTACGTTCATTCATCAATATGGAAACATATCTTAATAGCTTACCATAACGGTGAAATAAAACTATATAACAAAGATTACGTAACAAAACAACCTAAAAAGAAAACAACTAAAAAGAATGAAAAGAAATAGTTTCTTTCTTTTTTTATACAATAATTTGTTAAAAAACACTCTTAATGCTATAATAACCACCATTAAAAGGGGAATAACTATGGAAAGTAAAAAACTAAAAAATGCTCAAACCTTAATAAGAACAGCATGCGGATATAATAACTTTCTAAATCATGAATACTACGTTCCAGGACAAATTGGTTCAACATATCAATTAGATGGTAATGGTACTCGTGAAGAATATAAAAACTTAATTATCACACATGCAATATTATTATTATCAGTATTTAAAGAAAGATTATTAAAAAAAGAAGACGATTCATTAAAATTAAAAATATCCGATCCAGTATTTACAACATTAATGGGTAACCTAATCCAACCAGATGGTACTAAATACAAAATAGGAGAACTATCTTTTGAAGAAAAAATAGATGTATTAGAAACATTAAGAAACAAACTATTACATGGTGACTATTACATTGAAAAAGATAATATAATTTTAAATAACAAAGGTCTTACTGGTTCTATAACAATTGAAGAACTATATAGAATGAGTACATTATTATTACCAGTAGAAAAATTTAAACTAACTGGTCCTAATATTCGCCCTATAATATCGACAACAAAACAAAATATTGAAAAAGAAAATAGAATGCAATCACTAAAACAATTACGTACTTATATGAGTGGTGTTTATTATTATAGATTTATAGACATACCTGAACCAGGATTTGAAAGAACGTTAGAATATGGCCAAGGATTAGATCAATTCTTTGAAATAATGTGGAACATAAAAAATACTCATCCACACTTGGAATTTGAACAAATCTTTAATAGTGTCTATCCAGCTTACCAACCAGCACTAAAAAAACTTCATATTCAACTATCATATGAAAAAATATCAGTACCTGATACTGAATACTATAATCGTATTGAAACATTCTTTTTAAAGAATAAAAAACAATTATTTAATAAATTATCACCAATTGAAAAAAGATTAATAATGCAAAAAATAGCAGGAGCAATCTTAAATGAAAAAGATGATGATAACATAATAATTGCTAATGCTATATATAATAGTATGAATGTAATAAAAGCATATGCAGAACATAAAGATGTATATGCTGATGTCTCATTCTTACAACGACAATCCATGATGTATCTAGATGAAATAACAGTAGCAGGATTAATGAATGCTTTCTATTGTATCTATCACTATGGTTTAGATGAAATATATTCTAAACAAGGAAGTACTTCGCTAAAAGATATAGCATCAGGAGAATGCTTAAACTTCGCAAGATTAAAACTAGATTGGTTTGATGATGACCATATGACAATTGATGTCTCATTTAAAGATTTTGAAAACCAATTAAAAGCATTAAGAAAAGCCCCAATAGATTTAGCAGCAAGAACAGAAATTGCGAAAAGAAATTTAGAAGGATATCGTCGATCATCTGCTAAGAAAACTGAAGCGAAAGAACAACAACTAATGGATGCTGTAATTGCTTGTGAACAAGCCGAAAAAGATGCAAAGGAATTATATGAAAAAGCAAAAAGATTTATGGACAAAGACTTTAATAACCATGTTAAAAACTTTAACATTATAGCTCATATCCGTAACTCATTTGCTCATGGTAACGTCAGAATAAAACCATATGTAAAAGGAGATACTCTAAAAGATCAACTTATTACAATGCAAGATATATATAATGGAGCATTAACATATTACTTAACAATTAGATATGCTGATTTCTATCAATTAGTAATGCCACCTAATATAAATATTATGATAGATTTCATAGATACTAAAATAGAAAAAAATAAAGAAAAGAAATCATCAACATTAACAAAATCAAAAAAATAATTTGACAATAAAAAAATAATTTACTATAATCTAATCACAAACGAAGAAAAAGAAGAGTAAATTAGACCTTATATTATAGAGAGTTCTTGGTAGGTGTAAAAGAACATATAAACTAATTGAAGAAGCTTTGGAGTTGAATATTGTATACAAGATATTCCGTTAATCGCGTTAAGATTTTGAGGTGTAGCAATACATAAACTAAGGTGGTAACACGACATATTCGTCCTTATGATGAATATGTCTTTTTTGATGAAAGAAAGGATGATGAAAATGACTACCAGAGATTTAGCTAACTTGATATTCCCAAATATCACAAAAACAATCGAAGACTATGAAAAAATGTATCCAGAAAGAGATTTACCAGAAGGAGCAAAAGTAACTCGTTATGCACCATCACCAACAGGATTCATGCATATTGGTAACTTCATGTCTGCAACAATCGACTATTGTTTAGCACATAACAATGGCGGAGTATTCTATTTACGTAACGAAGACACTGACTCATTACGTGAAATAGATGGTGCGGTAGAATACATAAGACATGTATTAGATCATTATAATATGAACCCAGATGAATATGAATACAGAGATACTAATGAAACAAAAGGTAACTATGGACCATATATTCAATCTGAAAGAAAAGAAATTTATCATGCATTTATTAAACATTTAATTGAAAAAGGTAAAGCATACCCATGCTTCTTAACTCAAGAAGAAATGGATTCAATTAGAGAATCACAAACTAAAGATAAAAGAAGAATTGGTATCTATGGACGTTATGCAAAATATAGAAACTTAACTCCAGATGAAGCTGCCGAAAAAATTAATAATGGTGAAAAATATACTATAAGATTAAAAAGTTCTGGTGACTTTAACAAGAAATTTAAATTCGAAGATCTAGCTAATGGTACAATGGAATTCCCTGAAAATGATATTGATATTCCAATCATGAAATCATCTAACTTACTTCCAACATACCATTTTGCACACTTAGTAGATGATCACTTAATGCGTACTACACACGTAGTTCGTGGACAAGAATGGATTAGTTCAGTTCCAGTTCACTATGAATTATTTAAAACATTTGGATTCAAAATGCCAAAATATATTCATACTCCATTAATTCTTAAAAAAGATGGCGACAAAATTAGAAAAATATCAAAACGTTTAGACCCAGAAGCAAGAATGAGTTACTATGAAGAAAAAGGATATCCAGTACTTGCTTTAATCGAAGCAATCATGACTATCGTTAATTCAAACTACGAAGCATGGAGAGAAGGGCACCCAGATGCACACTTCACTGAATTTGATTTTTCACCAAAGAAAATGTCAGCATCAGGAGCATTATTCGATTTAGACAAACTAGATAACATTTCTAAAAACTATATTAGTAAATTAAAAGCTACTGAAGTATTTGATTTATTAGATAACTGGTCTAAAGAATATGATAAAGACTTCAATGAATTAATTAATAAATATAAAGAATATACAATTAATGTATTAAATATCGAAAGAGAACAAAAGAAACCTCGTAAAGACTATGCTTCATTCTCTGAAATTAAAGGACAAGTATGGTATATGTATGATGAATTATATAATGATTTAGAATATGAATTTGATCCTAAATTCTCTAAAGAAGATATAAACGAAGTATTAACTACTTACTTTAATGAATACTATAACGAATCAGATGATAAAGATACTTGGTTCAATAGTATGAAAGAAATGGCAGAAAAACTAGGTTACTGTACTAATATGAAAGAATATAAAGAGAATCCTGATAACTACAAAGGAAACATTGCTGATGTATCTAACATTATTAGAGTAGGAGTAACAACTAAATCACAAACTCCAGACCTATATATTATCCTAGGACTATTAGGCAAAGAAAGAATAATGAATAGAATTTCAAACATTAAATAAAATAAAGTGCATCAAAAAATGCACTTTTTTTATCTTCTAAAATTTACTATCTATGATATAATATATATGATATAATACAAAATAGAATAGAGGTGTAAAGAATGCCAACAGATGAATTAAGAGCAATCGAGATTTTAATGAATAGCTTAACTTCCAAAGGTAACAAAACTGTTCCAGTATTACCAAGTGAATCAGATTCTTTTACTAACTCTAAACTATATTTATTTAATAGAATATCAATAAATACATTATTAAAATACTATGACAATAATCCATTATTTCCTCAAGAATCATTCTTAGAAAATGGAATAATCCCCGGATTGTATGAAACTACAATAGAATGTCCACATATAGATTTAAGTTATAAAAATAATCCTGATTTATTTTATGAAAGATTATTAACTGCATTAAAGAATAATGAATATGAATTTGATAAAGAAGGTAATATCCATATAACTAGTTCTGAACTAGATACAACAATCTTCCCAATCTGGTTACATAGATTAGCAGAAACTATGAAATCATATAAATATCATAATGTATTCATTTATAACAAAAACAAAGATGCAAAAATATATGATGAAGAATCATTAATAATATACTTAAATCAAACTAAAACATTCCAAGTTACATTAACAAATCTTCCAACATTAGATATGGAAGATACATATAATAAAATAAGAAAGAAAACTACTAATACAATATCTCAAAAAGAACAAGTAAAAGTAGATGACATAATAGATACATTTACAAGATATACTCCTGAAGAATTAAATCCTAGTATAACTAAATTTACTATTCCTTCACCGGTATACATAGTAAAAAGAGCTAATGAATTAGGCCCATTATTTTATAACGCCCAAATTACTGAACAACAACGTTTAATAAGCAAGTGGCTTACAGAATACATGCTATCTAATGATATAGCACTATCTACATTACAAAAAACACTATTAATTAAAGAACAAAAAGATGTATCTAGATTACCACATAAAGAAAAACAACAATCTATCTGTGGATTAACTACTATGTTATTCACATTATTAAACTATGGTAACTTAGAATACGATACAGTATCATTAAGTGATTTCAGTATAGATACATATCTATCACAAAGTCATCAAGATACACAAATAACATTAAATGAAATAATATCAGTTATTGATCACACTGAAACATCACCTGAAGTAGCAGATATGAAAAGAAAAATAGCTACATTAATGGATGAAATAAATGAACTAGATGCTGAAAAAGATAGAGAAGAATTGTCTCATAAACAAAAAATAATCAACGATTTATTTGCTAAATATAAAAAGATAGAATTAGATAAAGAACAACTAATTGAAAAAAGAAATTCACTACAAAATGTTCTTTACTATCATAAAACACATGACATAGATGAAATAAGCTTTGATAATCCTAAAATCGGATACCTATTACATCAAGCAGCTATCTATGGTCAAATAAATATAAATCCATTAGATAACAAAAAAGTATCTATAAAAATAATAAATCCTGAAACAGGAAAAGTTACATTTGAAGCTAATATTTCAATTTCTAAATTAATTAAATTTGTAGAAGATATTAACTTCCAATATGAAGAACCAGAAATAATAATGGCAGCATAATACTGTCATTATTTTTTATTTATAAATAGATTGATTTTAACTTCCTAAAATATTATAATTGATATAGTTAAGAGAGTAGGTAATCGTATGGAAAAAGAAAAAAAAGTAAAAAAAGATACTGAAAAAGAAATAGAAAAAACAGAAAAAGTAGATAAAAAAGAAACTAAGGAATTTAACATAAAAAAAGTATGTAAAAGATTAGTTAAAAAACTAGCTACTACATGTAAAAAAATAGTAGATAAAACTAAAGATTACGTAAGATTCCATAAGAATCAAGTTGTTAGAACACTTACATCTTTAGGTATCTTAGTTGCAGTAGTAATAATAGCTATCATTGCTAAAAATATTATCGTAGGAGCAGGTATAGGTAACATTGGATATCCTATAATCTATCAAAAGTCTAATAACGATGTTTATATGCTAGAACACGGTGCTGATGTAAAAGATAAAGAACAAGTAAAAAAAATGCAAAGCACTGGTAGTATAGAATATTCCAATACTTCTAGTAGATACATTTTATTTAAAAATAATACAGACTTATATGTATATGATACAAAAAAAGGTGAATCAACTAAAGTTATTGATGATATTTCATATAGCTACGGATTTACACCAAAAGATACATATATTTATGGTCAAGATTCAGATAGCGACTTATACATATACGACTTTAAAGAAGCAAAACAATTGCTTGATAATGACGTTACATCAGTACAAGATTATAATGATAAGAATATGATTTATGAAAAAAATTCAGCGTTATATTTTATTAGTTTTGATGTCACTAAAGAAGATAGAACTAAACTGGTAGATGGATACATTCTAGCTGAACTAAGCGAAAACGGAAAATATGTATTATATACTAATACAAATAATGCTTTATATAGATATGATGTAAAAAAAGATAAACATACTAAAATAGCATCAGATGTAGAAAGTTTCTATTGTGATGACTCATCATGTGATAAATTATATTATATTCAAAATACGCCTACATTTACATTAAAATATTATTCTAATTCTAAAGAAAAACAACTTACAGATAATATTTATGACATAGTTGAAATTGATGTTGAAAACAGAAAAGTTTTATATACAGTTACAAATGAAAATGAATTATCGCTGTATTACCTGTATAAAAATAATAAACCAACTAAAGTAACTGATAACTACGATTACGGAAGTAGTGTAGTTATGACAGAAAATGCTGTATATTATGTAGATAATGAGGATAATTTGATGTATTCAAAATTAAACGGCTCGTCTGTAGGAAAAGCAAAAAAGATTGCAAAAGAAGTTCAAAGTGAATTATATCCGTACGAAGATGGGGTTTATTACTATAAAAGCATCAACGAAAACAATGATGCAACATACTATATAGCAAGTGGTACTAAAACAACTAAAATTGCTGATGATATCAGTAGAAATAGTTTAACAATCTCAAATGATGGCAAATCAATCTATTATATGAAAGATATGGCTAGTGGAGTAGGAACATTAAATGTATTTGATGGTAAAAAATCAACTAAAATATCAGAAGAAGTGAAAAAATACATCTATATTAAAGAGGAAGGTTTATACTATATAACAGATTATAATGACACAACAAAAACAGGAACATTATATCGTTATGATGGTAAAAAAACAAAGATTGATACTGAAGTAAATTACATAATTGAAACTACACCAAACGCAAAAGATACAAACTAAGAGTTTTTCAAAAAAAACTCTTTTTTTATGAATAAAAATCAATGATATTCGTTGATAGATTTGGACTTTAGTGTTATTATATTGTATATAGTGTAGAATTGTATAGAATTGGAAGGTAAAGATATGACTAAAACAACAGAAAATAAGAAAAAGAAGTTTTCTTTTAAGAAATGGATAATTAAACACGCACCTGCAATTGTGATAAGTTTTGCAGCGTTCGTACTATTAGTAGGGGTTTTATTAGCAGTATTCCAAGCTAAACAAGAATTAGTTCAATATTCAATTAAAAACGAACCAGTTTACTTGGTTATACAAGATGCGATAATGGAATTTGATTCGCAAATAACATTAGATCATGATGAAAAGGTAACAAAACTTTATATAGATGATGATTTTGAAATGGATTTGATGAATGAACCTTTATATTATGCTAATAAAGAAGAAGCAGTCTTCCCAAATACAATGTCAGTTATATTTCCGATAGAAGGAAAAATTCAAAAGAAACTTAACAGATATACAGTAGCAAATGCTGAAGGAATTCAAACTATTATAACAAATCAAGGACTAAAGTATGCCTTAATAGATGGGTTTATCTATGATGGTGGAGATTTATATTTCTTTACAGAAGCAGGAACGTTAAAATGGGGATCTAACGTAGTTGAATTATCTCCTATGTCGTTTGTAGATTGCTACTATCATGGAGATTTGTCAGTCTATAATTACGAAAAAAACGAAGCTGTTTTATACGAAAATGTAACAGATGATGTAATTATGGAATTTGAAGATTATACAATTAATTTAAGTTATGATTCAGTAGCGGTGAGTGATGGCTCATTCTTGTTACAAAAAAATATAGAAAATTTACCAGTATTAACAGATTAGGAGGTATACAACATGAAGAAAGCGATAGTACCTCTAGGGATAATCTTATTGGTTATCTTTGGAGTATTTATGTATTTAAATCGTTTTACTATATTCCATGTTTCAGATGTAGATGGTTATATTTTTGATACAAATAACATAGCGGTAAACCTTTCGGCAGGATTAACAGAAAATAGCGAAAAGGTAACATTTGAAAATGTTAAAGTAAGCGATACAATTTATCAAAGTGGTAAAAAATATTACATTGGAGAAGAAACAAAGAAAAATGTTAACTTAGACTATCCGATTATTTCTGAAGATACATCTAGTGTATATGTACTTAATGATACAGGAAACTATATTGATTCCAATTTTATTAAAGAAACAACTTTTAAAAATACTGTATTAACTGATGGATACTTATACAATGGACAAAACTTAGAAAGAACTGGGGATGACAAGTACTATTTCCTAGAATTAAATAATGGAATATTTGTTAACTTAGTTGAATTAAATATTAAAAGAGATGGTGGAAACCATATTATTCCTATAAATTCATTTATTTATTTTGAACAATCTTTCCTAAGATACTATACGTTAGAAAATAAAGCGTATAAATATTATGAAATGCCTAATATTTCTGATTCTACAAAAACTTTAGTTGGCGAAGATGAATATAAATATTATGACCTATTAATCAATTTAGGAGTGCTTACTCCAAAAGATGAAGAATTGCCTGAAATTATTGAAGAAATTGAATTAGAACCGGAAAAACCACCAGTAATTAACACACCATCAACAACTGCTCCAAGCCAAGGATTAGTTGGTGGAGAAACACCAAGTGGTGGTCACGTTGTTAAAGAAGAATATATTAAACCAGTTGTTACTTTAGAAAAAACAAAAACTGGAGTATATTCATATAGTGGATCATTAACAGTTTATGACCCAAAAACTCGTATCTATAAAACTCCAACGCTTGAATATCGTTACAAAGGTGCAGTTTATTTAAGAAACTCATTCAATAAATCCGGGAAAATTGAAACAATAGGATTAATGCCAAATACAACATATGAAGTAACTGGTTATTACTATTATCATGACGAATTCCAACAAAAAATGAAAAATACATTCTTAAAAACTGAAATTACAACAGGAGACATCGGAACATTAGAAACTTTTGAAATGTCAATTGATGGAACAACACCTGATGTAAAGAGTGTAGTAGTAAACGGAATCCAATTACACAACAATCCAACCGACGAAGTATTAAAAGGATTAAAATCAGGTATCGTTCAAATTGGACAATCCCACTTAAAATTAAACGCTGGTGATATTAAAAACTTAATAGCACTAGAAAAAATAGATTACAAAACAGATAAAATTTTACAATCTAATACTGAATATCCTTCATCAATTCAATTGGTGGATATAGCTGGTAATATAACAGGAAACATAATAAAGATTAAAGGAAATACCTTTAAATTTAAAACATTAAAAGCACCACCAAGTGCGAAAATATCTGTATCGCTATCGAAAAACTTCACTCAAGCTGATATAAAGTTTGAAATAAGCAACCCTGATGGTATGACAGACACACATTATACTTATAAAGTATTTGATGCTTTTGGTAAAGAATTAGGTGCTGATGCCCATAACGGAAATGGCGTGCTTAAAGAAGGCAGTCAAACTAAAACAATCAAAAATCTATATGCAGAATCGCTATATATAGTTAAAGTATATGCTGATTATCGAAATGCTAAAGGCGAAATGGTAACAGGAGAAGTATTATCGAGTTATGAATTTATTACATATGATGTTGGAAGATTAGGTGCAATAGATTTTACAGTAAACGTTGAAAACGTTACAAAAGAAGCCGCGGTTATATCATTCCAATATACAAACTACAAAGAAACCAACCCGGTATATGAATTAATAGAACAAGATATTGAAATTGTTATAACAGATATGATGACTGGAACATCGTATTCACAAGTTTATGATAAATTAAGTTTCCAACAAAAAGTAACAATTACATTATCAGAACAAACTCAATTCTATATGAATACAGATACGGTTTATAGAATTGATGTAATACCGACAATAAAATCTGCCGACAAAACTTATATTGTAAATACTAACTTATCACAAAGAGAGTTCCAAACATTAAAAAATGATGCTGAAGTATTCATATCAAGTGGATTCGTATCATTAGGATATGTAGACTATGATGTATGTGTATTAGATTCCGACGGGGCTATCGTTGGTGATAACGTATTGGTAAAAGTAGTTGATTCAGAAGGCAATGTTGAACACATAGAAACAATCAAGAAAAGAACAAGTTGTACTCCGGGAGAAGGAGAATCAACACAAGATGTTTATAAAAGAATTCAAGCTAGAGGATTAGACAAAGACACATATTCACTTCAAATTGAAGCTCCAGAGTATAACACTGGTCACATGTCAAATACATTAAAATCAAACTACACTATACGTTCTGAAAGTGTTAAAGTTGAAGGAACTACAGGGGACTTACAATTAAACAGTTTAATTAATATGGTTAATCACGATGTAAGTCAGTATCGTAATGCTGCAGAAAACTATTCCTATGAAGTAGTTGATGATGTTAACTTATTTGATATCAGCAACAACACAAGATGGAAAACTGCAGGACATCAAAATACGACAGATTTAAAAGAAATTAGAATAGAAGATAATGAAGTAGTATTATCTGCTTATAAAGGATGGAGACAATATTCATACTATATACCAGAATTAAAAGATACATCATACATCTTATCGTTCGATTATGAATATACAGTTGGTACAGCATCAGGACAAAAAGTATGTATCAGTTTTGATGATGACAACGAATTATGTCATAAAAATATAACTAATGACTTATCTACTGATAGTCCAGAAAGATTAAATTATAAAATTAATGCCAATGAGATGGCTGAAAAAGGCATTTCAGTCGGAGAATATATTACATTCTATATTTGGGAAAATACTACAACATCTAAAAAGACAACATTAAAATTAAAAGATGTAAAATTGGAATTAATTTTACGTGCTGATGAAGAACCATCAGATTACTCTGCGTTTGGAGATAAAGGTGGTCAAACATATGAAACTGAATATGCTGGTAACTTCAATGTATCATTTGATGATATTATTACAGGTAAAGTCACAGTTAACGCAGATGCTGGTCGAGAATTATACTTCAATGAACTAGAATATGATTACATGGTTAGATTCTTCTTAAATGGCGAAGAAATGACTGATATGGCCTACACTCTAGAATTTGAAAGAGTAAATCAATATACAAATCAATTTGTAACAAGTGTAAAAGATACATTCATTAAAACAAATATACCAGCCGATGCGGATTTTGAAGCACGATTAAGTGTTAAAGCTGCAATCAGTGATGGTTCTGAAGAGGGTGGATTCATAAGATATTATGATCTTAAAACAGTAGAATTCACATCAGAAGCAGAAACACGTACGATAAAGAATGTAGCCGAATTCTTAAACATGCATATGTACGGTTATTATTTAGTTAGTGAAGACCTTAACTTAACTGAGGTGGGTAGTGGTTATGGTTCAACATTCCAAGGATCAATTGACTTCCAAGGACATAAAGTAACTGTTTCACAAAAATCTGGATTAAATGCAATAATCAGTCGTATAGGTGGTGGTGGAACGTTAAAAAATGTTGATGTACACTTCATCTTAAATCAAGATACAATTGATGAATGGTATTACGGATTAGTATACGAAAACTATGGATTAATTAGTAACGTTAAATTAACTGTAGATAGCAGTGTCGAACCAATAAGAACAAGAACATATACAGTACAAGAAGATGGTGTAGATGCAGAAGGAAACCCAATTAAAGTAGATAAAGTATATTCATATACAGAACCAACAGGACACAAATACTTCTCACTAATGGGAGAACAAAACTTTGGTACTGTTGAGAATTTTGTTGTTGAATTAAATGCTCCAATCTATTGTATGGAAGATTGTACGCTAGGATTTAGAGCAAACTCAGGTACAATAAAAAATGGATATGTAACAGGAGTTAACATAGAAGCTGGATATACAGCTGATGGAAATGGTAAAGATGTTGGGGTATTATCAGTATCGTCTGGAACTAACTCAAAAATAGAAAATGTTTATTCATTAATAGATGTCGAATTAGGACCAAATATTTCTAAAGATGAAGCTGGTAATTACACAAATGATTTCATAGTTGGAAACATTGTGGCAAGTGCCAGTGGAGCAGAAATAACAAACGTATTATTAGTTGATCCACGTATCGTTTATCAAACAAACGAAAAATACTTATACAACACAACTTACAGAAATTATGGAAAAGATGTTTCATTCTATAGTTATAGCAGCTCAATACTAGAAGATATCTATTATATAGGTAACTTCAACTATTCTAATAGTGTAACTCAAGAAGCTGTAATATCTCACTTAAGTAATGAATCCTTCATGTCAGCAAGATTAAATTCAGAAAATAAATTTAATACAGTTGCAGCATGGCAAGCCGGAGTGTTCCCAACACTTGTATGGCCAACATACATGCCATCTCAACCAGTAATTGATGTACCAAAGAAAAATGAGTCAAATTATTTAAAAATACTATCAGTTGACTCGGTAATACAAGACAAAGAACATAAAGATTTTAAATCACAATACAAAGATGGTTACTTTGCTAGAGTACAACTTTCAATATATAATCCACGTAATTTAAAAATTGCTGGACTAACAATTGATGGAGTAGGAAATAGTAAAAATGCTGGTGAAATCATAGTGGATTCTCAAACAGCAGGTAACTCAGATAAAATTGGTATTTTAACGATTTATATAAAATCACCAAATGTATTTAAAACAAATTACCAAGTTACAGATATTTACTTAAATCCATCAAATGGTAACAATACAATGACTGGTAACTCAATAAGTTGTGAAAATGGTAAGGTAACAAACGAAGTAGATTGCTCGGACTTCCCAATCCTAAGCTTAGATTTATATAAATACGTTGAAACAATCGCAGATATTGAAGCAGCTCAAAAAGCTGGACACTTAAACTTCAGAATGTCAAAAGACATAGATTTAAGTAGTGCACCAAATACAAGATTGCCAGATATTAAAGGTGTACTAGATGGAAATGGGCATACAATCAGTAATATCACTACAGGTAACTGTTTTGTACCAAATCTATCTGGAACAATAAAGAACTTAAATATTGAAACATTAACTATAACAAATGATAATATGAAGCAAGGATACGGTTCGTTTATTTGTAACTCAACAACAGGTGGAGTTGTAGATAATGTTCATTTATCAAATGTTGATGTAACAGCTGGTGGAGCAGATACACTATATCTTTCTGGATTAATTGCAAATGCAACAAATACAAAAATTAGAAATAGTTCAGTATCAAACTTCAAGATCACAAGCATAGAAGCCATGAAAGGTAAAAATGCCTATGCAGGTGGTATGGTAGCATATGGTTCATCAACAAACATTAACAATAGTTTTGTAAGAAAAGTTAATATGGAACTAAATTCTTATATAGAGGAAGATCTAAAAACACATACTCCAAAAACGCTCGGTGTATCTAAATACATCGCTTCAGGAGGTATGATTGGATACGCAAACCATGGTGTTATCGAAAACGTATATGTAACAGGTACAATTAATACAAAATTCGGAACTGTTGGTGGTATTGCAGGAGAAACGTCAGGATATATAAGATCGGCAATTACAAAAGTAAATATTTATACAATAGGAGATAACGTTGGTGGTATCCTTGGAAACATTTCGAGTGATGACACAAACTTAGCTTCAAAAACATTAGTTATGGGTGACTTATTAACTAGTTCAGATTCAGCAGTGAATTTAGACAGAACTAGTGGTATCCAAATCACACCAAACCAAAACTTTGCATGGAATAGACAAAGTATTAACTCAATAGTTAGTGCCAATACTAAAATGGAAGAACTATTAAATGATGATGAATTAAATAACTCAGTTGTTTATAACTCAAAAATAGGATTATCAGAATTTGATTTTGCTGTTGGAGTAGATAACTATAAAAAGAGATATGATGAAAACGGCGAATTAATAGATGAATTTATCATGGTAAAACAAGATGATGGTTCAATGAAAGCTGAAACTGTTGAATATGGTATAATCCCAAAAATACTTCATACAAGTACAGGAAAAATACTAAACAACCAAGAAGCAGATCAAGATACAATCATCCATTATGTAGAATTATTCAGTTTACTTGAAGACCCTAATGTAACATACATGAAAAACACATCTCCGACGGATTTCTCATTACATACACCAGTACAAAATCCATGGGATGCTGATTACGTTATGGTTTCGATGAGATTAAAGAATGAAAACAATTTCGAATTAGCAAATATCTTCTTAGAGGATTTAGTATACTTAGAAGGAACAAACATCGAATATTCAAGTAACGAACCTGGTGTAACAGATGTTTCATTTAGAGCAAAAGCAGCTTTAAATAAAAACTACGATAGTTATAAGATAACAGGTATTGAATACTTCACTACTGATATGACAGGTCAGACGGTAACTCAAACATATACACAAGTTATTAAATTAACAATTCCTTTCTATGGACAAATAAAAACAGCAGAAAACTGGCAAGATATTAAAGCAGGTACTTACCAAAACTTTGTATTAGTTAATGATATTGACTTATCTGGAGTACCAACTAATACAGCGAATATTAATATTTCATTCAATAAATTGGTTGGATTAGATCAAGATGAAATTGATCCAGAAACAAATGCAGTAATTGGTAAAAGAGCGCCGGTGATAAAAGGTATTACACGAACTGGATTGAGTAGTGGTACAGGCGTAATTGATACAGTTGTATCAGAAATAAGAAATGTAAGCTTTGATAATATAAAACTTGTAGCAACTACTAATAGATCCGGAAATTACTTCGGTGTAATTAAATTCCTAAACGGAACAATGAAAGGTTATTGGGACCAAAAAACGAATACATACCAAAGAATGAAATTTACAAATATTCATTTAGATGGTCAAAGAATAAGTTATACAGGTATTATCGCGTATAATAAATCGCCAGATATTCACTATATTGAATATTCAGATGTTTATGTAAAAGGATACCAATTTGTAGGTGGATTTATAGGCAGATCTTATGCAGTAGATAAAACAGATATTATCGGTAAAAATATTTATGTTGATGCATCATATAACTATGTAGGTGGATTACTTGGATATGAAAACGGGTATTGGGGTAAAACATTTACGTTTAAAACAATACTAACAGGTGTATACGTGTATGGTAGAGCATACGTTGGTGGAGCATACGGATATGGTAGTGGTAGAAATATTGAAGTACGCGGAACTACTAACAAGTATGAACCAACTGGTAAAACATACAACATAGTACATGGTACAAATAACTATGTAGGTGGCGTAGCTGGACAATTCTCGTCATGCTATCCATATTATAACTATGCTAAAGACATAAGTATAACTGGTGGATATTACGTTGGTGGTGTCTGCGGTTATCGTTGGAACTGTTATAATGCTAAAGCAATAAATTGTGATGTTAATGGTAACTACTATGTAGGTGGTGTATCAGGATGGGCTGGTTACACATTATTGAACTCAAGTACAATAGGTGGATCAGTAACAGGATATGGCTACGTAGGAGGATTATGTGGTGGTATAGGTTCTGGTAACTTATATGATTGCCAAGTTTCAATTTATAATAGTGAAATTACTAAGATAACTGGTAAAGGAACAAGTTCATACAACATTGGTGGAGCAGTAGGATATTTAAGTACAGGTGGTCACTCAATTTATCGTAACGAAGTTACAGCTATAATTACTGGTTACCATCGTGTAGGTGGGTTAATCGGATTTGTAGAAAATAGAAATGAATCTAAAACTGGATCAAGACACTATGTATATGACAACTTAGTAGCAAACTGTACAGTTGTAGCTACTAATCCAACAAGAGCATATGTAGGTGGATTAATTGGTCGTGTAGAAAGAAACTTCCCATACAACTATATTTACGACAATATTATTTCAGCAACTGTTAAAGCAGAAACTGATAATATGGCCGGATATGTAATTGGTGGTTCTGAATACAAATACACATATACAATTAAAGATTCAGAAGGTAATGTAGTAGATACAGTTACAGTAGACTTTACTGAAACGTTCGGTGATAACTTCTTATATCAAAAGAACGATACAACATTGCTATCATACGCAAAACGTATTTACGTATATGAAGATACAACGCTAATTACTCCAAGTAGAGGAGCAGCTGGTGTTACGTTTGGAACACATCTAGCAGATATAAATGCTTCAGAAGTCGTTATTCCTGCTGATTACTTAAGAAGTATCGATCTAAATTACTTGAAAGATTGGTCACTATATAGCATTTTAAATAGAAGTGTAATGACAAGAGCTCCAATAGATGCATCTAAAACAACAGGATTAGAATACTATCCATATATGACCAGAGCTGAAGGAATAGCGAATTATCCAAACCCAATTTCATTTAACTTACCTGGTTCTGGAAATGTAATGTATTCAGCAAATAATACGCCATTATATCATCAATTACCTGACTTCAAAGTTTATGCAGTTGACGTAGATAAGATAAATATTGAATTCGAAAATGTTGACCCATATACTAAATTAACAGTAAATGGTGTGTCATACCCAGTAGAACAACCAGTATTCACATTCTATTACGACTTTAAAGAAGATTTCGAAGTAACTATTTCTGATAAGTACAACGAAAAAGTATCTTTAATAACTGCAGATGAGGTTAAAAATGGTGTAACAGTTATAGGTGAATACTTCTACTACTTAAAAGACGGAGAAGTAATTACAAATAATGAAAAAATTACATTAGAGGATGAAGTTGAAGAAAAAGAAGAATCGTCTTCTAATCAAGAAAAAAATGAGTATGAAGCAAGCGGAAATGTTCAAATGCCAACTCAAAATAATAATGAAAAACCTGTTGAAGAAGAGGATGACAATTCTTCTTACGATACTGGATTAAATGATAATATTGTAGCTTATGTGGCTAATAACTTAACAACACTTTCAGTGGGAGGACCTGTTGGATTACAAAAAAATCTAGCGGTTTCCGATACTGAAAATAACACAAAAAAAGTTGTGGGTAACGCTACAAATATATATGGTAATGAAATATTATTAGACAACAAAGATATCTACAATATCGAAACAGGTCAAACATATGAAAATGACTTTAAAAACCTTACATTAACTGAAACACAATCTTTGCATGAGTATAATTACGCTGGTCAAAGAATAGAAACGTTCTATTATCATACGTTAATTGATGGAAAAAGAGTGGACAAACAAGTTTATGTAAAAAATGGTCAAATAGAAATAGTTGCTACTGAAATAGATAACAAAAAGAACCAAATATTAGTAGATAATTATAATGATAAAAATTATCTAATCTATTTAGGCTCAGACGGGAAACTATATAGTATAAAAGATGATATTGTATTCCCTGATGGATTCAAAAATATTAATATTAAGAGTATCAGTACAAACGCTGATTCGACAACAGATATGGTATTTGTAGAATATAATGACGGAAGTTATACAGTGTTTAACTATAGAACTGGTCAATTAATCATAAAACAAAGTGATGAAGATATTAGTCTAGAAGACTATATTAAACAATATTTAGAAATGAGTTTTGACAAAGTAACATCTACAAACAATCCAGAGTATGCAGAAGCTAAAAGATTAGTTGAAAAACTTAATACAAGACCATTATCTAGTTTCCATTTAGGTGAAGATACAGAAGGTGTTGGGACATTAACAAGTAGCAAATATAGCATTGTATATAATCCATCAACTGGAAAATATGATGTATACGAACTACCGGGTGAAACAGATAGTAATGTTAATTCGTTAACAAGATCGCTAGATAAGACTGTAGATTCAATAATTGATGCAGACCCTTTAATGATAGAATACTATCGTGAAGCAGGAGGAAAAAAAGTTACTATAATATCAGCAATTTTAATTGTTATTGGTATTATTTTAGGCATTACAGGAGCAGTGTTAATCCTTGGTAGAAACGTAAAAAAAGAGAATAAAATTTCTGAAAAAAGAAAAGAGGCAAAAGCATAGCTTTTAACCTCTTTTTTTTGTATTTTCCTATTTATTTTGTATTTGTAATGTGATATTATATATGTATATGATAGGTAAAGGTGAATGATATGTTTAAGAAAATATTTACTATAGTGGTACCAGTGCTTGCTATTACAGCGGCAATTTTACTATTTGGTATCAAAGTTTATAACGATAGTTATAGTACATTCCACGAAGATGGATATGTATTAGGACTTGCTGAAGGAAAAGATGCTAATAAGTATTACTTCTTGAAAGAAAACAAATATAAAGTTAATGAATCAAAAAATGAGGTAGTGTTTGAAAACACTGAATCTGAAGAAATTACTATACCTAGTGATACGTTTGTACATTATACAGATGGTTCGATAGCGACTTTCAAAAAAGCTGTAGTGCTTAATTTACCAAATGTAAAAAATTCAACATTACAATTTTACAACGTATATGATGGTTCTGTATTTACTAAAGCATCAGACGGACATCAAATTGACCACTTAGACCACAAACTTGCATTTAAAGATTTCTTGATAAAAGTAACAGAAACTAAATACATGATTGTAGGTAGCGGGTTAACAGTTAAATATGGTGACGAAGAAAAAATTATATCTGATGGCTATGTGGAAATAGAATACATGGACGGAAATATCATCCAAATAACAAATCAAGAATTGAATATAAAAAACATTTCAAAAGATTTAAGTGTAGTGATAGATGGCATAACAGTTGACTTACTAAACAAAAGAATTGTATATGATGGAGAAACAAAAGTTAATCTTGGTGAAATAACAATTGATTCTGATGATAATATTGAAATTGTTCCTGAAGATGAAAAGAAAGAAGAAGAAATTGAAGATGACTCACTAAGTGTAGAACACTTCGAAAACCAACCAATTACTGCACCAAATGTTAATATCGGGGGAATGCAATCAGGAGTTGTTGATACTTCAACAAAAAGACCAGATGAGGTTGTAGAAGAAAATGAAACAGTGCCAGATGCAGAATTCGATGTTCAAGGTATTACAGTAACTGTTAAATCAGTTAACGTAAGTATTAAAGTAAAAGATGAAGCTGGAGTACTTACAGGAGATATGTCTTGGAAGATAGTGGAAAATTCGACAAATTTGATTGCTTGTATGGGAACAATAGAAAAAGGAACTGCAAATTTCGGATTTGACTGTGGTGGCCTTGCTCCAGAAACTAACTATTCGGTAATTGTTAGATCTGGTTATACTAAGAATGATGTAAATTACGAGAAAGACTTCGTACAAAAAACATTCGTTACTAAATCAATGGGATTAACAATAGAAAAAGATTATGTAAGAAGCGGAGAGGTTGCTTTCTTAGTAGAAGCAAACGGACACTCATCAATAAAAAGCTTCAACTACGACTTGATTGGCCCTGAAGGAGCTATAATTCAAAAAGCAACTTATACATTGCCTCAACCTGCAAATACAGGTGTAGATGTTCCTATTTCATTAGTGTTTAAAACAACAGATTATTATAAAATAAGATCAAATACAGATTACATATTAAAAATTTATGGAATAGTATATGGAAATGAAGAATTATCAAATACATATTTTATAAGTAAAAAACTTAGAACTTTAAAAGCTTCTCCAAAGTTCGGAGATACAACAGTTGCTATCAATAAACAAAGTTCAAAATTTATCTTATACCTAAACAACGTTAAAGACCCCGACAATGGGGCAATCAATTATAGAGCTGATATTTACGAACTTGGAAAAGAAAATAGTAAAGCAGATATAGTAACGACAAGAGAAGCAACAACATCTTCTACAATTAATGTTGATGTTGATGGGAAAATAATTTCAAGAAATACTAATTATCGTGCAAAACTATACTTAACTTTCTTCGACAATGAAATGGAATATGAAATATACCTTGGAACACAAGATATGATAATGAATTCGGTTGTCGGGCCTTCAGTAACATTTGAAGAGACTAAAATAACACATGAAAGAATCGAAGGAAAATTAACAATTAATGATGCAAATGAAACTATTAATTTATCAAAACCAATTGATATAATAATTCAAAATAGAACAGTTGGTTCATCAGTTGTAATAAATTCATATGAAATTGACCTTCAAACTTTACCAAATAAAAAATCATTTACAATCCCTATTAATGACAACGGTTTAAAATCAAATACAAGTTACCTATATACAATTATGGGATGGATTAACTACAACGACGAAAATGGTTACGTATATGCTGAAATTGGTACATTCGCGGTAAATACAGCATTACCAACAAATTTAGCAGCATTAATAACAGACTTAACTGGTGAATCAACTGAAACTCAATTTAAAATTAATTTCAAATTAGGTGTAACAGAAGCGGATACACAAGGAGAAAATCCAAACGAGGTAAATACAATGGTAAGTATTAAATTCCGTGTAAGAGCTGAAGATTATGATTTAAATACTGATTGTCTTCCAACTAATAGATGTTGGATAAGAACATTTAGTGACAATAATGCTGATGAGTATCAAAGTACATTAAGAGGAATGTTCTTTGATAATACATATGAGTTTACACCTGCTACATTCGATATTGATTCCACAGATTTAACTTATGGTAACTACATATTTGAAGTAGTAAATGCATTTGACTATACAGAGTATCCAAACGACTTGCCGATTATAAATAGTCAAATACCATTCAATCCAAATGCTTCAGTGAATAGTGTTATTAAAAATAAAATATTCATTGATGAAGCGATATTAAATAATAAAGCAATTCTTAGAGACTATGAGGAACCAAACTTATATTCTGATACAATAATCGGGTATAAAGTAGTTCCTGATATTGCAATTCCTAACGTAAAAAGAAGTGAGTATAAACTAGAATATACTTTAATGGATTTAACAACTAATAAGACTCATACTTTATCAGATGGAGAAATAAGAAAATTATATACTGAAACACAAGATGACGGAAACAATGCAATAGCAATAGTATTTAGCGATGTTGCTGATGATCCAAATGGCTTTGTATATAGACGTGGTCATTCATACGCATTAAAATATTGTGTAACATACAACATTGGCGTAAAAGACACAAAAGAAGATACGGCATGTGCAAAAAATTTCAAAGCATTTAAAGAACAACCTAAAAAGCAAATACCATCAATTGGAGTTTATTTAAAAACACGTGATACAGCAGCAAACCAAAGATGGCAATATTACATTAATGACGTTGACAAAGCTTTAATAAATGACAATGCACTTGGTATAACAGGTCAATATGGAACAGCAACTGGTTCATCTTGGTCTCAAATAACATGTGGTGATTCATATACTGAAACAAGGAATTGTTTAGCAGGAACATCTGGAACATTCGGAACAAAACTTGCAGCAGGATCACTAATTGTAAGAACAAATGCACTATTACTACAAGGCGCTATTGATTCAAGTTATGGTATCATCGATCAAGTGGAAGAAATAAGATTAGTAGACGAAATGTTATTCTACAATGTTGTAAATAATATTGACGTACCAACATATAGACTTGAAATGGGAGATAGTGGAAATGACATTAAATTTAAATTTAGTGGATATACATTAAGTACATTAAAGAAATATGTTGCTCATGTTAAATTAAAATTTACTGCAGCGGATGGAACTACAGCTATAATATATAAAGATATGGATAATAAAGACTCATTGGATGCAACCAATGCAGAGTTGAGTGTAGACTTCTCAGAAATATCAGCATTAATGGGAAAAGGAACAATAACTCCAGAAATATCATTTGTATATGATAGAGAGTTACCTGGTTTCGACACGGAAGATGCTAATAACGAAGGTTATGTAATTGAAGAAGCAATAAATGGAGCTACTTCATATCAAACATTCGGATCAAAAACAAAAGTATTTAAAAATGTATCATTCGATTATGAATCTGGTACATTATCATTCGATGATATAAAAGGAAATCATTATACTAAGAGTTTACAAAAGAGTACAAAAGGTATGTTCTACAACAATGCAGCAGGATATCCTGCATACGTAAATGTTAAAGTATTATCAGCAAAAGCAGTAACATGCTCAGCAGAATCTACAAGGTGTGACTTCTCATTCGATAGTATTAGACCAACATTCTATTTAGATGACGCTGACATTGAACCAGTAATTGGTGGTGTAAGAATTAAACCAACAATGGTTGTAGATGATTCAATCAAGAACCAATTAACATTAGTTACAAAAATGTTTAGACAAAATGATGATGGAACTTGTCAAAACGTAGTAGAAAAACAATACACACATTCTTATGAAACTGATATAGCTGGCAAATCTGATTTCACAATATCAGAAATGGATTTAGGAAAAGGGCAAAGTTATTGTTTAGTATTTACTTATAAACTAAATGATAATGTTGAAAAAGATTTCTTCTATGGTGCAGTATATCATAATGCTGGAAATCCAGATAGAAGAGTATATAATTTTGAAACACTTGCTAAACCGACAATAACAGATTTCAAAATAAGATATGATACAGGAACAATAAAATCAAACTCAACATCTTATGACAAAGCTGAAGATATAGCAAAACAACATGACGAATATAACAGATCATTAACTGCTACATTCTCAGTTGATACACTAGAAAACTATGATGGATTCGATTTTACAATCCTAGATAAAGATTTAAATGAAATAACAAATATTGAAAATATTAAACAAACACTAAAGCCAATGGAGATAAGCGAGATAAGCAGTACATACACAACAACATTCCAAATTGATGCTAGTACAACGTTTGCAACACTAGAATCTAATACAGTTTACTACTTCAGTATAATCGCATATCAAGATTGTACAAGTGGATTAGATTGTTTTGATAAAAAGAGAATGTTAGAACCAACAAATCAAAGATTTGTATTCTATATTAATAAACCAACAATCAAAGTTCAACGTATTGACTCTGAAGGTGACAAACTTGGTGAATTCTCATTCCAAGTAACAATTTATGACCGTTATAGAGCTGTTGGTGGATATTCATTAAAAAATCCAGTACCTGCTGGTTATACAATCCAAGTAATGAATGACACAGGATTACATAAAGTTGCAGATTTAGAATTATCAACATACTGGGCAAGAAAAACTTACAATAAAGTTGATATATGTAAAGGTAGTACAATCTGCCAAGTATATGTAACATATGATGCCGATATCACAAATACAGGTGTTAAACTTACATATAATGAAATAAAAGAAATAACAATTGGTTCATCAGCAGATATTGGACAATCTTCTATTATTAGCACAAATACTAGTGGTGTAAGAATTGGATATACAAATTCATACATGATTACATCAATTAAAACAATAGACTATACAATATCATCGAATGCAACAGGAACATCAAATGCATATACAGATGTAAGTACTGTATGGGCAACTGATGAAACAGGATCATACTATTACTTAGATATTAACCTACCTTTAACAAGAGGTACATATACATTAGAGATTTCATATAAAGATGCAGAAGGTAAATTAGTTGATTCTGAATCATATGACATAATTATCAATTAGGAGGTGAATAGAGAATGAAACCACAAAAACCAAAGAAAAACGGAAAATCATTTGTTCTACTAGCAATAATAATTATTGCAGTAGTAGCAATATTTGCATTCTTTATTTATCGATTCCTACAATATGATAAAACAGAATTTGAAGTAAAAGTAGGAAGCGTTGTCTACAATGAAGACAATGAATACATAAAGGTAGAAGGCGACGCTTACCTTACTCAAAAAGTTGATAGAAACTACTACTTATATGAAGAAGTAGATGGTGATACAACAAAACATAAAATTGGTAAAAATGCTGTAATCTATAAAGAAGGGGATATGTATCTATATCTTTATGGAACAGCTTACCAAGTATTATCAACTGGTGATGTAGAAGTAGTTAAAGGAGAAACAAAAGTCGTTAAATCTTCTCCTACTAAATTTTTTAAACTAGATGATAGACAATACTTAATGGTAGACCCAGAATTAAGAACAGTAGATTCTGAAATACTAGATACTAAGGATTATGTAATAATAAATATGGATAAACAAGGTAACCCATCTTTCTCAAATCACTTAGTAAATTTCAAAACAATAAGTCAATTAATCCTAACAGGTTCAACATTTAAATTTGATATAGCATTAGAAAAACTAATATATGAAGATACAGAAGTTAATCTAAAAAATATCATCGGTAGTTCAAATCAATATGTAGAACCAGAACCAGAAGAGGAAGAAAAAGAAGACTTAACAGATGATAAACTACAAGCAGTTCAAGATAACATAGACCAAAGTATGGATACAGTAGTTGGTTACTATGATAAATACTTTAATGACGTTATTAAGAGTGTTAACAACTTAACAACATCAGTTGTTGGTTCAAACAACAACGCAATCCTAGCCTTAAACAAGAACGATGTATATTATGATTTCGTTAAATGGTTAGCATTAAAATCAATAAAAACTGGTGTATCGACAATTCAAGTTGAATATACAATATTCGATCCAAGTGATGAATATCAAGTTGTTCACTTAGTTGTAGATGGACCTGCACAACCAGGACCTGATGGTGTAGACCCTGATAAAACAGTACATGCATTAAATAAAAACGATTATGTATATACTGTCAGAGATTTAAAACCAAATACATCATATACAATTGATTTAACATATTATAAAGTTGGTACAAGTGAAGAAACTATAGAAGATACTTTAGTTGTTACAACTAAAAAAGATTCTTACAATATTCAAGTATATAAAATAACAAAAGAAAGAGTAACTGGAGACGATGGGGATCCTGTAGATCAATATATAT
Source organism: Candidatus Coprovivens sp. (assembly GCA_051886175.1). GTDB lineage: Bacteria > Bacillota_I > Bacilli_A > RF39 > UBA660 > Coprovivens. The sequence continues at coordinate 5,848 of JBJEXV010000003.1, read as the reverse complement.
TACATTATGAATTAACAGTAGATAATGAATATAAATTTACATCAGCAAATATCCAATACTTAGGATATAAATATTCCGAAGAATATGAAAAATGGGTACAAAACAACTCATCACCAGCTACACAATTATCAGACAGTAATATTGACAATAGTGGAGTATACTATGGAACAATTGCACTGAATAAAGGATATTCATTAAGTGATAAAAATGTCGTTCAATTAGACAACATTAAATTCTGTAATGGATACACAGATTCGAACATAACATCATGTCCAACATCTGACATGGTAGTTAGTTATAAATTTTTCAACGAATAAGGAGTGAAAAGGTATGGAAACAGTATATGCAGCAACGCTTAATGCTATAGGAATAATGCTAGGTTTAGCATTCCTAGGTATTGGAATTGGAATAGGAATATTAGCTTCTAAAGTTGCAGAAGCAGTTGGTAGAAACCCTGAAACAAAACCAGAAGTAGTACATTCAGTAATGACAATCTTAATCGTTACTACAGTATTCTTATTATTCTTATTCTTATTTGTATTCTTCTTACTATTCTTTAATCCATTATTAGCTTAATGGGAACAATAATAGCAATTATTGTCGTTTTATTACTGATGACCGTGGTTATCTTCTTCATCTTGAAGAACACGGTCTCTAATATAAACGAGCAAGGTCGTGTTTACTTCACCTTAAAACTACAACAATATGAAAAGGAATTTGAGGGAAAACACGCAAATGATGACGAAAGAAATAAAGGGTTAGAAGAACAAAGAACAAATAATGTTAAGAGTATCTCTCAAATTGCGAAATCAGGTTCATTAGTTTATGTTGACGAAAAACTCGATTACCAAGTATCAGATTTACTTAAACTAGTTAAGAAAATCGAAAAAGGATTTATCGTAGATAATGAAGCAGTAATTCAAGCTTTCATCAAAGAAAAGGTTGAAACTGATAACTTCAAAAAATACGAGAAACTTAAAAGAGTTAAAGATTATATTATGAGCTTAGGTGTATACCAAATCCTTACAACAAGTGAAGAAAACTTCATTGAAAACGTTGAAAGAGAAATAGAAAAGATAGACCATAAAATCTATCATAGATACATCATGACAGCTGATGAATTTGAAATTGAAGATTTCTTAAACTATGTAGAAAATGAAATGGGAACATGTGATCCAACAATATATGTAATTGTTGGTGGTGAAGACGAAAATTACGATAATTTAGATGATAGAATCAAAACTATCTTCGATGATAGAGTATATAAAGGTATAAAAATAATTTATAAAAACAAACTATACGATTATAGTTTAAGTTAAAAAGAAAAAAGAGGTGGAAATATGAAGGAAAATACAGAACCTCAGTTTGATGAAAAAGTAGTAACTACTCCTGAAGTACCAGCTACTGAAACACCAAACACAGAGACAGAAAAAGTTCAACCAAGTATCATAGTTGATACAGAACCAACTCCAGCTGAAGAACCTAAAAAAGAAGAAAAGAAGGAAGAACCAGCTGAAGAAGTTGTTACAGTTGAATCCAAAGATGCTAACTATGTTGATTCACTAATTCAACAAAAAATGCACGATATTAAAAATAAGAAAAATGTGTATGGTGTTGGTAAAGTAACTAAAGTTAAAGACTTCATTATCGAAGTAGTAGGGCTAGAAAATGCAGCATTCTATGAAAAGATTAACATTGCTAATAAAGCAATTGGTTATGTTACAAAATTAGAATCAAACCATGCAATTATTGCCGTTCTAACTCAAACAGAGAAGATAGCAATAGGTGATGAGGTATATCAAACAAATGAAGAATTCATGGGTGATTACTCAAGTGATTCATTAGGAAGAATTGTTGATATCTTTGGTTATGATAAATTAACTAATCAAAAATTCTCAAATACAACAAAAATTCCAATCGAAGAAATTCCAGCATCAATTATGGATCGTACCGATGTTAAACGTCCATTAGAAACAGGTATTGCTGGTATCGACTTAATTTACCCAATAGGTAAAGGACAAAGACAGTTAATCATTGGAGATAAAAGAACAGGTAAAACACAATTATTACTAGATACAATCGCTAACCAAAAAGGTAAAAACGTAATTTGTATGTACGTAGCTATTGGTAAAACTAAAAAGGAAACTAAAGAAATCTATTATGAATTACTAAAAAGAGATGCAACAGCTTACACAGTATTCATAACAGCATTCTATGATGACCTTCCTCCAGCAATTAACTTAACTCCATATTTCGCTATGTCAGTAGCAAATAAATATATGGAACAAGGATTTGACGTTCTAGTATTAATCGACGACTTAAAGAAACATGCCGATGCTTACCGTGAAATCAGTTTGATCTCTGGTAAATCACCAGGACGTGACGCATATCCTGCAGATATATTCTATGCTCATTCAAGACTACTTGAAAGAGGATGTCAATACAAGAGTGGTTCAAGTATAACTGTATTACCAGTTATCGAAACTAAAGGTGCTGACATTACAGACTATATTTCAACAAACGTTATTTCAATTACAGATGGACAAATAGTTCTTTCATCTAAGAACTATCAAAAAGGTATCAAACCTGCGATAGATTACGGACTTTCAGTATCACGTTTAGGTGGTGCTGTTCAAACTCCTGAAATGAAAAAACTAGGTGCCAAAGTAAGACAAAAACTATTAAGTTATCTAGAAACTAGAGAAGTTTACGAATTAGCAAACGTTGACGAAATGTCACCAGAATTACAATTCAAACTTAAAGAAGGTAAAAGAATACTTGATAGCTTAAATCAATATAAATATACTCCTCTAACTATGGATCAAATTATTGAGAAATTTAGTTTTGTAGAGGAGCAAAATAAAGATGTCTAGTGTTAAGAATATTGTAAAAGTTATGAACTTCCACTCTTTAATTAGAGTAGATAAAGCAAAGAAAAAAGCAGCTAAATTCTTCGAAGTCGAAAACGACTTATCGAGGATTTTAGCGGCACTAGTTAACAATGTTAACTTAAAACTAGATAAAAAACTATTTATCGAAAATCCAAATGGAGTAGTATTAAATGTCTATATTGGAAACGATATGGGGTTCTGTGGTAACTTCAACCACTCAGTACAAAGTGCTATAATGGCCGATAAAGATGCATATAAAATCGTTATTGGTAAAAAGATGGCTCATATCAAAGATCCAAAGATATTATTAATGATTAATAAAGATGAATTTCAAACTGAATACGTAAAAATCAATGATTTAATTAGTGAATACATTAAAGAAAAGAAAGTTAAAGAAATTAATGTAATTTGCAACTATTACCATTCAGTTAGTGATATCACTTTCGAAAGAAAAAGACTATTCCCAGTAGATATTAACTCTGCTAACGTTAAACCAGAAGATTTAAACATTGACTACGTTGTCGAAACAGATCTAGATAACTTCATTAGTAGTGTTATGGTTCTATGTATTTGTTACCAAATTAAAATATTTGAAAGTAACAGCTGGGCAAGTGAAAATGTAATGCGTGAACGTGTTACAAGAGAATCGTTGAAAAAGATTGAAGAAATCGAAACAGAACAAATTAAACAAGAACGTAAAGAAAAGAAACAAAAAGCATTTAAGAAACAAATAAGTAACTATAGGATATTGAAGGGGTGATGTAGATGATAAATAAAATTATAGCAATATCAGACATTAACGTAAGAATCTACTCTGAACAACCTGAAGATTATAAAATTGGAGACATTGTAAGTACACAAGATGGTAAATACAAATTTGAGATTGTTGAAATCAACAACAACAGTATTACAAGTATTCCATTACAATCAGTAGTAGGTTTAAAAAGAGGTATCGAAGTTCAAAAACTAAGTGATGGTTTAGCAATTGAATATTCAGATAATATCTTAGGTAAGGTATTTAATTCATATGGTGAACTTATCGACGGAACAACAATTGAAAATCCAGAAGTAAGATCAGTATATAATAACGAATTAAAAATTTCAGATTTAAAAGTAGAATCAGAAATCCTACCTACAGGAATAAAAGTAATCGACTTCTTCGCACCAATCGGTAAAGGATTCAAAATGGGTCTTCTTGGAGGTGCCGGAGTTGGTAAAACAGTTCTTATTAAAGAGTTAATCAATAACATTTATAAGAGCCGTAACTCAAATGCCGTATTCGTAGGAGTTGGAGAACGTTCAAGAGAAGGTAAAGAATTATACGATGAAATGAAAGAATCAGATTTATTAAATAAAATCTCAATCGTATTTGGACAAATGGGTGATAACCCAGTATCAAGAAGTAAAGCAGTATATAGTGGATTAACACTAGCTGAATACTTAAGAGATAGAAAGAACCAAGACGTATTATTATTCATTGATAACATTTATCGTTTCGTACAAGCAAAATCAGAAATTTCAACAGAATTAAAAAGATTCCCAGTTGAAAATGGTTATCCAACAACAATGCAAAGTGATGTATCAGAAGTAGAAGAAAGAATCAATTCGCTAGAAAATGGTTCAATCACATCATTCCAAGCAATTTACGTTCCTGCAGATGATATGAACGACGAAGCCGTTCAAACAATTACATCTCATACAGATGGACAATTAGTTCTAGACAGAAAAGTTTCTGAAAAGGGTATTTATCCAGCTATTAATATATTTAAAACAAGTAGTAGAATGATCGACATAGAAATAATAGGTGAAAAACATTACAACCTAGTTGTAGAAGCATTAAAATATCTAACAAGATATGAAGAACTAGAAGAAATCATCGCTGTATTAGGTATCGATGAATTATCTCAAGAAGATAAAAACATCTTCTATCGTTCAAGAAAATTAAGAAATTACTTCACACAACCAATGTTCGTTGCAGAAAACTATACAAATATTCCAGGTAAATTCGTAGATATTAAAGATGTATTAATCGACGTTGAAAATATTTTAACAGGAGCTTATGATGCTTACGATGAAGATAAATTCCGTTACATCGGTGCAGCATCAGAAACAATGCCATTATCATGATAGTAAATGTTTACACATTTAAAGATGGTATTCAAACTTTTAACGAAGTTACTGCTATCAGAATAAAAAGTAAGGATTATAACTTATTAATTCTTAAAGACTATCTTGCTATCGTAGGTGAGATAGATGGAGATATTGAAATAGAAACTGTCGATGGTAAAACATTATATGATAAAGTTAAAGCTTATTATTTAAATAATAGTAATGTATTCAATTTATTGATAGAAGGTGAATAAGATATGGAACAAGTGATATATCAATTAAGTAGTTTACTACCATACTTTATCATCTTCCCAGTCCTTGTTGCTATATTAGCGTTAGTCTTCCATTTCCTTTCCAAAAGAGCAATTACTAATGAAAACGCAACATTCTATGGACTATTCATGAATTTGAGAACAATTGATATTATATCTATATCATTATTAATAATGCATTACTTTTTAATAATTGAATCTTTCTTCGTAGTAGAAAATTCAATTTATCAATTTTTGCTATTAATGATTCCAATCGTTATATTCAATATATTAAATTTAAATTTATTAAAAGTATTTCCATCATTAGTAAATTCCTTACTAGTGTATGTATTACTTTTCTTTAAAACAATATTCTATTCTTATATGGTAGAAATCCAACCATCATGGTACGTAGTATTAATGTTTGGTGTATTAATAATATTCATACTATTCTATAGTAGTTATGTATTCTTAAACGATTTACTATCAGTACTTAAGAAAGACGAATATGTTAAGAAAAAAATTAAAGGAGCTTAAAAAGCTGAAGTTGTCAACGAAAAGTAGACACTAAAAAAATATTTATTTAAAACCTAGTTG
>JBJEXV010000002.1:0-18195 GCA_051886175.1 Candidatus Coprovivens sp. | reverse complement strand
GCATTACAATATAAAAACCCAGTTGAGTATAGAACCCAACTAGGTTTTAAATAAACATTTTTTTAGTGTCTACTTTTCGTTGACAACTTCAAATATTAATCTACCTTATTTTTTTGTTGTTTTTTTAGTTTCTTTTGCTTCTACATCTTTAACAGATTTTTTCTTTCTTCCTCTTCTTTTAGGTTTCTTTGGAGAAGCTTCTTCATTAATTAGTTTAACTTCTTCTTTTTCTTTAACTGGTTCTTCTTTTTCTAATTTTGGAAGAGTAAGTATTACTTCTTCTTCAACTGTTGTTTCAGTTACTACTGTAGTATTTCCTTTATCTAATATTTTATTAACTATATAACCGATTATTTCAATACCAGATGATACCATCATTAAGATACCAGCACCTTCTAATAATAATCCACCATTAGCTATTGTATAAATACCTAAGATAATAAGTAATAATGAAATAACTAAGTTAATGAAGAATCTTTTTGTTTTAAGATTTAATCTTAATGCACTAATAAGTCTTAGCACTCCAACAAATAGTACCCATCCACCTACTGTAAGTCCTAATAGTGTTTCAACTAGGTTTTGGAAGATTAAGAATACTACTGCTAGAACTATAGTTAAGATTCCTATTAATAGTTTTCCTTTTTTTATTTCGCCTTTTTTGTAATCCATGTAAAATGTAATTAACGAGAATACTCCAACAATTGATAAAACTACACCGATTGCAATCGAAGTAAAGTTAAGTACTACTTCTGCATATGTGTATAGGATTCCACCAATTATGAAACATAATAATGATGAAATCAACGATGATTGTGAAGAGTACGAATTGATTTTTATTTCCATTTTAGACACCTCTATTCTTTAAATTATTATACAACATTTTTAATACTTTAATCAATAATATGATATAATATATTCAGAATAATAGGAGGGATGTTTGTATGCTAGATTATAATATAGCTTTAGAATTACTACAAAAGTATGGCTTTTCATCAACAGAGCATCCTTATTTGTTTTTTAATGAACCAAATGTTGGTTTATGTATATTAATAGATGATGAAAATTATGGTAAGTTAGAACGTCGTAAAATATTTACTGATATAAATTTATATGAAGAATTCTTAAAAAAGTTAGCGTGGATGAGAGATAATGCTGACAAATATAATGTAAAGATGGTTTTAGATAACTATGAGTTAAAAGAACCAAAGATTATGTTCTTAAGAGATAATCGTCCAATGTTGATTGGTGAGATGTTTAATATTGAAGCTTATGATCAACGTAATGAGCAAAAGAAACTATTAGATAAGAAAGCTCGTATGATGTATGAGATTGGTGATTTATTATTAGTTTATGATGAAATGAAGATTAGACAGTTAAATGAAATGAATTTAGCTAACTCTTTAAGAAATGAATTAAGAAGAAAATATTATGATTTACAAAAAGAAGTAAATTTTTATAATAAAGTAGATGTAGAATTAAATTTAACATTATTAGCAGAAATTATTACTGATAGTGGTGTTAATGAAGTTTCAGAAGTTACATTAAAGGATAGATATAATGCTGCTAAAGCAAATCCCCTTGAAGACAATGAAGTGTTTGAATTATTAGAAGAAGTATGGGATTTATTAAAACAACTTGAATCTAATGAAAGATATTATAAAACTTGTGTTGAAGTTAAAGAGTTACGTAATGAATTAGCTTTAGTACAAGCTAAGATAGATTTAATGACTGAATTAAATGAAGATCCTGATGCTTATCGTGTTGATTTAATGAGTAGATTTAGAAAGATTAATAGAGAATTTGAAGAAAATAAAACTTTCGTTTATGAAGATTATGTTAATTCTAAATTAAGTAATATAGCTAAGAAGTATGCAGCATTTAGTGTACTTGATAAAAATAGTTTGGCTGATTTCTTAAGAGAATCTATGGAAAATAGTGATTATGATGAATTAATGAGTAGATTCGTACAAAATGAGGTTGAATCAAGTAAGATTATTAAATTACCTGTTAGTCAAGTAATAGCTGATTTAAATAATAAGTATGCAGCTTTAAATGTTGCTGAGCAATCTGTATTGATATTAAGTAATTCAAAATATGTTAGAGATTTAATGCAAATGATTAATTTGATTCCTAACTATGAGAGTTTATCAACTAGCGAAGTATTAGGTTATTTAAATAAGTTTAAAAAGTTTAGTAGAGTTAAATCAGCATTTGATGTAATTAAACATAGAATTGAATTACCAGAGAATGCACCGATTAAACAAAGTATATTTGCTGCAATTAATACTAGTTCATTTGATGGATTTGTTTCTTCTATAATAAGTGAAATGAATAGAATGAAAATGATTGAACAAAGAATGGTATTAATAAGTGATGTATCTTTATCTTCTAAAGAATATGAAAATTTAGATTGTGAAACTTTTATATTCTTATCTAATAATGTTGAAGAATTAAAGAGTGATTATGATTATAAGAAGAATATACTTGGAAGTTTTGTTATAAAACGAGGTGTTCCAGTATTATATAGTCCTTATTGTTTAGATTTTGGTAATTTAGATGCTAAGGGTAAGGATGTTGTAATTGAACCATTCCAAGTAAGAGCTAATAGTTCATTTAATTTATTAGTTAATAGAAAGAATGTAATGGTTAGTAAAGATGACTTCTATGTAACTGTTGCTGATTTTGTTTCAAATCCAACAATTACAAATGATATATCAGTTGTTAGTAAGTTAAAATATACAGGTAAGTATTTATTTTGTAAATCAACTGTACTTAATAGTGTGGCAGCAGCAAGAGTACAAAGTATTCTTAATATTACTGCTGATAATTCAGCTTATAATGTTACTGCAGATACATTCCGTGAAACTAGTCAACCGATTGTTCAACAATTAGTTGAAGGAAGTATTGGTGATGTAAATGGTAGTGTATCAGGTGTGGCACAAGAAGTACAACAACCGGTTGTACAACAACAGTATGTACAACAACCAGTAGTACAAAATGTAGAAAATAATGGAGGTAATTAGAATGAAAAAAATAGTAAATGAATTTTTAGGAAATTTAAAACCATATTTTAATTATATTATGACATTAGGTTTTAAAAAGTTGGGTGTACACTTTATATGTTTAGTGCTTATATCATTATTTGCTTTATTAGTTTATTTACCAATAGGTTTAATTAATGATTTTATTGTTACTTTACTAGGTAGTTTATTTGGAAATGTACCTAATATTATATATGGTATTTTAGAAGTTATAACTGAATTAGCAAGTTTAGTATGTAGTTTCTTATTCTTTATGTATATGTTTAATCAAAGATATAAAGATGTTTATAAGGATGAAATATTAAATGCTGGTAAAGATGTAAAAAACGATAAAGTTAATTCTGTTGATTTAAGTAAAAAGATTGAACAAAAAATAGAATTACCTGAATTAGATTTACCAAAGAAGAAATAAAATTTTCTTCTTTTTTAGTTATACTTGTATAATTTTAGAAAAGGTGTTATTATTTTTTATGATTTTTATGAAGAAGTGGGGAACGTTATATGGATAAAATTATTAATATAGCTGTAGTTGCACACGTTGATGCTGGTAAAAGTACATTAGTAGATGCTTTATTAGAACAAAATGGTGTGTTTAGAGCTAATGAAGAAGTTGCAGAACGTGTAATGGATAGTGATGATATCGAAAAAGAAAGAGGTATTACTATCTATTCTAAAAACTGTGCAATTAGATATGGGGATTATAAAATTAATATCGTTGATACTCCTGGCCATGCTGATTTTTCATCAGAAGTTGAACGTATTATGAAAACTGTAGATACAGTAGTATTATTAGTAGATGCTGCTGAAGGACCAATGCCTCAAACTAGATTTGTATTAAAGAAAGCTTTAGAACAAAATTTAAGACCAATATTATTTATTAATAAAATAGATAAGAAAGATGCTCGTCCACAAGAAGTTGTAGATATGACATTTGAATTATTTATGGAATTAAATGCTACTGATGAACAATTAGACTTCCCTATTGTTTATGGTATAGCTAGAGAAGGTATTGCTAAATTAAGTTTAGATGAAGAAAGTTCAAGTATTGAACCATTATTACAAACAGTATTAAAACAATGTAAACCATATGAAGGTAATGAAAATGATCCATTACAAATGCAAGTAAGTTCATTAGATTATGATTCATTTATTGGTAGATTAGGTATTGGACGTATTACCAAGGGTTCAATTAAGAATGGACAAACTGTTGCATTAGCGAAAAATGATGGAACAACAACTTCATTTAGAATATCTAAGTTGTTTGTTGAAGAAGGAATTAAGAGAGTTGAAAAAGATGTAGCTTATTATGGTGATATTGTTACATTTGCTGGATGTCCTGATATTTCTATTGGAGATACAGTATGTGATAAAGATCATATTGAAGCTATGGAACCAATAGTTATTGAAAGACCTACATTAAGTATGGATTTCTTAGTTAACTCAAGTCCATTTGCTGGTAAAGATAAAACTAGTAAATTTATTACAAGTAGACATATTAAAGAAAGATTAGAAAAAGAATTAGAAACTAACGTTGGATTAGAAGTAGAAGAATTACCTGGTAGTGATGGATATAAAGTATCTGGTAGAGGTGAATTACACTTATCAATTTTACTTGAAAATATGAGAAGAGAAGGATATGAATTATCAGTATCTAAACCTGAAGTACTATTCCAAGAAATTGATGGAGTTAAATGTGAACCATATGAAAAAGTTATTGTTAACTGTCCAAGTGAATATTCTGGTACTATTATTAATGATTTACAAGAAAGAAAAGCATTACTTGAAGTAGTTAGTAATGATGAAAATGATTATGTTCACTTAGAATTTAGTGCACCAACTAGAGGTTTAATCGGTTATAGAAGTGCGTTCATAACTAATACTAAAGGTGAAGGTGTTATGGTACGTAGCTTTGAAGGTTATAAACCATATGTTGGAGAAATAAGTGGACGTAAAAACGGTGTGTTAGTTTCTATGGAAAATGGTAAGACATTAGGTTTCTCATTATTTAATTTACAAGATAGAGGTACTTTAATTGTTGGACCTGCTGAAGAAGTTTATATAGGTATGATAGTTGGTATTCATAATAGAGATAATGATTTAAATGTTAACCCATGTAAGAATAAACAATTAACTAATACAAGAGCATCAGGTAGTGATGAAGCTATTGCTTTAATTAAACCAACTACATTTAGTTTAGAAGAAGCTTTAGAATTTATTCAAGATGATGAATTAGTAGAAGTTACTCCAAGTGCTATTAGATTAAGAAAGAAAATCTTAGATCCAAATGAAAGATTTAAAATAAACAGAAAATAGAATATATTTTCTGTTTTTTCTTGTTTAATAAACTTAAAATGTTTATAATAATACATCATAAGTGGTGATATTATGTATAAACTAAAAGAACTTACTGATAATGACGTTTTAAGATATGAATTAAGTATTAGATGTGCTTATCAGGTACATGGTGATGTTGTTGGAGCATTTTATTTATTAGATAAAGATGGTAAGGAATCTATATTACATAATGTAGATAATGTCTTTATGATTATTGATGAATTAGATGGTATGGTTAGTTATACAATGTTTGCTGTTGATGATAATTTTGAATTAAGTGATTTAGGTTATCCAGAATTTGAATTTCATTTATTAGATAATGAGTATGTTTTCTTGGACAGAGAAACAGGTAATAGTTATTCTATTGCATTAAATGAAAGAGTAGATGGCGAAGATGTTGATGGATATAATGGGTATGTTAGGTTTACACAATTTAATCCTGGTACTAAAGAAAGAGTGACAATTACTTTTCAACATATGTATTCGCAAGGCAGAATGATTTCACCATTTCATACAAAGAAACCTTTTCAAGTTATATTTCAAAGTAATGTAAATATTACTAAGAAAGGTGAATTTAAATCAAATAAGAAAAAGCAATATATTGCTAAAACGTTTAGTGTTTATGATGATAAACTTGGTTATGATATAGCTACTATTAAAGATTATGGATTAAGTGAGTTTATGGAAAAGGGTTCATATGCTTTACAAAATAATGAAAGAAGTATTACAAGATACTATAAGGTACTTTATGTAACTGATAGTTTATATGCAGTTACTGGCTTTCCTTTTACTAGACAATATAGTTTAGAAGATATGATTGATATGTTAAAAATGAGAGGATTTGGTTATGAAATACCTCAACAATTTATAGATATATATAATGGTAAAGATGAATTATTAAATGAAGTTAATCAACTTATCGAAGAGATAAAAAAGAATGTAGTGTTCGTCGATGAACCATATGTTTTAGAAATGGGGAAGAAAGATGCAAATTAGTGTTGTGAAACCTGATGGAGAAAATATACAAAAGTTTAAAGAAATAATGCAATATGTTTATAATGCATATGGTGTTCAATCTGTTGAAGCTTATATTATTAAGGAAGATGGAGAACTTGGATTTTTGTTTTATGGTTCAGAAATGAATATGTATGTAAATAATAAGAAGAGTGGTATAGAATTTATTGCTTTTCAATTAGATGAAAATGGTAATATGGTTTATTATGGGGACCAAGAATTTAGAATTAAATTTGATGGAACTGGTCTTGTTGCTTGGGATGCTAAAGGTAATGAAAGTTACTTGTTTGTAAGTAGATTAATTGAAGGATTGGAAGCTGATTTTAATTCTTATTTATGTTATAGACAATATAATAAAGATACTGATACTGCTTGTGAATTACAATATGCACAAAATTTAAATTTAGATAGACATGATTCATCTATATATACAAGAGAAGTAGAAAATATATTTATAGATCCAAGATGGACTACGAAGGGTGGTTGTAAACCTGGTTTAGTTACTGGAGGTAAAAAATATTTTGCTAGAGTAGATTGTAGAGCAATTGATATTATTGATGGGGAAGTTGATGAACATAGTGCTTATTTACCAATTAGATATGTTGGAAATAATGGTGGTTATTATACTTTAGGTCATTTATCAAAAAGATATTCATTTGATGATATAAAAAACATATTAAGTGAATTAGGTTTTATTTCTTATGTTCCTGATAGATTATTAGAAATATATAAGGGAACTGATCCAATGTTAAGAAAATTACAATGGATTATTAGAGATACGATGGAAGAAAGAATGAAAGATGAAAATGAAAAAGGGATTGTTCTTCAATTAAAGCTTGATGAAGAAGATAAAAATTGATTTTTTTCATTTTAATGTTATACTAAAATAAGTAAAAAGGAGTGGGAACTAATGAGAGATTTTACAGAACAAGAATTAGTTAGAAGAGAAAAAGCGAATAATCTTAGAGAGTTAGGGTTGGATCCTTTTGGACAAAAGTTTGAAAGAACAGCTTTAGCTAATGAAATTAAAGAAAAATATGCAGATGTTGAACATGACGCATTTGAAAATATGGATGATGAAGCTACTGTTGCAGGTAGAATTATGTTTATTAGAAAAATGGGTAAAGCATCATTTGTTTCTATTAAAGACAAATCAGGAAGTATTCAAGTTTATATTTCTATAAATGATATTGGAGAAGAAGCTTATTCATTATTTAAAACTGCTGATATTGGAGACATTATTGGTGTACGTGGTAAGATAATGAAAACTAAAACTGGTGAAGTTACTATTAAATGTTTAGAATATACACATTTAGTTAAAGCATTAAAACCTCTACCAGAAAAATTCCATGGATTAACTGATATTGAAGAAAGATATAGAAGACGTTATGTAGATTTAATAATGAATGATGAATCTAAGAGAGTTGCATTCATGAGACCTAAAATAATTAGATGTATTCAAAATTATATGGATGGTCAAGGATTTACAGAAGTAGAAACTCCTATATTAACAACTTTATTAACAGGAGCAAGTGCTCGTCCATTTATTACACATCATAATACTCAAGATTTGGATATGTATTTAAGAATTGCTTTAGAATTACCATTAAAGAGATTATTAGTTGGTGGTATGGAAGCTGTTTATGAAATTGGTAGAGTATTTAGAAATGAAGGTATGGATCCAAAACATAATCCTGAATTTACATTAATGGAAGCTTATTTAGCTTATAGCGATTTAGAAGGTATGATGGATTTAACTGAAAATATGTTTACTACAATTGCTAGAGATGTAATGGGTAAAATGACATATAACTTTGGTGGATATGAAATTAATTTAGAAGGTCCATGGAAGAGAGTTAGTATGACTGATGCTATTAAAGAACAAACAGGAATTGACTTTAAAAAAGAAATGTCTCTTGATGAAGCCTTAAAATTAGCTGAAGAACATCATATTGAAGTTCAAGAACACGAAAAATCAGTTGGACACATTATTAATTTATTCTTCGAAAAATATGTAGAAGAAACATTAATTCAACCAACATTCTTATATGGACATCCAATTGAAATATCTCCATTAACTAAGAAAAATCCTGAAGATGGAAGATTTGTTGATAGATTTGAATTATTTATTGCTGGTAAAGAATTTGCTAATGCATATACAGAATTAAATGATCCAGATGATCAATTAGAAAGATTTGAAGCTCAATTAGCTGAAAAAGATTTAGGAAATGATGAAGCTAATGATATAGATATGGATTTCATTGAAGCATTAGAATATGGTATGCCACCTGCTGGTGGAATTGGATATGGAATTGATAGATTAATGATGTTATTCTTAGAACAAGAATCAATCAGAGATGTATTATTATTCCCAACAATGAAAGAAAGAAATTAAGGTAACTTTAAAAAGTTATCTTTTTTTTGGCTTATTTATGCGAAAAAATGGTCCTTAAGTATTGTGTTTATGTTATAATTTTGATAGGGAGGTTAGAAAATGAAGAAGAATGGTAAAACACTAATGATATTTTTAATAATATTATTTCTAATGGTTTTAACTTGGTTTGTTCCTACAGGTACTTTTAATGAAGGTGCGTTTGTTTCAAATGGTACTAATCCTGCTGGAATATTTGATTTATTTGTATTTGTTTATTATGCATTTACTTATAAAGCCATGGATATAATATATATTTTAATGATTGGTGGAGCTTATGGAGTTTTATCAAATGTTGCTGCATATAAAAAATGTGTTGATAAAGCTGCTAGGTTAGTTAAAAAGTATGATGTAATTTCATTATTAGTCGTAACTTTATTAGTTGGTTTATTTACTTCAATGACTAATGAATTTATAGTTGTTTTAGGTATTATTCCATTTATTGTTACTGTATTCTTAAAAGCTGGTAAAGATAAGTTGACTGCTACTTCTGCAGGATTTGGTGGTTTATTTATTGGTGTTATAGGTAAGACATTTAGTACTTATGGTGTTACTACTTTAATAGATACATTTGAATTAACTGTAACTACTAATATAGTTTATAAAGTTATATTATTTATATTAGCTTATGGATTATATAATTTATTTGCTATATTACATATGAAGAAGATTGGTAGTGTTGATCATACTAAGTATGATGCTTATTGTACTGAAGTAGTTGAAAAAGAAAAGAAAGGTAGTAAGAAGAAAGCTGTATGGCCATTTATTACTGTTTCTATAATTACTGTATTGATAGGTACTATAGCATTTATTAGTTGGGAAACTAGTTTTGGTATTACTTTATTTAGTGATTTATATAAATCTATTACTAGTGTTGAATTATTTGGTAATCCAATATTTAAGAATTTATTAGGTTCTGCAACTGCATTTGGTTCATGGACTACGTTATTCTTAAATGTTGTTATATTACTTGGTTTAATTATTGTAGCATTAGTTGATAGAATGCCGGTTAAATCATTTATTACTAATTTCCAAAATGGTGCTAGAAAGATTTATAAATTAGCATTTATTTATGTATTAGTAAATTGTGTTTACGTATTATTCTATTATTTCCCAATTGGTATAACTATATTAAATGGTTTATTAGGTAAAGGAAGTTTCAATGTATTTGTATTATTTATAGTGGGATTTGTAGGATTATTCTTAGCAGTAGATTATGAATTAGTTGGAAGTGCATTATCTTCTTATTTAGCAGTAGTATTTGCTGAAAAAGCTGCTGAAACTACTTTAGTATTATATTTAGGAATGAGTATTGCAGCATTTATTGTTCCAACTAGTTATTTATTAATGTTAGCTTTAACTTATTTAGATATTCCTTATACTCAATGGTTAAAATATATATGGAAGTTCTTACTTGCTATGGTGGCAGCTTCATTAATAGTAATTTTACTAGTATGTGTATTCTAAAAAGAAGTATTTTATACTTCTTTTTTTCATATTATTAGTAGGTGAATAATATGGATAAAATGTTTTATGAAGCTGAAAAAGAAATGTTTGTGTTACATAATCCTTATGTTGGTACAGAACATTTCTTTTTAAGTTATTTAAAGATATATGGAAGTAATGTTATTAGTTATGATGAGTTTAAAGATTATGTAAGGGACATAATTGGGTATTCATATAAGATGAGTGAATATGTTTTATATACACCAATACTTAGATATGTAAAGAATAATATTAGAGATGTTAAGGATAGTATTAAGTATATTTTAAGTAATGAAGATAGTATTGCTTATAATATTTTGAAAGTAAAGAATGTTGATTGTGAAGAAATAATGAAAGAGTTAGAAAGTGTATAGATAGTATTTGTTTACCTTCTTTATTTATGTTAAAATATATTTACTTGAAGGAGATAATAGGAAGGTGATATGAATGAAAATTTATAATACTTTAAGTGGAACAATTGAAGAGTTTAGGACAATTAAAGATAATTGTATAAACATGTATGTGTGTGGTCCAACTGTATATAGTTATGCACACGTTGGTAATATGTGTCCAGTTATTATCTTTGATATGGTATATAGATATTTTAAATATGCTGGTTATGATGTTAAGTATGCAAGTAATTTTACTGATGTAGATGATAAAATTATTAAAGCAGCTAAAGAGTTAGGTGTTACTGAAAAGGAATTAACTGAGAAATATATTAAGATATATTTAGATGATGTTAAAGCACTTAATTGTTTAGATATAGATTATAGACCTAAAGTTACTGAAACTATGGACGAAATAATTGCTTATATTCAAGAACTAATGGATAAGGGAGCAGCTTACCAAAGTGGTGATGATGTTTACTTTAGAGTTAATAGTGATAAAGAATATGGTGAATTAAGTAAACAAAATGTAGAAGAATTAGCTTATGGAAATAGAATTGAAGTAGCTGATACAAAAGAAAATCCATATGATTTTGTATTATGGAAGAAAACTAAAGAAGGAATTACTTGGGATTCTCCATGGGGTAAAGGTCGACCTGGATGGCATACTGAATGTGTTGTTATGATTAACAAAATATTTGGGGATAATATAGATATACATGGTGGTGGAGTAGATTTAAAATTCCCACATCATGAAAATGAAATGGCTCAAAGTAAGTTAGCTAAAAATACTAAGTTAGCAAATTATTGGATGCATAATGGTCATGTAATGGTTAATGGAGTTAAGATGAGTAAAAGTTTAGGTAACTTTATTACTGCTCATGAATTATTAGAAAAATATCCTGCTAATGTTATTAGATTAAGTATTTTAAAAACTAGTTATAGATTACCATTTGATTTTACTGATGCTTTATTTAAAGAAGCAGGAACTATTAATGATAAAGTTATGAATTCTTTAAAACAAGCTAATTTAGAAATTCAAGTTAATGATATTAAAGTAGGTAATATAACTAGAGATGCTAAAATAGATGAAATTATGGAAGATGATTTTAATACATCTAACTTAATTACATATTTATTAGATTTAGTTAAAGAATTAAATGCTAAGATGAGAGCTAAAGAAGACTTTGCTGATACTTATGATAAGATTGTATTAATTAATTATATTTTAGGATTAGAATATGATTTAGTTAAATTGACTGATGAAGATAAAGCATTATATAAACAATGGATCGAATATAGAAATAATAAAGATTTTGAAAATGCAGATAAATTAAGAAGTCAATTAGTAGAAAAAAATATTATTTAGAGGTGGTATAATTGGATTTAATTTTATATTTAGCGGTATTAATAATACCTATTATTGCACAAATTAATATTTCTAGTACTTATAGTAAATGTAGAAATATTGCGAATAGTAAAGGTTTATGTGGCCAAGAAGTTGCGCGTAAAATTTTGGATGCTAATGGGTTAGACAATGTACATATTGTAGAAGTACGTGGTAATTTATCTGATCATTATGATCCTAATCAAAAGGTAGTTAGATTATCTACTGAAGTATTTCATGGGGAGTCAGTTGCTTCTTTAGCAGTAGCAGCACATGAATGTGGTCATGCTATTCAAGATAAAGAAAATTATACTTGGTTAAGAATTAGAACATTTTTTGTGCCAATAGTAAATCTAATTACTTATTCAGCTTATATTATGTTTTTTGTGAGTATTTTCTTACAATTGATTGATTTATTATTAGTTGCAGTAGCATCAGTATTAATTGGTTTAATATTTCAATTAATAACATTACCAGTAGAGTTTAATGCTAGTGATAGAGCATTAAAACAATTAAATAAATTATCTTTAGTTACTAAAGAAGATAGTGAAGGTGCAAGTCAAATGTTAAAAGCAGCTGCATGGACTTATGTTGCAGCAGTTTTATCATCATTATTAAATTTACTTAGATTGATGAGATATTTTGATAGAGATTAAAAAGACCATATGGTCTTTTTTTCATGTGAATGTTATAATTATTTTAGAATAGGTGATTATATGAAATATATTGGTAATGAAAGAAAAAATTTAAATCCAGATAATGTAAATATGGTATATGGGGTTAATATATCTGATAAGGAAGCTGTTAAGGAAAAAATGGCTGAGATGAGAAGAAATAAAGCAATATTAACATTTATTTCTTTGATAATAATTGCGGTTGCTGGATATATAGTTTATGATTTTTGGAATGTTTCATTTAATGAAGGGAATCCAGTTTTAGCATTAAAAGGTGATGTAGATTCTGGAACTAAGTATACAGGTATTGGATATGTTTATATTGAATGTAATGATGGTAAGGTTTATTTAAATGAAAAAGATGATATTTGTAATCCAAAAGAAGTAGATGAGGATAGAACATTTGATGATGTATTACATGATGTTTTATTGGCTTATTTAAATGAATCTAAGATGATTAATGATAATTTTGGTGAATTAACTATTAATTCATATAATCAAGATAGTGATAATAATAATGGTGGTTATGATTATTTTGTTGATTTAACTTATACTTGTGATGATGGTGGATATAGTTGTTTTAAAACATTAAAAGATAAGAGTGATAAGAATAATCTTCAATTATATGTATCTTTAGATAAGACTAATACTGTTTACAATGTTTTTACTTTTAAAAGTAGAGGTACACAATATGATAAGTTAAAAGAAGATTATAAGGAAAAAGTTAAACAATATTTAATAGATAATAATAAGTATGTAGAAGATAATGTAAGATATTATGATATTAAATTGGTATCTAATGAAGGTAAGAGTATGTTTGGGGCTACTACTTATGAAGATTGTTATGTAATTAATATATCTTATATGTGTAATGATAATGGTAATAGTTGTATTACTGCATATGAAGATGGTGAAAATAATAATTTATCTTTTAAAGCTAAGATGTTCTTAGATGAAGATAATGAAGTTAAATTGATTGAATCAATTTTAGCTGTAAATTAATAAGACTTGACTTTCAAGTCTTTTTGTTTTGTAATAATTTTTGAAGAGGGATATAGATGAAAGAGATAGTTGAAGTTATTAAAGATGGTGGTGTGGTAATAATGCCTACGGATACAATATATGGTATTATTGCTGATGCTACTAATGAAAGTGCAATACAACGTGTTTATGAAATGAAGAAAAGAAATGAAAATAAACCAATGTTGATGTTAGTTAATGGTAAGGAAATGTTAGAGAAATATGTAAGTTCAATTAATGATGTTGAAAGAAAGTTAATTGATGAATTGTGGCCGGGAGCTTTAACTATTATTTTAAAGAAAAAGAATGTTAGTGATTTGTTAACTGGAGGATTAGATACTGTAGGTATTAGATTTCCTGATAATGAATTGTTAATTGATATTATGAATGAACTTAATGTTCCTTTATTATCTACTAGTGTTAATGTAAGTGGAGCTGAATCTGCTACTTGTATAAATAATATTAGTAATTCGATTTTAGATAGTATAGATTATGTATATGATGTTGGGGAATGTAAAGGAGAACCATCAACTATAGTAGTAGTTAATAATAATGAATTAAAGGTTTTAAGAGAAGGTATTATTAAAAGTAATGAGATTTTTGATATTATAAAAAACTGACATTGTCAGTTTTTTTCTTTAAAAGTATTGGTATTTATGGTATTATTTTTATATAGATAGTAGGGTAATGTATATGAGAAGAATCAAGAGGAGAATGTCAAAACGTAACGTCTTTTTAATGTTTGCATTATGTTTTTTTTGCGTGACTGTATGTTTAGTATATTTAAATCCTGCTTATTCTAGAATGGAAGATTCTTCGGATATATTACAAAATGGTGGTTTGGATCCTAACTATGTTAGTAAAAATAAAACTTTAAATCCTGAATGGGTTGAATATAAAAATGCTACTGAAGAGGAAAGATTAAAATATAATAGAATTCCTGATGTTTATTTAGAAGATGAAGATGTTGTTGATTTACAAACTTCTTATGATCAAATTAATACAGTTTATGGTGCGAGTGTTTCAGATGCTTATTACAATTTAAAAGATAGTAATTTGACATTACCTACTAGAAACCAAAGTTCTTCTGGATTGTGTTGGGCTTTTGCATCATTATCTTCAGTTGAAGGTCAAATGTTAAAGAGAGGATTGCATTCATATAGTAATCCGATTAGAATGTCTCCTAGACAAATGGACTATGCTTCTACTGTAGCAGCTAATATTACTGAAGGAATAAGTCCATATGCAAGTTCATATAGAACTAGTTTATATTATAGTGGAGCTTATACAACTACACCATTCTCATTAATGGAAGCTGGAGTTTCACCAGTTGTTGAAGATGGTTCTTTATGGTCATGGAATTCTAATACAAACAAAAGAAGTTTAAATGAAACTATTAATGTTGCTAATGTAGATTATTATGTAACTGGTTATGCTAGATATGGTAGTGCAAGTGCTAATACTTCTAGAACAGGCACTGATAGTTGGGTTAAGAAAATTAAACAACATATTTTAGATTATGGTGAGATTTCTATTGGTACTATTGGACCTAGTGCTACATATGGTGGTGCTTGTGTTTATATAGATGGTAGTGGTAATGTACTTATTAATAAATTAGGTACTTGTAATTCTCCTGCTGGGGATGCTAATAGTGGTCACTCAATGACAATTATTGGATGGAATGATAATTATTCATATACATATTGTAGAAGTACAAGTTCAACTTCATCTAATACAAGTGGTTGTAGCGATATTGTTAGTGGTAGAGGGGCTTGGATATTAAAGAACTCTTGGGGTAGTAGTACAATGTATCCTTATTTAGCTTATACTTCACAAATTGATTATACTTATGGTATTACAAGTGTTGAAGCAAAGAATTGGGACATTAACTATGATAAGACTAAGGCTCGTACATTTACACAACCTGCTTCAAAAACTTATGAAGTTACTTATAAAAAAGATAATACTAAACAAACTTTAAGAAAGATAACTTGGAAGACTAGTTATGCGAATGATTCTTTTTCAGTATATGTAAAAGATGGTAATGGAACATATCAAACAGTTCAAACTGGAGTTACTCGTAATTCTGCTGGTTTATATTCTGTATCTGTTAGTGGTATTTCATTACTTACTGATAGTTTTAGTATTAAGATTGTATCTAATG
This sequence comes from Candidatus Coprovivens sp., assembly GCA_051886175.1. Lineage (GTDB taxonomy): Bacteria > Bacillota_I > Bacilli_A > RF39 > UBA660 > Coprovivens. Next base: position 2,256 of record JBJEXV010000002.1, on the reverse strand, counting down.
GTGGAGCTGTAGATGATATTAATGCATTTACTTCTTATGCTACTTCATCATCATCTATTACTTTAAATACTATTGTACCTGCTGAAATAATGAATTATAATTCAACTTTTGCTATTTATACGACTGCTAGAAATTTACCTGTTGGTGCGAATATTTCTTATACAGTAACTGGTGATAATGGTGCTGATTATGGAAGTATTATTACATTTAGTAATTTAACTAACATTAATGGTATGATTGATTCTTCTGTTTCTATATCTAGTGGTATTAGTACTACTGGTTTAACGTTGAAAACTTATTATAATGGTGTTTTATATGATACAGATTATATTAAGGTATCTGGTGAGAATGGATTATGGAGCGAAGGTATAGGTAGTGTTGATGATCCGTTTATAATTTATACAACGACAGATTTTAAAAATATATTTAAAGAAGAAATGTATATGAGTAGTCACTTTAAGTTAGCTAATGACTTAGACTTCTCGGGAGTTAGTTACGACCCAACAACTGCTCCGACAGCATTTACTGGTTCTCTAGATGGAGATGGACATGCTATTTATAATTTAAATGTCACAACGTCTACAGCTGGTTTATTTAAAGAAGTTTATGGTGGTACTGTTAAGAATTTAAATATGAATAATTGTAAGTTTAGTAATTCTAGTGGTTCTTATAGTGGAGCTATTGCAGCGACCTCGTCATATGGAACGTTTACTAATATTGTAATTGGTCCTGGTTGTACTTTTAGTGGTTCATTTACTTATAGTGGTGGTATTGTTGGATTTGGACGTGAAGTTATTATTCAAAATGTTGCTAACTATGGTAGTGTATCTAATAGTAATAGTGCTACTGAATCATATACGGGTGGTATTATTGGTTATTCTGAAGGAAGTTATTTAAAACAAGTATTTAATATGGGTAACTTAACCGGTAATTCAACTATATCTGGTGGTGTTGCTGGTAGATTAGAGTTAACTGATGGTGATGAATATAATGTAATTCAATATACATATAATAGAGGTAGTGTATCTTCGAGTACTTATCATGGTGGTCTGGTAGGATTTGACCATGCATCTACTGTTAGATATGCTTATGCACTTACTACTAAGTCAGCTAAAACTGAGTATTTTGGACATATAGTGGGTGGATCAGTTGGTGTTACATATTATTATGTTTATTATCCTAAGTCAGATAATTCTCCTTCATATGCTGATGATGGAACTTCTTCAGTTGGAGCATTCTATGCTAAAACTGATAGTGAGTTGAAGACACAATCTTCTTATACTAATTTTGACTTTAGTAATATATGGATAATGAAAGATAATTATCCGGCATTTAAAACATTTAATGTTAACTTTATTACATCGATAACTGCTAGTGCTGTTACAGTTAATAAGAATAAAACTAAGACAATTAATTATTCTGTATCGCCAGCTGATGCAGTATTTAAACGAGTTAAATATACATCAACTAATACTAGTATAGCTAAGGTATCTAATGAAGGTGTAGTAACTGGTGTTGCTGAGGGTAGTACTACGATTAAGTTAGCTGCATTAGATGGTAGCGGTAAGACTAAAACAATTAATGTTACTGTTACTAATTTAGCTTTAGACTTTGGTAATTTAACTGTAGATGAGGATAATTATTATATTCTTAAAGTTAATCCGAATACGAGAGTTTCAACGATTACTAATGAGATAACGACATCTGGTACAGTTACTGTTAAAAATAAAGCTGGTACAACGCTTGCTTCGAGTTCTTTAATTACTAGTGGATCAACTGTTAATATTACATTATCTGGTACAACTTATAAGTATACAGTTGTTGTAATGGGAGATACTACTGGTATTGGAACAGTTAAGATGTCTTCGGTAATGAAGGTAGCAGATTATTTATTTGATAAAAGTGTTATGAAAGAAGCTTATTATGTTAAAGCAGCAGATGTCACCGGAGACGGTAAAATAACGATGTCTGATGTTATGAAATTAGCTAATTCATTATTCTAATAAAAGGTTCTTTGTTAAATAGTGATGGAGAACAATAAATTTAATAAATTTAATATATAATTGTTAGTAGACATAAGTTTATTCTGATGTGAACCCCATTTAGGAGACACTAATAAAAAGACAGTATATTAAAAAGAGAAAAGTAAAATATAAAATGTAACCTATAAAGTGGACTCTTAAAAAAAGAGAGACCTACTTTATAAAATGTAACCTATAAAGTGGACTCTTAAAAAAAGAGAGACCTACTTTATAG
>JBJEXV010000001.1:0-18670 GCA_051886175.1 Candidatus Coprovivens sp. | reverse complement strand
TATTCAACTAATAATTTTATTTCTTTTTCATCATAGTTAGTTGCAATTGTTCTTGATAATACAGATGCAGTTTTTTGTCTATTAGTATCTTCAATTACATTATTCTTACAACTTTCTAAGAATACATTAAAATCATTAAATGAATTAATTTTATCCATCAATTCAGGTTTAATTTCATAACCATTATTTATTGCTTTAGATTCAACACAATCGTCATAATAACGTGTTGTTGTTCCTACCTGACCATATTTATATAATGGATCCGATGGAATTAAATGTTCTTTGTACATAGTTGTTTTATCAGATACTGTTAAATCATAAGACTTTTTCTTATTAGCTTCTTTATTTAAACTATCAAGAAAATCAGCGTATGCTTTATTTAAAGTTTCATCTGTCATTTTATTATAGTTATCCATTATATTCCTCTATTATAATACATTCCAATTTTTGTCCATTCAGAAGCCAACCTTTTAACTTGATTTTTATATTGTTTATCAGCCCAAGATGGAAGAATACGTGAAAATTCTTCATAAGAACCACCAATTCTAGAGAACCATGCGGCTAAACCAAAAATACAATTATGTCTCTGACCTTCTGGTGTTGAGTCAATTTTCTTTTCAACGTATTCTTTAGCTTTAGACAAATCACCTTGATTTTTCTTTCTAAATCTCTCGTATTCTTTTTCTAACTTTCTTAGATATTCTTCTTGTTTAATATAACATTCATCATAAGCTATCTTATATCCTTCAATATCAAACAAATTAAAACATTTTCCCATATTGAAATAACAATAATAAGGACTATCTTTTGTCTTAATTGCTGGTATCTTAAAGAATTGTGATTTAACAAATGATGCTGGATCAACATAATCAAATCTATTCATTAAGTAATGATATGGGCTATAAACTCTTTCAGAACATTTATAAAACATTCTATCGATAACATATTCTTTATCTAAGAATAATAATACTCTGAACTTTTGTTTTACTCCATCATAAGAATAACTTGTATGTAGAATAAACTTATATTCTCTAAATCTATTCTTGAATTCTTCTATTGTCATATTACTATCATCGTAATCTAACATTAGAATATCTGTTTTATCCATATTCTCATTACATCTTTTATCACCAATAACAGAACAAAACTTCCATTGTGGAATATAGTTTTTATCTTCAACTAACAATGGATGTTCTATGCTCTTTTTTAAATGAAGTAGAACGTCTCTATTGACTTCTACTTGTTTCATTTTATTATCGTATTGTGAGTTAATAAGCTGAACGTATTTCAATTTTAAAATCCTTTATATTACCATATTTCTTAATAAAATAATTTATATATTTTTCACAATTTTTTATTATAATTACATTATTTTTAATCATACATTGATGTTTAGCTTCATATAAATCATCTTGAGCTCTATCAAATGGATTAATCATTTTATCATTGTCAAAAAATTGTTCACCTTTAATTTCAATTATTTCATTGTTTACTTTAAAATCTGGATGATATTTATGAATTTTATTATTAAAATTGTATTCAAATTTTATATTAGGTTGATATTCAAAATCTATATTATGATCTTTTAAATAAACATAAAATGCCATTTCCCATGAGCTATCAAAATATATTTCATTAAATTTATATCTTTTATATTTGTTTCTTTTAAAAAATTCAGTATTAGATATTGATTTTTCACCAAATTTTAATAAACAAGTATTTTCTCGTTTTTGAATACTATCAGACCAATCTCTTGTTTTTAATTTATTTAAAATTTTATCTCTAATAATAGAATTTTTACCCAAAGTTGTTTCTGCACCGTATTTATTTAACATCGTTAATTTTCTTATTGGTGTTAAATGAATACAAGAACAAGTTCTACAACAATATTTTTTATATCCACATGATATTCGGTAAAATTCTGTTTCTTTACCACAATTTAGACAAATTCCTTCATTTTCTTTTTTAAGAAATTTATCATAATAATCTTTTGTTGTTAAATTATGCAATCTAACATGTTTTGCTAAATTTCCAATCTTTTCAAAACATTTATCACAAATTTTACATTTTATAAATAATTTATCAGACATAGTACCTCCAATACTGTGTTTGCAAGGATATAAAGTGACAGCTTTATATCCTTATTATTTATAAATTAAGCAGTTGGATAAATTTCATTGAATGATTTAATTATTTTATTTACTAAGAATTTAGGGTCTTCTTGCCAATTTAATGCTACGCCAACAGCATGCTTGTGACCTCCACCACGGCCAACCTTATTTATAATTGGCAATAAATCTACATCATTAGAACGTATTGAAAGATTATTCTTATTCAAAATAATGAACCACTTATAACCATCCTTCTTTAGACGTTCTGTAATTTCATACTGATAATAATCTAAGATAAAGAAAACACCCTTATGTGGTAATGTAGTAATTTCAATGTTATTATAGATTTTATCAATAGCCTTCATAGATTCCTTCAAGAATAGAATTTCTTCTTCTGACAGCTTTGTATTTCCCTTAATGAAACGTCTGACAAACCATTTGAAATTCATTTCCCAGAAAATCTTATTGAACTCTGGTGACCTTACATCTTTCTTCTTATACATATCAAAATCGTCCACAATGTTCACCAGGTCTTCTAAATGACTTAGGTCGCTCAACTTATTATACAAATCAAAGACGAGCTTAGAAGCGCTATTCTGCGTATCTATGACGATTGTCTTTCCATTATGAAATTTCTCGGCAGTTTCATGATGGTCAAGAACAATCATTGGAACTTTCAATGTGGTCAAATCTTTATAAGCAATTTCTGGATAAAAATCTGTACAAATAATTAGGTCATAATGTTCCTTGTTTATTTCTTCAGTTGCTTTTGCAAATAAAGTTTTTTCTGACTGATACGTAATTGGCAATGCAGTCACTGATTTATAATAATTTTTTAAAATGATATGACAGCAAGCACCATCCATATCGAAATGTGTTATATTTAATACTTTGAGATTTTTATCTGTAATATTCATATTCTAAATATAACAAAAAGAGGTTGCTTTTGCAACCCCTTTTCTGATTTTTCAATCAAAATTTCTTAAGTATTAACCATTTGCCAAATGTCTAAAGAAATCATCATTGTCAAGTTCTTCGACTTCTTCAGGTTCATCCTTTGGATTAGATGCAAACATTTCTGAATCATCTACCTCTACGGTTTCTGCCTTTGGAAAATCTGCCTTTACAACTTCGTTAACATTGATTGCTTGTGGAGCATTTTCATCTGGATCCTTTTCGCCAAATTCAGCAAACAAGAACTTACCAGTCTTATTCTTATAGCGCTTAACAATCTGAGCATAAGTAGAACAATCTTCTTCCTTCTTTTCGATTTCAGATAGACGGAACTGCTTCTGTTCAAGTTCGTTAATTTCATCGTCTGTCAATTCCTGCAACTTACCATCCTTGAACATAGAAATTCTTGCTGGTGCAGTCCAGTGAGACTTTTCATAATTAGGACCATTAGAAGTCTGATAACCTTCCCAAACAAAGTTTGCACCTGCTCTCCATTCCTTATTGATTACCTGTTCATCCTTTGGACCATACCAAGAGAATGGGTTAATTCCTGGAGTGATGTCACCAGTTAGTTCATCCTTCTTGTCATTCATTGCTTCAGAAATGAACTTCATGATTGCACGCTTAAATTCAAACTTGAAGATTTGACCTTCAGTTTCAGGCGCATTTGGGTTGCGAATTACTAGAACGTTGGCATAATACTTTGGCTGCCATTTTGGTAATGCATGTTTACGATATTCTTCAATTCCAGGCTTACCATACTTCTTGAATAGAAGATTGTTATAACGACAAATTGGGCACTGATGCTTTTCATCATTACCAAACTTACGCAAACAGTCACAACCAAACCATTCACCGTTAGGCAACTGCATCATGTGTGTTCTGTTTTCTACGTAAGACATATCTTCATCAGGATGTCCTGGTAAGAAACGCAATACAATATTGAACTTTCCGTCCTTCATTGTTGGCTTTAGAAGGCCTTCAATTTCATAAGACTTCTTAGTTTTATCTTTCTTTTGTGGGAAAGACTTTTGAACTGCACTGAAAATTGAATCGAAACTTTTATTTACTGGCATAATTTTTTACCTCTTTAGATTTAATACGATTTTCGTTAGCCAAACGAATCTCATATATGCTGTGTCTTGAATCTTACTCTCATCAATTATGAATTTTTTAGCTTCATAACCGCGTATGTAAAACTCCGATGTGACTATTTTATCTCTTATTAATTTGTATATTTCATTTGTTTGATCTGGCGCAAGGCCAAATAAAGTATACTTGCTTGAAAATTGAAATAGACCTTTGTTTTTATCTTCTACTAATTGTTTCAGATATTCACTCTGTTCTATTATCTCTTTTCTTTTCTTAAATATAAAAAATTTTTGTCGATTGTCAACCCTGCCACATGATAAAAGAGTCGGAAATTTCTCTGTTAACATGAACTCATTAACAATAGAAATTGCAAAATCATTGACTGTAAATTGTCCACTGTTTATGCTATTCACTAAATCTATAAACACATTAGCTGATTTATCTACATTAGGAGTATAATAGAAATCTTCCTCCAAAATATCCTTTACAGACTTTGTTGTAAGATCCTTATAAACCTTATTTGTAAATCTCTTAGCAGTCTTCAATCCACTCAAGACTTTATACAAGTGATATATTTGGTATTTGTTTATCATCCAAAAAACTCAAACATGCCTGTATCAATTTTTCCAATTTTATATCTTTTCTTTAGTTCATTTGTTAATAAATAAAAATTCATTTCATCCAATAATTTCTTCACCTGGTTAGGTTCCAAATAATCGGTGACAAGAATAATCATGCTATCAACAATATTTATCTTGTTTTCTTTATTCAATGTATACAATACATTATTAAAATGGTTAAATATATCAATATTCTTTGACATCTCTACAATAAACTTTGGTAATTTCGATACATCATCTACATCATCAAAATCTAATCCATTCTTTTTCATGTAATCATAAAAATTCTTTTTATTAGCATTTTCTTCCAAGACAGATATATCATAGTCTGTTGAGTACTTGGGTAAATCATTGCTATATTCTACTTGTTCTTCCATAATAAAACCTTATTCAAAATCATTTACCACATTACTCATTGCTTCATCTGCTTGTGATGCAATTATATCAGATGGAGAAGCTGATTGCTGACCATTACCTGTATTTTGTGGTTTATATCCTACTAAATCAAATAATCTCTGTTTTTCAACATCAACACCAATTGTGACTACATTTCCTCTCTTATTACCATATCTGGTCTTCAACAATTTTACTGTATACATATTTGCTTCCTTCATTTCTGGAGACTGCATAATACCGAAAATTGCATCTGCCTTCATAGTCTGACCAAATGAGTCTGCTGCATCATCCAATCCTAAATCAGCACTCTGATAACCACCACGGTTAGTCTGCATAGCACTTACAATAGGAATTCCCTTAATCATACCAATACTTCTTACCTGACCTGAAACAAGTTTCAAGATAGTATTATCATTTGTATTAATAGATACCTTTCCATTAGGAATCATACAACCAATATAGTCAATAATCAATACTTCAGGAATAAAGTTTTTCTTTTCTTCTAATTCTTTTAAAAGTGCCTTCAAACCGATTGCATTCAAAGTACCTTCTTCATATTCCTTAATAATTAACTTATTGTGACCACATTTTGCCAATGCTTTCTTATAAATTGAACCATAAGAATTTCTTGATAATGACTTCAATTGAGTCTGTGTAACATCATACAAATTTTGTGCAATACGCTGACCTATCTTCTTTTCACTATCTTCGAAAGTAACATATAAAACTGTGTGACCATTGATAATCAAATTCGTAGCAAGTGAACATAGTGTTAAAGTCTTACCAACGTTAGTTGGTGCCATAATCATGTTCAAAGATTTTTCATGAAGTCCACCACCAATTAAGTCATCAATAGTCTTTAAACCAGTTGAATAGACTTTTTCATTTGCAATAATATCTTCGAATAAAATTTGAGGGTCTTCGAAGAAAGAGAAACCAATATCAGTATTGAATGAGAATGCTTGTGCTTCTGCTACTTCATCAGCGAAATTGTCTTCTTGATTTTCACCTCTACAATATTCATGCATTTTTTCAGAAACATTGTATATCAGCTTTCTTCTAACGAATTCCTCAATTTCTTCGATAATATATGGTGTTTCAACATTTTCATTAGGAATACTTAGAATATCCTTAAATGTTTTCAATGTTGAATCATTAGTAATCATTCTTTCAATTTCAAGAGGATTAGGCATTTCAGAATACTTTGAATTATAGGAAATTATCTTACGAACAATATCCTTTGCATCAATATTGAAACCAAACCATTCTTCTTTAAGGAAAGGTAAAACTTTTGTTTTTACCTTATCATTAGTGATTAATGCCTTAATTATAACCTTTTCGAAATCGAATTCTTTCATTACTTAGCCTTCTTTTTACCTTTCTTTGTTGCCTTTTCAGCTGTTTCTTCAGTGACTGGCTTAATTGCTTCTTCTGAAGTAATACCAATATCTTCCAAAGTCACAGCTTCCTTTGAATCATTAGGACGAGTATCTTCGACTTCTTCATACAAATCTTCTTCTGATGGAAGATCCTGATCACCGTTGATCATATCGACAATATCGTACTTAGCTGACAACATATCATCTGCTTCGTATGTATACTTTGTTTCAACATACTTAATAAAGTCAGGATTCTGGAAAATAGGAATCCAGAAACGTGCTTCATCAGCTGGATTGCAATACATATCTGCTTCACGCCATGTTCTCGTTGGTTCATGTGTATCAATATCTATATCAGACTTATCTTCACCAGTTTTCTTATCAATGATTGCAAAATCACGAACATACTTACCTGGCGCTACCTTCTTCAATACACCACTTTCAATAGCGTCATCAAACAATCCATAGAATGGGTCCAAAGCACCATCAGCACGAATTGCAAACTGAACTCTTCCACGTTCACGAGCACTACGTCCCTTCTTTACTCCCATTGTAACCAACTTACCCATGTAAGAATCATCTTCTGGACTCTTCCATTGTGCTTCTGACAAAGCTAGACCAATACCATCAGACAAGAAGAACAAACGACGACCACCTGGAATACAGAACTTTTCACCATACATTTGTAGTGAATCATAAACATGGTTAACACAGAATGTTGTATTACCATAAGCGTTAATGATATTTGCAAGTTCATTCTTAAATCCTGCAGTTCTACCCATATCTGCAGTATCTGAACCCTTTTCTGCCTTATCCATTAAACCTGTGAATACGAGTGGTCCCCAAGAGTCAAACAATACAAAGATGTTCTTACGTTCTTTTGCCTTTGCTCCTTCATTAATCATTGCATAAATACGCTTAATATCACCAATGTTTACCGCCTGATAGACTGGAATTTTGGACATATCAATTCCAAGTGCCTTAGCGACAGCGAATGGGAATGCTCTTTCAGAGTCAATTACTACACAGTCCATTCCAGCCTTCTGAGCAGATTTCAAACAATTCAAGCCAATCAATGACTTACCTTCTGCTGAAGGAGCACAAATTGTATTGATAGTTCCTTTCTTAATACCACCCATAATCTTTCCACTGAATACAAGGTTCATTACAACTACGTTAGTTGATAAGAATGATACTTCATCCAATTCTGTTGCAATTAAATCCTTCAATCCAGATTTTCCGATTTTGTTGATATTATCTTTAAAACTAAAATTAGCCATATTCTTTTTACCTCTTTATATCTTAAACTTCATTGTTTAATAATACAAATATACAAAAATATGCACGGTCGTAAACAACCGTGCATATAAAAGTTTCTACATTTTTAGCACCATTCGTTAATAACTTCACCTTCTCCAGGGTATAAATCACGATATGGATTCTTCTTCACTGAAACGAAATCAGTATCAACAGATTCATTAACTGATACAAATTCATCCTCTTTCTTCTGGACTTCTGCCTTAATTTCCTTATTCTCAGTGACTAATTCTGACTGAATAAGTTTTTCTGCAGCTTTGTTTTCATTTAATGTTTGGTCCTTATGCATGTTCTTCATGTGTAGACTCAAACCTGCCTTATTCTTACTTTCCTTTCCACAAATTGGACATTTTTCCATAGTTTCTCCTTATCCAAAAAAGTTAAACATTCCTGACTTTTCAATTCTGATAGAGTCCTTTTCACCAATCCATTTACTGATTTGGAACATCTTTTCAATAATTGGTACGAAGGATTTTCTAAACATCGTTTCATAATCAACTTCAAGTATTTGTGCTAGTTCATCAGGCCAACTACCAATAAATGCAATAGCTTCAATGTTATAATCATTTGGCTTTACATACATGTAATTGAACTTGGTGTTATTATTTATTGGCACTAACTTCAATTTATTCTTTGCAATCAAATAGTTATATGCCAAACTTACCTTAGCCTGGAAAATCATTCCTTTATCGAAAATTAATCCATGCTTTGTATACCATTCAATTGGCTTTGGAATATACTTCTTATAGTTAGTAATACTCTTCTTACTTGAAACTACATCAATACCTGCTGCCTTATACTGTTGGAACGTCTGTTCTACAACTTCTTGTGCATCACTATAACTCATACCTGCTGCAATATCGAATGCCAACTTTTCAGCAGCTACCTTACAGAAATCAGGCATATCTGAACGCTTAATAGGAACACCCATGATCTTGTGTTTTGGACCTTCAGGATGCTTACGCCAATGTTCTGGCAGCTTTTCCTTTTCTTCATCTGTCATAGATTTAAATCCTTCAACTGGCTTCAATGGATATAAATCACCTTCACTATCAATGATATTTCCAATATACAATTTCTTTGCAAAGCAGAACATGTTAGAGAAAATGTTTTCACGATTGAACTTAATCTTGTTTGTAGTCTTTGAAGTCTTTGCTCTATATTCTAGAACCTTAACAAAGAAATCAGTAAACATATCTTCTGCGTGTCTAAAGAATTCTCTTACTTCATCTTCAGTTTCAATCTTAATTCCTTCTTCTACCAATCTATCATGCAATTCAGCAATACAGAAATAACATGAGTCAGTATCGCAGTGAACTACACATGCTTCTCTATTTGTGAATGTGAACTTTTCTTTATTCTTTAACTTAATACCCCAATACTTTTCAACATCCTTAATTATTTCGTATGAGACGTAATAACTATCAAGATACTTCTTCAACCAATCTCTCAATGTAACACGTGCACATCTACAAATTGCTCTTGCACATTCAATATTATACAAATGGAATGAATCAGTCAAACATACACCATACAAAGAGTTAATAATGTTCTTCTTATTCAACTGAATATTGTGGTATCTCATCTTAGCATCATTATCACCTCTTGCTGCAGCTTCTGCCTTCAAACGCTTGTATTCCTTACGTTCAGCGAATACCTTCTTTGCAATTGATGGAATGATTGCATCATCAGTTCTCAAGAAACCTACTTCAGCAACATCAGTCAAAATTACCTTACCACTTTCTACATCTTCCTTCTTAGGATGCTTAACAACTACTTCTGGTGAAATGTTGAACTGCATAATATGATGAGGATATGATGACGTAATATCGAATGACATACACCAGTCATAACGTCCTGGATAGTCATAACAATAACCTGCCTTTACGTGGAATTCTTCGAATGGATGAACATCTGGATTTGACAAACGTGCCTTTCTAAACTTTGCCATTTCACATTCATTTTCATATTCAGTGTTCTGATAATATAATGAACCATCCTTTAGATGTGTTTCATAACACTTTTCTTTTCTCCACCAGTCTTCATGATGTGTTTCTCTATCATTGAATACTCTACCTTCATTATGAAGATACTTCATGATATAACCTTCAGAAGTTGGTACCTTCATGAAAATCTTATCCAAATTAACCAAGGTATCATAAGCATATTCAATAATCAATGGGAAAATCTTCTTCTTACCTTCCAAATCTACTAGCAACCAAACGTCATCTCGGTTATAGTGTTTGAAACGCTTTTTCTTCCTCTTATATGTTTCATTGATTTTACCTTCATATTCCAACTTACCTTGACCTAATTCCATATTGCAAACATAATTCAATGCAAATGAAGACATAGGTGGATGGTCAGCGAACATCTTATACAATTCCATGTAATCCAAAGAATATAGACCTGGAATTTCCCATGTTGAACCTAAGTCAACATCAGGTAGCTTTCTATCAAAGATTTTCTTTTCATTTGGCATCTTTGCCAATGGAGACAAAGCTCTTTCGAATTCAGTAGCAACATCCCACAATGCACGTAATCTGTGACATCTATTGATAATATAAGGAATATCGTATGCTTCTGAGTTCCATCCTGAAATAATATCAAATTTTTGTTTATTGAACCATTGCAAGAATTTCTTCATCATTATTAATTCGTTTTCATAAACAAATTCAACGAATGGTCTTGTTTCTGGGTCATCGTCAGCATTAGGTTCATTTTCAAGTGTAGTAAATGTATACATCTTCTTGTCTTTTGTAGAATAACAAGAAATACAGTTGATTGGCCATAATGCTTTATCAGAAGCAGGGAAATCATATTCAACATAACATGAATCCTTATACTTCTTCCAGGCGCTCTCACGTTCATCCCAGACTTCAAAATCATCAGTAGGATAGTTTACATCGAAGTCATATAATTTAATATCTGAGACGCTATTGGTCTTCTTATTTCTGATTTTGATAATGTGGTCATCATAGAATTGTGATCCTGATGCCACTTCAATATCGAATAGACATATATTCCATTTTGTAATATCTGGCTTTAATTCTACTTTGTCATAACGGTCATGCATGAATTTGACTTCAGGTTTGAAATCACTTTCTGCAACAATAATACCAGAATTCTTTAAATTTTGGATGACTGATTTGTCAGAATAAGTCAATTTCTTCATGTAATTTCCATGAATATCCTTCAAATCTGTTGGTTCATTTGACTGAATATAACAGTATTGGTCATAAGGATATTTGTGGTATCTATCGTCATCCTGTTCTTTCAAATAGATAATTTTCTTGAAATTATCATATACACATTGTTTATATCCAAACATATTATTTTTCCTTCAACTCGCTGTATTATTAGGGTTTTATGTTCATAAAAAATATCATGCCTTATTCAGGCATGATAAAAACAATAAAAAATTTTAATTAAGCATTCAGTTTCTTAATAAAAATTTCTAGATTTTGCAAAGCTTCTAGATAACCTGCTTTCTTACCTGCGAGTTCTCCTGCTTCATATCCTTTCTTGAATGCAGCCTTTTCTGCTTCTTCCTTTGGTTCCTTTACCTGTGGTACTGCGCATGCTGATAATTCCTTACGAGCACGGTTAGGGAAAGACTTAATAGCACGTAGCTGATTAACCAAAACATCTTCTGCTTCTACTGCACCAGTCTGATCGATAGTTGACATTGTTTGCATATTATTTACCTCTTATTTCACTAAGTTGTTATTTAGTTTTTACCATTTTGTTAACATGATATGTTGAACTCTATTATCTTCTTCATTCTTTCTGATATTTTCTGGTATCATGTTCTGATATTCCATAGGTATCATCGATAAATTAGGTAATTGTTCAAATTCTTTCCATTTATTCATACTTCCAAAAATCAAATCGTATAATTCAGGATTGTTTTCCTGTAAATCATACCAATCAACTTCTTTCGGATGTAATCTATGATATTCTCTCATACTTTATTTATATCTTTTTTGAATTATCATAACGATAATAGATAATTCCTCTAGATAAATCGTATGTTTCTACACCAATTTGTACTCTGTCACAAGGCAATACTCTAATCAAATGACGTCTCATATTACCAGAAACTGTACATAAAACTACACTGTTATTATCTAACATAACTCTGAACATTGCATTTGGCAATGCCTCTAAGACAGTGCCATCTACAAGGACCTTATTCTTTGGTAACTTCTCTTTCAAGTTATTCTGCTGTTTCTTCTTCATTTTCACCAATAACTTCTAGAGGTTCGTCAGGAATATCTTCAGGTTGCTGAATTTCTGCTTCTTCTGCTGCAGCTTGTGCTTCTGCAACTTTCTGCTGTTCAGCTTCCATTTCATTACCATAAGCATTCAATAACTGTTCAGTCTTCTTTTGTGCTTCTGTCTTATATTCCTTTGTTTCTTTACCAAGAATTGCACCTAAATCATTAATATCCAAATCATTTAATGACTTACGTGGATCTACCAAAACTTCATCAGGTTCAACATCTTCTGTTGCTTCATTTGTCTGTGTCTGAATTGGCTTTCTTACAACACGTCTCTTACGTTTCTTGACAACTGGCTTTTCTGGTTGTTGTGTTGGAACTGGACGTTCAATTACAACTGGTTCTGGATTCATAATTTCATCAATTACATCTTCCAAAGCTTCGTCTAATCTTTCCAATCCAATCATACCATAACGATAGAAAATATCTTCCATCTTCACCTTCATATCTTCAATCAAAGAATATGCTTCTGTCAACTGACGTGGCATCTTTGGTTTTGGAGGTTCAACAGGCTTTTGTGGAGCTTGTCTTACTACTGGATGACGATATATTTCATCATCTTCATACAAAGGATATTTCTTTTGTACTGGACGTGGTTTCACAGGAGGCAAATCATATTCCTGTGCAGTATGGATAGTAGGCTGTTTTGTTTCAGTCTTCTTTCCATGAATAAAGTCATAAAAGTCTTGATGATCTTTTGAATTAATATTGCTCATAGTTACCTTTTTAATCATAGTCTATTTATATTAATTTGGTTTGCACCTTGTCAATTAGACCGATTTTCTTGGCTTCATTTGCTGACATATAATTATCATATTCAATCATTTTCTTAAGTTCTTCAAGATTCTTTCCTGTCTGTTTCTTGAAAATCTTATTCATAGCATCTGTCCAATTCTGAACTTCTCTATGGATAATTTCAATATCTTTTAGCTTACCACCAAATAAATCAATTCCTGCCTGATGGATCATGATACGTGATGATGGGAATGCATATCTACAACCCTTTGTACCACTTGCCAAAATTACTGACGCCATTGATGAACATGATCCACAACAAACTGTGTTGACTTGTACACCAAATTTTTTGATTTCTTCAATTGCATCTACGATTGCAAATCCTGCTTCACATCCACCACCTGGTGATGACAAATAAATTGTGATAGGGTCTTTACTATCTGTTTGTGTTCTATAGAAAGACAATCTCTGAATAATACGAATAGCAATATCCCAATCAATAGTACCTACTACCCACATTGTTCTTTTGATTTCAAAGTAATTTTGTCTTACTTGTTCAAAATAATTACCCATATTACCCAAATCTACAGACTGACCACCTTCATCTTGTGACTGTTCTGTTTCTTGAGTTGGTACTTCTACTTCAGATTCTTCTTCTAATGACATCTATATATCCCATATTCTCTTTATTAATTTGTTTACGCTTAATACCGCTACCATCAATTTCATCGTCATATTGGTAATGAATTTTATCTGCCATAATAAATGGTGTTCCATACTTAATAACAGCTTCAATATTACAATACTTTATTACATGATATTTCTTGATTACATGATTAACTTTACATTCAATAGTATCTTCAGTTCTATTCAATACTGTATATGAATTATTGTTTTTATCATGATATGTTTTATTTACTTCAAACTTAATCATTACATTTTCTCTTTATTTAAGATTTTATTGATTGAATCATAGATCTTTTCTCTCTTTTCAAAAAGCTCTCTGATTTCTTCTTCGTTCAAGTCACTAAAATTCTTGATAAATATTCTTGCATATTCATTAAAATTCATGTATACGTCTTCAATGACTGATGCAAAAACCATTTTTGCTGCATTATGTGTTGTCACCTGCTTGTTGTTTACTTCTATAACCATTTATAAATTCCCTAAGTTGTTCACTAAAATTTTCTTTATCTGTAAAATTATGTGGTAATAATAACAATACCTTTTCAGTCCAATCTTCCAATGAAGTCGTTTCTTGTAGATTCATTTCCAAATTCATTGCTGTTCGACCTAATTCCAATACAGCTTGCATCTTATTAGGATCGTTTAAAATTTCCAGCATTGTTTGTTTTTCATCTAACTTTGAAACATTGATTTTATCGAAGTTTGGTGATTTCCAATTATGCTTTTTCTTCGCCATTATTTCTTGCCTTCATTCTTTCATTTGCGGCTTTATTCAATAAATCACGCTTTTTTTCTAAGTATTCCTTATACTTATTTTCGCCTGCTTCTTGATCTTTATTCATCTTTTCTTCGAATGCATCTAATTGACTAAACATTTCTTTCAAATTAGACATTTGCTGTTCGTCATGACTACAAATTCTTGCAGCAGTCTTCATATCTTCGACTTGTTCTAATACCTTACCAAATTGACCAAATGCAGTTTCACCAAAATTCTTCTTATAGAATTCATCTTCCTGCACCATGTTTTCTGGGTTATTGATATTAGCTTCTTTCATGGATTGATATTCAGTCAAGATAGCATTTAATACTTTCTGATATACTCCATCACTTACTGGATGACAATACTTCATTGCTTTCTTGTTGTGAATATTCTTTGGAAATACGACATAAAACTTTTCATTTTTCTTATAAAGTTTTAGGCCTGTTATGATAAATTCATTATCAATAGTAAATTGACAAATTGCTAAACAGTCAAATTTTCCATTCTTTAATGGCATTACAGATACGTTAGTTATTTCCATATAAGTTCTCCTTTTAGTAATATAATGAAATCTGTCGCTCTGTTAAAGCAGAGGACCTTCTTTTAAAGGATTTAGCAACAGTTCCTACTCAAGGTTTGTATTTAAACCAGTATCAATAGGCTTACTAGAATATTTATCTAGAGATTCCTCATTTCCTGGGGTACTATGTTATATTTAATAAATTTAGTTATTTTTGTAAATAGTTATTTACGAAAAATCAGTCTACAATTTCTATGCCTTTTAATGTTTGTGCATATAATAATAGATTCTTTAAATCATAATCAAATAATTCCTTATCGATTATGCCTTCATTATTTATAATTGACAAAATATGCTTGAACATTCTCTGAACTTCTGGACGTTCCTCAAAATCAATGAACTTCTGCATATATTCCTTTACTAATGTTGGAACATGGAATGAGAATTCTGGAATTAAAGTCCAATCATTCTGATATAAGAAATTATATATAAAATCTTCAAGATACCAAACTGCCTTTTCCAAATCTTCCTTTGGTTTCTTCTTAAACATGTATCTTGACATATACTTCCATGCATTTCCTAAATCACATCCAAGATAACGTGTGACTTCAATAGTCTGAATACCACACTTGTTTTTGTTATACTGTTTTGGTTTATTCACTGGGTCGAATTGTTCACTCATAGTGTAGTTTCCTTTTTATTTAAAGTTTCTAGAATTTTATGTTCTAAGTCTTTCTTTAGTTGTATTTGTTTTTGAATTTTATCATTCTTTCTTGCTTCCTCTTCCTTTTCTCTACGAATTCTTAAAGCTTCAGCAATTCTGAATGGTAAAAATACACATAAAAAATATCCAAATGCTATACCAACAATTGGACCTATTGTTTTTAATACAGTAAATAGAAGTTTCTGTGCTTCTGCTCCATAAACTCCAAAACTGATTAAAACAAGAGAAAAGACAATTGCAGATGCAATGCCAGCAATTATCTTTTTATTTTTAAATATTGAAAAAACTTTCATTAAATGCCTTCTGTATCATCTAGGACCATTGTGCATTCTACACCAGGTACCCAGTAATAAGTCTGCTTTTTACCATCTTTAACAATTTCATATTCTTCCATTACACCTTGGTTAATCAATGTTCTATCACCAACTTTAATTTGTAATGGAATTAACTCATCCTTTGGCATAAAATATGCACCCTTACCGACTGCAACTACTTCACAATAACAATATCCCATATTACCAAATGATGGAATAAAAATGCTTCCTGCTACTTTGTCGTTAATCTTCTTAACTAAAACGTTTGCACCCTGTACTCTCATTAGACTGTTTCTCCATCTTCTAGAATAATACGACAATCCTGTGCAGCAACTAGATATTCATCTTCAGCAGGCTTTTCACCATTATAACGCAAATTGATTTTTGCTAATACTGAGTTGTTAATCAATACACGATCACCAACTTTTACTTCAGGCTCAACATATTTTCCAGTATATGGATTATAACGACCTGGTCCCACATGTAGGACTTCACATAGTGAGTTTCCAATCTTCTGACCAATATCTGCAACGAAAATACCGCCTGCTGTCTTATTTGAACATTTCTTCACAATAATTTTATCATCAGTTAGTTTCATTTTTTCTCCTAATGAAATCTGTCGCTCTGATAAATCAGAGGACTTTCTTAAAGTTATTTTTCAACAGTTCCTACTCAAGCAAGCTAATGCTTGCAGTATCAATAGGCTTACTAGAATATTTATCTAGAGATTCCTCATTTCCTGGGGTACTATGTTATATTTATATATTTGTGCCAATTCATATCACCATGCTAAAGTATGGTATTTTTCTTGACACTTTTCTATAAAAAAGAAGACAATAGTTTTTCTATTGTCTTCGAAAATAAAGTTAAAACCTCTAATACAAACTTAATAAACTTTATTTAACTCAATCAACAATAGAGGTACAAGCTTAACTTATTTATAACTAATCTAATTCATCAACCTTTCCGTCCTTAGTCCAAATTGGCTTCCAACCGTCCATGCGAACGAAAACATCAATCTTTTCAACATACTTCTTATTCTTGTATGTTTCCATCAATTCATCAGTATATACAATATGCTGAAATGGTTCTCCAAATGGCTTACCGTTTTCATCACAATGATAACTAGTTACTCGATAAACGTTCATTCTTTACTCCTTGTTATATGTTCAACGTTTACATATACAAATATAATAAAACAGAGAGGCTTGTAAACCCCTCTGTTATAAAAAGATCCTAATTTTTTTAAATTGCTGCTGCCAAACGTTTCCAATGTTCCAAACCAGCATGCCTTAACATATAAAGTTTTATAAATGATCTGAAATTAAGCTCCTTCTCTGTTCCTCCAAGTATTTGCTTGAATTCATCAGAAATCATGAATTCAAAGACTTCTTTCTTCATAGCTTCATCTGTAATATCCTTATTTTCTCCATTCTTCGCAAGAGCCTTATAAATCTTAATACTTGGCAAACAGGTCTTAATTCTATTAATTACATCTTCTGCTTTCAAATTAATATCAATTGTCAAACATCTTGTTGGCAATGCTCTATCTTTCTTATAAATGTCATCATAAGTCAAGTTTGAAATGAAGATTACTGCACCCTGGAATTCAAAATAACTTGGAATAGGATTCTTGACACCTGCTGCAACTGCTGTTGCCAATTCAGTTTCAATTTCTTTTCTTGTCATTCCAAATGTATCAACTGTGTTTGCATTATCCCATGATACTTCTCTGTTTTCACCAGAATCCAAAACACCCTTCAAAATGTTAATACCATCCTTACTATCAAATACTGAGTCACAGTCATCGAATACACAAATCTGATTATAATGTGTATATAAGAACTTATACATCTTAATAGGTGTACACTTACCCTTCATAATAACATAATCTTCACCCTTTGTACCATACTTAGCCAAAACCTGATTTACGTTATATGACTTACCAATACCACCTTGACCAGTAATCAATAATGCTGGAGAATAACCAGTTGCAACCATCTGTGTATATTCATTCAAGTTTTCAAATACAACATCAGGGTCAGAATACTTTGTCTTTGCTAATGTTTCATTTGCTTTCTTTACACATTCTGGTGTCGCAACCTTTTCTGGTTTACCTGTTTCAACTACAACCTTCTTACCACCTTTCTTCTTAGGTTCTTCAGGTTCAGATTCAGTTCCTAATACTTGGTCGACCTTTGCTTGAATTTGCTTCTTATTATAAGTATTACCATTCTGTTTCAATACTGACTGAATTTGGTCAATTGTCCAATCTGCAGCAACATCCTTAATAAAATCTGCTGGAGATTTCCATTCAACATCTTCATACTTAATTACTTTTTCTACAATAAAAGATTCATACATTTCATCAGATGTTTCTGATTCAGTTGTAATTGCTCTAATAATTTCTGGCAATAACTGAACGAACGATGCATCATTTGGTCCAATATCTGCTGTCTTAATTTCTTTTGAAGGTTGATTTGCACTTCCTGCATAATCATCCCAATAGTTAATTGAATAGAATTTCTTTCCATCCCAGTTAATTCTCAATGCATCATTATTATCTGATACATATAAAATACCAAAGAATACACCATCTGCATTCTTATATGTTTCACCATTAATTTCCTTAAAATCTGAACCAATCTTTCTACCAATGAACTGTGCTACTTTTCTTGATGCACTTGCAAGATTAGATTCTCTGACTGATGCTTCATTAATAAAATCTATAAATCTCATCTTATTCTCCTAAATAATTAATATCTTTATTCTATTTAT